>CAOTKV010000007.1:0-60373 GCA_948530865.1 uncultured Clostridia bacterium
GATGGAGCATTTACAGCAAACTATAACAATACAGAAGACCATAGTTGGAGAAATACAACAATCAATGAATTATTAGGAAATGGATATGAGGCAGATAGATTAATTAAAACATCATTACTTTCTGAACGTAATTCTGTTGATAAAAATGGTATCCAATACATCACAGAAAATAGAAATAATATAGTATTAAGTATTGATAACTATAAAGAATCAGATAACTTAAACAATGGTGGATTTGAAGAAAAATTATATCCATATGCAGCAGCAGAAAGAAATGATGAAATTAACTACAAATCAGCAATTGATTTAACAGTTACAAAAACAGTTTCAGCAACTGATGATGCAGATAATTTATCATATGATAACATTGCAGAAATTGTAAAATATGAAAATATCTCTGGTAGAAGAGATGAAGCTACAATACCTGGTAATGCAAACCCAGAAGTTGAACAATTTAAAGAATCATTAGCAGAAAGAGACCAAAGTGCTACTGAGTTAGTAACATTCACACCACCAACTGGTCTTGAAGTAGATAAAGGAATGACATTACAAGTATTATTCATCTCAGGAATTGCTTTAGTAATTCTTGCAGTAGGAGTAGTAATAATCAAAAAAACTGTATTAAAATAAAATTCGGTAATAAAACTGAATAATATAAAAAGTGAAATTTAGTGAATATTTCCTAAATTTCACTTTTTTATGTTTACTGAAATTTAGGGACGTTCGAAAAATTTCATTTTGTTTTAAAAAATTATATATTAATTGTATTTCCCCTTGTTTTTTTGAAATAAATGTAATAAAATGAATAAAAATTATCACAATTTGTATAAAACTTTTCTTATATAAAGATTTTTTATGACAAAATCTTTTTTTACATTATGGTTAAATAATTATATATTAAAAGTGAGAGGTGGTTAAGGATGTTTCAAAATATTGCGGATATGGGGTTTCAAGAAGAATTAGAAGAAGAAAAAAATAGTAATATTAAATATAGATTAAAACAAATTTTTAAGATTCAAAATATAATTATTTACATTTTAACAGTATTAATGTCTACTTTATCAGTAAAGAATGAAATAATGCCTTTTGGACTAGCTATGGTTGCTGCTTGCGTAGGAGAATCTATTCCTATTGCAGGAGTATTTATAATGGCAATCATTGGAACAGTTATAAAAGGCGGAGTATCAGCGGTTGTATCTTTTCTTTCTACAATAGTGATATATTTCATTTTTGTTCTAATATTTAAATCAAAAGTTGCAATTGAAGATAGAAATGAAAATGTAAAATCAGGTGGTAAATTATTTACTGCTTCTATTATTGTTTCATTAATAAAATGTATAAAAGGTGGCTTTTTATTTTATGATTTCTTTATGGGAATAGTTGCAGCAGCAATAATATATGTTTTTTACAAAATTTTTGTTAATGGACTAGTATTTATAAAAAATATAAAAATTAAAAGTGCTTTCACAACAGAAGAACTTATTGGAAGTGTTATAATTGTTGCTATTGCAAGTATAGTGTTTAATAAATTAAATATTTTTTCATTAAATATTAGTAATATAATTATAATTTTTATGATTATGGTTTTGGGTTGGAAATATGGAATGATGATAGGTGCTGTAACAGGTATTGCTGTCGGAGTTTCTATTAGTTTAATTGATGGTACAAGCTTTGTACAAATTTCTATGTTTGCAATTTCAGGCATTTTATCAGGGTTATTAAATAGATTTGGAAAAATAGGAGTTATAATAGGATTTATTTTGGGAAATGCGATGCTTACTTATTGGGTGAGAGGTGCATCTCCAGTTATTTTATATTTTAGAGAGATATTTATTGCATCAATAGGTTTATTATTAGTTCCACAAAATTTTAAAATAGATTTAGAAGATTTAATAGGAAGTAAAACAAAATTAATTTCTAATCATGGAGATAACAGGTTAAAACCTGCCGATGAAGACGTTTCTAAAAAGCTAAGAACAATTTCAGATATGTTTAATCAAATTATAAATACACCTTCAAAGGAAGAAATGATTGAAAATGAAAATTTTATTCAAGATTTTCTTGATAATTTAGAAGATGTAAAAAATAATATTTTTTATGAAGAAATTTCAAATGAAGAAAATGGAATTGCAAGAGATATTTGCAAAGTATTAAGAGAAAACGATATAATTGTGGATAAAGAAGTAGTTGAAGTACTAAAAAATCACAATAATTATGTTGTAATGCAAGATGAAAGTATAAAAAATGATTTGCAAGAAATAGTGAAAATTGCAAATAGAACATTAAAAATAGCGCAAATAAATAAAGCTAAAGAAGAAGAGAGAAAAAGAAATTTACAATCTATGAATAAAAGCTTAGAAAATGTAGGAAAAGTTATAGAGAATTGTGCACAAGAAATTGTTCAGAAAAAAGAGAATGAGTTTAATCAAAAAGAACAACAAATTGAATTGTTATTAAAAAGCAAAAATATAGATATAGAAGAATGTAAAATAAAATTATTAAGTAATGGAAAACATATAGTAGAAGTAAAATTAGATTATAATAATGAGTTTCTAAGAAGAAAAGAAATAACTAATAATATTTCAGAAATTATTTCAAAAGGAATAGGTAGTAAAATAGCATTTCAAAGAGATAGAATAAATGAAGAAGAAAAAGAATATTATCAAGTTTATGCAAGTGAAGATAAATATGTTTTGCAGGTAGGAAGTGCTAAAATAACTAAAGATGGTAGTAAAGTTTCAGGAGACTGTAGCTTACAAATAAAATTAGCAGATGGTAAATATTTACTTGCTATTGCAGATGGTATGGGAAGTGGGGCAAAAGCAAGAGAATCTAGTAAAGTTACATTAAGACTTATAAAACAAATGTTATCAGCAGGATTTGATAAAGAAGAATCTTTGCAAATGATTAATTCTAGAATGTTTATGCTAAATAAAGAATCATACTCAACATTAGATGTAATAATATTAGATTTATATTCAGGAAAAGCAGAACTTATAAAAAATGCAGCATGTAGCACTTACATAAAGAATAATAAAGAAGTTGCAAAAATAGAATTAAGTAATTTGCCAGTTGGAATAATTGATACTATTGAATTACAATCTGAAACTGTATCAGTAAATAATAATGATATTTATATTATGTGTAGTGATGGAGTTTTAGAAACTAAAGATGATACAAAAGAAAATTGGATAGAAGAGTTCTTAAAAAATGTATCTACAAATAATGTACAAAAAATAGCAGATTTAATATTGGCAGAGGCAATAGATAATAATTTTGGAATTGCTCCAGATGATATGACTGTAATTGTAAGTAAAATAGTGAGGCGAAAATAATATAAAAATTTATCGTTCCTTACTGTTGCTAACGCTCCAGCTCTGCATTAACTAACAGTAATCACTTTGTTCAACTGTTAGTAAAAAACTGTGCGTCACTTTAAATTTTTATATTATTTTCTTTATATACTAAAGGTAAAAAACTGTATTTTTTTAAATACAGTTTTTTGTGTTTTATAATAGTTTTAATTTTTTTAAGAATCTTATTGATGGTTCATTATATTGAAAATTTTTAATTTCTTCTCTAGAAAGCCATAAAAGTTCTTTTGCATCAGAACCAGCTTTGGCAGAAGAAATATTGTTAACTTCTGCTGTATAACGTAGGAATATTAATTGAGTTTCTCTTCCTTTATATTCTGTAATATCACTATCAAAGTCGAAAGGAGTTACTGTACTTAAACTTAAATTTACTTCCTCTAAAACTTCTCTTTTTATTGCTCCTTCAAGAGTTTCATCAGATTCAAGATTTCCACCAACAAAATGAAGTGTACCTGTATAGGCACTATCTTTTTTCTTTTGTTTTATAAATAAATATTTATCTTCATGTTTTATTAAAACACTAACAATAATTTTATTTGGGATTTTTACAATGTCATTAAATTCATTAATTAATATTTTGCAGATATTTGCAGTTGCTTTAGGTTTTGCAAGAGTTGCTGCATTTTCGCTCATAGATTTTATTTTTTCTAAGTCCCTAGAAAGATTTTTTAAAGTTCTTGCAATGCTATCACCTTTTTTTATCCATACAGCTACATTATTATCTACAAGAAACTCTGCGTTTTCTTCTTCTTGACCTGGAATTGGATTTATAACAACAATAGGAAGGTGCGAAACTAAAGCTTCTGTAGTAGTAAGCCCACCAGGTTTGGTAATAACTCCAAAAGCAATATGCATTAATTCTGGAACTTTATTTGTATATTCAATAATTTTAATTCTATTAGAAGTATTTGTTAATTCAACTAAATCGTTAAATTTTTTATTCATTTTTTTATTTTTTCCTGATATTGCAACAACTTGTAAATCTTTAAAAAGTCTTATTAATGCCTTAAGAACCATGTATGTTGTGTTTCTTCCAAGTCCAAATTCACCACCAGCAAAAAATAATAAAACAGGCTTTTCGGGAGTAAGACCAAATTCATTATAAATTGCATTATCATCGAATTCTTCTGAAAATCTGTTAGATACAGGTATTCCAGTAACGAATATTTTATTTTCTTCAACACCTTCATCAATCATATCTAGTTTCATTTGATTGTTTGATACAAAAAAGTAGTCAACATATTCATATAATACAAGCCACTGAGGATGAATGTGATAATCAGTTAATACAGTAGCAAGCTTACATTCTATTTTATTTCTCCTTTTTAACACTGCGCACATTTGAGTTGAAAATGGGTGTGTAGAAATAATTAAATCTGGTTTAAATTCTTGAAGTAAAGAATTCAATTTTACAGACATTAATTTATTTGTAGCAGTACTAATATGTGATAATGCACCATTTTTTGATTGTTTGTATACTTGTTTCCAAGCCCAAGGAGCCTTTTTTGCAAGCTCTTTGTAAGCTTCAGTTGATACTTTATTCAAGTATTTATTTATATATTCTATGCAGTCTACAGTTTTTACTTCAACATCATTTCCATAAACTTGCTCTAGTTCAGAACTTATAGATTTAGCAGCAGATAAATGACCACCACCATAAGAACCATAGAAAACTAATATTTTTTTCATACGATATAGCCTTTCATGAAATTTAGGGACGTTCGATAAATTTCAAAATTTTTTAATATTATAACATTGTAAGTATAAATTTTCAAGATAAGGAAAAAATAACTAATAAAATTAAGAAAGAATTAAGGAGAGAATTTATGAAAGAAAAAATTTTAAAATCAGTAATTGTTGTGCTAGTAATATCAATAATTATTACTGGATATTATGCATTCAAATTAAGGGAAAAATATTCTAATTTGAATAACAATAATTACACAGAAGCTTTTAGTAATCTTGTAAATTATATGAATACAATTGAGAATTACTTAGCAAAATCAATGATATCCAAAGGATCTGAACAAGCCACAAAAACTCTTACAGAAATTTGGAAAAATTCAGATTTAGCAATAGTATATTTATCTCGAATTCCATTAAGTCAAGAAGGGCTTTCACAAACTTCTAAATTTTTGAATCAAGTAAGTGATTACTCATATTCTTTATCAAGAAAAAGTATAGAAGGAAAAGAATTAACAGATGAAGATTTTAAAAATTTAAAAGATTTATACCAATATAGTTTAGAAATGGAGCAAACATTAAACCAATTATCAGAAGAAATATATAATGGAAGTATAAACTGGGAAGATTTAAATATAAATTCTAATAATAAATTTGCTCAAGCAGTAGATAGTATAAATGTTTTTTCTAATATAGATGATAATTTAAATGAATATGAAGGATTAATTTATGATGGAGCATATTCAGACCATATAAATAAAATGGAAAAATTAGGTTTAACAGGTGATGATATTGATGAGGAAAGTGCCAAAAACAAAGCAAAAGAATTTTTCAATGATTCTGAATATTCTGTTAAAAATATAGAAAGCAATGGATTTATAGAAAATGCAGATATTCCTATATATGATTTTACAATAGAGTTTAACAATATTGAAGAAAGATGCAGTATATCAATATCTAAAAAAGGAGGACATGTTGTTGAAACATCATTTGACAGAAATGTTGAAGAAGAAAAAATAAGTCAGCAAGAAGCAAATGAAATTGGTAAAAAATATTTGGATTCTAAAGGTTTTAAAAATATGAAAGAAACATATTTTATAAAACAAGGAAATATTGTAACTATTAATTATGCATATGATGATAATGGGATTGTTGTTTATCCTGATTTAATAAAAGTAAAAGTTGCATTAGATAATGGTCAAATTTTAGGAATAGAAACAAATGGATATTTAAATTCACATAAGGATAGACAAAAAGTTGCTCCTAAAATTACTTTGGATGAAGCAAGAAATAAACTAAATTCAGATTTAGAAATAATTTCAGAAGGTATGGCAATAATTCCAACAGAATGGAAAACTGAAATATTATGCTATGAATTTAAAGGAAAAACAAATGGAAAAGAATTTCTTGTTTATATAAATGTAGAAACTGGAAAAGAAGAGGATGTTTTAGTAATTTTAGATACACCAGGTGGAACATTAACAGTATAATTAATTTTGTATGTAAATAAAAGAATAAAAATGTCCTTTTATTTACGCTTTCAGTTGCTTGACTATATTACAATATTGTTATAATATAGTAGCAGTAACAAAAAACTGTTAATTTGAATAAATTATAGTAATAAATTTCCACAATTTATTAAAAAATTGTGGAGTACATATAGAGGAGGAAGTATTGCAAGTTAAAATAAATAACTGGAATATTAATTATGAAGTAATGGGCGAAGGCAATCCAGTGGTATTGCTACATGGATGGCTTGCGAATTTAGAAACAATGAGACCTATTGCTAATAATTTGAGTCAAAATTTCAAGGTTTATTTAGTTGATGTTATAGGATTTGGAAAAAGCGATTTACCAGAACATCCTTTAAATACTAACAATTTTGGTGATTTTTTAAAAGAGTTTTTGAATACTTTAAAAATAAAAAATCCAATACTTATAGGTCATTCCAATGGTGGTAGAACAATAATAAATGCAGTTGGTAGAAAAATTGTTACACCTAAAAAAATTATTTTAATTGATAGTGCTGGGTTAAAACCAAAAAGAAAATTAAGTTATTATTTAAAAGTCGCTTTTTATAAAACAGGAAAATTTTTCTTAAATTTATTACCAAATACTAAAAAAGTAAAAGCATTTAAAGAAAAACTTAGAAATAAAGTTGGCTCAAGTGATTATCAATCTTCAAGTAATGTTTTAAAAGAAACAATGAAACTTATTTTAAATGAAGATCAATCTGAATTATTACCAAAGATTAATGTTCCTACATTATTATTTTGGGGAACATTAGATAATGCCACACCAATTAGTGATGGAAGAAAAATGGCAGAACTTATTCCAGATAGTGGATTAATTGAATACCCAGGTTCATCACATTTTTCTTATTTAGAAAATTTAAATAACTTTAATAGTGTAGTAAATGAATTTTTAAAAAATGATAAATAAAGGGGAAAATGCTAATGGAGAAAGTATTATCAAATATTAGCTTAATTTTGATACTAATTTATTTTTATAAAATTACAAGGCATGGATTACATATTTTACAATTAGAAAATTATTATATTGATAGATATGCAGTATGGATGAAAAGATATATAAAAAAGGTTGTTAATGTAAAGAAAATAGTTCTTTTGCTTATACCAATTATATGTTTAATTATAAGTACTGAAATTTCAATAATAATCGGATTTGTAATTGAGATATTTGTGCTATTATATTTTATAATAACAACTAAAAAACAAAAAGAGAAAAAAGCATTTGTTGTAACAGCTAGAATAAAAAGAGTTTATGCAACATATTTAGTTTTATTTGCTATAGCATTTGTTTTAATAAATGTATTAGACTATAAAATTATTTTAAGTATTGTAAATATATTTGCTATGTTTGCATATGTATTTGTTTATATTGTAAGTGTTATAAATAAACCAATTGAAAAAAATATAAGAAAAGGTTTTTGCAAAAAAGCAAAGGCAAAGCTTGAAGAAATTCCAGATCTTAAAGTAATTGGAATTACAGGAAGTTATGGTAAAACAAGCACAAAATATATTGTAAATACTATACTTTCACAAAAATACAATACTTTAATGACTCCTGAAAGTTATAACACTACAATGGGAGTTGTTAGAACAATAAATGAAAAATTAACACCAATGCACCAATTATTTATATGTGAAATGGGTGCAAAATATGTAGGAGATATAAAAGAAATAACAGATATTGTAAATCCTGATATGGGAATTTTAACAGCTATTGGTCCTCAACATTTAGATACATTTAAAAGTTTAGAAAATGTAAGAAAAACCAAATTAGAATTAGTAGATAGTTTGCCAGATAATGGAACTGCATTTGTTAATTGGGAAGATGAAAACATTAGAAATTCAAAGATTACTAAGAATATGGTTAAATTTGGTTTATCAAAAGAGGCAGACTATTATGCTACAAATATAGATATTACAGAAAGAGGATCTTCTTTTGATGTTGTAATTCCAGGTAAAGAATCAATAAGAATAAAAACAAGATTACTTGGGAATTTAAATATTTTAAATATTGTTGGAGCCGTTGCTATAGCGGATAAATTAGGACTTACAGCAGATGAGATAAAAATAGGAGCTAAATATATTAGACCAGTTACTCATAGATTGGAATTAAAGCAAAACCCAAATGGAAGTATGATAATAGATGATGCTTATAATTCAAATATAAAAGGTGCAAAAATGGCACTTGAAGTGTTAAAATCATTTGAACATAAAAAGAGAATTTTAATTACTCCAGGTATTGTTGAACTTGGAGATAAAATGAATGAGATAAATCAGGAACTTGGAAGATGTGCAGCAGATAGTAGTGATTTTATAATATTAGTTGGAGCTCAGCAAGCAATTCCAATTTATAATGGAATTAAAGAAAAAAAATACCCTGAGTCTAATGTTTATATTGCCAAAAATTTGCAAGAAGCTTTAAGTAAAATGAATCAAATTATTACTAAAGATAGTGTAGTTCTTCTTGAGAATGATTTACCAGATAATTATTTATAATGGAGGATAAAAATGAAGATAAAAGTTGGTGTGTTTTTTGGAGGAAACTCTGTTGAACATGAAATTTCAGTAATTACTATGAATCAAGCTATTTCAAGCTTAAATCCAGAAAAGTATGAAATAGTTCCTATATATATTGCTAAAAATGGAGTAATGTATACAGGAGATGATTTATTAGATTTATATTCTTTTAGAGATATGGATGTATTATTAAAAAGATGTTATAAAGTAGCAGTTGTAAATGATGGAAAAGGAGTTAAAGTTGTTAGAACACCAGCTCCTTGGATAGGAAAAAGGGTATTAAATACAATAGATGTAGCATTTCCAATTGTTCATGGAACAAATTGTGAAGATGGAACAATTGCAGGTTTTGTAACATTACTTGGATTACCTTTTGTAGGGCCAGATATAATGGCATCTAGTATTGGTATGGATAAAATTATGCAAAAGAAAGTATTAAAAGAATCTGGTATACCAGTAGTTGATTTTCATGCATTTTATTCAGTAGAATATGTTAAAGATGATGAAAAAATTCTAAAAGAAATTGAAGATAAAATTGAATATCCAATGATTGTAAAACCAGGTAATTTAGGTTCAAGTGTTGGAATAAAGAAAGCTAAAAATAAAGCTGAACTTGAAGAGGCAATTGAATTTGCAATGGAATTTGCAGATAGAGTAATTGTTGAAAAAGCAGTTGAAGATTTAAAGGAAATAAATTGTTCTGTTATTGGAAATCAAGCAGAAAATGAAGCATCAGTATGTGAAGAACCATTCTTTTCTGATGAAATATTAAGCTATACAGATAAATACATAGGTGATGGAAAAACAAAAGGTGGAACAATTGGTGGAGCAAAAGCATCAGTCAAAGGTGGAATGAAAGGTGCAAAAGCTGGAGAAACACAATTTTCAAATAAAAAAATTCCAGCAGATATAAGCAAAGAAAAAACAGAAGAAATTCAAAAATTAGCTAAAGATGTATTTAATATATTAGGGTGCAATGGTGTAGCTAGAATAGATTTTCTAATAGATAAGAAAACAGATAAAGTATATGTAAATGAGATTAATACTATACCAGGTGCACTTTCATATTATTTATGGGAAGCATCAGGAAAAACTTTCGAACAGGAATTAGATGAAATAATTGAACTTGCTATAAAAAGACAAAGAGATAGAGAAAAATTAACATTCTCATATGATCAAAATATTCTTGCAATGCAAGGCGGAGTAAAAGGTTCAAAAGGAATGAAAAAATAAATTATAGTAAAAGAGCATTTAGAAAAAATCTAAATGCTCTTTTGCTTTGTATAAAAGTAACATAAAAGATATATTTCAAAAAAGCTAAAAACGCGCAGAAATTCTACTCAAAATTCCAAAAAATGTAAAATGTTTTTTATATGCAAATAAGTTATAAATATGTATATTAGATTATAGAAAAATAGTATTTTATTGCAGATAAATTTTTACTATTAATTTTTTAGAAGAAAGGAAGTATTAAGAATGAGTAAACTAAAAAAATGCTTGTTAGTTATATTAAGTATTTTAGTAGTGGCATTATTATTAGTAGGAATATTTCAAGTAGTATCTAATGCTGGGCCAGAAGTAAAGTATTTTATGGTTTCAAAATATAAGAAATACGATGGTGAAAATATTGGCTATAAGATTAAAAACAAAAATGGTGGAAATTCTAATGAAAAAATTATGTGGGATATTGTAGAAGTATTAGGCGAAGATAATACACTTTTAGAAGAACAACCAGCAGCATATTGTTTAAAAGCAAATATGGGATTTTCTGATTCAAGTAAAAGTGTTCCATACGAACTTAGTTTTGATATGTTAACAGAAAGCGATGAAATTGCAAATACTAGTAACTTATTAAATCAAATGGTAAATGGTGGAAAATACAATAGAATAATGACATTATTAAATATCATGTATGTGCCAGGAGAATCTACACCAGAATATAAAGAAAAAGTATTAACAGAAGCAAGCCAAAAATATCTTCCAGGATATCTTGGTGAAAATGTATTAACAGATGGAGATATTGAAGCTGTAAATAGATGTCTAATATGGACACTTACAAATCCAGATGATATTACATTTAGAAATTATAATGTAAAAGATTGGTTATATTATACAAAAGATGGTGTTGTATATGACAGAGTATCAGATGTTAGCGAAGCAAGGGCAAGACAAGCAGAAGCACTATACAACTACTTTATAGATTTTGTAGAAACACAAGATGAATGTGGCGAAATAGTAGATGAAGTTTGTAAAATTGTTACAGCGTTTGATGTTGCAAATAATAATGTAATTGTAAGAGAAAAACCAGGAAGAAATTCAAATATTGTAGCAAGAGTACAAAAAGATACAGAAGTTACAAGAGTAAAAAAATATGTAGCATATGTAAATGGATATATATGGGATAAAATTGTATTAGAAGATGGTACAGAAGGTTATATTGCCAATAATTATTTAGAAGTAGTTGAATCACACGGATTTTACCAAGTAAATACACCAAGTGGAGTTGTTTTAAGAGATGCACCAAATGGAAATCGTATAGGAAGAGTAGAAAATGGTCAAAAAGTATATATGTTACAAAAAGATGCAGCAACAGCAAATGGAAATGTATGGGCCAAAATAAGAACTTTATCAGGTGAGGAAGGATATGTTGCTCAAAGATATTTAGTAGAATCTAATAAAGAATATGATACTGTAGATTTTACAGGATTTGATATTCCAGCAACTATTAATTCTGAAAGTCAATTAGAATGTACAGTAGAAGGTTCAAATTATATACTTGGACCAATCAATGTAACAAAAAATAATGATTACATATATAATGTAGATGTTAAAGTAAAAATCGATGAAACAAGTATTGAAAACTTTAAATTATTAGATTCAAATAAAAATGAAATTTCTAAATATAATATTTCTGAAGGAGATTTTTATATATCTGTTCCTATAACAGCAATTGGTAAAATAATAGTTGATGTAAATGTAAATTATGAAACAACAAAAACAACTTTATGGACATCAAAACAAGGAACTAATATTCAACCTATTGTTATTGTTGAAAGAGAAGAACAAGTAGATCCAGCAACTTTTGAAGTAACACCAAATATAGAACCTAATGTTGTTAAAAATGAATTAACAAAAACTGGAACAACAGAAATAAAAGAAAGAAATGATAAAGTAAATTATTCAATAACATATGATGCTGAATTAAATACATATGTTGGAACAGCTAAAGTAACTTTAGAAGATAAATTACCATATCCAATAAAAGTAGAAGAATCAGAATTAGATGATGGAAAATATAATAGTGAAACTAATACTATTGTTTGGGAAATTGAATTAAAAGATCTTAATACTTTTACAGAAGAAAATCTTACTGAAAAAATTAATATAGTAAAAAATATTACTGTTGTGTATGATAATATAGATATTTCACAAAATAAAATGGTAAAT
Organism: uncultured Clostridia bacterium; assembly: GCA_948530865.1. Lineage (GTDB taxonomy): Bacteria > Bacillota > Clostridia > TANB77 > CAG-508 > Scatovivens. Next base: position 12,554 of record CAOTKV010000007.1, read on the forward strand.
ACAGTAACATCAGCATTGTCACTTGAAAGAGTTGCAGATGTAATGAAGAAAACAGCAAGTTTAGAAACAGTAATTGATGTTAAATGTGAAGTGTCAGTAAAATATATTGATAAAGAAACAGGAAAAGAAATATCAGAAGAAGTTACTAAAAAAGGAGATGTAGCAGATCCTTTTGATGTAAAAGAAGATGAAAAAGAAATAACAGGATACAAAATAGTTGAAATTCCTGAAGAAACATCAGGCGAATTTACATATGAAAAACAAGAAAAAATTTACTATTATGCAAAAAGAAATGATTTAACATATAAAGTAAACTACATTGACAAAAATACATATGAAAAAATAAGTACTACAAAAGTTGTTGAAAACAAAACTTTTGAAGAAATAATTAATTCAATAGATGAAATAATTGATATTACTGGATACAAATTCTATAGTGTAGATAGAGATTCTTTAGTAATTGGCGTTGATGAAAAAGAAAATGTAATTAATATTTATTATGTTATAGATGATTCAGAAACAAAAGATTTATCATATACAGTAGAGTACTATATAGACGGCGTAAAACAAGATAAAGATACACAAACAGTAACAAAATCAGTATCAAAATTAGAGAATACAATTGAAGTAGATAAAAAAGATATCAATACAGTTGATAAATATGAAGGATATTTATTTGATAAAACAGAACCAGAAGAAATACCAGTTAAAGTAAATAATGGTGATATTATTAAAGTATATTATGCAAAGAAAACTCAAGTTATAGTTAACCATATTAATAAAGATACAGGTGAAAAATTAGCAGTTGTAGAAGATATAGGAAAAGTGGGTCAAAAATATAATTCAACATCAAAGAACTTTGAAAATTATGTATTAACAGAGAAACCTGAAAAAGAAACTATAACATTAGTTGATGGACAAAATATCATAAATTACTACTATTCACAAGTTTCAGCAGGTGTAGTTGAAAAACATATTGATATAAAGTCTGAAAAAATATTACACAATGAGATTTATGAATATGAAGAAGGAAGTACTTATAAAATTGATTCAAAGGAATTTGAAGGTTATGACTTAGTAGAAGAAAAACTTCCAGAAAATAGTGAAGGAATAGTAGGAACTGATCCTATTGAAGTTACATATTATTATATTAGAAAAGCTTCAGTAGTAGTAGAATATCTTGATATTACAACAGGTGAAAAATTAGCAGAAAATCAAAGAATTGCAGGACATGAAGGTGATTCTTACAAAACAGAAGCAAAGAGCATTAAGGATTATGAAGTAGCCAAAGTTCCAGAAAATAAAGAAGGAACAATGCTTATAACAGAAGATAGTGAAGGTAATATTATTACAGAAATAGTTGTAAAATATTATTATAAACATATTGAAAAACAATCAGCAAAAGTAGTTGAGAAACATATTGATATTGAAACAAATAGACTTATTGAAACAGAAACAATATATAATGGAGTAGAGGGAGATAAATATAAAACATCAAGTAAAATATTTGAAGGTTATGAATTAGTAAAAGATAGATTACCACAAAATGCAGAAGGAACAATGATAGCAGGTGTTACAGAAGTTGTATATTATTATTCTAAAAAACAATCAGGTACTGAAACTCCAAATACAAAAGTTACAATAAGAGTAGAACATTTAGAAGTTGGAACTGGAAAGAAATTAGCGGAAGATGATGTAATTGTTGGTGAAGAAGGACAAAATTATACTACAAATAGTAAAAATATTTCTGGATTTACACTAAGAACAGATAAACTTCCAAAAAATAAGGATGGTGTTATGAAAGAAGATTTAGTAGTAAAATATTACTATGAAGCAAATAAATCAAATACTCCACAAACACCAGTTAATCCAGAACCACCTAAAGCAGAAACAAAAGAAAACAAACCAGTAACTACTGAATCAAGTAATAATACAAATACTACAAGAAAAAGATTACCAGATACAGGAGATGAACTTCCAATAGCAACAATTTCAACAATAATGTTTGTAATTCTATTAAATATAGTTGTAACTGTTACAACTACAAAATCTCACAGAGAATTACATAAAGAATCTAAAAAGAAAAAAGGAAGAAGATTAAAATAATATTTTAATAAAAAGCTCTATATGTTAGATGAAAGTTTAACATATAGGGCTCTTTTATATTACAAAATATTTTTCTAAATAAATGATAAAAAAACTTCACAAAGAAAAACTAACATGATATAATCAAAAAGAATTTTAAAAGGGTTCGGGGGATGTTGAAATGATATTTAAAGATTATTATAAAATATTAGGTTTACAGACAAATAAGGTAAGTCAGGCAGAAATAAAAACAGCATATAGGGAACAAGCAAAAAAATATCATCCTGATGTTAATATATCAAATCAGAAATATGAAGAAAGATTTAAAGATATAAATGAAGCTTATAGAGTTCTTTCAGACAGTATAAGTAAAAGAAAATACGATAGAATGTGGCATAGAAATGTAGGAAAAGCAAATGCAACATACGAAGAAAGCAAAAGAAGTAAAGATTCATTATTTAGTGATTTCTTTAATATGTTTTTTGGAAATGCTGAAGAAAAGAATGTATTAAAAGGAAAAAACAAAAAGAATACAGCTGTTAGAGGAGAAAATGTTGAAACAGAAATAAATATTTCAATAGAAGACGCATTTAGAGGAAAAGAGCAAACAATAGGTGTAAGAACTGTTGAAGGCAAGTTGAAAAAGTTTAAAGTCCAAGTACCCGCAGGAATACAGAACAATGAAAAGATTAGAATAGTTGGACAAGGTAAACAAGGCAAAGCTGGTGGAAAAAATGGAGATTTATTTATTAGAGTTAAAATAAAAAATGATGAGAAATTTACATTAAGTGGATATGATCTAAAAACAAATTTATATTTAACACCATGGGAAGCAGCTCTTAGCACAAAAGTAGTTATAAATGGAATTAATGAAGATGTTTCTGTTTATGTACCTGCTGGAATTCAAAGTGGTGAAAAAATAGAAATTGAAAATAAAGGTTATAAAGATGGAAAAGGTGGAAGAGGAAAATTAATTTTAGATACTAAAATTATGATTCCTAAAAACCCAGCAGAAGAGGTTTTAGAACTATTCAAGAAAATGGATGAATTGTCAAAATTTAACCCTAGAAAATAGTTGACATAAACAGAATAAAATATTGACTTTTGAATTCTATTAAGATATAATTGTAATGTAATTTTAATAAAATCAAAAGACAAGTCACATTTGTAATAAACTTTTATAAGGAGAGTAAAAGATAAATGGTTGAAGATAGTTTACAAGGAAAATATTTTAGTATTACAGATCCACAGGATATAAAAACTGTAATATATCAAGTCAATAAAACAGAAAAAGAGTTTGCAAAGAATGGACCTAAGTATACAGTTGAAAGGCTGGAATATTCAGAAGAATTAATAGGAGCAAACAACAAGAAAACATTTTTTGTTAATAATCCAGCTCCTGAAGGAAATCCGTTAGTAATTCTATCTTTTGCAAAAGAAAAGGTAGTAGTTAATATGGGATTTTTAGATTATGATGTTGTAAAAATTTCTAAAAAACCTATGCCAATGAAATTTAAAACTTTATATAATGAAGAAGAAACTGAGTATAAAGATTTTGCATATACACCAAATATGAAAAGACCTATTTCTATAATAGATCCAGAAACTGGTGAAGAAGTAAAACCAATTTTATACTTTGATGAAGATGCAAATGAAGTAAAAGGAAAATGTAAATTAAAACCTTACAAGAAATATTTTGCGTTTGAAATTAAAGAAGGTAGAAAATAAAATTTAAGGACAAGTGAGCCGAAAGGAGAATTAAAAAATGGGAGATACTAAAACTTCAAATGGGGTTAGTAAAAATGGTAATGCAAAGAAAAAAAATGAATTAGGAGTTCAACATAATGCTGAAATAATAGAAGATATTCATAAATTTACTGGAGATCCTGATAAAACAATAAATGCTAATTGTACAACATTCGAAATAAATCAAAGAGAATTAGATGAAAATACAGGTTCAGCAGGAAGTAGCGATGAAACTGCAACAACAGCTAATACAACAATAGAAGCATCAAATCCTATTACACAAACTTTAGCAAATGTTGAATTAGCAGGAGTTTATGTAAAAGTTTATGATTTAGAAAAAGAGAAAGACAAAGATAGTAAATCTAAAAAAGGAAAAGAAAATTCAGAAAGAGAAGACGTAGATCAAGAAAAATAATCTCTTTTATAAATATTATAATTTTACTTATGAAAAGGTGATAAAAAATGGGATTTTTCGATAAATTGAAATCTGCAATAAGAAAAATAAGGGCAAAACTTATTGTAGGAATAGTATTAGTATTAGTAATATTAGTTTGGGGTGGAGCGCCACTTGCAGTAGCAACTGCTTATGCTAAAAATGTACCACCAGAAATAAATTTTGATTGGGAGCAATTCTTCATTAAAATGGGAGAAGGACTTTCAAATCCACTTAATGCTTTTAAAGCTATTTTTGAAACAAAAATGGGTGGATTATATTTTTGGAATATAACCAAATTCTTTTTTGGAATATATTTTGTAGCAGCATTTGTAGGAATTGTAAGAGCACTTCCAAAACATGAATATGAAGATATTGAAAACGGTTCAAGTGATTGGAGCGAAGGCGGAGAACAATATAGAGTATTAAGTAAAAATAAAGGTATTGTTTTAGCAGAAAAGAACTACTTACCAGTTGATAAACGTGGTAACGTAAACGTACTTGTTGTACGGAGGTTCTGGTGCTGGTAAATCAGCTTCATTCGTTATACCTAACGCATTACAATTATTAGGTTCTTATGTATTTACAGACCCTAAAGGTGAATTATACGATAAAACAGCAGGTTATTTTAAATCAAAAGGTTATGATGTAAAAGTATTAAATTTAGTACACCCACAACACAGTGATGGTTATAACCCTTTACATCATATAAATAATGAAATAGATGTCGATATTATTGCAAACACAATAGTAAAAGGACAAGGTGATGGAAAAAGTTCAGATCCATTCTGGGATGATATGTCTGAAATGTTAATGAAAGCATTAATTTATTATTTAAAATCTACATGCCCACCAGAAGAACAAAGTTTGGCAAGTTGTTCAGAACTTGTTAGAACTGCTAATAGTAATGGTGGAGATAACTTGCTTACAAACTTGATGAATCAATTACCATTAGATCATCCAGCTAGAATGTATTATAAAAACATTGAAATGTTACCAGAAAAAACTTTTGGTTCTGTACTAGGTACATTACAATCAAAACTTGGTAAATTTGATTCAAAAGAAATTGCAGAAGTTACATCAACAGATACAATAGATTTTACAGAAATTGGTAATAAGAAAACAGCAGTATATGTTATTTCTTCAGATACCCATACAGCATACGACTTCTTATTAACAATATTCTTCTCACAGATGATACAACAGTTATACGACTTTGCAGATGCTAAGGGAGGAGAACTTCCTGTACCTACATATTTTATTCTTGATGAGTTTGCTAACATTGGACAAATACCAGATTTTGATAAAAAGATTTCAACATCAAGAAGTAGAAAATTATCATTTAGTGTTATTTTGCAGAACTTAGATCAGTTAGAAGCGGTTTATAAAGAAGCTTATGAAACAATCATAGGTAACTGCGATACTCACCTTTTCTTAGGTTCTAACTCACAAAAAACAGTAGAATATTTCTCTAAAGCATTAGGAGAAAAAACAATAACAAGAGATAATATTTCCGTTAATAAAGATAGAGAAGATTGGAAACAAGGTAAGAGTGAATCTGATCAAGTTATGGGTAGAGCACTTATGACACCAGATGAATTAAGAAGAATGGATAATGACCTTTGTATTATTTATGAAAAAGGTATAAAACCAGTTAAAGCTAATAAATATTACTATTTTAAATATCCAGAAGGAAAATTAGTTACAAAATTTAAAGTAGACCATAATGATGTTAATATTGAAAGAGGTGTATGGAGAAAATTCAATCCATATGCTCCTAGAGATGAAGCTGGTTCAACTGGTGGAGGTGCAGCTGCTTCTTTGGAATCATTAGATAATCTATTTGCAGATGAATCTGATGAATTGAATGTTCCAAATACAGCAAATAATAATATATCATCAGTACCACAACCAAGTATGATGGAAGAACACTTAGATCCAGTTGAAGAAGAAAAAAGACAAGCAGAACTAATAGATATTCAAAAAGAATTAGAAGCAAAATTTGATGAATTGTTCGGCTCAATAGATTCAGATGATTAATAAAAAAGAGTAAGAAAATATTTCTTACTCTTTTTCTTTTTTGTTACATTTTGGTAAATATTATTTTAAATAAAAAAATTAATGATATAATAAATTATAATTATAAAAGGGAAAGTGGAGAATCTTATTATGAGTGAAAAGAAAATCACTGTTTCTGGCAAAGAAATCGATTATGGAAATATGCCAGATAAAAAACTTTTAACTTTATATAAGCAGTTAATTGATAGACAAATAATGATAGAAGAGAAACTTAAAAATCAAAATTAAAATAGGTATTAATTATGTTGATATAGGAGATTAATATGGAGAGATCTTTAGGATATAGACTATTAGATAACATGAGAGAAACTATGAAACTAGAATCTACAAAAACAGAATTGATATCAGCTCTATACACAAGAAAAATATATGAAGAAACAAAAAACGGAATAGATGCGATAGAAGAGAATTTAAAAGTTCAAGCTAGTTTTTATGGAATTGATTATGAAGAATATGCTAATAGAATTGAAGAGTTAAAAAATAATTACATAAGAGAAATTAATAAATTAAATGAAGAACGTGAGTTTCAATTTGTTAATTTACAATTGGAATTAAGAGAAGCACGCGCAAATCAAAAAATTTCATTAGTAAATGCTAAAAAGATATATGATTCTAAAGAAGAATTTATGAAATCTGTTCAATATAAAGAATATTTAGATAAAAAAGAAAAATTAACTCCACAGTTAAATTTATCATTAGAAGAAAAAGATTATAAAGAATATTGTACATTGTTAAAAGAATTAATAGACCCATTAGAAATATATGATGAAAAAAAGGAAATTGCACTAAAGAAATATAATGACTATAATTCAATAATTAATAGTTGTGAGAACAAAATTGACGAATGTATGAATGAAACATTTGAAGAAATAAAAAATATTTTAAATGAAAATATAGAAAATTCACTTTCAACTAAAAAAGAAAATTTTATAATGAAAATGATAAATAAATTAATAAAAGCACTTGCAGGAAAAACAAAATTTGAAAATAAAGTATCTACAATAGAAAATAACTTAAAAAAACTATCATTATCAAATAATGAAAAAATAGAAAAAATTAGAACTGAGACAATTGAATTAGTAGCAAAAATTCAAATTGAAAAAGAATTACTAAATAAAAATGTTGCTTAAGTGAGGGATTTATGGAAGAAAATAAAAATACTTTTGGTGATACTTTTGTAAATGGGAAAGTAGTTAATTTAGATACTATAACTACTCAGGAGTTAGAACAATATATCAAAGATATAAAAAAAGAAGAAAAAGATGCAGAGATAACTCTTAATAATATTGTAAAAGAAATTAAAAATGGTTAGGAGAAATAGCAATGGCAAATAAGATATATAAATATAATAGAGCTAAAAGAGAAAATGCAGAAGCATTTAAAATTGTTGCTACATATTGCGTTGAAAAAGGTTTAAAAACTGTTTTTGAAGTAATAGACGACTCCAAAAAGATAAATGTTGATTTTAAGGAAAAAGAGTTAAGAAGATTAATTTATAAAGAAAATGCTTATAAAGAAGAAAATTATGAAATAGATGAAGAAAAAGCTTTAGAACTTGCAGTAAAAAGAGTAGAAAGTAGAAAAAATACTACAATAGCAAATATGACAAATGGAGGAAAAAATTTTGTTCCAGGATTTTTAGATAAAATAGCAACTTCAATTGTTTCAAGTGAAGAGTTTGGAAATGCAGTTGAAATAGAGAAAGAAGTAAAAGCAGAAACAAGAAAAGAAACAATAGTGCTATATAATAATCCATTAAGTAAGAACAAAAAAGGAGAAAAAAGGAGAAGAATATATGCTTCAGTTAAATAGTCTTATAGATAATATAAGACTATTTTTTTGGAACAAAAACAAAACAAATATTCGCAAAGTATGTTGACTATATTTTTTACCTATGATAAAATTATTAAACTAAAAAAGAAAGAAGATGGTAAAATGAGATTTGTACATATAGCAGACATGCATTTTGATGCTCCATTTACATCATTAAATAGTAAAGAACACTTAGGAGATAAAAGAAGATTAGAGCAAAGAAGTGCATTTAAAAGAGTTATAGATTATATTAAAGAAAATAAAATTGAGTATTTATTAATTGCTGGAGATTTATATGAACATGAATATGTAAGAAAATCTACTATAGATTACATAGCAAGATTATTTAGAGAAATACCAGAAACAAAAATATTTATTTCTCCAGGAAATCATGATCCATATATTAAGAACTCATATTATGATACATATGAGTTTGGAGATAATGTATACATTTTTAGAAATCCAAATATAGAAAGATATGAAGATGAAAATGTAAATATATATGGAATGGCTTTTAACGAATTTTATATGAATACAAGCCCATTAGAGAACACTGTACTACCATTTTCTAATAAACCAAGTGTATTAATTGCACATTGTGATTTAAATGGCTCAAAAGATGCAGAAGGATTTTGCTATAATCCAATACTAGAATCAAAATTAAATTCAATTGGGTTTGATTACTGTGCTATTGGGCATGTACATAAAAACAATATAGATAATAAAAATAGAATATATTATCCAGGTTCTACAATTTCTTTAGGTTTTGATGAATTAGGAAACCATGGAATGATAGTTGGTGAGATAACAAAAGATAAATTTAATATGACATTCATAGATTTAGATGAAAGAAGTTTTGAAGAATTAGAAATTTCAGTAGATGATTTACAGTCAAAAGAAGATCTTATAGAAAAGATTTTAAATTACATATATAGTGAACTTACAATGTATAAAATAATTCTTGTAGGAAATAGAAATTTTGAAATAAATACAAGAGAAATATTAAGAGCCCTTGAAAAAACTAATATTTTAAAAGTAAAAGATAAAACAAAAGTAAATTACGATTTAGAAGAACTTTCAAAACAAAATAATCTAAAAGGTATATTTGTTAAAGAAGTTTTAGATATGTATAATAAGGGATTATGTACAGAAGAAGAATATCAAAAGGCAATTGAAATAGGATTAGATGCTATGTAAAAGAGGTGAGATATATTGAAAATTAATGGTTTTAAAATAAATGGATTTGGAAAATTAAAAAACAATAATATAGAATTGTCGGATGGAATAAATGTTATATATGGTGAAAATGAATCTGGAAAATCAAGTATGTTAAAGTTTATTTCAGCAATGCTTTATGGAGTTTCTAAAAATAAAAATGGTAAAGAAATTTCAGATTTTGATAAATTTAAACCTTGGAAAACAGAGGAATTTTCAGGAAAAATAAATTATACATTAGATGATGGAGAGTCTTTTGAAGTATATAGAGAATTTAAAAAGAAAAATCCAATTATTTATAATTCTAATAAAGAAGATATTTCGAAAACTTTTAAAATAGATAAAACAAAAGGAATAGAATTTTTTTCAGAACAAACAGGAATAGATGAAGAAACGTTTTATAGTACAGCAATTTCTGAACAAGAAGGCTTAAGATTAAGTAAATCAAGCCAAGCAAGCATTATACAGAAAATAAGTAATTTAATTTCTTCTGGAGATGATAATATATCTTATAAAAAATCAATGGATAAAATTAATAAAATGCAAAATGAAGAAGTTGGAACAGAAAGAACATCACAAAGACCAATAAATATGGTAGACTCTAAAATAAATAGATTATTACAGGAAAAATTAGGTTTAGAAAGCTATAAAGAGAGAGCCCAGGATAGCTTACCAGAAAGAGAAAGACTGTATCAAGAAATACAAGAAGATGAAAATAAAAAAGAATTTTTAAAAGAAATAAAAGCTAAAAAAGATAATAATAGACTTAAGAGTGCAGAGATTAATTTTAACAAAAATCTTGAAAAAGAATATAATGAAAAGATTAGAGAATTAAATAAAAAAATAGATACTTATACACAAAATGATGTGAAAAATAAGAAAATTAATTTTAAAAATTATTATATAACATTAGCATTATTAATAATTGTATTTTTGACTGTATTAATATGTCTTCCAAATAAAGAATTATCAGCATTAATTTTGATACCAATATTAGTAACAGTTTATAAAATGTATGAATCTAAAAAGAAAATTGAAAATATAGATTTAGAAGAAAAAGATAGCACAAGTAAAATTGCAAGTGAGATAGATATTTTAAAACAAAACCAAGAAATTCAAAGAAAAGAAGCAGAAGAAAAAGAGTATAAATTAAATAAAGAAATTGAAAAAGATAGAGAAGATATAATTTCTAAATATCAAGATAAAGTAAGTATTGGATATATTGAAGAATATTTAGATAAAACATATGAAGAATTAGTAAGAAAAATTGAATTAAAAGAAAACAAAATAAATTCTTCAAAATTTAGATTACAAACAATAGAAAACAATATAAGAGAGATAAATAGTAAATTAGAAAATTTATCAAGTGTAGAAGAAGAATTGCAAAATGCTGAGGAAGAAAAAGAAGAATTAATCTCATTAAATAATTCTTATAATATTGCTAAAGAATGTTTGGAAAGAGCATATAGTCAAGTAAAAGAAAATATAAGTCCTAAATTTACTGAAAATTTATGTACAATAATTTCAGAAATATCTAATAATAGATATAGAAATATTGTTGTAACAGATTCCGAAGGATTAAATGTAGAAATTGATGATGGAAGATACATACCAGCTTCAAGATTAAGTGTAGGAACTGTTGACCAAATGTATTTATCTTTAAGATTAAGTGCACTAGATGAAATATCAGATGAAACAATGCCAATAATTTTAGATGAAGCATTTGCATATTTTGATAATGATAGATTGACAAACATTTTAAGATATATAGATAAAAATTTTAAAAATAATCAAATTATTATATTTACTTGTTCAGATAGAGAACAAAGTGTTTTAGACAATTTAAAGATAGACTATAATTTAATAAACCTTGAAAAATAGGTAAAAATAGGTTATAATATAAATGTTGTTTAAAAATAATAAAAAGGAAGAGGTTTTTATGTTTCAAAGATTAGAAGACGTAGAAAAAAGATATGAAGAGCTAAATGGATTAATTAGTGATCCAGAAGTAATTTCAAGACAAAATGAATGGAAAAAATTAATGAAGGAACATAGCGATATTGAAGATATTGTTTTGAAATATAGAGAATATAAAACAGTTGCAAAAAATTTAGAAGAAGCAAAAGAAATGCTTGATGATCCTGAAATGAAAGAATTAGCAGAAGTTGAAATGCTAGAAGCAAAAGAAAAGCTTCCAAAATTAGAAGAAGAATTAAAAATTCTTTTAATTCCAAAGGATCCAAATGATGATAATAACGTTATTTGTGAAATCAGAGCAGGTGCTGGTGGGGAAGAAGCAGCATTATTTGCAGGTGTTTTATTTAGAATGTATTCAATGTATGCTGAAAGAAAACATTTCCAAATACAAGTTATAAATGAGAATGAAACTGGAATTGGAGGATATAAAGAAATATCTTTCATGATTACAGGAAAAGGAGCATATAGTAGGTTTAAATTTGAAAGTGGTGTGCACAGAGTACAAAGAGTTCCAGATACTGAAAGTAGTGGAAGAATTCACACATCAACAGCAACAGTTGCAGTTTTGCCAGAAGTTGAAGATGTAGAAGTTGAAATAAATCCAGCTGATGTTAGAATGGAAGTTTTTAGAGCTTCAGGTGCTGGTGGACAACACGTTAACAAAACATCATCAGCAGTTAGACTAATACATGAACCAACAGGAATTGTTGCAGAATGTCAAACAGAAAGATCACAATTACAAAATAGAGAATATGCAATGAGATTATTACGTTCAAGGATTTATGAACAAGAAAGAGAAAAGCAAGAAAAAGCAGTTGCAAGTGAAAGAAGAAGTCAAGTAGGTTCAGGGGATAGAAGCGAAAAAATAAGAACATACAATTATCCTCAAGGAAGAATTACAGATCATAGAATTGGATTTAGCATTTTCCAAATGGAAAATTTCTTAAATGGTGATATGGATGAAATGGTAGACAACTTAATTGCAACAGATAGAGCAGAAAGATTAAAAGGAAACAATGAATAATAAATAAAAGTAAGATATAAAAAGTGAAATTTAGGAGTATATTTCTTAAATTTCACTTTTTTATTTATAAAATGAAATTTAGGGACGTTCGAAAAATTTCATAATATTTGAGCAAACATTCCAATAATTAATCCAAGCATATTTCCAAGTGATGCAAATCTTCCTTTATACATATTTTTAGATTCAGGAATTAATTCACAAGAGATAATATAAAGCATTGCTCCTGCAGCAAATGATAAAGAAATTCCAATTAAATCTAAAGAAATACTTCCTAAAATTGAACCAACAAATGCACCTAAACCAGTAGTAAGACCTGAGAAAAATGTTATTAGTATTGCCTTAAATGTAGAAGTTCCAGCAGTTTTTAGCGGAAGAGAAATTGATATTCCTTCAGGAATATCATGTAAAGCAATAGCAATTGCAAGCTTAAATCCTAAAGAACTTGAAGATTCAAAACCTGCACCGATAGCTAATCCTTCTGGGAAGTTGTGTATAGCTAAACCTATTGCAATAATAATACCAGTTTTTAAAAGAGAGTTTCCTGAATTGCTTTTACTGTTAAAACGAGAATTAACAACATTATCACAGAAAATCATAGAAACAATTCCTATAAATATTCCCAATATGCATTTAGTAAGATTAACAATTTTAAGTGCTTCTGGAATTAAATCAAAACAAACAATTGCAGTCATAAGTCCAGCTGCAAATTCTAATATAAAACTTAAAAATTTGTTAGATTTTATATTTAAAAAAGCACCAATAAAACCTCCAAGTGAAGTACCTAGAATTCCAAAAATAAGACCATATAAACTAATTATTCCAATATCCATAAAAAACCTCTAAAAATTTATTTATAAGTCAAATAAGACTATTAAAATATATTTTAGAAAAAAGAATATATTACAAAAAAAGAACTCTATTTGTTAAACTTTTTGTCTAACAAGTAGAGTTTAGAATTTTTTAATATTAAAAATGTCTTTAATTTTATTTAAGATTTTATTTAGTAAAGTTTCTTTTGGAAGTGTAACTAAATTAGTTTCTTTTCTAATTTCATTATTTTCAATATAAGATATAGATGTATTCTTAAATATATTATTAGGATTATATTTTTTTCTAGCTTCTTTATCTAATTTCTGTAATTGTAATTTTTCGAAATTTTTAATCTTTTCTTTTTGAGTAGGAGTAGAAAGATAATCTCTAAAAATGACGGCTAAAATTAATTGTGTTTTTGGCATTAAATTTTGACTGTTCAAATGAACAGTTAGGATTAAATGTAAAATTATAATCTTTATTTTGATTTTTTTCAAAAGCAGTTATAAGTTGAGGAGGAATTTTATTTATATCAGATTCTGGTAACGAATTTATAACAGAAAGGTCTTCAGTATAAGAATTTTTTTTCTCAATATTAATCTGCATTAGAAAAATCACCTCTTTCTTGTTCTAATAAATTCTTTAATTCACTAGATATCGAATTCTTTCCAGAAATATTTTTTTGCATAGGAAGAGTATATTTTCCAATTCTTTCTGCAATTTTTGATACAGAATATTCTTCCATAGAGCTTACAATATCATTTTGTAAACTATATTCCTCAGAATTTTGAGCTTCTACTAATTTATCAAAATTATCTTTTCCAACAACATCGTAAAGTTCATGCAAATCTTCTTGACATCTTGAACGTAAGATTTGATTTTCATATTTATCAAAAAACTGATATAATCCAACTTTAGTAAATAGTCCATATTCACTTGTATCTTTTATATCATAATTTAATTTTTGTAATGCAGGAAATATTCTGTTCTGTAATATTATATTATGAATACATTCAGATGTCATTACATTTTTTCTTTCATCATTAAACTCTATAAACCCAGTTCGTACTTGAGTTTGACCATCTATTTCTTTTTCTGTATGTTCTAATCCATGCAAAATCTCATGAGTTAATTTACCTAAACGTTCTGATTCTGTTTTATATTCGGAAATAAAAATATGACTTTCCATTTTTCCAGTATTTTTATTTCTTAAAAGTATGTGACCAGCTGATTGTGTTTGTAACTCTTCGATTATACTTAAATCGCCTAAATCAACATCACTAAATTCTTCTAAAATTTCATCATAATTAGTAGTGCTTCTTATAAATTCAAGTTCAGCATCTTCTTTTTCTTTAATATATTGCTGGATATCAGTAGATGGATTTGGAATATTAGATAGTTTATTAAGTTCATGTTGATTTACTAAATTTAATAATACTGTAAAGTCATCTACTCCATAAAAAAATTTTGCAAATTCCATTTGTATGTCGTCTAAATTAAAAAGATCGTCGTTATTCATTTTATCTAATATTGTTTGTAATTGATTAGCATCTTCTTGACTTAAATCCTTTTTAAAACTTAGTAATAATTTTTTTGAGCATTTATAATATTTTTCTTTTTTAAATTTTCTGCACTTTTTCTAGTTTCTTCTAAAGAAGACTCTAAATCACTAATATGAATGCTATATGGAATGTATTCTTCATTTATTTTTTTATCATCTATATTAAATTTTGTATGAATTACAATATTTTCCATATTTCTTTCAAATTTATCTCGAAACTCTTCACCATATATTGAAGTGACTATATCTATTAAATCACTTTTAAATTTATCTGAAAACATGCTTTGTGTTTCTGATTTATATTGGTTATGTAATTCTTTTATACTCATAAACAATCTCCTTGCAAAAAGAACTTCTTTTAGAAGTTCTTAAGATTCGTTTTCATTATATTTTACAATCATTTTTCTTTGATATGGAATCAAAGAAAGAATTGAAATAGCAACACCAATTACTAAAATTATTGTTGAAATAGTTAGATTTGTTTTTGAAAAATTGTATGAATTAGTCATATCATTTGCTAAGTTTGCTACATGTTCATCAGAAAATACTAATTTATATTTTAAAATTGAATATTCAATTGTTTTTGCTTGTATTGATAAATTTAAATAAAGTAATTCAAGAAATACAAATATAGAAAGAATTATACATGCAATAAAAAATAAATTTAAATACTTAACGATTTTTTTATAGTTATCAGGGCTAGTTTTTGATTTTTTAAAAGTATCGTAAGTGCTTAATTTGCATATTCCATGTATTATAGCATATACTAAAATTACAGCCATAAGAGGGAGTGTAATATATAATCCTCTTGATGATATTCCTACAAAATTGCTTAATAAATTATTTACTACAATTAGTATGACAAAACAAATAAAACCAGTAATTATTGTATATGAAACAAATCCAGTTATTATATGTCTTACAGTTGATGTAGCATCAATATCATTTTTTTTCATTGCATTTCTCCTTTGTAAATTAATATAATAAATCATATCATAAAAGATTTTTAATTACAATTATTTTCAAAAGAAAATACCTCCTAATTTAGGAGGTATTCATTATCACTACGACATTATCAAGAATTATTGCAGGAACAATAGGATTACCAATTTTTCTGGCATGATACAAAATGTGCTTACCTTTGAAAAGCCAATCATTTGAGGAAACAACAATTGGATGAGGATATTGATGAACTCTATTATAATATCCTGCAAGTTTTCCCATCTTCGATTTTTCAAGATACTTAAATGATAAGCATTCAGTTAATTTTGTAGCATCATACATTCTAACCCAGTCTGAAGGTAAAATAAAAGTTCCACTTTGGATAATTTTTTGATTTTTCCGAAGACATTTTTGATAAAATGTATTTTCTTTGCCCTGAGATTCTAAAACAAGAAATTTTTCGAATTGACTTGGTGTCATATCAGATTTCTTTTGATTACATGCTTTACAGCTTGGACGCAAATTATCTGGTAAACTAATGCCACCCCAACTACGAGGATATATGTGGTCTAAAGTTCTATTTTTGGTAGTTAATTCTTCACCGCAATAGTAGCATACACCATATCCGTATATAGAATATGCTAAGTTGTACATTAGATTTTCAAAATTGACAAATCCTTCAATGTAAAGCATGCCGTTTTTTACATATGCATAATCTTGTTTTCCTGAAGTAGTGTAAATAAAATTTTCAGGTAACCGTATAATCATAAGATCACTCCTTAATGTTCTACATACAAACGACTAGTTACTTCAAACTCATAATATAAAATTTTTGAATATGTGTCAATCATTATGAAAAAATTGTTGAATAATTTAATGAATCAAAAAGAAGTAGTAAGTATTTACTACTTCTTTTTGATTTTACACTATTGCTTTTTTTCTAAATAAGATTTCTGAATAGAAAATTCATAATCATCATAAATAATTCCCATATTCATATTTTTTAAAACATTTTTTATACGAGGCATTGTATTTTCAGGAAGCTTATTTATATTAAACCAGCGTAAATCACTACATTTATTAGGTTCTTTAATTTCTGGTGTACCTTCATATGTATTACTTGCAAAAAATACATTTAGATAATCATCATTATAAGGATGAATTAATGCAACTAGTTTTAAATTTTTTTCATCTACATCAATTCCAATTTCTTCTTTAGCTTCTCTAATTGTTGCATGAGCTAATGATTCTCCATGTTCTAAATGTCCGCTACAAGCCATATCATATAAATTATCCATATAACCTGTGTTATATCTTTTTTGCATAAGTATTTCAGTATTATTATTTCTAGTAAGCATTAGAAATACCGCAACTTTAGATTGATATCTTTCTTTCATAAATAACCTCTTTTTTATTTATTTTTGTAATCTTTTTTATTTTTTAGAATACAATATAAATATAACATGTTTAAAGGAATTCTTCAATGAAGAAAAATATAAAATTTTACTTAAATATATTAAAAGATTAACTTGACTTTTCTGATTTTTTTTGTTATTATAGTTATGCTTTAATTTTAGCCAACATACTAAAATTTAATATTAAAAATGCAGGTATAGTTTAGTGGTAAAATAAATCCTTGCCAAGGATTAGTTACGGGTCCGATTCCCGTTACCTGCTCCATTTTTTTATTTTATGGCGCCATAGCCAAGTGGTAAGGCACGAGTCTGCAAAACTCTGATCCCCGGTTCAAATCCGGGTGGCGCCTCCATGAAAAAACGACAAAATACTGGTATATCAGTGCTTTGTCGTTTTTTATATGTTTTTTGAATTAAAAAATAAAAATATAGCATTTTCAATACTTCCAGCGATTGATTTTTATATATTTATAAAAAATGAACTTAACATAAACTTAACATTTTTACTTTTGAACTAAAAAAGCTAGTAATATTAAGCACTTTAATACTTGACTGATTGGCGTCTCCATTGGAGAAAAACTCCAAGCAATAGAAGTTAATTTTAGGAGAAGATCCTTTTGGCATACTCTAATTTTTGATTAGAGAAAGAGCGGTGCATAGAAGAATATATCGTCAAAAATGGCTCTAGCACTAGCTGGAGTTTTTATTACCTTAACTAAAATTATAGAATCGAAATTTTAAAATAACTGATTTTCTTGTGTTCTCCAAAGGGCAATTATACAATTAGTAAGTTTTCTTGATAAAATTTCATCTACCTTGAGCATTATCATATTTTTCTATATCATCTTTTTTATTTTTTTGTAAATTTTGAGCTACTCGAAGTTGTTCTTCTAAAGGTGGAACGCCCTTACGTAATTCTTCAGAAAATGTACTTTGAGGGCTATTATTTATATAAGAATTTGGAGTAGATTCTGCTACATCTGGAAGTTTTTTCTGATTTTTATTTTTTAAAATAGAAATTAAATGTGTATAACTATTTTTTATCTTATTGAGAATTCCTTCATTTTCCAATGCTTTTTTTGTTTCTTCTAATTCTATTTTTTTCTTTTCCCATTCTTCAGGTGTAACCATAAGATCTGTTTCTTCTAATATTAAATTTTCATCTAATGACGAATTAATATCTTTAGCTTGTGACATAATTAATTTTCCTTTATCATCAAAATGTACAGATACTTTAAGACTAGAAAATGTATCAAATTGCTTATTATCGTCCTTTTTTCTAATAAAAGACGCTTGTTTAAAATTAGAATAGTCATCACAATATCCATAAGAGAAAGGAATTCCATCTTTAGTAATAATATCTAAAATTTTATCATCTTTAGTGTATCTATATCTTTTAAATTGTTCTAATGAATTAGATTCTGCATTATTTAATAGAAATGATTTTAACATATTTTTTTTATTGTTTTGAGAATTTACTGGATATAGCTGTATTTCTCTATATGCAAATTCATCAAGAGAAGATATATCATACCCTTTTGTTTTTAAATCATTTGTAATAAAATTATATCTTTTTTTATAAAAGTTTTCAAAATATGTATCTTTTCCAGAAAAAATTCTATTATTTTGAAGTTCTCTTAATTCAGTAAAATATTCTTTCGCATCATCTATAGACTTTACATTATGAATTTTTCTATTGTATACTCTATTTAAAAATTCATTTTGAAGAGTTTCATATTGGTCAAAGTTTTTAGACTTTTTATTTGAGAAAATTCTCATTTTTTCATATAAATCTTTCCCATATAGTTCTTGAAAAGTTTTAAGAGCAGTATTATCTCCTTTAAGTGCAAAATTTTTAGCATAATTATCTCCAAGAGCTATTGCCATTGAATTAAATATAGCTCTTTCTAAAAAATATACACCTCTAGGTATATTTATTTTTATTTTACCAATAGATGATGAATAGTGTTTATTGAATGCTTTATTAGTATAGCTTTGAGTTGCACCTTCAATAAAGCCAGAAATATTTTTTCCTTGAAAAAATAAACTTTTTTGAAGTGAATGAATTGACTCATGAACAAGGATTTCCATTTGACTTAATTTAGAAGCATCTTTATTTATATATATGTTATTAGTTCCATATACAGCATACCCAGCTTTATAGTCTGGTTTTTTAGGTTCATATTCTATAATTTTTAGTTTATCCATATGAGATTTTAATTTGTCATAACCAATAGTATTGTCTAAATTGTAAATTCTAGTTAAAATTTCATTTTTTACTTCATCACTATTTTTATATTCACCAATAACTTTTGCATTATCTAGTATTACAATTAATTTTTCAATAATTGACATAAAAAGCTCCTTCTTTTGTTTTTTATATTATAATAAAAAAAGTTTATTTATTCAATATTTAAATAAATGAATTTTTTTTGCAAATTTTAAGTAATATTTTTTATAAATTGTTACCAAAAACCTAAATACTTATAGAAATTCTTCAGTATAATTAACTAGTCAATAAAAAGTAGACATAAAAAATATTTAAACTATAATTGAACTTCGTACTTAATTATTAGAAACTATCCAATTAGTTTCTCTTCTTCTTGTTATTGTATTTATTCTTCTATAACCATAATTTGTATGTATTTCTATAATTTAAATCTATTCTATCAACTTTATATTGATTTAAAATGTCTTTATTTTTTGTATACTATAACTGTTCTATTCACTTTCATAATATAACCTTTTCTATTGTTTATTTTCGATTTTTAACTTCATATTTTCATATTCTAATATTAATGAATTTCCTAGTTTTAATTAATCTATTTTCATCAAATTTATAATATCTTTTAACTCATCTATGTAATTAACTTGTATCAATTTTATTTTTTTACAACATTATTAATAACAACTAAATTTACTAAGTTTAATTTATCTTCTTTAGACCAATATCTATTAGAATAATTTCTTTTTCCTGCTATAGTAAAACCTTTTTTAATATATTTTAACAATTGTAATATAAATTTACTTATGATAATATATATTCAAAATTTAATATAGGGGGAGACAATATGGAATACAGAAAATTTAATGAAAACTATGTTGTTAGGTTAAATAAAGGTGAAGAAGTAATAACTTGTTTGAAAGAATTGTGTGAAAAAGAAGATATAAAACTTGCAGAAATAACAGGGCTTGGAGCTAGTGAACTTGTTGAAATTGGCGTATTTAATGTGAAAACTAAAGAATATAATACAAAGACATTTGAAGGAATGTTTGAAATTACATCTTTAGTAGGAAATGTAACAAGAAAAGATAAAGATGTATATCTTCATATTCATATTAATTTTGGAGATGAAGATGGAATTGTTAAAGGTGGGCATTTGGTACAAGCTAGAATTTCAGCAACTTCAGAAATAATCGTTAGGAAAATAGATGGTGAAGTTGGAAGAAAATTAAGTAATGAAATTGGACTTAATTTGTTAGAATTTAATGTATAATTTTGGAAAAAATAACTAATACTATAAAAATGAAGGAGAATTTAATGAGTAAAACAAGTGTTGAATTAAAACAAGGAATTAAAGCACATTTTATAAAAACTGATTTATACAAGACAGATTTAACTTGTATAATAGTTACAATACCTTTAAAAAGGGATACAGTTACAAAAAATGCATTAGTTCCATTTATGATTAGAAGAGGGACTGAAAAGTTACCAAATCAATATTTAATTAGCAAAGAACTTGAAAATATGTATGGAGCATCATTCAATTGTGGTGTTGATAAAATGGGAGATAATGTAGTTCTTAAGTTCTGTATAGAATCAATAAGTAATGAATATGCACTAAATAATGAAAATATATTAAAGATGAATTTAGAAAATCTTTTAGATATAGTATTTAATCCAGTTAGAGAAAATGGAAAATTGAAGGCTAGCTTTTTAGAAGTCGAAAAGGAAAATTTAAAAGACGTTATTGAAAGCAAAATTGATGATAAAGACAGTTATGCATTAGAAAATTGTATATCAACAATGTATGGAGAAAATGGATTTGGACTTTATAAATATGGTTATGTAGAAGATGTTGATAGTATTACAATAGATGGAATTACAGATTATTATAATTGGCTGATTCAAAATAGCAAAATAGACATATTTATTTCTGGAAATATAGATGAGAAAAATATAGAAGAATTCTTAAGAAATAACAAAAATATTGAAAAGTTAAATCCTAGAGAAGAAAATTATATATTGGATTCCACAGATAGTAAACAAAATGTGGATAAAATACGTGAAGTAAAAGAAGAGAGTGACGTAACACAAGGAAAACTTGTAATTGGTTTAGATATAAATACAAAAATGGATAATTTAAGAGCAGTAGGAAATGTTTATAATAGTATTTTAGGAAATGGTGCAACTTCAATGCTTTTCCAAAATGTACGAGAAAAAGCAAGTCTTGCATATTCAGCTAAAAGTGTATTTTACAAACAAAAGAAAAATATATTTATAAGATGCGGAATTCAAATTGAAAATTATGAAAAAGCAGTAGAACTTATAAAAGTCCAATTAGAGAACATAAAAAAAGGTGAGTTTTCAGAAGAGGATATTAGTAATGCAAAAACATTTTTAATTTCTGGAATTCGAAATGTAGAAGAAGAGCAAGACACAGAAATAGTTTATTATATTGGTCAAGAAATTTCAAAAACGAATTTAAGTTTGCAAGAATATATGGATAATATAAATAAAGTTACTAAGGAACAAATTGTTGAATTTGCAAATTCTATTGATATTGATACAATTTACTTTTTAACTGGAAAGGAAGTGTAAAGTGCAAGTTACTGAAAATAAACAAATAAAAGAAAAATTATATACAGAAAAGTTAGATAATGGATTAATACTAATGGTTTTTCCTAAAAAAACTAGAAAAAAATATATTGTTTGGAGTACAAACTTTGGAGCTGTTGATAATAAATTTTATGCGCCAGGAGAAGAAAATTTAACAGTTGTTCCAGATGGAATTGCTCATTATTTAGAACATAAATTATTTGAACAAGAAAATGGAAAAAATAGTTTAGATGTGCTTACATCAATAGGTGTAGATGCTAATGCTTATACAACAAATGACCATACAGCATATTTATATGAGTGTACAGAACATTTTGATGATGCTTTAGATGAATTTATGAATTATGTACAAAATCCATATTTTACAGATGAAAATGTTGAAAAAGAACGTGGAATAATTGAACAAGAAATAATGATGTATGATGACTATCCTGAATGGAAAGTATATATGAATGCAATGAAAGCAATGTATAAGGATAATGAAATTAATATTGATGTTGCAGGTACTGTTGAAACAATTGCGAAAATTGATAAAGATAAATTATATAAAATTTATAATTCATTTTATAGACCAGATAATATGATACTTGTTATTGTAGGAGATTTTGAGCCTGAAGAGATTTCAGAAAAAGTAAAATCAAAAATTACAATGAAAAGCATAGACAAAGAAACAGTTAGAATATATAATGAAGAACAGACAGAAATTGTAAAACCATATATAGAACAAAAAATGAATATAAGTATGCCACTTGTATTAATGGCTTACAAAGATAATGATTTAAAATCAGATAAAATAAAAAAAGATTTAGCAATAGATATAATTGGAAATATATTGTTTGGTAAAAGTTCAGAAACTTTTGAAAAATTATATGAGGAAGGAAAATTAATATCAGCTCCTACAATTGATTATGAATTTTCAAAAACATATAGTCATGTAATGATTCAATTTCAAACAGATGATATAGAAGATGTTATAAAAGAAATTACAAACAAAATTGAAACAATTAAAATAAATGGGATATTAGAAGAGGATTTTCAAAGAATTAAAAAGAAAATATATGGAGAAATTGTTAAAGACTATAATGATGTATCAAATATAGCAACATCACTTGTTTCAGATTATTTCAAAAATATAAATTCATTAGATTATTTTAATGCAATAAATGAGATTGATAAAAGTTATATAGAAAAAGTATTAAAAGAAGTCTTTGTAGAGAACTTAAAAGTAATATCAGTTATAAAATAATTATAGTAGGAGGTTGGAAAAATGCACATAGTAACATTTCCAGGATTAAATTTAAGTTTTGAAGTGTCAAAAATTGCTTTTACAATTTTTGGAATTTCAGTGTACAAATATGCGGTATGCATTGTATTAGGTATTGTTCTTGCTTTGGTTTTATCTAAAATTGCAAAGCAGAAATTCGATATTGAATATAATGATGTATTAGTTTGTACAGTATTAGGAATTATATTTGGAACAATTGGGGCAAGACTTTATTACGTAATGTTTAATTTAAGTTATTATTCTCAAAATGTTTCTGAAATATTTGATTTCAGAAATGGAGGATTAGCAATTTATGGTGGTTTAATTTTCGGTGCTATTGCAATATTAGTTTATTGTAAAATTAGAAAAATAAATGTACTAAATTTATTTGATTATGTTGTACCTTATGTAGCAATTGCACAATGTATTGGTAGATTGGGAAATTTCTTTAATGTTGAAGCATATGGAGCAGAAACTACATCTATATTAAGAATGGGAATTAGAACGGTAGAGGGATATATGGAAGTTCACCCAGTATTCTTTTATGAATTAGTTGCAACATTAATAATTTTTATCATATTAAAACTATTACAAAATCACAGAAAATTTGAAGGTCAAATTTTTGCATTATATTGTTTATTATATTCAGGAATTAGATTCTTCTTAGAAGGAATAAGAGCAGATAGTTTAATGTTATTTAATTTTAGAGCATCACAAGTGTTATCATTAGTAATTTTTGTATGTTCAATAGTTTATATTGTAATTAAAACAAAGAAAGATTCTAAAGCAGAAAATAAGTAAAAACCTTGAAAACGTTTATATTACTGATAATTCTTAATCAAATGTCGAACAAATGTCGAAATATGTCGTGCGAAAGTTAGGCTACATCCCTTGCAATTTGTTGACTTTGGGGAAATATTGTGGTATTTTTAATTTAGATATACGAAGTAGCAATACTAAAAAATATCAAATATTTTAGAAAAAAGGGAGTGATTAGTATGTTAAATGAAGAAATATGTAGATTAAGAAATGAACTTAACAGGTGTATTTCTGAAGGTGAAGATTACTCTAAAATATATAAGGTGAGTGTTGAATTAGACAAGCTCATTGCCGAATATTATAAGAGTAATGGCTAGAGGAAATAGTGTCATTTATTGACACTATTTTTTTGTTATTTGAAAAATTTGTTAAAAAGGTATACTTTTATTTTTTTTTAATATATAATTACAATGTAATATTATAACGGAGGAAAAAATGGGAAGTATTAAGCAAATGTTATCATCAATAAATTTGAATGATTTACTAAAAATATTTGATTTACAAATATCAATAGCAGTACTATTGTTTTTTATAATTTTTAGAACTGTTTTCTCAAAAATTATAATTAAAACTTATTATAAGATTATAAAAAGCAAGAAGAATCCAAAAGATAGCAATATGTATAGACCATTAAACATAATGTTTATATTAATTGGTATTTACTGCATGATAAAAATACTACCTACAAATGCTCAAGTATTATTCGTAATGAATAAAATATATAAATTAGTGATAATATTTTATGTAATAAAAATTTTTACAAGTTTAATTAGCACAGATTCAATATTTTTCAAAAAGTTTTTTAAAGATCCTACAAATAAAACTGTAAATATGTTTTTATGTCAAATAGCAAAGTTTATTATTTGGATAATATATTTATTTATAATATTTGCAGAAATGGGATATGCTAAAGATTTGAGCGGTTTAGTTACAGCATTGGGAGTTGGATCAGCAGCAATTGCTTTAGCTGCACAAGATTTAGTAAAAAGTTTAATAAGTGGTGTTACAATTTTAACAGATAAACCATTTGTTATTGGAGATTGGATTGAAGTGGATCAATACCAAGGAACTGTAATAGATATTACATTTAGAAGTACACGTATAAAATCATATAACAATTCAGTAGTTACAATTCCAAATTCTGTAATAACATCAGCTTATGTAATTAACTGGAATAGATTAACAAGTAGAAGATTTGAATGTATATTAAATTTGAGTTTAGAAACACCTTCTGAAAAAATAAAGAAAGTTGTTAAAGAAATAAAGGTTGTTTTAGAAAATGACCCTAAAGTTATAAAAGAAACTATACAAGTTAGCTTAATAAATATAACAGCATATAGTAATGATATAAAAATAGTATTATTTTTGAAAGAAGCAGAATATGTACCATTTTTAAAAGCAAAACAAGATGTTTTATGTAGTTTATTATTCTTAGTTGAAAAGGAAAATATAGACTTAGCATATCCTACACAAACATTATATGTAAAAAGAAAGGAAGAATTAGAACAATAAAATGAGTTTAGGTGTAGCATTAGCTGGAGGAGGATTAAAAGGCTTAGCTCATATAGGTGCATTAAAAGCATTAGAAGAGCTAGGAATAAAAATTGATTTTTTATCAGGAACAAGTTCAGGAAGTATTTTTGCAACATTTTATGCAATGGGATATAGTGTAGAAGAAATAAAAAAGAGAACACTTGAAAACTATAAAGTACTTACTGAAATAAAGAAAAAACCAATATTTAAAGCTGGTTATACATATCTTACATCAGGAGTAGCTCAAATTTCTGGTTTAATAGATGGTGAAAATATTGAAAATTTAGTAAAGAATGTTTCAAAAGATAAAGATATTACAAATATGAATCAAATTGAAATACCATATGCAATTTGTACTGTTGATACAATTTCAACAAAAGAATGTATATTTTTATCAAAGAAATTTGATTTAAAAAATGATGATATAGATTATATTTATGATGCACCAATTGCAAAAGCAACAAGAGCAAGTATGTCTTTTCCAGGAATATATACTCCATGTGAATACGATAAATATAATTTTATAGATGGTGGAACAAAAGATAATTTACCTATACAAATTTTAAAAGATATGGGAGCAGATAAAACACTTGCATTAAGCTTTAGAATAGATGATTATGTGCCTGAGAATGATATATTAGCTATTTTATTAAGAACTGTTGATATATTTTCACTTAAAGATGTTAGAAAAGCACAAAAAGACTCAGACTTAGCAATTGAAATAGATGCAAGAGGAGCAAGTCTATTAGAAATAGACAATGCAGATAAACTTGTAGAAACAGGTTATAAAACTATAATGGATAAAAAAGAAGAAATACTAAAATTAGTAAAATAAATATTTAGGAGTGATAGATTTGCCTAGAGTAAACGATACTATGATGCAATATTTCGAATGGTATTTACCTAGTGATTCTACACTTTGGAATAAGCTTACAAAAGAATCAAAACATTTAGAAAACATAGGAGTAACACATTTGTGGTTACCACCAGCATATAAAGGTGCTGGCGGTAAAGACGATGTTGGATATGGTGTATATGATTTATATGATTTAGGTGAATTTCATCAAAAAGGAGCTATTCCAACGAAGTATGGAACAAAGGAAGAATACATAGAAGCAATAAAAATATTGCATTCAAATAATATAAAAGTTTTAGCAGATGTTGTTTTAAATCATAAAATGGGTGCTGATGAAACAGAAGATGTATTAGCAGTTCAGGATGATTCAAGTAACAGAAATGTTAGTTTAACAGAAGCTAAAAATATTAGAGTTTGGACGAAATATACATTTCCAGGAAGAGGAGATGCATATTCAAGTTTTAAGTGGAACTGGACTCATTTTCATGGAATAGATTGGGATGAAAATACAGGAACAACAGCAATTTATAAGTTTTATGGTAAGCATTGGGATGAAGATGTAGATAAAGAAAATGGAAATTATGATTATTTAATGGGTGCTGATATAGATTTAAATAATGTTGATGTTGTTAAAGAACTTAAAAATTGGGGAAAATGGTATTTAAACACAACATTAGTAGATGGATTTAGATTAGATGCAGTAAAACATATTAGAGCAGAATTTTACCCAGAATGGCTATGGGAGATGGGAAAAGATACAGAAAAGAGATTATTTGCAGTAGGAGAGTATTGGAGTTCAAACATAGATGTGATAAATGAATACATAAAAAAAACTAATGGTTGTATGTCACTTTTCGATGTACCATTACATTATAATTTATATAGAGCTTCGGTAAGCAATGGAGAATTTAACATGAGTCACATATTTGATGGAACAATAGTAGGAAGTAATCCAAGTAAAGCTGTTACTTTTGTAGATAATCATGATACAGAACCAGGTCAAGCATTAGAATCATGGATTTTAGACTGGTTTAAACCATTAGCATATGCTCTTATATTATTAAGAAAAGATGGATTTCCATGTGTATTTTATGGAGATTATTATGGAATACCTGAAAAACAAGTTAGTTCAAAGAAACCAATGTTAGATCTTTTTATGAAAGTAAGAAAATATTTTGCATATGGTGAACAAATAGATTATTTATATGACAAAAATGTTATAGGATTTACAAGATTAGGAGATTATGACCATCCAAATTCAGGTTTAGCAGTAGTTATGTCTGATAGTTATGGCGGTTGTATTCAAATGAATGTTGGAAAAAAACTTGCTAATACAATTTTTTATGATTGCACTGGAAATATGACAGAACCAGTATATGTTGATAATGATGGAAATGGAATTTTTTACTGTAAAGATGGTAGTGTTTCTGTTTGGATAAAAGGTGGAAGACAAGTAAATTAGTTAAAAGTGAAATTTAGGGACTGTCCCTAAATTTCACTTTTATTAAATTATGATATCATTTATGTAACTTATAAAAAATATTTATAAATTAATGTTAAAATAATAATATATATTAGTATAAAAGGAGCAAATTATGCCAAAGACAAAAGTTATAAATATCATGGGGAAAGAAATCAATTATGGGGAACTATCAGATGCAAAGTTATTAAAGCTTTATAAAGAATTAAGAGAAAGAGAAGTTACACTATATAATAGAATTATGGAATATGATAAACAATATGGTTTATTATCTGAAATAGATGTAAGTGATATTATGTAATTTGGGGGAATATATGGAAGATATTGGAGCTAAATTAATGCAGGAATTAAAAGAGTTAAGTGACCTTGAAGTTCAATCAGCTACTCTTTTATATGCGAAATTTAATAGAGAATTAGAGGATTCTTATAAATTAAAAATCGAAGCTATAGAAAAAAATATTGATAGCCAAATTGAATATTATGGAAAATCAGTAGATGAATACTTAGAACAAAAAAATAGAATATTAGAAAAGTACAATAACGAATTTCAAAAGATTTATAATCAAAGAAAAGAACAATTTATAAATGTGTCAATAGAAATACAAGAAATACAAGCAAATCAAAAAATTGCTATAGCTAATTTCAAAAAGATTATTGAAGATAGAGAAATATTTTTACAAACATCAAAATATTCGGAATATATTAAAAGAAAAAATTATTTTAAACATGTTATTGATACAACATTAAATCATGCTGAGTTTGATAAATATACTAAATTATTAGAAGAATTAACCGATCCATTAGAATTATATGAAAGAAAATTGGAAGCATTAGTAAATAAATATAATGGTTATAAAGAAATAATAGAACAGTGTGAAATTAAATTAGAAGAATGCATAATAGCAACAAAAGAAGAATTTGATGAAATAGTAAAATATAGAAGTTCAAGCTTAACAGTTGTGAAAAAGGGAAATTTCATTATGGAATTTATAAATAAACTTCTAAATAAAATATCTGGAAATTCTAAATTAGAAAAAGAAGTTATTCAAAAAATGGAGTCTGAATTAGTAAATGTTGAAAATTCTAATAATGAAATTGTTAATGTAATAAGTGAACAGACAATAACTCTTATAGCTACAATTGAACAATTAAGAGATACTATAAATTCAGAATTCAAATTAGCAATGGGATAGGTGAATAATTATGGAAATGGAAAAATTAGGTGATATTTTTGCAGATGGTGGAATGATTAATTTAGATTCAGTATCTGTTGAGAAAATAGATTTAACACTAGAAAAGATAAAGAAAAGTAAAGAAATGAGAATGAATAACATAAATGGATTATTAGCAAAAATACAAATGTAGGAGAATAGAAGATGCCAAAAGAGGAAAAAATAGAAAATATTGACCAATTAAGAGCTGAATATCAGAAAGCTAAAGCAGAAGCTGAACAACACATAAGATCAGATATGAAAAAATTTGCTGAAATTACAAAGGCATTACCTGATATTGCGATTGAGGCAGCAGCTAGAGGAATAAGTACTAAAATTGAAGATATTGACCAAGGGTTTAATCATATTGATTTTTCTGAAATTGAAAGTGAAATTGCTTTAGGTGGTGCAGCAGGTATAAGAGAAACAGCAAATGAAAAATGGGAAAAAAGTAATGCAGATAGAAGTAAAATTGTAACTGGTGCAGTAACAAATGCAAAAAATAAAATGACTAATATGAAAGCAAAAATGGCTCTAAGTGCAGTAAAAGTAACTTCTATAGTTGGAAAAGGTTTAGTATTATTTGGACAAAAAGGTCTTGCTAAGTCAATGCAGGAAAAAGTAACAGAAAAAGGAGAGCAATTTATATCTAAAGACTCTAGAATTGGAAAAATTATGGAAGGAGTTGCAGAACGTGGATTTTCTGTTGCAGATGGAGTTAGAGGTGCTGCGCAAACTGTAAAAGAAGGGGTTGAAAGTGCAGCTAAAACTGTAAGCACAAAAGCTAAAAATGCAAAAACTTCTATCGAAAATGAAGTAAGTGCCAGAAAACAAGCATTTCGCGAAGCTGGCACTAGAGCTGATTTAGATCAAATCAGTATTGCAAGAGAAAGAGCAGATAAAAATAGAGAAAACGATGGCTGGCAACAAGTATATGATGGAAGAAGTAAAATAGTTACAGATAAAGTAAAAGAGATAAATAATCGTTCAGTAAATTCAAAATCTAAAGCAGCATTGAGAGATATAAAGATAACAGGAATGTTTGCTAAAGGTGTGGCTTTATTTGGTCCAAAAGGAATGGCTGAAAAAATGCAAGATAGTGTTTATAGAAGCTCAGCTAAACGTATACAAAGAGATTCAATTTCATCAAGAATTGCAAAAGCAGCAGCAGAAAAAGGATTCAAAGTTTCATCTAAATTCAAAAATATGGTAAAGAATACTAAAGAAACTGCTGTGGATCTTAAAAATGCAGCAGTACTTACAGCAGAAGAAGCAGTGGAAAATGGAAAGCAAGTAATAGAAAAAGGAAAGACAGTTGTAAAAGAAGGTGCACTTGAATTTGGAAGAAAAACATATAAAGGTGCAGCTGTAATTGGCGCATTAGGAAGTATTGGTTTAGGAGCTGTAAAATCAGGAGCAGGTAAAGTTGCAGATAAAGTAGAAAGAGGAGCAGAGTTTGTTGCTGATAAAGTTGAAGACGGAGTTAATTTTGTTGCAGATAAAGTAGAAAATGGTATTGATCAAGCTAAAGATTATAAAACAATTGCTGTTGCAAAGTTATCAAGACAAAAATCAGCAGCTAGTAAAGGATTTAAAGGATTCTTACAAGGAATGGCACAAGGTGTTATTGATAAATTAATTCCTTCAATAGATAAAGATTCAAAGAATATAGAAGCTCAAGAACAAATTATAGAAGGCGTAAAAAATAAAGGAAAAGGTTCTCAAGAACCAATCCAAATTACTCAAGAGGCAGATGAAGGACCAGAAATATGATAGTAATACAAGTGGACTTTTAAAGAGTCCACTTTGTTTTATACAGCACAATCAACATAAAGTATTTACTTTTTTGTAAAAATATAGTATAATAAATATGATATTTTATAGCTATTATGCAAAGAATTTCAAGCATAAGCTGTAAAAAAATAAACTTAGGAAGGGGAAAAAAGCAACAGGAACTTGTCAATGTATTTGTAGTAAACAACAAAACAACTAGTCTGAAAGGAGAATACTATGACGAACTATTATGTAAAATTAACCCAGGAAGCTTCCGAGAAGTTAATAGCTACCATCGGTATCAATGCGCTGGAGATCAACATGGCCAAAGGGCTCATCAAAGTGGCAACACTTGATGATGTTCGGAATGTGGCTGAGAAGTATGCTGTTGACAATGTAAACCATCAGCCGTATGACAAAGTGATGTCTGAGAAGCCTACCACCAGCGATTTCAAACCAGTGAAAGAGTTTTCCCTCAAAGAGCGGAAAGAGATCATCGGCAAGACTATCGATATTGGCAGCATTGTCATGCTTGACCTTGAAGAAGGAATAGAACATGCAGTGATTATCGCAGTCAAGGATGACAAATACGTGGCAGCACGGATGCTTCTGAAGAAAACCAATAAGGAAACTCCAGATAGCATTCCGATTCGGAAGGGAATCGATGTTATCTATCGAAACCCTACCTACAAGGATATTGTCACAGTTGTCAATGAGGTGGCATATTCGCTCGAAGCGAGTGACTTCAAGAAAGACAGCGGAGGAGCTATTCTTGGTAGAGTTGTGAACCAGGAAATCCTCGATAAAATCGTCCAGTGGAATAAAAAGAGCGAAGAAGAGGAGTATGAGACCATTGATCCAGTATCATTCGAGCAGATTGTAAAGACCTGCAAAGATGTGGAGGCGATTATTAAAAACCTTTGGCTGAGCGAGTACTATTTGGAGAATCTTGTCAGGGAGTGCGCAAGTAACAAAACCAGAAATATGAAAGTTTTGCTTCCGGCAATGAAGAAAAACCACCTTGGCAATCGTACCCTGGCGCAGATCAAAGAAGATCTGGAATTTCAACTTGAGGGTTGGTCCAAGACCATGCTGGTGGATATGAAGGAGTGCACACTGCAGTATTTCCTAAAAGTAATCCAGGAGCAAATCAGCAAGTAAGAAAAACCTAAGTTTGTGTTTTGGCGTGGCGGAATTTTCCGCCACGCTTTTCATATGCATAAATTTATTTTCCTTGACAAAAATATAAAATGAAATATAATAATTTTATAAATGGAGGAAATTATGAAAGTTTTAATTACAGGGGCATCTTCTGGAATTGGAAGAGATATTGCAAGAGAATTTGCCAAAAAAAATTATGAAATAATTCTGGTTGCAAGAAATATAGAAAAACTAGAAAATTTGAAAAAAGAGTTAATAGATAATTATAAAGTAAAGGTGGAATACTTGAGTGTAGATTTATCGAATAGAGTTTCATGTATAAATTTGCATCAAAAAGTTAAAGATATAGACGTTCTTGTTAATAATGCAGGATTGGGAGATTTTGGAAACTTTAGTAAAACTGATATAGAAAAAGATTTAACTATTATTGATACCAATATAGTAGCAATGCACATTTTAACCAAATTATATTTACAAGATATGAAAGAAAAAGATTCAGGAAAAATATTAAATGTTGCTTCTATTGCGGGCTTTTTACCAGGACCATTAATGGCAACATATTATGCATCTAAAAATTATGTAGTAAGACTCTCAGAAGCTATAAGAGAAGAATTAAGAAAAGAAAAATCTAATGTTAAAATAAGTATATTATGTCCAGGACCAGTTAGAACGAATTTTAATAATGTAGCAAATGTTAAATTTGAGATAAGTTCTCTTTCAAGTGAATATGTTGCACAATATGCAGTAAATAAATTGTTAAAAAATAAATTTTATATAGTACCAGGATTTCAAATAAAATGTACAAAATTCTTTTCTAAAATAGTACCAACACCAATACTTGCAAAATGCACATATCACATGCAGAAAAGAAAGGAAGGAAAATAAAATGAAGATATTAATGGGAACTAAGAATCCAGGGAAAATAGAAGGAGCTAAGCAAGCCTTCGAGAAATACTTTGATAATGTGGAAATCGAAGGTATTGCAGTAAGTTCTGATGTTGGAAACCAACCAGTAAATGAAGAGATTTTGCAAGGAGCCAAGAATAGAGTAAAAAATTTAAAAGAATATGCAAAACAAAATAATATAGATGTAGATTATTATATATCTTCAGAGGCTGGAATAACAAATCTTTTGGGAGAATGGATAGATTTTAATGCAGCAGTTGTAGAAAGTAAAGAAGGTCTGCAAAGTGTTGGAATGAGCCAAGGATTTCAGATACCAGAAAAATATATTAATGAAATATTAGAAACAGAACTTGGAAAAGTAATGGATGGAATTTTCAAAAAAGAAGGATTAAATAAAGGAAAAGGTGGAATAAGTTATCTTACACATGATGAAATATCAAGAATTGATTTAACAAGAAATGCATTTATAATGGCATTAATAGAACATATTAATGGAGATATGTGGAGGTAAAATGATGAAAGTTATAATAGAAGTTGGTTCAACTAATACAAAAATAGACTTATTTGATGGGAGCAAAATAAATCATTTAGGTACTGAGACAATTGAATTTAAGAAAAACTATAAAAAAGAAAATAAGTTATTTGAAAGTGATATTAGAAAATTAATTGATATAGTTTTAAAATATAAAAGTACATATTCAGATGTATATGTTTGTGGTACAAGCATCTTTAGAAACTTGGATAAAGTTCAAAAAGATGAATTTTTGACTTTATTTAACAAAGAAACAAATTGCAGTTTTAATATAATTTCTCAAGATGAAGAAAATAAGTTAACTGTTTTTGGTGCAGTAAGAAATGTAAATCAAAAAGTTGCTGTTATTATTGGTGGTGGAGGTTCTACCGAGATTGCAATTTATGATAATGGAATAAAGGAAATAGTAAATTCATCATTTGGAGTTGTAGATATTACAAATAATTTTCCAGATTTAGTAAATGATATTCCAACTAGTAAATTAGAGGATGTAAGAAAATTTGTTCGAGAAAGGTTAAATATTCCAATTGAAAAAGCTGATATATTAATTTTAGCAGGTGGTGGACATAAGTTATTTGCGTTAGAATCTGGGATAAATTATGAAAAAAATACATTATTTGAAGATGATTCTGAACCTATAATGATGAGTTTAGAAAGCAGAAAGCATGATACAGAAAGATATTATAAAGAAATATCATTGGACGAAATTAGAAGTAGAGCAGAAAATCCTAAATGGTGGGATGGTACAAGAGCAATGTGCGCAGTAGTACTAGAACTTGCAGAAACAATAGGTGCTAAATACATTGTACCAACAGACATTTCTATGGTTTATGGAATAATAGAAGAAATAAAATGATTAAATATATTTAAAATTAAAAGTACCCATCTTTTGGTGGGTACTTTTAATTTTATAAGTTTTATTGTATCAATCCAGTAACTAAAATACCCAAGTTTTCTCTATAAATTCCAGCAAATTGAGAAATAGGAATTGGATTTTCACCTAAACCAACTTCAATAGTAAATCCAGGTCTATTGTAGTATAAAATAAACCAATCTTTAAAACCAGCAAAACTTGAATTTGTAGGCACTTCTTCAGCAGTGTAACCAGAAATTTTAGCAAATTCATTAGCTATTTCTTGACTTCTAGGTGGTGTTTGGTCTTGATATTGATAATAAATAACTCTACCTTGAGTATGGTAAGTTATCATTAAACTAAAATTATGTCTTAATGTAAAGTTATATAAAGCAACAGACTCAGGAGCAGTAAGAGGACCATAACCAACAAAATCACGAGGAGCAGGTTTATTAAATCCTTGGGCATATTTTATTTCTTTTGCTTCAGCCCATCCTGCTGGGAACTGAAGATTGTTGTCAATTCCTTCGATATTAGCTTTCCAGCCACTTGGAAATGGAATATCTGGGAAACTGCTTGCAATTCGTTTTGCATTTGTATATGCCCAAGAATTTTCTGAAAAGAAACCAGTAACTAAATCAACACCATCAGGATTTACCATTGGAACAATATATAAAGATACATTGTTGAATAATTCACGAGCATTTACTCCCAAAATATTAAGATTATTTACATAGCTTTTTGAAATGTTTTCTAAAAATTTCATTAATAGTGGAGCTGTTATCCACTCATTAGCATGTGTTGCAGCACAGTATAAAACTTCTTTTTGACCATTT
This sequence comes from uncultured Clostridia bacterium, assembly GCA_948530865.1. Lineage (GTDB taxonomy): Bacteria > Bacillota > Clostridia > TANB77 > CAG-508 > Scatovivens. Next base: position 47,717 of record CAOTKV010000007.1, read on the forward strand.
CCAAATCTAATTGCTCTAAGCGGTCTACCTAAAACACTAGTGCCAATACTTGAAACTTCTAAAAACGGATAAATTGTTTTTAAAGCATTAATATTTAGATTTAGAATTTGTGAAGTATAGCTAATATTTGTTTGTACGACATTTCCAAATGGAATAATAATTTCTTCTCCAATTGATAGATTATCAGCATCAATATCAGGATTTGCATAAATAATTGCATCAACAGTTGTAGAATAATCTTTAGCAATATTATATAAAGTATCTCCACTTTTTATAGTATATGTTGTATAACCATTTATGTATGGCATTAGTGCATTCCAAGTATTTGTTCCGACTATTCCATCTACTTGAAGACCAAATTGTCTTTGAAATCTTTGTACAGCTGAGAAGGTTTGATATCCAAAAATACCATCAATAGCACCATTATAAAAACCAAGTTTTAGTAATGTGCTTTGTAAGAGTTCCACCTCAGGACCTCTCGAATTTAATCTTAATGTATTCATATAAAAAATCCTTTCTAAATTTTTCAATTATTTTATAAAATATAATATTAAATGAAATTTAGGGACGTTCCTAAAATTTCATTTTTTTTAATGAAATTTCAGAAACGCCCCTAAACTAACAGGATTCATTTAATTTTATATAAACGGAATACACAAAGCTAAAGCAAAAGCTATAACAAAAATTGCTATAATAAATATATATTGTGTACGTTCTATTGCAGTTTCACAATTTTTGGGATTATTTGGATCATAATGAATTTTTATATTTTGCCCCAAATTTTTTGAAAAACCAGAAACACAAAAACCTATATATTCCTTATCATTTACAGTATATTTATATGTAATTTCATATTTTGTTTTTTGAACGTTTTTTCCATTTGAATTTCTTTCTGTATATTTGTCTCTTTTTACTTCTGTTACTGTTGCTTTTGCTGTACAAGATAACTTCATACTATTTATATATTTTTTTATATAAAAAATTGTAGCTCCTCCAAAAAGAACAAGAGGGGTAAGTATTATTATTGCTAGTTTTATTTTTTTACTACCAGTTAAAAAAATGAAAAGATACAAGAATACCAATATAGGTATGATTAAATTCTTTTTTATTTCTTTAGACTTCAATTCATTTAATTGCTTTTCAATTCTTTCTCTTTCTTCTTCACTAATACTTTTAAAAATTTCTTCTTTTCTTTCTTTGCTCATATATTTAAAAAATACTTCAATTTCATTTTCACTCATATTTTAAAAAAAATCTTCATTTTCACTCATATTTTTAAATTTCCTCTCTTTATAAATTTTAAAGTTAAATTTATTTTTGATTTTTTTCATAATATCACTCAAAATATCATTTGGCAATATCTTCTAAAATTTCATATACATAAATACCAATTTAACTATTGTCAATTTAAGAAAAATATTATACAATATCTTCGAGAATTTATATACTACATATGAGGTGAAAAAATGCTAATAGAATCAGAAATAAAAGAATTAGCTAGCAAAAAAGAATATACTAAAGTATTTAATTACTTTCATGATGAGTATACGGGTATGCTAAGAGACTTTTTAGAAAGGCATGAAGTAGAAGTAAAAGAAAAGGATTGTTTGATAGATTACATAGTAAAAACTAGAGTCTTTATGCCTAAATATAATTCATATACAATTTCAATTTCTAATGCAATGTATAATGAAGATTTATCAGAAGAAACCAAATATGAAATGTTAATGAGTAGTTATAAAGAAGTATTCAAAGCATTTAAAACATAAAAGAAAGAGTGAATAATAGTGGACAAAATAGAGAAATATTTAGCATATAATGGAAAAGTGAGTTTAATATGTGCAAATACTAAAAATTTAGTAGAAGAAATTAGAAAAATTCATGATTTAACTCCAACAACTACTGCTACAATGGGAAGATTTGCTACAGTGTGTGGTATGATGGGGCTAACAAGTATAAAAGAAAATGATGATAGTATAACTGTTCAATTAAAAGGTACAGGTCCTTGTGGTATTTTAGTTGCAGTTGTAAAACGTGAAAATAATATTTCAAAAATAAAAACATATATGCAAAATCCATTAGTAGAATTACCACTAAAACCAAATGGTAAAATTGATGTTGGCGGAGCAGTTGGTAATACAGGATACTTAAATGTTATAAAACAAAGTGATATTACAGATTCAGAATACAATGGTTTAGTACCATTAGTTTCAGGAGAAATTGCTGAAGATTTTACAGAATATTTTGCAACTTCTGAACAAAAACCAACAGTACTTGCTTTAGGCGTTTTAGTAAATAAAGATGGAGTTCAAGAATCAGGTGGATATATGATAAACCTTATGCCAGATGCCACAGAAGAAGAAATTTCTAAAATTGAAGAAGCATTGAATAAAGCACCAAGCATAAGCGAATTATTGTCTCAAGAGAAATCCTTGAATGAAATTGCAAAAATTGTTACAGGTGATGATAATATAAAACTATTAGAAGATAATTTAGAAATAAAATTTGACTGTGATTGTAGTAAACAAAAAATAGAAAAAGGATTAATTTCAATAGGAAAAGAAGAACTAAATGAGATAATAGAAGAAGATGGAAAAGCTGAAATTGTATGTCAATTTTGTAATAAGAAATATGATTTCAGTAAAGAAGAATTAGAAGAAATACTTAAGAAAATATAATATTTTTATGAAAAGGTGAGAAACTAAAGATGAAGAAATTTGAAAATGTAGCTATGTATGAGGGAAATCCTAAGTGGGAAAATGCTATTTCTAGAAATGAAAAATTGTATGATCCAGTATATGGTGATGCACCAATGAGAACAGAATTTGATAGGGATTATACAAGAATAATAAATTGTAATGCATATAGAAGATTGAAACATAAAACTCAAGTATTTTTTGCACCAAAAAATGATCATATATGTACAAGAATTGAACATGTAAACTTAGTAGATTCAATAAGTAATACAATAGCCAATTTCTTAGGATTAAATTCGGAACTAACAAGTGCAATAGCTGTTACTCATGATATAGGACATAGCCCTTTTGGACATCAAGGAGAGAGTATATTATCAGAAATAGCTCAAAGAGAATATGGCGATAAATTTTGGCATGGTTCTAATGGGCTTCATTTAATAGATGATTTGGAACTATTAAGTGACCTTGCAGGAGTAAAGAGAAATTTAAACTTAACATATGCAGTAAGAGATGGAATACCAGGGCATTGTGGAAATCCAAATCCAAATGGTCAAAAACCAAGAGAAGAATTTGTAGATTTAAAGGAATTTACTTTTTCAAATAAATTTGCACCATATACTTGGGAAGCATGTGTTGTAAAAATAGCTGATAATATCTCTTATTTAGGTAGAGATTTAGAAGATGCAAAAGAAATGAAAATTATAACAGATAGAGATATAAACAATATAGATAAATCAATAGAAAATATTAGAGTTAATAATTCTAGTATTATAGGGTATTTAATTGGAGATTTGTGCAATAATAGTACTGTTGCTGAAGGACTAAGATTTTCAGAAGAAGCTTATAATACAATGGAAAAAATAAAAAAATTTAATAATGAAAAAATCTATCAAAATGAGAAAATTCAACCTACAAAAAGATATTTTAAAGTTGTTATGAATGAAATATTTTATGCTTTAAAAAATGCTTATAATGGGACTGCAACAGTAAAAAATATTAGGAAAATGAAAAGATACTATCCATATCTTTCAGAAGAATTTTCAAATTGGTTAGAAGTTTATTCAAATTCAATAGATAGAGACAATAATAATCTATGTAATAAAATAATATATGATTTGAATGATATAAATAATTATTCAAGAGCAATAATAGATTATATGTCAGGAATGACAGACCAATATATTGTTAGAATTTATAATGAGATTGTAAGCTTTTAAAAGGAGGAATAGATATGACATATAAATATAGACCAGTTGGAGTATGTTCTAGAGAAATTACAATTGAAGTAGAAGGAGATATAATACAATCTGTAATGTTTTTTGGAGGATGTTCAGGAAATACTCAAGGAGTTGGGGCATTAATTTCAGGAATGAAAATTGATGAAGCAATTAAAAGACTAAAAGGAATTGATTGTGCAGGAAAAGGAACATCTTGCCCAGATCAGCTATCAAAAGCATTAGAAGAAATAAAAGAAAAAACAGCATAATAAAGTTTTCATATTAATTATTATTAAAAAGTTTAAATGTAATAACAAAAAATGATGTAAAGGAAAATGCCTATAATAGTTAGGGCATTTTCTTTTGTTTTTGTAACCTTTTTATTAATTTTATAGAATATATAAATGTAAATACTTAGTTAGGGTGGTAATATGATAGAAGAAAAAAAGATTGAAAAATATTTTTCTAAAAATGAATTAAATATGCAATATATGATAGATGATTATTATAACTATATAAGAACAATTATTAAAAATTTTAAAAGTATAAATATAGAAGATGAAGAGGAAATTGTAGCTGATGTATTTTTTATAATATGGAAAAATAAAGAAATACTGGATAGGAAGTTAAAATTAAGTCCATATATTGCAGGAATTACTAAAAATATAATATATAAAAAATATAAAGAAACTAGAATAAATACTGTTTATGAAGAAATGGAAGAAAATATTGAAAGTAATTTTAATGTTGAAAAATTATTAGAAGAAAAAGAATTAAATGATTGTATAATAAAAAAATTGAAATCAATAGGTGAAAATGAATACTTAGTATTTACAAAATTTTATTATCAAGATAAAAAAATTAAAGATATATCTAATGAGCTCGGATTATCTATAAGTAATACTAAAACAATTTTACATAGGACAAGGAAAAAAGTAAAAGAATTTTTGAAGATGGGAGGACTTTATTAAAATGGGAAAACAAGATATTTATGATAATTTAGCAGAAAATATTGGAATTGAAAATTTTAAAAGAATTGATAAGAAAAAACAGAACAGAAAAGATTTCTTTCAAAAGATATTAACTGTTATAATATGTATAGTATCCATTACAGGAATGGTATGTGCAAAAGATATATCTATCAAAATATATGATAATGTTTATGGTGGTGGAAATGGTTATGGAAAGGCGATGAGTGAAGGATATATAGAAAAAGTAGAAATGGATGATAATATATCAAATTCTATAATTGAAAATGAAGAAACTGGAGAGATAATAGAAGATTTAGAAACTAAAATTAAAGTTGAAGAGTTTATAATGGATGATTTTTCTTTAAGTGCAACATTTGATATTACATTGTCTGATAAAATAAAAGATGCTGTAAAAATAGAAGATATTTGGAATGTTTCTTTTCCAGATTTAGTAGTATATGATGAAAATTATAATGTTTTACGTAGCGATACTCCTAGTGCATATAATGAGTTTTGTAAGGAAAAAAATATAGAACCAAATGAAGAAGAAAAATGGTTTGGTAGCGGTGAAAATGGACCACTAATAGAAAGTAAAGATGGAAATCATTTAAAAGTAATGTTTAATATTTATATAGGTGGTGCTTATTACCCAAAAAGTAAAAAAATTAATTTTGAATTAACTGAAATAGCAATTTCAAATAAAGTAGAAACAATGCAAGGAAATGAACAGCTTTCATTAAAAGGAGATTGGAAGTTTTCTGTTGATGTACCAGAAAAAATGTATAATAGATCTAGCATTCTTTATATTCAAAAATCTACAAGTAATAAAGATTTTAATGTAACAAAAGCTACGGTATATGATACTGGTATGGATATATCAATGAAATTCCAAGCTGATAAATATCCAGAAAGACCATCAACTCCTGAAATAGATTTTTGGAATTCTCTTCCAAAAGATGATGAATTAAAATCTATTGATATTTTGAACTATATACAAAAAGATTTTAGAAAAACACCTGAATATAAGGAATATATGGAAAAATCTTCTAAGATTTGGGAATTTGAAAAGTATTTAGTGAATGAAAATGGTGAAAAATTTGAAATGACAGTAGGAAATAGAGAAAATGGTGGCGGATATATAGATGAAAATGGAATATACGATTTTAATGCTATGTTTGATTTAACTAAATATGATATGACAGATAAAATAACTCTTCATGTTAATTATCATGGAAGAGAAGCAGATATTATTTTAGAGAAGGCTGAGGTGAAATAATATGAAAAAAATACTTATTTCATTTATGATTATATTACTAATTTTTTCAAGTCAAGTTTTTGCAGTAGAAGATTGGAAAAAAGAGAATAAAAAAAGGGAAGAGGCATTTGAAAAAGCTCTAGTAGAATTATTGGAAAAATATAAAGATGAGAGTATACCAGAAGATGAAAGAATATTAGATTATAGATACTTAGGATTTGGAACTAGTAGTGTAGAAGAGGAAGAGTTAGTAAAAGTTCATATTGGTTTTATTGTTACACCTTATTCTAGTGAAAATACCCAATGGGATGATAGCAATAATATTTGTTTTGCTGAATTTTCAAAAGTAGATGGAGAATACAAACTGGAATGGATTTCTTTAGTACCAAGAAATTATGATAAATTTTTAGAAAAATTTGAAGAATATCAAAAAAATATACCAGATAATGTTGAAACAGAAATTGTTCAAGGAGAAAAAAATGAAGATTTAAAATCTGGAAAAATTCAAGAGATGAGTAGTATAATTTTTATTTTAAGTAGTATAGTTTTAATATTAGTAATTTTAAGTATAATTATAAAATTATTAAAAAAAAGGGGAATTTTTAAAGCAAAATAGTTATATATAAAAAGAGTAATTGACTGATTTATCAATTACTCTTTTAATTTATCTGAAAGCATTCCAAATTGTTCTAAAGTAAGTTGTTCTGCACGAACTCTAAGATCTAATTCCAATTCTGTTAATATTTTTTCTAAGTTTTCTTTAGACCCAATTCCTGAATTAGATAATGAATTTATTAATGTTTTTCTTTTTTGCATAAAAGCACATTTTATAACTTTAAAAAATAATTCTTCGTCTAAAACTTTAATTTTTGGTTCACTTAGAATATCTAATTTTATTACAGAAGAATCAACTTTAGGGCTTGGTATAAATGATTCTTTAGGTACGTCAATAACTGTTTTTGGATTAGTATAATAGTTTATACTATATGTTATGGAACCAGTGTTCTTAGAACCAGGAGATTCTGTTAATCTTTCAGCAACTTCTTTTTGTACCATAACAGTAATGCTTGTTAAATTTAATTTATCTTCTAATAATTTCATAATGATTGGTGTTGTAATATAATATGGTAAGTTTGCAACGACTTTTACATTTTCAAATTCAGAGTTTTTTGAAATTAATTCTTTTAAATCAACTTTTAAAACATCATCATTTATTAGTTCAAAGTTTGTATATAGACTAAATCTATCATTTAATATTTTTAACATATGTGTATCTAATTCTATACAAATAACTTTTCCTGCACTTTCTAGTAGATAGGAGGTAAGAGTGCCAAGACCAGGTCCAATTTCAATTACAAGATCTTTTTTTGATACTTCAGCATTTTGAACAATTCCACTTACTACATTTTCATCAATTAGGAAATTTTGACCATAATTTTTATTTGCAGTTATATTATATTTATTCATTAAAAATTTGGTTTCTTGAAATAAGTTCATATAAAAAATCCTTTTCTATTAATAATCTATTACTAATTCTACCATAAAATCGCTTAAATTTCAATATGAATCCAAAATACGTGCATGTAGTTTGCATAAGAATAAAATCACGCACGCATTTTGTATAACTTTTCATATTTGTACAAATGTATGCTTTTGTAATTTCTATTGAATAAAAAAATATAATTTTCTTTTGTGTAAGAAATTAATTGTTTTGTGAAAAAATTGCATGAACATGCTATAGAATAATTGACCAAAACATGACTTATTTTAAGGGATAGAACCTTGCAAACAGGTCAAAACGCTGAAAAGTGGTGATAAAATAAAGAGAGTTACTGATGAAAAAAGTAACTCTCTAAATACTAATTTTGTTTATTTGTAATTTCTTCTAAGTCTAATAGTTCTTGCCATCTAGAATCAACTTCTTTTTGGAATTCTTCAATCATCCATTCATTTCCTGGTTTAAACATATGTTTAAATCTTTTTTGTGGTTTTAAGAATTCTTCTATAGGAAGTTTCTTTGCTGGTTTATATGTTATTTTATAAACTCCATCAACAACTTCATATAATGGCCAATAGCAAGTATCAACAGCAAGTTTGTTTATTTGCATTAAATCTTCTGTATTATATCCCCATCCTCTTGGGCATGGTGCAAGAACATTTAAGAAACAAGCACCTTCTGTATAAATAGCTTTTTCAGATTTTTCATATAAATCTTTGTAATTAGCAAGTGCAATTGTTTGAGCAACATATGGTAAGTGATGTCCAACCATTATTTTTGCTAAATCTTTACGAGGTTGCATTTTTCCAGGAACAACAGATCCTGCTGGTGTAGTTGTTGTATCTGCAAATTTTGGTGTTGCAGATGAACGTTGAATACCAGTGTTCATGTAAGCACCATTATCATAACAAACATAAACCATGTCATGACCTCTTTCCATAGCACCTGATAAACTTTGAAGACCGATATCGTAAGTTCCTCCGTCTCCACCAAATGCAATGAATTTTGTGTTTTTATCTTCTGGTAATTTTCCTTGACGTTTCATTGCTTTATAAGCAGCTTCAGCTCCACTTAAAGTAGCACCAGCACATTCAAATGCTGTATGGATAAATGAGTCTGTCCAAGATGTATAAGGATAAATGAAAGTTGAAACTTCCATACATCCAGTAGCTCCTGCAATAACAGCATGATCTTCTGGTTTAAGAGCTCTTAAAATCATTCTAGCTACTGGTGGTGCACCACAACCAGCACACATTCTATGACCTGATGTGAATCTTGAAGGCTTATTAGCGATTACTTCTTTATGATTATATGGCATATTAATCCATCCTTTCTAATTGTTTTACAATTTTTTATTTATTTTGTTCTTAATCCTAAATATCTGTAAGGATTTTCAACTTTAATTTTTGCTCCATCAACTTGTTTTTCTTGTTCAAAAGCAATAACTTCTAAATCTTTATATACACTCTTAATATCTGAAACTGTTGTATCTCTACCACCAATTCCATATACATAATTTACTGTTGGCACATTAATGTTATTTATAAACATTCCAGAAGTAACATCTTCATATAAAGCTCCACCAGCAGCGTTTAGAGAATCTGCTTTATCTAAAACTGCGACAGCTTTTGCGTTTTTTAAGCTTTCTGCAATTTCTTCAGCAGGGAAAGGTCTAAACATTCTAATTTTTAATAATCCTGCTCTTATACCTTGTGCTCTTAATTCATCAACTGCAGCTTTTGTTGTTCCTGCTGTTGAATTCATACAAACGATAACCATTTCAGCATCATCTAATTTATATTTTTCAAAGAATTCATATTTTCTTCCAGAAATTTTTTCGAATTCTTCAGAAACATCTTTAATTACTTTTTTTGCATTTTTCATAGCTATGGCTTGTTGTGTTTTATGTTCAAATAAATATGCTTGTAAATCTAAAGGACCAACTGCAATAGGTTCTTTATCATTTAATAAATAATGTTCTGGTTTATAAGTACCTACAAATTTTTTTACTATATCATCTTCTAATAATTCAATATTTTCAATTGAATGAGATGTTATAAATCCATCTTGACATACCATTAATGGAAGTTGAACATCTTTATGCTCAGCAATTCTGTGAGCCATAAGTAAGTTATCATATGCTTCTTGATTGTTTTCTGAGAAAAGCATAATCCAACCTGCATCTCTAACACCCATAGCATCTGAGTGATCATTGTGTATATTTAAAGGTCCTGAAACAGCTCTATTAACTAATGACATAACAATAGGTAATCTTAAACTAGAAGCAATATAAATCATTTCCCACATTAAAGATAAACCATTTGCTGAAGTAGCAGTCATAGCTCTTCCTCCAGCTGATTGTGCACCAATACAAGCACTCATCGCACTATGTTCACTTTCAACAGCAACAAATTCTGTATCAACTTGACCATTGCTTACAAAACTTGAAAAGTATTGTGGTATTTCTGTTGAAGGTGTGATTGGAAATGCAGCAACAACATCAGGATTTATTTGTTTCATAGCTATAGCAGCAGCTTCATTACCACTTAATCTTTCTCTAATTCCCATAATTTCTCTCCTTTTATTTTTATTGATTTTATTCCATTTCGATAGCTTTGAAAGGACAAACCTTAGCACAAACGCCACATCCCTTACAAGCATCGTAATCAAAATCTTCTCTTTTTCCTTCTTTATTTACTGGAATTGCATCATCTGGGCAAACAGGGAAACAAAGTCCACATTGTTTGCAAAGTTCTGGAATAAATCTAGGAGTTGTAGAACGCCAATCTCCAGTTTTAAACTCTTTTGCATTACCAGCTGTATAAATATTTCCACCTATTGTAAGATCTTCCATAGGTGTTTTTGGATTTAATTTATTTTCTGTCATAATAACTCCCTTCTAAACTTTAGTTACTTCTTTTAAAGCCATTTCTAAAGCTTTCATATTTCCATCAATAACTTCAGGTTTTTTTGCAAATTTATGTTTGAAAGAACCAATCATATCTTCTAAAAATGCTTCGTCAGACATTATATTGCTAACTTTAACAACTGCTGCAAGCATAGGGGTGTTAGGAAAATATTTTCCTAAAGTTTCCATAGAAACTTTTCTAGCATCTATTTTGTAGATATCTCCTTCATAACCTTTTAGAGAATTTCTTAATTCATCTCCATTTTTTGTAGAATTAATAATTATTGCACCATCTTTTTTTAGACCAGCTGTAACATCAACACAGTCTAAAAGAGAGTCGTCAACAACAACGACATAATCAGGCTCATAAATATTTGAGTGAACAGTGATTGGCTCATCACTTATTCTATTATAAGCAGTGATAGGAGCCCCCATTCTTTCTGGACCATATTCAGGAAAGCCTTGAATATATTTTCCAGTATTGAATGCTGCATCTGCAAGAAGAAGTGAAGCTGTTTTTGCACCTTGACCACCTCTACCATGCCATCTGATTTCAATTAAATTACTCATTGTAACCTCCTATTTAGAATATTTTATGTTATAACAAAAGATCATTGTCTATGGTGTATATTTTTATTCATTATTTCATGTACAGTATATATTTTTTACTAAGGAAAGTCAATATAGAAGGCAATTCTTATTTTTTATTACAAACTTATTACAAAAAACTAACAAGATTCATTGACTTTTGACGAAAAAAAATATAATATATATATGTTTTAAATGATAATATATGATAATCGCATAATATACATTTTGCTTGTTGTAACAAATTTAACTACGGAATACAGGCAAAGCGAAGTTAAGGAGGAAATTTAATGGGAGAAGTTATCGTTATTACATCAGGAAAAGGTGGAGTTGGTAAAACAACAACAACTGCAAATCTTGGTTCTGCATTGGCTCTTGCAGGAAAAAAGGTTGCGTTAGTTGATACAGATATCGGTTTAAGAAATTTAGATGTTGTTTTAGGACTTGAAAATAGAATAGTATATGATTTAGTTGATGTTATAGAAGAAAAATGTAGATTAAGACAAGCTTTAATAAAAGACAAAAGATTTAAAGAACTTTTCTTGCTTCCAGCAGCACAAACAAAAGATAAAACAGCCATAAATGAACAACAAATGAAAGATTTAGTAGCTAAATTAAAAGAAGAATTTGATTACATAATTGTAGATTGTCCAGCAGGAATTGAACAAGGTTTCAAAAATGCTATTGCTGGGGCTGATAGAGCTTTAGTTGTTACAACAGCTGAAATTTCATCAATTAGAGATGCTGATAGAATTATAGGATTATTAGAAGCTTCTGAAATTAAAAACCCTGAACTAATTGTTAATAGATTAAGACCAAGTATGGTTAGAAGAGGGGAAATGATGGATGTTAATGATATTGTTGATTTATTAGCAATAGATTTAATAGGTGTTGTACCAGATGATGAAAACATTATTACTCAAACTAATAAAGGAGAACCAGTTATTTCTAATAAAAAAGCACCTTCTGGAAAAGCTTATTTAGAAATTTCAAGAAGAATATTAGGAGAGAACATCGAAGTTACAGTACCTGGAAAAGAGACAGGCTTTTTTGCTAGATTAAAAAGTCTTTTTGGAAGAGGATAAAATAAGATAAAAGTTGGAGGTAAGAATTAATAATGTTTGAAAATATAGGACATTTTTTCAAAAAAATAGTAAAAACAGAGCCACAAAAAGAATTAGGCTCAAAAGATGCTGCAAAAGAAAGATTACATTTAGTTCTTATGCAAGATAGAGCAAATGTATCAGCAGATTTTTTGGAACTTATGAAACAAGAAATAATTGATGTTATAAAAAAATATATTGTGGTTGATGAAGATTCAATTGATGTAAGACTTACAAATCAATCAAATGATGATGGTACAAATGGTGCACCTTCATTATATGCTAATATACCAATTGTAAATATAAAAAATGATATGATGGCTGAGAAGATTAAAGATTTTGAGGGAGTAGATTTCAATAAAGAAATGGGAATCCCAACATATAATGAAACTCCAAATAATAGTGAAGAAAATAAAGAAGA
>CAOTKV010000007.1:60473-77847 GCA_948530865.1 uncultured Clostridia bacterium
AAGATAACAAAGAAGAGAATAAAGAAGAAAATGAAAAAATTCCAGATGTAATAGAACTTCCTGAAAGTAATGAATATAAAGAAACAGCAGAAAATAAAGAAAATGATATAAAAGTAAATGAGAATAATACAGAAATAGAAGAACAAGAAGAGGTTAAAGAAGTTTTTGTTGAAGTTGATGATGCAGAAGATGATGAAAACGATGACGATGATGTTACTTTTGATGATTTATTAAAAGCTGCTGAAGAAGCTGATAAAAAAGAAGAAGCTAATACAAAAGAAAATTCTACTACAAAAGAGGAAAATAAAAATGTAGAAGAGACAAAAAAAGCAGCTACTAAAGATAAACGTAAGAAAAAGAAATAGGAGTATATAAATGGGAAAAAAATTACTTAAAAATACAGAATGGACAATTCTTATTGTAAGTGTAATTTTAGCAGTTATAGGTTTAGTTGCATTATTTTCGGCTACTCAAAGTACAGAATATGCAGAATTTAGAAGACAAGTCCAATGGATTTTGATAAGTATACCTTTTTTAATTTTAGCATCTATTATTGATTATAATGTAATTGTTAGGTTTTCAACTCTTGCATATATAGTTATTATAGGTCTTCTTATAGGAGTATTATTTACAGAGCCTATAAGCGGTGCAAGTAGCTGGTTTAAGCTTGGAGAATCACTTTCATTTCAACCATCTGAGCTTGGAAAAATTGTAATAATATTATTTTTAGCTTTTCTAATAAATAAAATGCAAATAAAGGGAAGAAAAGAAATTAATAAAATTTGGAAGTTAGCAATTGTTTTAATTTTTGCTGCAATTCCAGTAGCTTTAATAGTAAAAGAACCAGATAATGGAACTGCACTTGCTTATATATCTGCAATTTTATTCATGATTTTTGCATCAGGAATAGATAAAAAGTATATAATTTTAGCAGTTGTTTTAATAGCAGTTACAGCACCAGTTATATATGCAAATTTACCAGAACATGCTTTAAAGAGAATTGAAGTTTTTTTAAATCCAGGTATAGATCCTAGAGGTGCAGGATATAACATTTTACAGTCAAAACTTGCAATAGGAGCTGGAGAGATTTTTGGAATGGGATTGTTTAAAGGAAATCAAACACAGCTTGGCTTTTTACATCCCAAAACAACAGACTTTATATTTTCTGCAATAGGGGAAGAAATGGGATTTATTGCCACTGGAAGTATAACTATTTTATATATTATTTTGGTAACAAAAGCTATCTATGTAGCTAAAACTGCTAAAGATAATATCGGGTCATATATAGCAATAGGAATTGCTGGAATTTTCTTTTTTCATATGACTGAAAATATAGGTATGACAATAGGTTTATTACCAATTACAGGTATTCCATTACCGTTTGTAAGCTATGGTGGTAGTTCATTAGTAACAAATTTTATTTGTATAGGATTGTTACTTAATATTAGTAGTAGAAGACAAAAAGCAATATTTGTAGAATAAATTAGAACGGAACTGAGATTTTATTTAAGATCTTTATTCCGTTTTTTATGTAATAATAGGTAGGTATAGTAAAATGTTTTTAAAACCACTAAAAATAGGAAATGTAGAGCTAGAAAATAATATAATATTAGCACCAATGGCTGGTGTTACTGATTTACCATTTAGAAAGATTTGTAAGAAATATGGTAATCCAGGATTAGTTTGTAATGAAATGGTTAGTAGTAAAGCAATATGTTATCAAGATGAGAAAACTTTAAAAATGATTTCATCAAATGATGAAAAAAGACCAATTTCAATGCAGATTTTTGGAAGTGACCCAGAATCAATGGGAAAGGCTGCAAAATTTGTATCAGAATATTGTGATATTTTGGATGTAAATATGGGATGTCCAGCACCAAAAGTTGTAAAAAATGGCGATGGTAGCAAATTATTATTAAACTTAGACTTAGTAAGAAGAATTGTAAGAGAAGTAAGCTCAAATACTACAAAACCATTAACTGTAAAAATAAGAAAAGGATGGGATGATAAACATATAGTTGCAGTCGAAGTAGCCAAAATAATTGAAGAAGAGGGAGCAGATGCTATAATTGTTCATGGAAGAACAAGAGAAGAATTTTATTCTGGAGTTGCTGATTGGGAAGTTATAAAAGAAGTAAAAAATTCAGTAAAAATTCCAGTAATTGGTAATGGAGATATAAAATCACCAGAAGATGCACTTAAAATGTTTGAAACGACAGGTGTTGATGGAATTATGATAGGAAGAGCATCACTTGGAAATCCATGGATTTTTAAAGATATCGAATATTATCTAAGAAATGGAAAAAAAATGCCTCAGATTTCATCCTCAGAAAAATATGAGGTAATTTTAGAACACTTTGATCTATTACTTAAAGAAAAAGGTGAATATACAGCAACACGTGAAATAAGAAAACATATTTCTTGGTATGTTAAAGGAATGGAAAATGCAACAGCAATAAGAAATAAAATAAATTCTGTCGAATCAGAAGAAGAATTTAAAAAGATTCTTAAAGAATATTTCTAAAAATTGAATAATATATTTGAAACGAATAGATTTATCTATTCGTTTTTGTATTTCCTATAAATAAGGAGGCAATGTATGAAAAATAAAAAATTTTTGATTATTTTTGTTTTTATTTGTAGTATTGTTTTTTGCTTTTTTTATTATAATTTTTTTAAATCTGGTAATAATATCAATAGAAGTCAAGAACAAATTGTTGAAGATATTTTGAAAGAATTTAATAATTATGAAGCAAATATTGAAGTAACAGTAAAAAGCAATAAAAATGAAAATAAGTATGAGATGAATCAAATTATAAAAGGAAATTATAGTAAGCAAGAAATAATTAATCCAGATAATATAAAGAATCTAACTATTGAATTAGAAGAAAATAAATTAAAAATATTAAATTCAAAGTTAAATATGGAAAAAGTATATGAAAATTATGAGTGCATATTAAATAATTCATTATTTTTAAATACATTTAGTAATGAGTTTTTTAATAATAATTCTAAAATTTATGAAGAAGATGAAAAAATAGTTATAGAAATCAAACTCCCCAATAATTCAAATACATATATAAAGTACAAATATTTATACTTAGATGCTGAAAGTTATGAACCTGAAAAATTAGTAATTAAAGATATTACCCAAAATCCATATATAAGCATAATATATAAAGATATAGAAATTAAATAATTTTTATATTATTATATAATTTTTCAACAATTCTATTCTATATGCAATTTTAATAGGAGTGAATAATATGGTAATAAAAAGAGGAGATATGTTTTATGCGGATTTAAGTCCAGTTGTTGGTTCTGAGCAGGGAGGAGTTAGACCAGTTTTAATTATACAGAATGATACTGGAAATAAATATAGCCCAACAGTTATAGCTGCTGCAATTACATCACAAACAGGAAAAAATAAATTGCCAACGCACATAGAGATAGGATCAGATGATAATGGGTTGAAATCAGATTCTGTTGTTTTGGCAGA
Organism: uncultured Clostridia bacterium; assembly: GCA_948530865.1. Classification (GTDB taxonomy): domain Bacteria; phylum Bacillota; class Clostridia; order TANB77; family CAG-508; genus Scatovivens. The sequence continues at coordinate 63,973 of CAOTKV010000007.1, forward strand.
ACAAATTCGTACAATTGATAAAAGTAGACTTAAAGAGAAAATAGGTCATATAGATGATAATTCTGTTATGAGTAAGGTAAATAATGCAATAGGTATTAGCTTCGGTTTGGAAAATTAAAATAAAAAGGACGTTTTTGAAGGTATTATTCATTTACGTCCTTTTGTATAATTAAAGATTATATAAATCAATATTTTAAGTACAAATATATTCTTTTAAAGCTTCAAATTTTTTTTCTCCTATTCCATTAACATTTTTTAAATCTTCTATTTTTTTAAAATTTCCATTTTCTTTTCTATAATTAAAAATTTTTTCTGCAAGAGATACTCCTACTCCAGGGAGATTTTGTAATTCACTTACATCAGCTTTATTTATATTGACTTTTGAACTCTTTGGAGATTCTTGAGCAGAATAATCTATAATATCATTATCATTAATATTTGGAATGTATATTTTTTCTCCATCTTCAATTATAAGTGCAAGATTAATATTTTTAATATTAGCTAAATTAGTTAATCCACCAGCAGAAGCTATTGCATCTTCAACTCTTGAATCTTCATCTAGTTCAAAAACTCCTGGGGTATTTACTTCTCCAGCAATATAAACTTTTATTTTGTTATTTTCATCTAATTCTATTTTATTTTCAGTAGAATTTTCAACTATTGATTCAAGACTATTAATTTCACTATAGCTATTTTTTGATATAAAAAAATTATAAATAATAATTATGATAAATGTTATTATAAGTGCTAATTTTATAAATAAATTTTTAAAAGATTCTATAAATATCACTCCTTTCTAAGTAAGAACAAAAGAGCCACTTTTAAAGTTCTCAAATATTTTAACATATTTAAGTGGGGCATTTTTGTTCGTGTGCCAAATTTTACTTTGTAAAATTTGTGTACAAATATTGGTAAAGCCTTTATATAATAGGAAGTACAGAGCACTTGCCTATTATATAAAAAAGATAAAATATTAATATTGAAATTTGTCGTATTTTGATATATTATAAATGGAATACATAAGATATGAATTAGTGAGGAATTTTATGGAAATTAAGAAGAAAATATTTTTGCTGCTGATGTTAATAATTATCAGTATACAAACTATTTCTTTTGCTGATGAAGTTTCAATCACCTCTAAATCTGCAATTTTAGTAGAAGTTAGTACTGGTAGAATTTTATATGAAAAAAGATCTACTGAGAAAATGTGGCCAGCATCTACAACCAAAATAATGACTGCAATTTTAGTTATAGAAAATTGTAATTTAGCTGATATGGTTACTGTAACAGAAAGTGCAATTGCAGGTATTCCTAGTGGATATGTTACTTGTGACTTACAAATTGGGGAAGAAATATCAGTAAAAGATTTATTAAATGCTCTAATGATAAAATCAGCAAATGATGCAGCATATGTGCTTGCAGAATATGTTGCTGGAAGTGTAGATAGTTTTTCAGATATGATGAATCAAAAAGCAAAAGAGCTAGGATGTACAGGAACACATTTTGTAAATCCAAATGGAGTTCATAATGAAAGACATTATTCAACTGCTTATGATTTATATTTAATTGCTACATATGCTATGAAAAATGAAACTTTTAGAAGCTTAGTTATGCAGACAGAATATACTTTACCTGCTACAAATAAATATCCAAATGAAGATAGAAGTTTAAAAACAACAAATGCTTTAATAAATCCAGAAAGTGAGCATTATTATAAAAATGCAATTGGAATAAAAACAGGATATACATCACAAGCAGGAAACTGTTTAGTATCTGAAGCATCAAGAGATGGATTAGAATTTATAGCTGTTGTTTTAAATGGCGATAGATTTTCAGATTCAATAAAATTATTAGATTATGCTTATGATAATTTCACATTAACAAAAGTAAAAGAAAAAAACACAGTAGTAGATACAATTGAAATAGAAAATGCAACTAAAGAAACGAAAATGTTAGATTTACTTATAGATAATAGTATTACAGTAATAAATAATAAAAGTATAGATATGAATCAAATTATTCCTGAAATAAAACTTAGAGAAGAGATAGTAGCACCAATTAAAAGTGGGGAAGAGATAGGTACTATAAAATATAAAGTTGATGATATTGAATATAGTGCTAAACTTCTAGCAGCATCAGATGTAGAAGAAAAAACTTATTATGAAACAATTTTAATAATAGGTGGGGTGTTATTAGTATTTGCAGTATTATTACTTGCTAGTAAAAGTAAGAGAAGAAAGAAAAAGAGAAGATAAATTGGAATATATTATAAGAGCTTGCAAGAAAATTTGCAAGCTCTTTTTAAAATATTTCTGATATAATTTCTTTAGTTTCTTTTTTATCGTGTAAGAAGAACCAAAGATTATTACATTTTTTAGATTCTCCAGGAAGTTGTCTACTTACAATTGAGTTAATATCAAATTCAGAAGCTACTGGAATATAAGGTATACAATCATCTTTTGTTAAATTTGTTTCTATATTATCAAAAACAGTATTAATGATTTTTTTTGCATTTTTCGCATTTTTTAATGTTAATGCTTGTTTTAAAGTTTCTTGCATAAATTCACGTTGTGTTTTCATTCTACCATAATCATTATCACCATATTCAGAAGGATATGAAGAACCATCATTATTATGTCTAAATCTTAGTAATTGTTCTGCTTTTTCACCATCTATTTTTTGCATACCTTTTGAAAGGTGTATGTGTAAATCTTGTGTTGGGTCATCATAATCCATATCAATTGGAACATCGAAATCAACACTACCAAGAATATCAACGATTTTTATTAAACTACTAGTTTTTACAACAACATAGTAATCAATTTCAAGATCAGTTATTTTTTCAACTGCATCAACTGTTTTTTGAACATTTTTGGCATATAAAGAATTTATTTTGTCAGAGCCTTTTGCAGTGTTTTGATTTTTACCGATAAAAGTATCTCTAGGAATAGAAAGCATTGATGCAGATTGATTTTGTGGATTATATGAGCATAGAATTATTGTATCAGTTAATTTTGTATCAATATCTTCGCTAACGCCCAATACTAAAACATTAATTTTTTCTAAATTAGCCAAATCTTCCACAGATTGTCCAAGAAGTGTGCATAACACACCTTTTACTCCGCCACCATTTGCTTCTACTTTTTTATAGAAAAGAAATCCTATAATAATTGTAATTATAATTATTAAAAGTAGAAGATTTCTAATAAATCTTAAAATAGGATGTTTTTTACGTTTCTTTTCTTTTTTCATATTTTGTTTTTTTGGTTTTCTTGTTTTTTCTTCTTTTGGAATTTCTTCTTTTTTTACTTTTTTATTTTTTTTATTAATACTACTATTGATTCGATTCAATATGTCACTTCCTTTTTATTATATAAAAAAGCGGACAATAAGAAATGTCCGCCTTATTTTTATTAAATTTATTTTATTAAGAAGTTAATAATTATGTTATTATTATACATTTTACTTCCTAATGATGAATCCTCGATTGCTCCAATAACTCCCCATGTACTAATTAATGGTGAAGCTAGTGAAAATACTGCAAGGATTAAGTAAATAGTGAAAAAGCCTTTTACTATACCAAATATTAATCCACCAGATTTATTAAACATTTTTATAAATGGTAGATTTGCAAGTAGTTCTGCAGCAAATCTGATGAATAACAAGAAAAATCTTGATATCATAAATAATAAAAGCATTGTACCAACTCTTATCATAAGTTGTGCCAAATTTATTGAAACATAGCCAATTGGGTCAATTTCACTTTTCTTTAATGCTTCTGAAACAAATGATTCAATTAAGGCGTACACACCATCTGAAATGGAATTTGAATTTTGAATCATTTCTCCATTATCATTTAATATTGTGCCAGATAAACTAGTTTTTATACTATTTGCTAATTTTTCATCTAATTGTGTGTTATTAATTATTGATGCAGATACAGGTTTGTAAAGTAGAAATACTATTATTAATGAAATAATAAAAGTTAAAACTTTAAATATAGCTGCAACAAGACCTCTCCTATAGCCCCAATAAGCTGTTGAAACAAGCATTGAGATAATAACTAAATCTACTAATATTCCTCCAAATGCAATCCAATTTATTGCTCCCATTTTTTCCTCCTATAAGCTTATAATTTCTATTTTATTTTTATATACAATTCCAGCAATACTATTTCCTAAAACTATATTACTAATTTGCTTAGAAGATGTATAGTTTTTCAGCAACCATCCATTTGAATTAATTATTTGAACTTCATCACCTAAATTTATAGCCATAACATTTCCAGAAACAAGTAAAGACTTTGGTAAATCGCTATTTAAAATATAAAGATTTTCTGAAGTATTATTTGTACTTTTCATTGCAATTTCATATTCGTAAGAAAATAAACCAGAAGATTGTTTATCAATTATTGCTATGGCATCTTTAAGATTTATATCAATAAATAAATCATTATTTGTTATGTCATAAACTCTTTCATTTGAATCTGGTGTTACTCTTTGAATATAACTATTAAACATACAAATTGCAGAAGTTTTATCTTTATAATCTATACCAGTTATTATTTCATTGTTTTCAGACTCATAAGTATACACAATAGACTGTTTTGGGTCTGTTTGTGCAAGTTCTACAGAAACTATTTTTACATATGATTTAATTATTGTTCCTGAATAGTCAACTTCTCCAATTGCTAAATAGCTATTGTTAGTTGAGATTGCTGTACTTGTTACATAAGTAGAAGATAGATAAACTCTAAATAATTCTTTACCACTTAAATCAAAATAAACAACTACAGACTTATGAGTTGTATTTTTTATAACGATACTTACATAACCATTTCTATTTACACTAACTTGAGAAATTTGCCCTTCAACAGTATTTTTCCATAAAACATTTGAACCTGAAACTAAATAAATTTTTTGTCCTTCTTTTTCTGCCATAACCATATATTTTTCTGAAGTAGCAACTAAAGGAACAGAAATGTTAACATCAAGTTCTGCAAATGCTTTTCCATCAGAAGTATATTCTGTAAGTTTATTTTTACTTAATACAGTAATATATTTGTCATATGCATATACAGAAGGGTTATAATCAGAATTAATTTCAATAGTATTAAGTTTTGATTCTGATACCTGTTTTTTTAGCCAATTAGTATCTATATCATGTCTAAAATCCTCATCCGTTGTATACTTTGCAACAGTAAAGATTATGAAAATTCCTACACAAATAAGAATAAGGATTTTAGTAGCTGAGCTTTTAGCTTTTGATTCTTTATCATTTTTCACGTACTTTATCACCCATAATTTTTTTTCAACATAATCATAACAATTAAATAGTTTTTTTGCAAGTCTATCTTTAAAAATGTTGACAAATTAAACTTGTGAGATTATAATTAATGTATTGCAAAATGCAACAGTAGCTTAGCTGGATAGAGCACTCGGCTACGAACCGAGAGGTCGGGGATTCGAATTCCTCCTGTTGCACCAAAATAAAACCTAGGAATGTTGAAAATATCAATTTCCTAGGTTTATTTTAGTCTATAAATTTTACCTTTTTTTACCTTTTTTTACCTTTTTGTGAAATTATGTCGAAAATAGTGTATAATAATCAAGTTGAGCATGTTGATAAAAATACAATATGTTTAATTATTAATCACTTAAAAAGCAGATGAGTAATCATCTGCTTTTCCCTTTTTCGCTTATAAATGTATTAGTATAAGTTTGACTTTTATATTTTGTTATTTCTCTAAGTAGAAATTATATACTTTATCTCAAAGTTTTTTGTATTTAATAAAAAGGTAAAAGAAGGTAAAATAGGAAATATTGACCACAATAATTTATGTAATATAATAGATATGATATTATGTAAAATGAGGAGAACTATTGGAATGACAAAACAATTAGACAATATAAATGTTACAAATTATACTATATTAAATTTGAAAGAAAAGATTAAAGATGAACTATAAAAGTTAAGTTATAATTTTGAGTATATAGGTAAAGAATATTTACTAGAAGCAATATATTTCCTATATTGTTCAAATAAATATTATAAATTTAGTCTTGAAAAAGATGTTTATCCAATAATAGCAAAAGAATATGGTGATACACCTAATAATGTTAAATCAACAGTTATTTATGCAACTGATAAAATGTTTTATGATTGTGAAGAAAATATTTTAATAAAATATTTAGGTAAATATGAATTAATTAAACCTGGACCTAAAAAAATAATAAGAGCTGTTTTAAAAAATATAAAAAAATAAGAACGATAAAAAAGATAAAAATTCTAATATTGTAAAATATAATGCATAATGATAAATTAATAATAAATAAAAGGAGAGGAAATTAAATGAAAAAAATGTAAAAATAGTAAGAATTATTGATAATAATTCTTACTATTGGAATTATATCAGTAAAGTTCTATACTAATTATATGAAAGATGAGTATCCATTAGAAAATATTTTAGCTTTATTAGATAATGATATTCCAAATAATATGTATTAAAAAAAGAATCAGTAGATGAGAAAAATAGCAAAAAAAGTACAGTTGAAATGTATTTAAAAGATAATAAGATATATATTCGAGAATTAGATAGTAATAGAGAATGTTTATATGATTATGAAAATAAAAAAGAAATTCAAATTGAACATCAAAATAAAAAGATTTCTTATTTTCCAATAGATGAATCGATGAATCCTTTGAAGGAAGTATTAAATTATAATATTAATATAATAAAAGATACTAATGGAAAAGTTGAATATAAAGGAAGAGAGAAAAAAGATGAAAAAGAATATACTAAAATTTTATTAAATACAGAATATACACATTTACATATTCCTATAATACAGTCACAGATGATAATATATTAAATAGATAATTATACAGAATATGAAGTTATAGAAATGAATTAATTTTAAAAGGGAAAAAGCAGATGGTAATACATCTGCTTTTTTAGTGATTAAATATGTTAGCTATTGTGTAAGTGGCTAACAAAATTATTATAGCACACATTTAGACATTTTTTTCAAAAAGGTAAAAAAAGGATAAATTTATTTTTAGTAAAATAATATATATAGATAGTTATTTAATAGAAAGGTAAGAAAAGGTAAAATAAGAAATATTGACGATTAGCTTATAGTATATGAAAATATAATTATAGTGAGGTATTAGGAAAATAATGGAAGAACTTATAAATAAAGTTATTAATGGAGACAGTAATGCATACAAAGAACTCATTGGAATGGTAGAAAGAGAACTTTATTATATTGCTAAAATTACACTTCACAATGATGAAGATGCTAATGATGCAGTAAGTCAGTGCATTTATAAAGCTTATGTTAATTTAAGGAGTTTAAATGAAAAAGAGAAATTTAAATCTTGGATAAGAGGAATACTTGTAAATGAATGTAATGCAATACATAATAAAAACAAAAAGTCTATTCGATTAATAGAGAAAGTAAAAATGAGTAATATAATAAAACATCATGAAAATAGTATTAACAATGTTAATGATGATTTAGATTTTAATGTTCTTATATCTAAATTAAAAGACAAAGAACAAATTGCATTAACTTTGTATTATAAATATGGTTGTAACACAACTGATATTGGAAAAATATTAAATGAAAATCCAAGTACAATAAAAAGCAGAATAAATAGGGCTGAAAATAAATTAAAAGAAATGTTAAAGGAGGTAGAAAACAATGAATCAAATGTTTAGTAGTAATGATGATATAAGTATTCGACTACAAGAATATTTTAAAAATGATTTTAATGATGAAATTCCTTCTAGTACAAAAAGAGCAATTGAAAATACATATTTAAAGATAGATATATTAAATAAAATACGAAATATTAGACGTATAGCAGCAATAATAATTTGTGCTATAACAATAACATCAGGAGTAGTATTTGCAGATGATATTATAAAATATATTAGTTCAATATTTACAAGTTCAACAGAATCAATAGATATTGCAACTCAAAATGGATATATTCAAAATGTAAATATGGATTTTGTTTATGATAAAGATATTGGTATAAAAGTTGATAACATAATTATGGATGAATCAAAATTAGATATATCATATTTATATAAAGTAAATAATAATATAGATAAATTTGAACTTTATGAATATACCATAAAAGATATTGATAATTATATTTGGTATAAATTCAATAATGGAGATTATATATATGAGAGTCCACCAATAATAACTGGTATGCATAATAGCACTAATCCAGTAAGATTAGAAAATAATATTATAAGGGAGTCAATATTATATTCTTCAAATGAATTTCCTAAATGTGAAAAGTTATTTATAGAAGTAAATAAAATTAGATTAAATAGTCAAGAGATTATAGAAGGAAATTGGAAAATTGAACTAAATATAGCTGATAAATTTAATGAAAGAGAAAAAATAATTTATGAACCAAGCTATAATGAACATATAATTCAGAGTGAAATTTATTTGACAGAAACAACTTTGAAAGTTTCACTAGAACTTGATGTGTTGTATGATGATGATTTTCTTTTATACAATCCAGTTTCTTTAAAAGATAAATTTGATAAGATTTATAAAACTGGGGGAGATTCAAGTATAAAATTAGAAAAAACATCTAGATTCAATTTTGAATTTAATGTGAGTAAATATGATGAAAATATAGATATATTATATTTAGCAATTCCAATAAATGATGATACAACAATAGTATTACAATTAAATAAAAAATAGTATTAAAAAAGCTGGGTATAACTACACCAGCTTTTTTGTAGGAAAATGAATCGAAATATTTTTAGAATACAGTTATAACCATATGTATTCTTAATGGTCTCATATCTCCATATGCTAAAGCATATTTGAAATAATAGCTAGAACCATAGGAGATAGGAATTTCTTCTCTTACTTCTTTACCATCAGCCCATAATGGTTTCTCGTAAATCTTTGCATTTGAAGAATTATATAGTTGTAGAGAAATCATATTAGTAACAGAATTACCATTAGTATCTGTTACAGTTATTTGATATCGGACAGTATTTCCAGGGTATGACCGAATTTTTCCAGTATATTCTCCTATCATGTCCCAACTGTCATTTGCTAAGGTAATACCGCTTCTACTCATCATTTCAGGAGTAATCTCGAACTCCATAACAGTGGCAGATTCAGGAACGGCATTGTTTTCTGCAGCGAATGCGGTTGTGTTTACTGAGCAAATCAGCATTGCTACAACCAGCATCAAAGTACTAAAGTGTTTAAATGTTTTCATAAAAAGTCCTCCTTTGTAAAACTACTGGTACTAAAGCTATAAACTCATTTTCCTACATATATATAACCAATTGTATAAATAAAATTATTTCTTTCATACAATTAGTTAATATCGTCCTATATAAGCAACAATACATGCGATATTTTAACATAGATTATGAGTAGTGAATCAAAAAGGTAAAAAAAGGTAAAATTTTTAATATTTTTTAACTTTTTTTACCTTTTTGCGTCGTTTTTTGTCTTAAATGTTATCTAGTTAATTAAAGGAAAAAATGAGGGAAAGATTTTATTATGATAAATACTATGTTAATTGAGAAAAATATAAATTATGGAAAAAAATTAATAAGTGGCTTATCTGTAAAAAATGATAAATTTAGATTATGTGGAATAGCAAATAACAAAAAAGAAATTTTATTTTTAATGGAAAATATTGAAGTTGATATTATAATTATTGATATGCCAATTGATGAGTGTAATTTAATAATGAAACTTTTAGAAGAAAAGAATAAACAAACTTCTGTGATATTAATGCTAGATAAAAATGTTGAAATTAATAATTCATATATAGATTTTTTTATGAACAATAAGAAATTAGATTATAATATAAAAACAGAAGATGTTTTTAGTGATGCTGATAAAATAAATTCTATAATTACTTCTAAACTAAATATACATAATGAAACAGTAAATAAAAGAAAAAATGAAGAGGAAGTAAGAGATAAAATTAATAAGGAACTTTCGTATTTGGGATATAATTTAAAGCATTATGGAAGTAAATATATTGCTGAAACAATTTTTATTTTATATACTGCTAAAGATTATTGTGATGAAAATTTGGAAGGTAAAATATATCCTGTTGTTGCTAAAAAATTTGATAAAACAATTAATAACATTAAAACAAATATAAAAAATGCTACTGATATAATGTATTATGAATGTGAAGAAGAAATATTAAGAAAATATTTAGGCCATTGCTATTTCTCAAAGCCAAAACCCAAAGAAGTTATATTAAATGTTTTAAAGAGAATAATATAGCTTATAAAAATAAAGCTTCTTACATTTTAGTAAGAAGCTTTGTACATACTAATAATTATATTTCAGGTTTTTTACTTGTTCATCAGTAACAGTGTTTAATTCGAATTTGTATTCAGATATGTTATTTAATGTATTATAATTTTCTTCAAGATAATATTCTTTTTTTACTAGTAAACCTGTTTCTTTATTAAAATAGTGATTTATATATTGATTTTTTATTATATAGCTATTATCTTTTTTTGCAATGAAATCAAAAATAGGAACAGAATTACCTTTTAACATAAGTTCATCTTTTAATGAAGTAATTAATTCTTCATTAAATTCATTCATAGTATGTAATGTTTCTGGATAATACGAAATTTTTTCTTCTGTTAAATAATTTTTCCAATATATTTCTGTTAGTTTATTGTTATTATAAGTATTTATTAAGCAAGTATCATTTTTATAATAGATTTCATTAATTACATTATAATCATCTGACATAGTTGTTTTAATTGTAATATGATAATTTGATGAATTAAAAAAATCATTTCCTGCCATAATTATTTTATTTGAAATTACAGTATTTCTTATATAGTTAATTAATATTATAGCAATTATAAGTATTATAATTACTATAATCAATTTAATTACTTTTTTCATAATATATTCCCCACCCTTTATATAATTATATCATAAAATTCATTAACTAAGAAAAAAGGTAAAAAAAGATAAAAAAACAGTGGAAGTCCACTGCTTTTTTAAAATGGAATGTATGTTGAATATTAACTGTTACATAAAATAATAATTGTTAACTGAAATTGAGAATGATTGATTTTACACTTGTGTAATTTCCTCCAATAATGCTGAGATCATAAGTCCCAGCTTCAATATTGGTTGGATAGGATCCTTGAAAATAGTTAAACAATGCATATGTATAGTAGCTACCATCATTGTGATTTGTTAACTTAAGTACTACGTGTCCATCCACAGGATATCCTTCGACAAAATAACTAAGTGAAGTTAATTTTTTTGTAGTTGTGAAAGATTTTGTATTGGGAAATATGATATTTACTCCACTGCGTGTCTGAATATTTTCTTCGATAACATTTTGATTATGAATATCTTCTTCAGCAGCAAAAGCCACAACTCCAAATAATTTACATCTAATAAATAGAAAGGAGTAGCTATGCGAAAATTGAAGAAATATAAATATCACTTCCGTTAACATAAAATAGACATTCTTGTTTAAATATGTTATAATAAAATATAGCGAAAATAATAGGAAAGAGAGGTCTAATTATGCCTATCAAAGAAACTATACCAAACGAAGAAATGGAAAAGATTAAAAACAGCATAGTTCGGAGTAAAAAATTATTAGAAGGAGGCGTGCCAATACAACTTGACGAATCAACGGTAAAAGAGACAAACTGTTATGCATATTCAATGGGAATAATGTATAATAATGACACTAAGGATAGGGGATATTATAATCCAGGATTTACAGAACATTACCGTATTGATGGAACAGAGGATAAAGAAACATTAATAAGTAAGATAGAGGCAGATTTAAATAACATTGGTATTCAGTTTCGGATTCTTGATTTAGAGGATAAAATTGAGTTAGAAGAGGATGAGTATTTGGTAAAAGTTTTCAAAGCTGAAATTAATAAAGAGATTCCAAGAGGCGACTTTCATTTTGTTAGACAAGATAGAGAGAGCAAAAAGTGGTTTCATAAAATTGGATGGAAACGGCAACCAGATATAATAAAGTCAGACCCTAAATATAATGATGATTCTATTCCTGGATCAGAGCCTGAAACTTTTACTACGCATTGTAAAGATGGATTCAAATATATGTACTATCCAATAGTATATTTAGTAATTAAAGAATCTTAGAAAGGGAAAACATGATAATAAAATGCGTAAGGAAAATGAGAAAAAGTATTATACATACTGAGAAACTTTTAAAAAATGGAATTCCAATTGAACTTGATGAAGATACAGTAGAATCAACAAACTGTTATGCATATTCTTTAGGGATTATGTATAATGGTATAAGATGTTTGCATTATACACCAGGATATACAGAGAGTAATAAATATAAAGGAACTGGTTCACAAGAGTTAATGCGGAAAACAGAAATCGATTTGCAGAATTTGAAGATTAATTTTAAAAGAGTACCTTTAGAGCAAATTGTGGAATTAGAAAGAAATGAATATCTTGTAAAATTATTTTTTTATGCAAGTACAGATGATTTGCCATCAGGTGATTTTCACTTTATTCGACAAGATCCAAAAACCAAAAAATGGTTTCATAAGGTTGGTTGGTATAATCAACCAACTTTAGTGAAACAGAACGATAGTATTGGAACAGAGCCAAATCAACTAATAATAAGATGCGATTCATGCTATTATATTGTTTATCAACCAGTTTGCTATTATGTTATAAGAGAAAAATGAATTTATAAAAAATCTCTCACAATCAGATTGTAATTTGAATGTGAGAGATTTTTATAGTATATGCATTTTGACAGCTTTACATAAAAATGGTATAATATATATGTAACCATTTTATAAATAGATTCTCGTGTTAGCGATAGCTTCATGATGATCTACATCAAAAAATTTTAGGAGGATTAGAAGATGGCGAAAACAACGATGGAAATGATTAAGAAGGAACTTTCTGTACGGGCATATGCTGGGATGATGGTGATTTTCCCTCAGTTTCACAAAGAAGAATCTCTCAACCTGGACTGAGCACCGAAGTTCAATGGCTGCTATGCAGTGAATAACTCAACGGTCGCGCTGGTCTCCAGTGGAGAACTTTTCGTTACCCCGTACACCGATGAAGTTATGTCTGCACTGAAAGAGGCTGGATTCCGCAAAGAGTACTTTTATGTACCGTTTTCCAACTGGGATTATCCCAAATTTGAGAAAATCAAGTGGGACGAGCTTTCTGCCAGAGCAAACGCGGTTAAGAAAAACGGATTCGCAAAGAAGTGCGAGAATTACTGTGATGATCATCACATCCATGCACTCAGCGAAGAAACTCTTCGGAATTGTTTCAGGATGCCTGAGAACGGCGTCAAGGTGAAGCATCATTATTTTGAAGATTGCTATTACCCTGTAATTAAATCAGAAACTTTCGACTGCAGTGTGGCTGATAGCATTGGTAAGTTTTGCATGAATAACGGCAAAGTCGTATTTGTGTACCGTACTGGTGAAACATTTGTGACCAAGGGGTACAAGATCATCAGGGAACTTCGTGAAGCAGGATATACCGAGGCAGGATTGTTTGTACCGTTTTCCAGCGGTGAAGAAATTCTTGACTGGGGATTGAAAGCTCGCTGGGATTCCATTAAGAAGTAAGCTATTTTTACAAGATAAGCATTGCACGTCTTGGGCATTGAGGTCAGCTAGTCTGGCCTCTTTGTTTTTATAAAAGTTTAAAAAAATTAAAAACAATAGTTGACAAATACTATAAATTGTGTTAATATATTTAATGTCCTTTGGATCAGTAGCTCAGTTGGATAGAGCACACGCCTTCTAAGCGTGGGGTCAGGGGTTCGAATCCCTTCTGGTTCACCAAA
>CAOTKV010000008.1 GCA_948530865.1 uncultured Clostridia bacterium
TAAATATTGAAGTACTGAAACTGTAACAACTAAAGTTTAACAGTTTCAGCAAATACGACAAAATACCGAGAACTTTGAAAGAAGAAAATTTATTATAAAAAATATAAGCTTTACAATTAAAATTACTCACACAAATAACAATTTATTTTAATTTTTTGAATCTAATTTTTTAAATTTTCCTTTTATATCCATTGGATTCAATGCATACATTAAAAATAACGAAGAGAAAGAAATTGCAAATACTATAATTACTTCTTTAATTAGTTCATCTCTTCTTGGAACTAAATTTATAAAATGTGGTATACACCAAATTGGCATTAATATAAATATAGAAAATATAATAAGTTCTAAGATTTCTCCAATTTTAATTGTAGCTTTTTTATTTTGCTCTCTTATTTCTGGATTAGGGTCTCTTAAAGATTCTCTTAAATAAAAAATGTAATTTATTATAGTTGCACTAATTATAGCAATTCCAAAAACTATATTTGCTACAACTTCAGATCTATTTTCTCTATAATCATTAGCTACAATTATACAATATCCTCCAGCTACTACTAATATAATTGCAATTGTTGTCCTTGTGTAAAATCTCGTAACTAAAGTTATTAATTCACTAAAATCAATTTTATTTCTTTTATGATGTTTGTGAAAAAGTAAATAGTATATAACTCCAAGTGCTATAACATATAGCAATCCAATTATAAAAGTTATTGGTTTTATTTCAACATCACTAAAACTTTTCATACTCTTCTCCGTTTATTTTAAATAATATTTCTTATCTAATGGTACATCAAAACTTACAATTGGTGCTTCTTTAATATCTATTTTATAAAATTCTTTAAATACACCTTGTACATCTATTGAAGTAACTTTTGATTTATCTACTTCTAAAAGTTTAATCATATCTTCAACAGCTTTTTCGCTTTTCCCTTCAATTTCAAGATATGTTGGAATATATGGCCATGTATCTATATCAAGTTCAACATCATTTAAAACATATCTTGTCCTTTTGTTTTGTTGATATGTATGTGCTTTATATCCTAACTCTTCCAAAATATTATTAGTTTCTTCAAAACTTGATACTTCTATTTCCATTTCTTTAGTACCATCAATTTCTAAACTTTCTAATTTTTTGATTGTTAAAGTTGTTTTATTTCCATCTGTTCTTAATCTAATCCATTTATTATCTGTTGGAGGATTAAAATTAAAAACTCGTCTTTTATATTCAAAATCTGCAATTTTAGTTGCTCCTAATTCTTCTAATTTCTTTATTAAATTATCTTTATTTATATCTAAAACTCTTACTTCATATTCTGTATGCATTTTTCTCTCCTTATAATATATTTATTTTTATTATATATGTATAAAATTCAAATTTCAACTAAAGCAATTAAAATATAATTAATTTTTCTTGATTTTTTCTTACTTAATATATATAATACTTTCATGCTTATATAGCTCAGTTGGTAGAGCAACAGATTCGTAACCTGTAGGTCGGCGGTTCGATTCCGCCTATAAGCTCCACACCAATATCTTAAATGGTAAAAACCACGTTGCAAAATTGCTACAACGTGGTTCATTTTTATTAACAACAAAAATATTTTTGTATAAACTCTTCTTCTGGAAATAATTCTTTCAATTCCTCTTTTATTCCAGTTATAATACATGTTGAAAATCTCCTTCTTTCTCCTCTGATGCTATACATATTAAAATTAATTTCTCTTCCAACATGATTTTGGATAGCTAACTCAAATTTTATAACTCAATCTTTATATCTGCATTCCAAAAACATATCTTTCTATCTTCTTTTTCAATTTTTTCTATTTTATCGCATTTTTTCATAAGTTCTAAAAGAAAATCTGAAAGAAATAATTGATTAGACATTCTAGGTATTGGCACTGTACTATATATTCCATAGTATTGTTGGAAATTTCATGAATAGTACAATTAAACTTTCGAGATATACTTTCTGAAATTTCTATTTCACCAAGTAACGTTTCTAATCTTTCATATTTTTCTAAACTACAATTTAAAAAACATAGTAATTTTCTCCTGCTCTGATTAACCATAATTTCAAATCATTTCTTAAGTTAGAACAATCAACTTCTTTGGTATCCTGAACAGTAAAGAAAATTGGCATAGATTTTATTTTCATACTTCCTCATTTTTTAATATATCTAAAAAAGCATACTGAATAAATTCAGCATGCCTTTTTTCATTACATTACCTGCAATCACCTTACCGATTCCTTTTGATAAGAAACATTTCGTATTCCGCTTGTACTGCCATGTAAACTGTTCTTGGACCATTAATATTTTTAGATACCTCAACAGTATCTCCAGGGTGCATCTCCAAAATGGCTTCATGAGCATATCTTCCTGCAATTCTTTTTGCAGTTGTTTTCAGTTGAAAAGCTCCACTTGGAATGATGAGCAATAAATATTCTTCTACTTCTTCACCTGGAATGTCTCCATTAAACACAAGAACATCTTTAAAACCATCCCCCTTTTCATTAACAAGATGTCCTCCATAAATATAAGTTCTGCTCGCATCAGGATTACGGTTTCCTAATGTGACTTCACCGAAATTTAAAGAGTACCGTCCATTAATCAACGACTTTTCATCGATTCCATAAACTATCTCGAAATCTTTGCTTGCCGTTTTTCCAATAAGCTGTACAATCTTACCTATCATAGAATCCTCTCTTTCTAAACTGTTTGTTTTTGTGACATGCATATTATATCATACTTTACATAAGTTATCAATAATCTGTGTTAGCTAAAGTCTCTGCAAGTCCTATATATTTTTTGGGAGTTAGATTCATTAAAGTTTCTTTATCTTTTTCATTTATTTCTAAAGTGCTTACAAATTTTCTTATTTCTTCAATTGAAATTTCTTTTCCTCTTGTTAATTCTTTTAATAATTCATATGCATTGTTATAACCATTTTTTCTTAAAATAGTTTGAATAGCTTCTGCTAATACTTCTGGAGCCTCTTCAAGTTCTTTTTCTAACTTGTTTCTATTTACTTCCATTTTAGTAAAACCTTTTATTGTTTGTTTTATTGAAACAATAGTATGTGCAAAACCAACCCCAATATTTCTAAGCATAGAAGAATCACTCAAATCTCTTTGCATTCTTGAAATTTGCAAATTTGTTGCTAGTGATTCAAATATAGAGTTTGATATACGAATATTTGCCATTGAGTTTTCATGATTAATTGGGTTAACTTTATGAGGCATAATAGAAGAGCCCACTTCTCCAGATACTGTTTTTTGTTTAAAATCTCCTCTACTTATATAAATCCACATATCACTATTAAAATCCATTGTTACATTATTAAATAATTTCATATAACTAAATAACATACATATCATATCATGTGATTCTATTTGTGTAGTTAATGGATTAAATTCTAAACCTTGTTTATTAACGAAATCTTTGCAAACATTTATCCAATCAATTTCAGGATAAGCTATTACATGACCATTGAAATTACCAACAGCACCACTAAATTTTCCTTTCAATTTTATATTCTTGATATATTCATATATTGAATTCCATCTATAAATAAATACTGCAAACTCTTTTCCTACTGTTGTTGGAGTAGCATTTTGTCCATGAGTATGTCCTAGCATTGGAATATTGGATAATTCTTTTGCTTCTTTTTTTACTGTATCCATTAGTTCTTCAATATTCTTAAACAGAATATTGTTCATAAAATCTTTTATCATTTTTCCATATGCAATATTATTTATATCTTCAGAAGTACACGCAAAATGTACTAAGTAGCAAAATCTATCAAGAGAATATTCTTCTAATTTTTCTCTAACATAATATTCTATTGCTTTTACATCATGATTAGTTTTGCTTTCGATTTCTTTTACTCTTTCTGCTTGTTTAACATCAAATTTATTTTTTATTTCATTAAATATTGATGTATAATCATGTATTTCTCCAGTAATTTCTTTCATGTGTAATAAATAATTTAACCAATCAATTTCAACAAAAACTCTATATTTTATATAAGCATATTCACTAAAATATTCACTTATATTTTTAGTTATATTTCTATATCTTCCATCTATTGGAGATATTGCAAGTAAACTATTCAAATTTTCCATACCTTCTCCTATTCTACAACAATCATATCTTCTCTATCTGCTCCAGTTCCAATAAACTTAATTGGAACTCCAACTAATTCTTCAATTCTATTCAAATACTTTTTAGCATTTTCTGGCAAATCTTCTTTTCTCTTAACATTACTTATATCTCCAAAGTTTCCTTCAAATTCTTCATAAACTGGCTTACATTCAGAAATATATTTAGCATTAGTTGAATATTTCATATTTACATCACCATTATGATTATATGCAACACATAATTTAATTTTATCTAATTTTCCAACTGTATCTACGTGATTAATTGCTAATCCTGTAAGTCCATTTACCATACTACTATATTTTAAAGCAACCAAATCAAGCCATCCACATCTTCTAGGTCTTTTAGTTGTTGTTCCATATTCATGACCTAATTCTCTTATAGTATCTCCTATTTCATTTTTTTGCTCTGTAATATATGGTCCTTCTCCAACTCTTGATGAATATGCCTTCAATACTCCATAAACATTTCCAATATATTTTGCTCCTATTCCTGTTCCTGTACATACACCACCAATTGTTGGACTAGATGATGTTACATATGGATAACTACCTAAGTCTATATCAAGTAATGTAGCTTGTGCTCCTTCACAAAGTATTTTCTCTTTATTTTCAATAGCTTCATGCAACATATTTACTGTATCTGTTACATATGGTTTTAAATATTCTGCATATTCTTTATATTGTTTTACAATTTCTTCACTATCAAATTCTTTATAACCATAATTTTTGAAAATTACATTTTTAGCTTTTACATTCTCTTTTACTAAATCTTCAAAATTATCTGCATATAAATCTTCAACTCTAATACCTGATCTTTCAATTTTATCACAATATGCAGGGCCAATACCTCTTTTTGTAGTTCCTATTTTATTTTCTCTTAAATCTTCTTGTAATCCATCCATTGCAATGTGATAAGGCATAATAACTTGAGCTTTATCACTAATATAAAAGTTAGATATATCTATATTATTCTCTTTTAAATTTTCTAGTTCTTCAATTAAGACTTGTGGGTTTACAACAACACCATTACCTATAACAGCCTTTGTTCCTTTGTTTAATATTCCAGAAGGAATTAAATGAAATGCAAATTTCTTTCCATCTACATTAATTGTATGACCAGCATTATTTCCTCCTGAACATCTAATAGATATTTTTGCATCATTTGAAAGAAAATCGATTATTTTTCCCTTTCCTTCATCTCCAAAAAAAGTACCAATAACTACATCAACCATAACACAATTCTCCTTTTATTTTTCTATATTTCAAGTAATCAATTAAAAGACGCAAAAAATAAGAAGGTAGTATGATACTACCTTCTTTTTTGTTCTATTTTTGCTTGCATTTTACCTATGTTAAGTGAATAAGTTATTTCTAACTTATGATTTAAGTATATTTGATTTAATCGCTTAACATTTCGTAAATACATACTTATTCATCTCCATACTCAAAATACATTATTATTATACAAAATACTTTTCTAAAAATCAAGTACTTTTTATAAAAAATATAAAAAGTTTTTTCTTTAATAGAAAAGTGAAATTTTTCGACTGTCCCTAAATTTCAGTCAAGAATAAAAAAATGAAATTTAAGGAGCGTCCCTAAATTTCATTTTATTTATTATTGAACTAAATCTAAAAGTTTTAATATACTAATACCAACTTTTTCTCCTTTACCTTCATAAGGCCATTCATTAATTGAATATCCTGGATTATCGTTGATTTCAACAATTGCATATTCGTCTGATTCCATATCATCAATTATAATATCTACACCACAGATTTTTGCATCAAATGCTCTTGATGCTTTTTCTGCAATTCTTTTGAATCTTGCTGGAATAACATCTGTATAATCTATTGTTTCACCACCAGTTGAACAATTTGAATTTGTTCTTAAAAATACTCTTTTTCCTTCTGAAATTACTGTATTATAATCATAGCCTTGTAACTCTAAGTGTTCAATTACTAATTGATCTTTTTTTACTGGTGAACCTGTTAATCTATGCCATGGTTCGTTATTTTTCATATCAATTAATTCTTCAATAGTTGATTTTCCATCACCTACAACACTGGCTGCTCTTCTATGAGCAATGCTTAAGCATTTACCATCAACTACTAAAAATCTGTATTCCATACCTTTTGCATATTCTTCTATTAAAACATTAGAATCAAACTTAAATGCATATTCAATAGCATGTAAAAGGTCTTTCTTGCTTACTTTTTTACTAAATACTGTTATACCTGTACCATAATTTGTATTTCTTGGTTTTACAACAGCTGTTTTATTATAAAATTCGCTAGCTAGTTCCTCAATTTCTTCTTGATCCATATCTTGTTCTAATAATATTGCTTTAGGTACATTTAAACCAAAATCTGCCATAATTTGTTTTGAGATAAATTTATCGTCTGTAATTATTGGGAAAATATAATTATCTCTATCTGTTTTATTTCCCTCAATAGCAAATTCTTTATGACCATTTAATTCTAATTCAACTATACTTTTAGCTTCATTTAAAACTTTATAATCAATTCCTTGAGAAATAGCATCTTTTATAAGAACTACTGATGCTGCTACTAATTTATGATATTTTTGCATACAATATCTTGTTTCATAACCATCTTCCATGTATTTTTTAGCTAAGTTCATTTTTTCATCTAAACTCAATTTTGCTTCAATTACTTCTCTTGATTGTTTTGATTTTAAATCTTCTCCAACAACTCTAATTGATTCATTTGCTTTCAAAGAATACATTTTGCTAACCTTATTTAATCTTTTTAATTCTTCTGCTAAGCTTTGTACTTCGCTTTTCTCTAATAGACTAAATATAAAAGCAGTTAAGAAATATACTTCATCAACTGATATTCCCATTCTTGATAAATGATTAACATTTATATTTGATAGCTCGATATTATTTTTTTCAATTTTTAATGTACATTTTCCAAAGACATTTTCTAAAATCTTTGATTTATTTTTAAATTGTTCTTTTATATTTTTATATGCATCTTCAATTTTTTCAGGTAAATTATTATTTACTTTTCTAATTTCTTCATAAAATTCTTTATCAATAGATAAAGAAATTTTATTTGTTAATTCTACATCTTCAAAATTTGAAAATGGCCATATTATTTCTTTTAAATTATATAATTCAACATAAACAACGTTTGTTATTTCTTCTAATTTATTAAATGCATCTGATATGCTTTGACAAATTGGAGTTTTTACTTTTAAAATATAATCTTCTGTATCAATTCCTATGAAATTATTTTTTTCTTTATTTCCGAAAACTTTTGGATATACAGCAGTTGTTATTTTTCCTTTACTGTTTAATCTTAAAAAGTTTCTTTCGATTTTAATATTAAATTTTTCTTTTTTCATAATTTATTCTCTCTTTTCTACAATTATCTTAAATTAAATCTTTCTGAACATATTCTAGTTCTTTTATACTTGGCACTCTTTCATTTCCATTTGCTGTGTTTCCCACTTCTATGGAAACATTTAAAGCATTAAATGGTTCTAAACTATGATAAATTACTGTTTTATCATCCTTTTTATTTACATATTGCTTTAATTCTTTAGTATTTTCTTCAAGTACATTATTTAAATCTGAAAATAATTCGGTAGATTTACAATCCAAATAATTAAAGTTTACTTTTTCATTTAATATATTTCTATTTTCTCCTAAATCCATTTCTAAAATGAATGTTGGTGCTTCTTCTAAATCTCCTTGAGAATTTAATATTTCATAATATCCACTTACAGCCACATTTACATTTATTTTTTCTTCTTGAAGTTCTTTAATAGCTTTTACAACAGCATTAAAACTATTCATATTTCTGCAATCAACTTCACAAATTAATCTTATTTTTTGTGTTTTATTAACATTATATGCTGCCCTTATTGACGATTTGATTAGTTCTTTTCCTATACCTCTAATCTTAATATTATTACTATTTACAGCGTTTGGTTTGGTTAATACTCCACTAATAGTTAAAACTGTTTCATTTGATGTTGGAAAATATGGATTATCACTAATTGATTTATTATTTTCAATTTTTACAGTTGTAACACCTAATATATCTTCACTTCCATATTCATCTTTTTGGCTTGCTAGCATGATTGGATATTTTAAAATATTATCTAATATGTTACTTATATTTGGAATATGAATAAAATCCTTATTGCCAGTATAATTAACATCATAAAAATATGCTAAATTAAAAATCATATCTCTAACTAAATCCTTATTTTGGATTGTTTGGAATAAATAAAATTTTGTATCCAACATAGTTGGATTTCTCTTAATAAACTCTTCTGTTTTTTCCTCCATTTCTTCAATATAGTTTTTGAAAATTACCTGCTTGGGTCCCTCTGGGGAGTGACCGCTAGAAGTATTTTCTTTTTTGTGTCTTTTCTTTTTCATAAAAACTCTCCTGTTTTATAAGATCGTATAAATAGTATATAAAGCAAATTTTGGACAAATTTGTTTATATATCCATTTCTACAAGACTATAATACTCTGATTTTAGCTAAAAAGCAAATTTCAAATTAAATCAAATTATTGCTAATTTCAGTCAAAAAGTTTATATTACTGTTTATCTTATTATTTTTTTCATTCAAAATTACTAATTTATCTCGTTTTATCTCGTTTTTTCATAGCATAAGAATTGCATTTTATATTTACATAAACAAAAGGTGTACATTTTTATGTACACCTTTAAAACTATTTCTTATTTTCTTCTTTTTCTATATCTTCCAATTATTACTCCAATTCCAATAATTACAAATGGAACTGCAAAAATAAGTGTTATAACAATTTTGTTTTCTGATTCAGTTGGCATATATGTTGAACTTGCCATATCTTTTCTTATTGTTAATGTATTTCCTTTATCTCCTAAGTAAGCCATTGAATTTATAACAAAATCTTTATTACTTCCTAAATATGATAATGGATAATTTTCACTTAAAGCATTAATAACATAATCGCTTATAAAGCTTCCTGATGCTGATACAACTAATTTTGATTGAACAGAAGTGCTTTCTCCATTTTCATTTGTAGAATTTATAGTTTTTGTTAATAATGATGCAATTTCAGATTTTCCTGGTGTTCCAGATTCCATTGCTGCTTGCAAATCTGATCCTAAATTTGTAACAAAAATTGCTTTATCACTAGATGACAATAAAGTTTCTTTTTCTACATTCAAATTTTGTAATGTTGCATCATCTGCAAAATTTATTTTTCCAGCGTATACAAGCCACATATAACTATCTGTATAAATATCTTGTGTTATTTGACTTGTATTAGATACTTCAGGCATAAATATATTTGGATATCCTGAAGCTGTTTTATTTTCTTCATATTCTAATGTGTATCCATTAGGGATTGATATACCAAATTCATCAAGTACTGTTTGTAAAATAGGTAAAGTTGTTCCTTCTGATACAACATCTTGTGAATAATAAATATTTCCACCTTTATTTATATAGTTTTTAATTGCTTGAGCCTCTGGTTCCATAATATCACTTGATGGTGACATAATTGCTAATATATCACAATCTTCTGGAACTGCTCCTGTTGTAACTAAATTTACATTATTTATTTCAAATGATTCGTTTTGTAAATATGTTGTAAGAACTTGCATTTCAGAAAACTCAAATTCGCCATGTCCTTCAGTAAAATAAATTTTTGGTTTATTTTCTTCTGTTAAAGAAAGAATTGAGTTTGTAATTGTTTGCTCAGTAGTATCTATTTTTTGAGATGTTGTATAATCATATGTGTAAAAATCAGTAGATGCATCTATTACTTTTTCTGAATTATTAGATTTCAATATCATTATATAATATCCACTTCTTAAATCATGTTCTTTAATCATATCATAATTTGATTCTTCTGTTAAAATCTCATATTTTATTTTTTTATTTGCTTCGTTATATTGTTTTAAAAGTTTTATTTGACTTGCATCTTCTTCAAATCCATAAGCATAAATTGTTATATCTTGGTTTATCTTTTGAATTGCATTTTTGGAAGTATCTGATAAAGTATATATTTTATTTTCTGTAACATCAATTTCTGGCAATTCAAGAGTTCCAGTCCAAAGATTTAAGCAAACATATGCTGCAAATAAAATTAAAATTAATAATATAGTTACAGTTCTATTTACAAGCCATCCTCTTCTTATTTTTAAAGATATTTTTTCTTTTAAAGTTGTTTTATTTTTGATTGGTTCATTATCTTCCATTAATTTCATCTCTCCTTTCTATTTTACACTTTTTCTTCTTTGTAATGTAAGTATTGTAAGTAATACAAATAATACTGTAAAAGAAACAAATGTAATTATATCTGAAATTGAAATTAATCCAACTGCAAAATTATCAAATTTGTATATTAGTGAGAATATTTCAACAGATTCAAATGCTCCTCCCATACCAGGCATGAACCATAATGCCATAAATACACCAATTGTAATAACTGATGCAACTATTTGATTTTCAGTAATACTTGATGCAAACATACCAAATGAAATGTATGCTAAACTTAGTAAGAAAAATCCAAATAATGTACTTAATGCAACTATTAAAGATGGTTTTCCAAAATGGCTTAAAATTGCAAAATACATTAATGTACAGATTTCAGTAACAATCATTATTATTGCTGCAGCTAGAAATTTTCCTAAAACAACTGATGTAATACTTCTTGGAGAAGTAAGTATTAATTGCTCTGTTCCGCTTTTTCTTTCTTCTGCAAACATTCTCATTGTTAAGACTGGAGTTATAAATGTTAAAATTGTAGCTCCATTATAAAATAAATATTCAAAATTTAATATTTGACTTTGATATATTGTTGAATAGAAAAATATACTGAAAATTAGTAAAAATAATCCTATAAAAATATATCCTGTTGGAGATAAAAGATAACTCTTTAATTCTTTTTTCATTACAGCAAACATTATTTATTACCTCCTTTATCTTGATTATTTTCTTTATTATTTTTAGCTTCTTTTTTAGCTTCTTTTTCAGCCTTTTTACGTGCTTTTTCTTCTTTTATAGCTTGTTTTCTATTTTCTTTTTCTTCTTTACGTTTATTTTCTTCTTCTCTTAACTCTTCAATTTCTTTATTATATTGCATTTTTTCTACTTCTTTTTGGCTATATTCTTTTCTGTCTTCAACAAGTTTGATAAATGCATCTTCTAATGAATTCTCTGAAACTGACATTTCAAGAATAATAATATTTTCATTTACACATTCTACACTTAATTTTCTTCTGATATCATTTTCAGAATCAGCTTCAACTAAATATTCTTTACTCTTATCTTCATTTTCTTTAACAAACTTAATTTGCTTAATTTCATCCACTTTACTTTTTAAACTTTCAAATTTATTATTCATATCATCAACAACAACTTTTAAAACAGTTTTATCTGTTGTTTTCTTTTCAAGATTTTTAGGTGTATCTACTGCAACAATTTCACCTTTATCTATAACAATAATTTTATCGCAAATTTGATTTATCTCAGGAAGAATATGTGAACTAATAAATACAGTATGATCTTTTCCAAAAGATTTTATAAGTTCTCTTATTTCAATAACTTGCTTTGGATCTAATCCAACAGTTGGTTCATCTAAAATTAATATTTTTGGATTTCCAACAATTGCGCCAGCTAAGCTTACTCTTTGCTTATAACCTCTTGATAGATTTTTAGTTAAGTTATTTTGAACTTTTTCTAATCCTGTTTCTTCAATTGCCTTTTTTACAGCTTCTTTACGATTTTTCCTTGGTATCATTTTTAAATTAGCCATATAAGTTATAAACTCTTTTACTGTTAAATCTGAATACAAAGGTGTTCCTTCTGGCATATAACCAATTTGAGCTTTTACTTTTTTTGGCTTATGGTCAATATTATAACCATCAACAATTATTTCTCCTGATGTAGGTTCGATAAAACCTGTAATCATGTTCATAGTTGTACTTTTTCCAGCTCCATTACGACCAAGAAAGCCAACTATTTCTCCATCTTTGACTTCGAAATTGATATTTCTAACTGCATAGAAATTACCATATTTTTTAGTAACATTTTTTACTTCTATCAAAGTCTTGTCCTCCTTTAAATTTGTTTTTCCTTTAGGATTTTAT
The DNA here is from genome assembly GCA_948530865.1 of uncultured Clostridia bacterium. Taxonomy (GTDB): domain Bacteria; phylum Bacillota; class Clostridia; order TANB77; family CAG-508; genus Scatovivens. Next base: position 12,289 of record CAOTKV010000008.1, read on the forward strand.
ATATAAAACCTTAAAATAAACTTAAAATTTATTAAGGTTAAATATCTATTTTAGTTTTGCTATCAAAGCTTTAATTTTTATTCCTTCTTCTGAAAACATTTTTTCATGTTCTGTAATAATATTTTCCTCAAAAATTTCTTCATTGTGCAAATCATATGTTTTTGAAATTATTTCATAACCTGATTCAGCAAAATACTCTAAACTTGCTTCAAATAATTCATCTGAATCTGTTTTAAAATAAATTTCACCATTTTGGCTTAAGAATTTTTTATAGTTTTCAAGTTGTCTTGGATGTGTTAATCTTTTTTTGTTATGTTTTTTCTTAGGCCACGGATTACAAAAATTTATATATATTCTTTTTATTTTATCGTTTTCATCAAACACATTAAAAATTTGTTCAACATTTGCTCTAATCAAAAATAAGTTTTCTGGATTTTCAAAATTATATGCTTTTTCTATATTTCTTTTTGAAAGTCCAAGCATAGCTTCAATCATATCTACTGCAATATAATTTACATCTCTATGTGAAGATGCCAAATTTGCTATAAAACTTCCTTTACCACAACCAAGTTCAATGTGTAAATCTTGGTTGTTCTCAAACTTACTTTTCCATTTTCCTTTAAATTCTTCTGGTTTATCAATATAAAATTTTGCATTTTCCAATTCTTCTTTTGCCCATTTCTTTCTTCTAATTCTCATATTTTCACTCACAATCTATTAATGTTTTTTATATGTATCTGTATATAATTTATCTCTTTTTATAAGATTTCCATCATCATCTCTATAAGCTCTATATGATTCAACAACTAGTGTTGTACTAGTATTTTTTATTGTTTTGCTTTCAATTGATAAATTATATCTATCATATTCTTCATCAGTTTTCAAACCATATATACTAACAGTTGCTATTCCTCCGCTTACTGATGCTTCTATTTTTATAGGATAATCTCTTCTGTTTTCAAATTTAAAATCTGTTGACCCCCATACAACTGTAGCATCTTTACCTGCATCAGCATATGAAGGAACAAACATGTGATTTCTTCTTTCTTCTATTAACATTCCAGATTCTATAACTGCATTATATAATGTTGTAGAAATTTGGCAAATTCCTCCACCAAGCCCATTTGTAACTTCACCATCTTGATATATTGCAGCTTCTTTATATCCAGCTGCTATTGTTCTTTTTCCTACAACCTTATTATAAGAAAAAATTTCACCTGGCATAACGACAGTTCCATCAATCTTATTTGCAGCTAATCTTAAATTAGTAGTTCTATCTGTATTACTTGTTGGATATTTAGTAGAAAAAGAACCTAATAAATTAGGAAATGCTTCTCTTCCAAAATCTTGAACAGTAACATCTGCTTTTGTATAAATCAAATCTATTGCATATTCTTCAGCATCAGGATTATCATTTATCGCATTTTGCATTTGTTCTACATCAAAATCAATACCTGTAACATCTGGAAAAACAGCATATGGCTCTGTTGTAAAATATGCATCTTGTACTTCTCTATAAATATCTGCATGAATTGGTTCTAAATCTATTGGATCAGGATATTGAACATATGTAGGAATTTTTATATATTTATTAGAATAGCTAATATCCTGAATTGCTTCTACAATTTCTTTTTTTAATTCATCATATATTATTCCTGCTCCATTAACCCCATTTGTAATGATAAGTTCGCCATCATCAACATAATAAGCTGGTTGTTCTAATTGATCTGGCAAGAATGCTTCGATGTTTTTTAAATAATTTGTTAATGCTTCATCATTATATACTAAAACCGGCTCAATGTTTATATTTGCCATAAGAACATTTATATATTGACTAACATTTTCCCAAAATTTTCCTGTTTTAGCTATATTTAATGCAAAATTAACTGAAGACTCAATATCAAATTTTGCTTCGATTTGCTCTACTTCTACATAATAATTTGAATTCTTATAAACAAGTTCAATATGATCATTCATCTGTTTTTTTAACTCTTTATTTACAAGTACAACAGCTTCATCTTTTGTTAATCCTGAAACATTTACACCTTTAATAAAAACTCCTGACTGAATTTTATCAGAGTTTTGCATATTTGAATAAAATATCATTGTTACTGCAATAAAAATTCCAATAACAATTGCTACTAATATTACAAATACAAAAGCAATACTATCATGTTTAAACATTTTAAAAACTTTTTTTGTATCACCATTAAAAATCTCAAAATCTGGCATATATATTTCCTCAAAATTATTATATAAATTCTTTTCTATTATATTTTAAAAAAATTCACAAATCAATATATTTTTGATAATTTTAAAAGTCCCTTAAAATTAGATTAAGAGACTTTATTTTTATAATTTATTCACCTAATTTATCTGCTACAACTGTATGATCAGAATCATCACTATCATCTTTAGTAATAATGAATCCAGTTGAAATTGGTCTTGTTTTATGAGCTCCTGTACTATCTATTGGATCATTAACTATTGTGTCTCCTACTACTAATACACTAGATGTTCCACCATCTAAATTTGCAGCATTATATGCTCCATAGTCTTGTAATATATCAATCAAATCATCCATATCAGCACCAGTTTTTGTTCCTCTTCTTCCATTAAGAACTAAAAATAATACAATTCCATCTTTTCTCTGTGCTATAGCAGTTCTTGGAGCTGTACCCCAACCACCATTTCCTAATACTTCTGATGGTTTTCCATTTACAATTAAAAATGGTCCAAATGTAACACAATCTCTAATTCCTTGTTTTTTTGCTTCTGATAATGAGCATTTACCTAAATACAATTTATCTTCATCAGTAAATCCTATTATTCCACCTGCTCCTGCATATGTTTTTTCAGTTACATATTTTCCATCACAAACTGTAATTCCTAATGGTGAACCACCAGTACTATTGAAGTTTGGATCATCAAATCCACCACCATTTATTGCAAGTAATGCATCATGATTTTTGGCCATTTTAGTCAAATATTGTCCTGATACACCTAGATTATCTGTGACAACAGTTTTAATTCTACTAGGATCATATACAGCAACTAAATAGCCATCATATGTTTTTCCTGATATTTCAATTATTTTATAATCGTTGTTATCATCATCTCTTTCTAAGATAGCTCTTTCATATTCATTCTTGTATTCAGTAACTTTTTTATTGCTCAATCCAACATTTATAGCACTTGAATCTGAAGCTTCTCCTGATTCAACAACTTTATTTTTATCTAATATGTAAGCAATTGTCTCATCATCATAAAACCATGTGGCAAAATATTGATGAGTCATTGTTGTCATGGCTGTAGTAACAAGCCATTCTCTAAATCCTGAAAAAGGTCCATATAATAAGAATAATACAAAAATTATTCCTACTGTTCCAAGTGAAAATAATACTGTAAAAATAGTTGTTACTTTATTTCCTTTTTTAGATTTTTTATTTATATTTCTTTTAACATCCTTTTTTCGATTACTTCTTTTTTTAGGTCTTCTTACTACTTTGACCCCTTCAAATTCTTCTTCATTAACTTCATCTATTGTACTGTTTCCCATATAAATTCCTTTCTTTGTACAAATATTTTTTGGTTTCAATTTACATATAAAACTTTTAAATAACAATATTATTTTATACGAAAAAATTATGTTTGTCTATACCATTTTTTAGAAAGATAAAAAAACTCTTCACATTTTTGTGAAGAGTTTTCTTTTTTAATCATCTAGATTTGGTGCATCACTTTCTTTTTTATTGTCTTTTTCCATTTGTGCAGACATAATACCTTTTACAGTTTCTGTTACTTCATCAGTTTTAATTTTACTATTTTTTACTATTTCTATTATATCCGTAAATGTAGCAAACATATCTTGTGCATCTTTTGAGGCAAATTTTACTCCTAAATGTTTTCTTTCTTCTTTTACCTTTTCCATTCTATAATTATTTAAAATAATTAAATTTTCATTTATTTTTTCCTCATCAATTTCTATATCATCTGAGATTTTATTATCTAGCATATTCTTCACACTATCAAGTGCATCAGCAATTTCAGGAGCTGGTTCTTTTCCTGCAGGAATTAAAAATGTTTCTTGCATTTGTTTATCAAATATTTTATCAAACAAATCATAATGTATACTATCTGGATATTTTGAAATTAATCCTTTAACAGATTGTGCAAAATTATCATATGAAAATTTAACGTTTCTTGAATCTACTCTTTGAGTTGTACTTACACCTTTTAAGTGATATGGCATATCATCTAATGGAATTTCTCCTTCATATTCATAGAATTTAGAACAATCAAAACTTTGTGGTACTTCTACTACTGCCTTGTTTCTATTTCTAATAGCTTCTGATTTTTTTTGGTTTTCATATTCTTTTTTTATTTTTGGAGTTCTAAAATAAATAAGTGCTGATTTACTATTTTCTTCTACAACTTTTCTTCTTTCATTAGATAAAACTTCAGAAGCACGTTTTATACTGCCTAAATCTAGTCTTCCTACCGAATCTTTTCCTACTGAACTAACAATTGCATTAGAAAATCTTTTATATTCATATTCAACATCTTCATTCCTTTTCATGCTTACATCAGGTTGACGTTCTTTTGGAATTCTATAAACTTGGTCTAATAACATTTCTGATTTGCTTTTTATCAAATCTGTTCTTTGTGATTCTGGTATTAATCTAATTATTGATTTTAAATCTGAAATATATTGATCAAATACTATTTCTCTACTTCTTTTATCTATATCTGCTGTATAAGCAAGTCCATCTGTTTTAAATGGATTTTCAGCATCATCTAATATTCTAGTATATTTTCCACTTTTAATATTTTTTTCAATATCTTTTGAAAATTCATCTGCAAGTTCCATATCTTTAATTTCTTGCAGACTAACCATTTTACTAAGTTCAACTGGTCTTCCATTTATTTTAACTTCCAAATTAGATAAGCCTTTTGAAAAATCTATTTCTGTTCTAGCTCCATCTTTTGAAAAAAGCGTTTCTCTAGAAAGCTTTACCTCTTGTTCAGAAAACTCTCCTGCTTCATTTAGTTCAACTAAAAATATTTGATTATCTCTTTTTTCAATAAATTTACCATCACCAATTTGTTTATATTCAGATGTAATAGTATCCTTTTTTCTTTGCTCTTGTAATTCATTTAGTTTTTGTATTTTAGGAATAGATTTTTTTATTGTTTCATTTATTTTCTTGAAATTACCCACATCTCCAAAATATTCTATATTATATTTAGTTAAAAGATTACCTAATTCTGCATCAGATACATTCATAGTACTAGCAATTTTACTAACTATTTCAATATATTGAGTTATATTCATATTACTGCTTAATCTTTGTTCAAATAGCTTTTGTGTCATATTAGAATTTTCTTCTGGCGTAATGTCTGAATTTTCTATTCTAGGAGTTGCTTCGGAAGTTTGTTTTGTTATTATAATTTGTGGTGCTATTTTATCTATCAACTCTTGTTTCCTAGTTTCACGTTCATTACCTTCATATCCTACTAATATATGACTATTTTCTAAAACCTGTTCTGCTGCTAACTTGCTTGTTTCAGCTCTCCACTTTGCCATAGTTATATAATCAACTTCAAAATCTTTTATATTAGACTTTTCCATTAAATCCAATATACCTCTAGAAGCTTCTTTTAAATCTAATTCAATACCATTATTTCCTTTTTTGTAAAACGCTATATTTTTTGACATTTCTGAAATTCTACCAACTATAATCTTAGTATACATCAATAAAATCTGAGGTTTTACATGTTCATACTTATTTTGTGCATCTTCTAATCGTTTATCAGCTCTTTCTAGGACTTCTGGAGTTGCTCCTATTACATCAAATGCAGCTTTTTCTGTTGTAGCACTATTATATTTATGTGCTAGATTCAAATTTGAATAAAAATCTTTAATATCATATATAGTAGAACTATTATCATAGTTTACTAAATTTAGGAATTGTTCATCAAACTTTCCTTTTCCCATAAGATACGCTTTTATTAGTGAATCTCCCATTATCTCATGCAAAAAAGTAACTGCTCTTACGTTCTTTTCATATGAATTAGGCTTGTTTATTGCCATACCTTTCATATATTCTGTTAATCCCTCATTTAAAAAAGTACAGAATTTATCTCCTGTATTTGTTACCAAATGTAATGTTTCATGCACATTTGTATCTTTAGTTGTATCTGTATCATATCTTGACGATAACTTAATTCTATTTCTTGTAGGAGAATAATATCCCATTGTTGATGGATTTGATTCCATTTCCTCTTTAGACATAGATTCTATAATAAGTTCTTTAATTTGCTTATTCATTTGTTTCATATCTATCCAGCGCCTAAAATTATTTTCTCCAAGCATATAGAAAATTCTTCCAAAACACGCTCTTGCTATTTCTTTAAATTCTGGTGATATTTCTTTATTATTTTCAAAAGCTCTATTTAATCCAGGTTCTATTGTTGCAAAATCTTCTCTTTTTTGGTCTTCGTTCATTTGTATCCCCTTATACTTACTCTAAATATTTCTTTCTTTCAATTTCATAAACTGGTACTTGTTTTCTTTTATGTTTTGATGATTTATTTCTTATTTCTATATTTTTCATTGCTTCAGAATCTGTTTTTCCTGTTTCAATATATTCTGCAATTTGTTTATAAGTAACACCCATTTTTTCCTCATCTGTTTGCCCACCAAGTCCATCATTTGGAGCTTTGTGAATAATTTTATCAGGAACTCCTAAATATTCTCCAATTGCTAAAACTTCTTCAACAGTAAAATTTGCTATTGGATTAAAATCCGATGCACTATCTCCCCATTTAGTGGTATAACCAACCATTCTCTCACATAGATTTCCTGTTCCAATTACAAGATACCCTAAACTTTGAGCAATTGCATATAATGTTGTCATTCTAAGTCTTGGTTTTATATTTATTTTTGCTTCTTTATTTAGCTTAATATTATTTATTGAATTTTCAAGTTCATTATAAGTATTAGACAAATCCACTTCTACAAATGGAACTTCAAATTTTTGTGCAACAAGTTTAGCATCTTCTAAATCACTTGCAATAGAATTACAAGGCATTGCAACTGTTACTATTCTTTCTTTTCCAAGGGCTTTAGTTGCCATTGCAATAACTGTTGCAGAATCTTTGCCACCACTATTTCCAACAACAACACCTTTAGCACCAATTTTTTCTACATATTCTTTAATCCATTTAATTGCATTTTCAGCTTCTTTAAACAATTTTTCTTTTTCTAACATAGCAACAACCCTTTCTTAATACAAATTATTTTCTTTTATATAATAGTAAACTTCATCTGGAGTTAAATATCTTATACTTTTTCCTCTTTTAATTTTTTCTCTTACAAATGTAGAACTAATATTACTTCTTATATTTTCTTTTAGTTTTATAAAAGATTCTTTATGTTTCAATAAAAATTCATCATTTTCTATTATTTCATCCATACAATCTTCATCTCGTTCTAAAACAAGAATTTTGAAGTGTGTAACTAATTTCTCACTTGAACCCCATTTAGATATTTCTTTCAAATTATCTGTCCCTATTGTAAAACAGATTATATTGTTTGGATATTCACTTTGTAATAATTCTAGTGTTTCTATTGTATACAATTGTTTTTCTTGTTTTAATTCAATATCTGACACAAGAAAATCCTTATTTTTATCACAAACTAACTTCAACATATTATATCTGTGTTCGTTTTCTAGTAGACCATATTTTTCATATTTTGAATTTACTGGTACAAATATTACTTTTTCTATATTTTCATACTCATTAACAATCTGTTGTGCTAATGAAAAATGTGAATTAAGCGGTGGATTAAAAGAACCACCAAAAATTGCTAGAACTTTTTTCTCTTCCATAAAACATCCTTTTACACAGTTTTCTTTTTCAAGAAACGTGATTTCATTTTATCTATAAATTTATAAATATATTCATCTTTTAAAACTATAAGCATCACAATATAAGTTATTGCTCCAACTCCTACTTGAAAAATAATTGACACTATATTAAATAAATATTCTTTATTTAGTTGCATATTTGTTGCTAAATTAAATATAGTTTGAGTTATTGGATTTGTATTTAATATACATCTTACACCAAAACATAATGCAAACATAACAACAGCAGAAATTACATATTTTGAACATAAGTTAAGTAGTTCTTTTAATGTTATTTCTTTTTTTACATGATTATATTGAAGTGCATCTACTACAATTTGCGATAAAACAGTTGCAATCGCAGCTCCAATTGATTGATATAAAGTTATTAATATATAATTTAAAATAAAATTAACTATAACACCAATTGTTACTGAAAATGTATATTCTTTTTGTTTTTTCAAAGGAAGCAAATACTGTGTTCCTAAAACATTTGCAAGTCCCATTAATAATACCATTGGACTTAATATATATATTATAGAAGTTACTTTATCATACCCTGCACCAAAAAATACTGGCACAAAGTTCTTTGAAATACTTACAATTCCAAACATAATTGGAAATGATAGAAAAAATGTAAAATTAAACGACATTTTCATATATGATTTTATTTGCTTTTTATCATTATTTGCAAAAGCATTTGCCATTCTAGGTATCATAACTACACCTAAAGAATTTACGACTGTAAGTAATAATCTAATTACTTTATGACCTTGTTCATAATATCCTGTTTCTGATTTATCAGTTATTAACCAACCGATCATTGTTGTATCTAATATTTTGTATATTTGGTTTGCAATTTGTGGTATGAATAATAAAACAATATGTGGTAAATGTCGCTTTACATTTATATTTTCAACTTTTATTCCTTTAAAATACTTGGGCAAATATAACCATAATGATAAATTCCCAATCAAATCTGCCAAAGAATATATTAATGTAAATTTAGCTAAATCTTCTCTTGTTTTAACAAAAAGAAAAACTAAACTTACACTACAAATTCTTACTAAAACATTTCTTGTAACAGTTTTTTTAAATTCCTCTAACCCTTGAAAAAACCAACTAATATCAAATGCAGCAGCAACAAGTTCTAGCATAAGTATCTGATAATAAATTTGATATTCTGCACCTTTTACAAAAAGAAAGAAATAAAATACAGTTGCAATAAGTATTGTTATAAATCTAAAAATAACAATTTCTATAAAAATCTTTTTTCTTTTTTCTGGGTATTCCTGTGCATATGCAATTTCTCTTTGTCCATATAAAGCAACTCCCAGTGATCCAAATAATATGAAATATGTAACTATTGCATATGTATAGCTATAAATTCCATTTCCTTCTGCTCCTAATACTCTTGATAAATATGGAGTTGTGATTAATGGTAATATAAGCGTTAAAACTTGATATACCATGTTATATATATAATTTTTTGCAATACTCTTCTTTGCCATATATTTTATATAAGTCCTCCTAACCACTTATTTAATGATTTTCTATTTTTGAATATTATTACTTTATTTTTATCTATTCCTTCCAAATTCTCTACAATAACATTTCTTTTCTTTTTATTGTATTTTAGAACATATAGAAAAAATTCTCTATCCATTTTTTCTTTACATCCTGGTATATCTGGTTTTTCTATTCCTTTATTTTTTATATATCTTGTTATAATTCCTTTTAATTGATCAAATGTTGAAAAATCTAGCCAAATTACAAGATCTGATTTTTCAAGTCTTTGTTTTAATGTTGATTTATATGTACCATCAATAATCCACTCATCTTTTGAAACTATCTCTAATATCATTTTATCTCTTTCTGCTTTATCACGTATTTTCCAATTTTCCAAATGATGCAATCCGTCTATATGAGTAGCTTTAATATTAAACAATTCTGATAACTTATTAGCAAGTGTTGTTTTACCTGTTCCAGGAGCACCAATTATTGATATTTTTTTATACATAATCTTTTCCTTACCTTAATATTCTTTTATATATTATCACTAACAACTTTTTTTTACAAGTTAAATTTAGGTTGCTTATGGAATTTAGGGTCGCTCGAAAAATTTCACTTACAACATCTATAATATGAAAAAGGGCTGGTATTAACCAGCCCATGTGCTTGCGTATCCTTCGATTTCTCATTTTAAGTTCAAGAAAAAACTTGTGTAATCTTTTCTTACAAAGGTGAGTGCATAGTGAGCGCAACTCCGGGTACAGCTTATATCGTTCTGAACGCATACATAGCCCTTTTCTAAAAGATAGTTCATTGTAAGTTCTTTCCAGTCATTCCCTTCATAATCGCTGAGAATAAGCGTTATTATCTTTTTCTTGGTCTTTTCTTCCAGCTCTTTCATGAATTTATCTTCTCTTAATTTTTTCCGGTCTTCTCTCTGCCTCTCTTCTTCTTCGTGTTCTTGCTGTAATCTTTTCTCTCTTTCTTCTTTTTCTCTTTTTTCTCTTGCCATTTTCTCTTCCTTCGATTCAAAAAAACTCATATGGTCTCTCCTTTTCTGGTTTGCTATTTTTTTGTTACTAAAGACACGCTTATAAAAACACGCTACATATATTATAGCATACTTTACATAACATTTCAATTATTGAACCTATATCAAAATGAAATTTTTCACATGTCCCTAAATTTCAAATTTATAATAATAATTTTTCATATCTTTTAAAATACTTCCTACATGAACAATCTCATTATTTTCATTTGTAATAATAATATTTGGATATGTCATTATCATTTGTTCGTTAGAAAATGCATTTCCTAATAAATCATCAAGTTCTCTTTTTTCAATTCCATTAATATTTATATTATATTCATTTGCAACTCTAACTAAAAAGTTATCTAGTGCATAACAAGTTAAAACTCCATCAAACATCATAAATAAAGTTATTGTAGTAATAGTCAATTTTAATAAATACTGTGATATTCTCTTTACGACAAAATCTATACATTTGTCTAAAAAAGGATTTACATATTTTATCAATATTATAGACAAGGCTCCCCACATCACTGCATAATAAAGACAAGTTCTTCCATGAATATTAACAAAATCATTTGAATAATCCCACCACTTTACATGTAATAAAGCTTCTCCAATATAACTTGAAAAATATTCTACTAAACTTCCTAAAATCATTCCATACAAAAAAAGTTTTATATTACTGTGCTTATATTTTTTTAAACAAAAAATTAGTATAATTGCAGCAATTCCATATACTATACAAAATGGTCCATAAAGAAAGCTTTTTCTACTTTCAAGCATTCCTTTTGTAAATGCACCATAGATAGTTTCCATGAAAAAACCAATTATACTATAAATTATAAAATAAATTAAAATTTTCCAAATGACATTCTTTTTCATGAAAAATATTATTTACAAATTATTGTTAAATTATACAAAAAAGTGAAATTTAAGAAGTGTCCTTAAATTTCACCTATAAACAATTTTGAAATTTTTCACCTGTCCCTAAATTTCATTTGAAACTTTTAAAACAGCTTAAATTTCAAATATATCTTCTATATATACTTGTTTTCCTTCACTTTTCCAAAATTTATCACTTATTAATAATAGTAAATCTTCTGTATCTTTAGTAATATTAAGCTCTGAAAACTTAACTTTATTATCAATTTTAAATTTATAAATTGGATTCGCATTTTGCTCTAATCTTGAAATAAAATCATTATTTATCTTATTATAATAAAATTCTGGAATGTGTTTTAATATTTCTATTGTTTGACTGCAAGCAATTTTATATTCTACTGATTTACTATTAGTTATAATATTTTCCATAAGTTTTTGCATATTTTCTTTTGCATTAAAGTTTAATGCTTGAGTAAATAAATTATCCTCTGTTTCTTCTATATTAAATTCTTTATAGAATACTTCCATTTCCGTTCTTTTATTATTTATTATAGTTTCTAATAATTTTGGCTCACTACTTTTTTCCTTCATAGAAATTAATATTAGTATTTTTTCCCAATAGCTTAAATCATTTTCGATAATTTGTTTTAACAATTTAATTTTATTTTCATCATCTAAATTTAAAATTTTATCAAAATCCATTCTTACCTCTAATATACTTATTTTTATATTTCTTTTTCATTATACATATCTAAATACATTCTTAACTTTTGTCCTCTTAATGGACTTCTTAATTTTCTAAGGGCCTTAGCTTCAATTTGACGAATACGTTCTCTACCAACGTCAAATTTTTCGCTTATTTCTTCTAAAGTTTTAGGTTTTGTGCAATATAAACCGAATCTCAAACCAATTACTTCATTTTCACGTGAAGTTAATGTATTTAATACTTCAAAAATAGTTTTTCTACATTCATCTACCATTGCTTGTGTTTCTGTATCTCCATCAAGTCCTAAATGAACTAAATCAGTACCTCCACATTCTGCTTCTATTTCATCTTTATCTGCTAAAGTAGAAAAATTTTTACCTTGTGGAGTTATAATTTCTGGACTTAAAAAGTTTTGAAGAATTTCATAATCTTCTATATCTTTAGGATTGATACCTAAAATTTCTACAATTTCTTCTTGTGAAGGTTCTCTATTAAGCTGTATAAGAAACTGTTCAACAACACTATCTTTTTTATACATATAATTTAATAAATCAGTCATTTTTTGTGCAGTAATATATCTTGATCTTTCTTTTTTTACTTTTCTATTTTTAGCTTGATAATATGGTTTAATATTTTTATCACTTTTACGTCTTTCTTGAAATCTTAATATATTTTCTCTAATTATTGAATGTTGTATTGGTTTATATGCATAAGTAGAAAATTTAAAATTTAATGTAGGATCAAAATTATCAACAGCATTTATTAAGCCAATCATTGCCATTTGCTCTTTATCTTCAACTGGTATATTAAATCTATTAATATATGGACTGTTTGCAATCCATTTTGCAAATCTCATATTGGATAAAATTAAGTTATCTCTTACTTCGTCTCTTTGACTTATTAAAGATGTATCACCAGCATCAATTTTTTGATTTAATTCTCTTAATTTCCAAAATAATTCTTGTTGTACATCATCATCTAATATTGGTGGTGTGTATGATTGTGTCATTTTAGAAATATGAGTAAAATTTTCTCTTTCTCCACTAATTGTTCCATTTATTCCTCTTATATTTACCCCTTGTTCTAATAATGTTTCATAAATATAATCGTATTCATTATCATTTTTTCCTATTTGTAAGATTTTAAAATGTGCTATATTATTTTTATTAATACAATCTTTTAATTTTTCTAATATTTCTTCTTTTCTTTCTTCTGTTATTTGATATTCTTCTTCTGCATAATTATATTCATAATCTTTTACTCTCATTTTATTTTTCTTCTTCTCTTTCTTTTCTTTTTATATTTTGTATATATTGATTACAAGTCTTTTTTAAATTTGCACTTTTATTTATTCTTCTATTTAAAATAGAATCGTTAATCTTTCCAATGTATGGAATACATATTTTTTCATATTTATCTGCTATTTCTTTTTCATTCTCATCACTACTATTTGTTAATGGCTTTCTTCCATTTTGTTCGAAAAACATCATTCTTTCAATAATAATTTGTTTTACATCAATTTCATTTTCATTGTCTACACAAATACTCTTTACTGTTTTAGTAGAACTATGAAGCAAACTATTAAAATCTACACCTATCTGTAAAAAGTTTCTCTGTACTTTTCCTTCTTCGATGTATTTTCCAAAATCTTCAGCCAATTCTCTCTCTTCATCTTTTCCATCAATTCTTGGAAATTTTCCATTATTATTTTCTATAAAATCAGCTACTTCAGAAATCTTTGCATACATATTTTTGTCTTTTTGTAATTTTTCTTTCCAAGCACTTAATGTATCTTTATCTTGAATTACTGAAATTCTTCTACAAAACTCTGATATAGACATATTTTCTTCATTATGTATTAATGTTTTATAGTAATTTTTCTTAACATTAAAATAATATCTTCTAATATATGCCCTATCTGATAAATTAAGTTTTCCTATTTGCTCTAATAAATTATCATCAACCATATCTTCTTCTATGGCTTCCTTATTGCTTTCTAGCTTACTTATAATACTACCAATTCTTTCTTGTCTTTCTTCTTCTCGCCTTATTCTTATTTCTTCTTCAAGTGTCTCAGAATATTTTATAAGTTTATATACATCTTCATTTTTTGATGTGTTATAATTTAATGAAAACTCGTTTAGTGCTTCAAGTATATAAGTTGGTAATATTTCTCCTTTTTTTGAAAACTCTTCAGAAAGTGTAATTAATTCATCTAAATCAGAAGAATTTATTTTTACATTTAGCAATAATTTTTCATATGGCTCAAGAGATATTTTATTTTTTTGCATAGTTGTTTTTATCTTATCTTTAACTTCATCATCTAATGTATGTAAAGATTCTAAATATTTTTGCATCAATATCTTTTCAACTAAATTATCTAAATTTGGTTTTCTTAAATTTTCTTCAATAAATTTTATATACTCTTCAATTATAATACTAGACTCATTCTTTTCTCTTTCATGTATGCTTTGATAACCAGCTAATAATTTTTCTCTTTCTTGCCATGTTATCATAAGTGGTTCTGGAAGTAATATATCAAGTTCTAATAATTCTTTTAATTGTGTATTAGTTACATACTTATAGTATTTTGATATCTTAAAATATGCTTTCTTTACATTTTCATCATTATTAATTCCTAATTTCTTGCCTTTGTTTTTATTATCATTAATGTATTTTTTTAATACATCTATTGAATAATTAATTTTTGATTCTACAATCTTTTCTGATGTTATTATTTTGTTAATATCATTTAATTCATTTACTATTTCCTTTGTCTCATCTAATATAACAAATCTATCTAATACTTCTTGATATTTATCTTTATTTTTTGGATTATCTTTTATTTTTCTTTTCAATTCTTCTTCAAGTTCTGTATATATCGCATATATTGCATCATGATTTTTGAAATTATTAACTAAGTCAAAAATCTTAATTTGCTTATTTCTTCCTGAAAAAGATAGTGCTCTACCTATTTGTTGGAAATATATTATAGGTGACATAGTTTTTCTTAATAAGATAACCCCATCAATATCATCAACATGAACACCTTCATTTAATATATCTACACATAACAAAACTGATAAGCCTTTTTTATCATTATTAAATTGGGCAAGTTCTTCTTTATTTTTATCTCTTTTTTGACCTGAGTGAACTTTATATTTTTGAACCTCACCAATATCTGAAAACCAATAATCAACCTTTTTATAATACTCATCTAGTTTTCGTATATTATCACAAAAAATTATATATTTACCCTTTTTATCTTTTATGTACTTTTTAAATAAATCTTTATTATCTTTTTCACCATTATTTATTTTACTTGCTGTCTTTTCTAATCTTTTTAAAAATTCAGCTTTTTCTTTTGAATCTGCCAATCTATTAACTTTTCTTAAAACTTTTTGATATTCTTCTCTACAAGCAATTTTTGAATTTATATACATAGGTACTGGTAATATTTTATCAAGCATAGCCTCTGATAAACTAAGCACTGATGCAACTACATCATCAAACAATTCTTTTGTCATATTTCTTGCTCTATCTAAATATCTTATTGGAGTTGCTGTTAATCCAATAATTTTTTTATCATCTTCACTATTATCTAATAAATACTTCAATTTTTTAATTTGTTTATAAGTTTCTTTAGCACCTGCTCTATGATATTCATCTAAAATTATCCCATCATATTTTTCATATATTTCATTCATATTCATTTTTAACAAATTTTTATAAATCATTGTATCAACATTTATATCACTCGATGTTATTCCAATTTTATGACAATCATTCATTAATTGGTCTAAAATCTCATACGTTGGCGCTAAATACAAATATTTTTTATTTCTATTTTCATATAAATATTTTAATGCTATAAATGACTTTCCTGTTCCTGTTGCATGGTTAATAGTAGCACATTTCTTATTTGCTAATGTTTTATTCAATTTCTTATAAGCTTTTTCATTATGTTCAAATAAAGAAACAACCTTCATATTAACCTCCATTATAATTAGTTTATTTTTGACATAAACATTAATATTATATCATATTTTTACAGTTATGTAAACTCCTCACAATAAAATAAAAGTGCTTAACTTTAATTAAGCACTTTTACTTTATTAATATTCAATATCAAATTCTAATTCAACTTTAAATAAATCTCCATCAACTTGCAAATCAAATTTTCCTTTTTGAATTTCCGTTAAACTTTTTGAAATTGATATTCCAAGCCCACTACCTTCTGTTGTTCTTGATTTATCTCCTCTTACAAATCTTTGCATTAATTCGTCTGCTGATATATTTAATCTCTCTTTTGATATATTTTTTATTATAATTCTAGCCTTTGAATTAATCTTTGCAATATCAACATACACTCTTGAGTTATCTAGTGCATATTTAGATATATTGCTAAATAAATTTTCAATTACTCTGTACATATATCTACTATCAGCATTTATAAATATCTCATCATCTGATGTTGACATTATAACTTCTAATTTTCTACTTGAGAATTTATCTTCAAATTCTCCAAGTGACTGTTTTATAAGTTCAACTGTATTAATTTTTTCAAAATTTAATTTTACATTTCCTGATGATGCTTTTGAAGCTTCAACTAAATCTTCTGTTAATTTCTTTAATCTTTGAGATTTATTATCTAATATATCAATATATTCTCTTATTTTTTCGTCTTGTGGTTCTTCTTTTTTTATTAAATCAACATAATTTATAATTGAAGTTAAAGGTGTTTTTATATCATGTGAAACATTAGTTATAAGTTCTGTTTTCATTCTTTCTGATTTAATACCTTCTTCAATTGCATTTTCAAATCCACTTGAAATATCATTTATATATTTTATTATATCTTGAAATTCTGGAGTGAAATTTGATGGATTTAGTTTTGTAGTATTATCTCCTTCATACATCTTTTTTAAATGTTCTTCAATATCATAATAACAATTTAATTTTTCAATAAATTTGTATAATAAATATATGAATAAACATATATCTATAAATAATCCAAATCCACTAAATGCCATAACCATCAAAAGTGATACTATCAAAAGCCCTAAAATATATAATAGAAGTTTTCCTGTTCTATTCATTGAGCTAGTAATTTCTTTATATGCTTTTGACATTTTTGAAAAAATATTATTTATAAAATTAATACACCATCTGCAAATTCTACCTGTAAGACTGCTTTTTATAAGCACCTTTGCTTTTATTCTTTTTATTGTTGTAACAGATGTTATAGCGCATAATATATATCCTATAAAATATCCTGTAAGTACCATACTTATAGCAAAGTTATAATATTCTTCTGTTACATAATATAATCCTTCATTAACAGAAACACAAATTAACATTATACCAAAAAAGGCTATAAGTAAAATTACTTCAATTGGAATTCTATCTAAATCATTCAAATCTATTTCATCTTTATTTTTAGTATGACCAATACTAATTGTTAAATATATCAAAATTATAACCAATACAGTAGATGCTACTGGTAGTGCAGAAAGTAGTTGTTGTTCATAAGGTTGTATTTGTTTTACTAAATTTTCGAAAAATACATCATTATCTTTTACCCAAATCTCTTCTTTGTATGAAGTATATATTTGAAAGTCATTAATTGTAGTACTATAATATTTTCTACCAGTTACTGGTGATGCTATTTCAGATGATGAAGTTCTAATATATTCTTTTTCAGTATCATAATCTTCTATATCTTCTAATTGTTCTGAAGTTAGTTGAGTTTCAGTTGTATTTTCAGTTACTTCCTCTATACTATAATAATTATAAATAAAATTATCAAAATATTGTATTGCTTTTGTTTTTATTAAATCTGATCCGCCATCAACTGTACCATTAACTATATTTGCTTTTTGAGAATCTTGAACAGATATAAATTCAATAATTCCACTTATAGTATTTGTAGAAGTTGTTAATTCAACATTAGTTAGTGCAATATTTTTATAAATAATTAAGTAATAAAAATCTTTTATTTTATAATATTCATCATAGTCACTTTTATAACATATTTTTGTTTCACCCTCATGAATTATCGAGTAAGAATCATTATCAAATATTAAGTTTCTTGCATTATTTGATAATTTCAGCATATATCTTGATAAAAATTCATCTGTTTCAAAAAAATTAATATTGCTATTTTCTTCATTTCTAAGTAAATCATCTTTAGCTGATTCATATATAGTTGGTAATAAAATTGCTAAAACCAAAAATGGTATTAAAATATAGCAAATAGCTTTTAAAACTTTACTATTTCTCATAAAACCCCTCCTTTTAACAAAAGTCTACTATCTAATTTATTTTTTCTATTTTATATCCTACACCCCAAATTACTTTTAAATATTTTGGTTCTTTAGGATTTATTTCAATTTTTTCTCTAATGTGTCTTATATGAACAGCAATTACATTTTCAATTCCCCATGCTTCATCATTCCAAACATTTTGATAAATCTGTTCTATTGAATATACCATTCCTTTATTTTTTATAAGAAATTTCAAAATATTATATTCTGTTGGTGTTAATTTTACTTCATTTCCATCTGATGTTACTTTTTTTAAATCATCATCTATTATTAAGTCTCCTGTTCTATATATTCTTTTGCTATCTTCATTTTCAATTGATCCTAGCTTTGTAAATCTTCTTATTCCTGAATTTACTCTTGCTATTAATTCTAATGGATTAAATGGTTTTGTTACATAATCATCTGCCCCTAAATTTAACCCTTTTATTTTATCTTCATCTTCAGATTTTGCCGAAAGCATAATTACTGGAATAGAACTATCTTTTCTCATCTCTTCTAAAGTTTCTATTCCATCTTTTCCAGGCATCATAATATCTAGTATTACTAGATGAATTTCATTATTTGCTAAAATCTTTAAAGCTTCATTTCCATTATATGATTTTAAAACATTATATCCCTCTTTTGTAAGATATATCTCAATTGCTTTTACAATTTCTTTATCATCATCACAAACTAAAATATTGTACATTTTTTAATCCCCTCTTATATTTTGTCTTTTTATCTTTATTATTATATCAGTTTATTTTTCCTTTTTAAAGTACTTTAATTATAACAAACGTTTCTTAAGAAAAAATAGAGAAATTATTAAGAAATTATTAAGAACAAAAAAGTGCTATCTGCTAAGCAAATAACACTTTTTTTCTTACTCTTTTTTCTTTTTATTTTTTGATTTTCTTTTTTCCCTATTTTCCTTATGTTCATTATATTTATGCAATTTTTCAATTTCTTTTTCCATTTTAGGAGTTTTTGGCTTCCAGAAAAGTCTTTCTGCAATTTCTGCTTTATGTCTTTTACGTTTTCTTATTTCATAAACTATTATACATATAATTGTTACTCCAACAATTATATAAATTAGTGCATATCCTATATCAATTGCTCTATTTATCGCAACATAGTCTTCTTTTGAATATAATGAAAAATCAATATTATATTCATCTACACTATAATTTTCAATACTTTTAGTAAGTGGATAATCAGATGTTTTAACATAAGTTTCTTCACCATATTCATCAACTAAAAATACTATTGAAGAAACATCATAATCCATTAAATAGTCTTTCATTTTTAATTTAAAGCTATTATTTTTCATATTAATTTTAATTTTTACATATGTTGAATTATTATAATCTGTATATCCAACTATTTCAGTAGACTCATTTATAGAAAAACAATAATGTCTTATTTCTATAGAGTTTTCTTCTATTTCAAACCCTTCTTTTGCTAGATATTCTATATATCCAATATAATCTTTTTCATCATAAAATTTTTTTAAATCTTGCGCTTTTTTCTTTTGAACTTCATACTGATTTTCTATATTATTATTTATAAATTTTTCAAGATTATAATTTAATAATTCATTTGGAAGTAATAAATAACATTCACATCCTCTTGTTAGATTCAAAACTTTAAAATTAATATCCTTTTCAGGAATCTCTAAAGCATTTATTTTATGAAACTTAGAATCTGTAGTTACTGTATTTGTAATCTCAATTTCTGTTGCAAATGAATAATTTACAAGTCCAATCATTATTAAAAATACTACTAAAATATTTAAAATCTTATTTTTATACATTTTATTAAATCCTTTTTTAAACACTATTACTTATATTAATTTTAAGTTACATTTGTTTATACTTCAATAACAGTCGTTTTTCTTTTTTATTAAAATAGCATTACAAAAGCCTATATGCTTAAAAACAAACATATAGGCTAACTATTATTTTAAATATTTTGTTGCTTCTGTGATTATTGCTTTTTTAGCTTCTTCTAGTGGCATATTCATGTTTGCACCTGCTGCTTTAATATGTCCTCCTCCGCCAAACATTAAACATACTTCTGAAACATTAACATATTCATTAGAACGAAGAGAAGCTTTATAACCTTTTTCTTTCTCATAAAGAAATATTGAAACTTCAACTCCTTCAATAGATTTTCCAATTTCAACTATTCCATCTTTATCTCCAGCTTTAAGATTTAATTTTAGGCTATCTTCTTTTGTCATATATGTAAAAGCAATTTTTCCATCAGCAAAAAATTCTAATCTATTCATTGCCAATTTTTGAGCTTCAAATTTTTCTTTTGTCATTGTAAGCATTGCTTCTTTATAAACTTTAGATAGATTTATTCCTTTACTTAAAGCCCATGATGCAAATTCAAAAGATTCCACTGTAACATTTGAATTTCTAAATCCATTTGTATCTGTAATAACTCCAGTTAATAGACAAATTCCAATATCTTTTGTAATTTCTATTCCTAAATATTCAAAACTTGAAACTAAAATTTGAGCTGTCGCAGGTGATACATGATTTACAACATTATAATCTCCAAACATATCATTTCTGTTATGATGATCAAATTCCACTTTTACTTTTGCATTTTCGAAATATGGTATAAATTCTGCTGGAATTCTTTTTAAATTTGGACAGTCTAAAGCAATTGCCATATCAAATGTTTCTATTTCAGATTCTGTAATAACAAACTCTTTTCCAGGTAAATAAGAAAAATTTTCTGGAATATCTTTCATTAATACATACGCATTTTTATCCATATTTCTAAGAGCCAAACACATTGCAAAACTACTTCCAATTGCATCTCCATCAGGAGCTTCATGAGCCATAACAACA
Source organism: uncultured Clostridia bacterium (assembly GCA_948530865.1). Lineage (GTDB taxonomy): Bacteria > Bacillota > Clostridia > TANB77 > CAG-508 > Scatovivens. The sequence goes on from CAOTKV010000008.1 coordinate 33,504, forward strand.
ATGTTCTCTGCTTCTTTTATTTCAACTAAAATTTCGTCTAAAGTCATATATTATTCTCCTTTACTTTGTCTTTCTTTTAAAAATGAAAAACAAATTTTAATGTTTAATATCTTTTGTAATATCTTTTAAGATTTCATCAATTCTTGAACCATACTCAATAGATTCATCAAATTCAAAAATAAGTTCTGGTGTATATCTTAAATTTATTTTTTTAGCTATTGCACTTCTAATGTAACCACTTGATTGTTTTAATATTGATAAATTTTCTTTTTTGCTTTTCTCATTTATCATAGTAATATAAACTTTTGCAAATCTTAAATCAGGTGTAGTTTTTACTTTAGAAACACTTATTAAACCAGTTAGATGAGGATTTTTTAATTCTAAAGAAATTATACTGCTAATTTCTTTTTTTAACTCTTCATCAATTTTATTCATTCTATTAGTATTGCTAGCCATATTTTTTCCTTTCTTATTTTACTTGTTCCATAACATATACTTCAAGTTGGTCTCCTTCTTTTAAATCATTAAATCCTTCTATTTGAAGACCACATTCATATCCTTTATCAACTTCTTTAACATCATCTTTAAATCTCTTTAATGAAACTAATTTTCCATCATGTAAAACTATATTATCTCTAATTACTCTTATTCCAGCATTTCTTGAAAGTTTTCCAGTAAGAACATAGCTTCCTGCAATTGTTCCAACATTAGAAATTTTAAATGTTTGTCTGATTTCTGCTGTTCCAATAACAACTTCTTTAAATACTGGATCAAGCATACCTTTCATAGCAGATTCAACATCATTTATTGCATCATAAATTACAGAATATTGTTTAATTTCTACTCCTTCTTTATCTGCAATTGTTTTAGCAATTACTTCAGGTCTTACATTAAATGCTATAATAATTGCACCTGAAACTTTTGCTAAAGTAACATCTGATTCTGTTACACCACCAACATTTGAGTGAATAACTTTTACTCTAACTTCATCATTAGAAACTTTTTCAAGTGATTGCTTTAAAGCTTCAACAGAACCTTGTACGTCTGCTTTTACTATTAAGTTTAATTGTTTTAAATGTTCACTTTCAATTTTATTGAATAAATCATCAAGAGTAACAACTGTATTTTTATTGATTTCTTTTTGATGTTTTTCATATTTTCTTTTTTCAATTAAATGTTTTGCAGTTCTTTCATCTTTAACTTCATAGAAAGTATCTCCTGATTCTGGAACTGTTGTAAGTCCTGTAATTGAAACTGGTGTTGATGGACCTGCTGATTTAACTTTTTTACCTTTATCACTAACCATTGTTCTTATTCTACCAATTGAAGAACCAACTATAATTGTATCTCCAACATCTAACTTACCTCTTTGTACAAGCATTGTAGCAACTGGACCTTTTGTTTTATCAAGTCTTGCTTCAATTACTGTACCTTTAGCTTGTTTTGTAGGGTTAGCTTTAAGTTCAAGAACATCAGCTTCTAATAATACCATTTCTAGTAAGTTATCAATACCTTCTCTTTTCTTTGCAGAAATAGGTACATAAATTGTATCTCCACCCCAAGCTTCTGGAACTAATTCATATTTCATTAATTCTTGTTGAACTTTTTCAAAGTTTGCATCTGGTAAATCCATTTTATTTACAGCTACTATAATTGGAATTTCAGCAGCTTTAGCATGGTTAATAGCTTCAACTGTTTGAGGCATAACTCCATCATTTGCAGCAACAACTAATATTGCTATATCTGTAATCATTGCACCTCTAGCACGCATTGATGTAAAGGCTTCATGTCCTGGTGTATCTAAGAATGTTATATCTCTATCATTAATTTTTACTTGATAAGCACCAATATGTTGTGTAATACCACCTGATTCACCTTCAATTACATTTGTACTTCTAATTGCATCAAGTAAAGAAGTTTTACCATGGTCAACGTGTCCCATAACAACTATAACTGGTGGACGTGGTTTTAAATCTTCTTCTCTATCTTCAGTTTCATCAATTAAGATATCTTCATCTGTAACAACATTTTTAAGTGTTGCATTTATTCCATATTCTTGTGCAATTAAATATGCTGTATCAAAATCTACTTCATTATTAATTGTTGCCATTATTCCTAAACTTAATAGTTTTTTGATAACATCGCTACTTGTTATTTTCATTTCAGAAGCTAAATCTTTAACTGTAATATGCTCAGGAATAGTAATTTCTGTTAATTTAAATATTTTTTGTTTTGTTCTATTTTCTTGTTTATTATTTTTCTTTTTAGCTCTTCTTCCTCTTTCAGTACTTAAATCGTAATAATCTAGCATCTCTCCACCATCAAACATGTTAGAAAGTTTATTTTGTCTTTTTAAATCATTTAATTTATCAGAATCAAAATCGTTTGCATTTCCTTTACGATTTACTTTTTTATTATTTGATGACTTTTCATCTTGTCTATTTAATTTTGCTTTATCTTTAGCTTTGTTTCCAAAGTCTCTAATAACATTATCTTTCTCAGTTGGAATTTCAACATCCATTATATTTTTAATTTTCTTTTCAATTCCACCTTTATCATCAAATCTTTTTTGACCATTTCTATTATTTCCAAAATTATCTTTTTTATTATAATTATTATCTCTTTGATTATTTCCAAAAGGTTTCTTGTTATTATTGTAAGAGTTTCTATCTTTAAAATTATTATTGCCATTATTTCTATTATTGTTATTATAATGATTTTGAGTTTCTCTTCTATTATTATTTTCAAATCTTGGTTTATTATTTTCTACTACTGGTTTTTTTGGAGTATTATTAATAACAGGTTGCTCTTGTTTTTTTTCTTCAACAACCTTTTCTTCTTTTACTTCAACAGTAGCAGTAGTTGTAACTTCTTCTTTTAATACTACTTCTTCCTTCTTTTCTTCTGGTTCTTTCTTTTTATTGATTCCAAGCAATTCACTTACTGTAAGTGGTTTTGTAGGCTTATCTCTATAAACAATATTGTAGTCTTTATTTCTTTTGTTTTCTACAAATCCTACATCTTTCTTTCTAGCTTGCTCTTTTCTTTTTCTCTCTTCTTCCTTTTTTTCCTCTTCATCATTAATAATAACTGCTCTTCTAATTATTACTGGTCCTTCATTATTTTCTTTCTTTTTTTCCATAGATTTTGTTTTTGAAACTCCTTTAATCATTTTTTCTATTTTTTTTGATTCATCTTCTGTAATTGAACTTAAATGGCTTTTTGCCTCAATTTCTAATTTTTTAGCTGTCTCTAAAACAACTTTTGTTTCAACATTTAATTTTTTAGCCAGTTCATGAATTTTAATTTTCTCCAAATTCTTCACCTCCATGAATTACTTTTTGTACGCTATCCGCCAAATTTTTATCAAGTATTCCTATAATTGCTTTATTGTGTTTTCCTATTGATTTACTATTTTCTGAAATATTTCCAAAAATCAATAACTCAACATTTTCCTTTTCACAATAATATTTTATATTTTTAATTGTTTTTTCTGAAGCATCTTCCGCTACAATAACAAGTTTTACTTTTTTCTTAGCTAAGTTCTCTAAAACAATATCCATTCCAGCTATTATCTTTCCAGCCTTAGCACTAATTCCTAGTAAACCATACACTTTATTTACCAATAATTACACCTCTTATATTTTCATAAATTTCAGAGCTTATTTCCTTATCTAAAACTCTTTCTAATCTCTTGGTTTTTATTACTTTATTTAAGCATTCTTCGTTTCTACAAATATATGCTCCTCTTCCATTTTTTTTACCGAGTTAAGTCTACCTCAATTACTCCATCTTTTGATTTTACAATTCTTAGTAAACTATTTTTTTCCTTTTGCTCATTGCATCCCATACATGTTCTTTCAGGTTTCTTTTTATTTATCAAATTAATCACTTCCTAATTATTCTTCATCATTATTTTCTACAACATCTTCAGAAGCTTCAATTTCTTCTGTTTCTTCTTGTTCTGCTAATAATATTTCTCTAATTTGTGATTCTGATTTTATATCTATTTTCCAATCTGTAAGTCTTGCTGCTAAGCGAGCATTTTGTCCTGCTTTACCTATTGCTAAAGATAATTGATCATCTGGAACAATTACTTGTGCAAATTTTTCTTCTTCTCTAACATCAACAGCCATAACTTGAGCTGGAAGTAATGCAGCAGCAATATAAATTGCTGGATCCTCATTCCATTCAATAACATCTATTTTTTCACCATTTAATTCATTTATAATGTTTTGAATTCTTACACCCTTTTGACCAACACAAGAACCTACTGGATCTATATTTTCATCTTTAGAATATACAGCTACTTTACTTCTTGATCCTGGATCTCTAGATACTGATTTAATTTCTATTAATCCTTCATATATTTCAGGTATTTCAAATTCGAATAATTTTCTAACGAAATCTGGATGACTTCTTGATACTATAACTTGAGGTGTTCCTTTTAATCCCTTTTCTACTTGAAGTACATATCCTCTTATTTTATCATTTACTCTATAAACTTCAGTTGGAATTTGTTCTTTAAGTGGCATAACACCTTCTAATTTTCCTAAATCTAAAACAACTAATTTTCCATCAGCTCTTTGGATTAAACCTGTAACAATTTCACCTTTTTTATCATTAAATTCTGTATATACCATTTCTTTTTCTGCTTCTCTTATTTTTTGCACAACAACTTGTTTAGCCTTTTGAGCTGCTATTCTTCCAAAGTCTTTAGGTTTAACTTCAATATTTACTATATCACCAACATTATAGTTTTTATCAATTTTTTGTGCTTCTTCTAAACTGATTTCTAACTCTGGAACTGGAAATTCTGGAACTACTTCTCTTGCAGAATATACATGAATTTCACCTGTAATTTTATCTATTGTAACTTTTACATTATCAGCATTTTCTTCTGCATCATAATTTTGTTTGTAAGCTTTTACTAAAGCTTCTTCAATAGCTTCTACAAGATAATCTTTACTGATTCCTTTCTCTTTTTCTACTTCATCTAAAGCTGTAATAAATTCTTTAACATCAACGTTTTTCATTTTTTCTTATTCCTCCTACCAATTAAATATAGTTTTTGCAACAGCTATATCTTTTAAATCTATTTTTATTGTTGTGTTATCAACTTTTAATGTTATTCCATCTGTTTCATTAAAGTTTTCTAAAATACCTATAAGTTCTTTTTTCTTTTCTATTGGTTTAAAAAGTTTTACTGATATTTCTTTTCCTATTTGAGCATTATAATGTTTGTTTTTACGTAAAATTCTTTCAATTCCTGGTGATGATACTTCTAAAAAGTATTGTTCTTTTATATAATCTGCCTCATCTAAAATATCATTGATATTATTATTTACATTTTCACAATCATTAATATCAATACCTTCAGGCTTATCAATTATTATTCTTAAATAATAATCTTTTCCTTCTTTTTCATACCTAACATCGTACAAATCATAACCTAAATTTTTAATAATAGGCTCTAAAAGTATTTCTACTTTATTTTCAATATTACCAGATGCCAAAATTTCACCTCCAAAACATTAGTAAAGAGTGGGATTAGTTCCCACTCTTCTAGCACATTTATTAAGACACTATTATTATACTATTTTTTTCCAATCATTGCAAGCTTTTTTTAAGTTTTTGCTCGACTTTTTTCGATATTATGTCAAAAAAGCAATGTCCCTAAAATTTCTAGGTACATTGCTTTTGGTTTTAAGACATTAACTTTAGAAGTTCTTTAATATGAATGCATTCACCTCTTCCTGAGAAAGATACTCTTTTTCGTAGAGTAATTTTGCTAATTTCAAAACTTGCTCTTTATGAGCGTCAACTGTTCTTCTTGCAATTTCATAATTCTCTTTGCAAATTTTTTCTGCTTCTTCAATGCTTTTAACATCGATTCTTTGATTATACTCAGATTCAGAACCAATCTTAGTAAGCAGGCTTCCATTCATAGAAAACCTTGTAACCATCCTGTGAGCAATTTGACTTGCCTTTTCAAGATCATTTGAAGCACCACTGGAAATATCTTCAAGTATGATTTCTTCTGCAACTCTTCCACCATACAAAACCTGCATTTGTGCAAGTAAATCTGACTTTCTAATATACTTATGTCCAGATTCATCAAACACATTATAACCGCCTGCATTTCCTCTTGGAACAATTGAAATTCCAAAATTTATTACATTAGGACGAACAACTTCTGAAACAACAGCATGCCCTGCCTCATGAACAGCAGTAAGCCATTTTTCTTCATCAGTGATTGCAGAGTTCTTTTTCTTAAGCCCAACCAGAATTCTCGCAATTGCCTCATCGACATCATCAGACGAAATATACTGTTTGTGATTATTAACAGAATAAATTGCGGCTTCATTTAAAAGATTTTCCAGATCTGCTCCCGAAAAACCTACTGTTCTTTTTGCCACATCTGCCAATGATACATCACTCGATATTTTTTTATCCTGTGCATGAATTCTCAAGATTTTTTCTCTTGCAATAACATCAGGCATTGGAATAAAGACATGTCTATCAAATCGACCTGGGCGAATAATTGCAGGATCCAAAATATCCATATGATTTGTTGCTGCAATTACTATAACGTTTTCATCTGTGCTGAATCCATCCATTTCAGCAAGTAACTGATTTAAAGTTTGCTCACTGTATGAATGTCCACTGTATCTGTTCTGTGCTACTGAATCAATTTCATCAATAAACACAATGCAAGGAGCAACTTTTTTTGCCTCTGTGAACAGTTTTCTGATTCTTGAAGCACCTACCCCAACAAACTTTTCTTCAAAACTTGAACCATTTGCTTGAAAAAATGGAACACCTGCTTCTCCAGCAATCGCTTTTGCAAGCAAAGTTTTTCCAGTACCAGGATCTCCATTCAAAAGAATACCTTTAGGAATTTTCGCTCCCATTTTTGTATACTTTTCAGGATTCTTCAAAAAAGTCACAACCTCTTCAAGTTGTTCTTTTTCTTCATCGATACCAGCCACATCTGAAAACCTCACTTTAGAAGTTACAGGTTTTACAGTATAATCACTACCACCATTCATTTTCCTTATCATATAAGTGAAAAATCCGATGTATATCGATAAAGTTAACAGTTGCACAAGCAATGTAGAACCTTTTGATGAAGCTTTAACTTCAAATTTAATTTGGTTACCATTTTCCTGTTCCGTTCTTAAAAGTTCTGCCAACTCTGTTAAGCTTGGTATTGCTGACATTTTTTCATCTTCGTTTTTCATAACAATGTTAATATTTAACGTTTCTTCATGTGCAGTAATACTCTCAACCTGCTGTTCTTTGACAGCTGTGATTAATTCATCATAGCTGATTCGCATTTCCTCTTCTTTGATTGCTTTTTCCCCTGAGCTTATAAGCACCAGTAATACTAAAGTTGAAACCATAAAATAGATTAAAAGTTTCCGATTACCATTAGAACCTTTGCTACTGTTTTTGTTCATATGCACGTTCCTTTCTTAAGTTAATTCTCTTATAGAAAATGAAGTCATCTCCTATAAATTTAATTAGTATCGCACAATATTTTATCATAGATTAACATAATTTTCAAGGATAGAAGAAATTATTATTTATATGAGTAATTTTAGTTGTATAACTTATATTTTTATATAATACATTTTCTTCTTTCAAAGTTCTCGGTAATCCGTCATATTTTAAAGTAGAATTAAATTTTTAAAGAAAACAGCGCCCTCAAAAAAATTTGAGATTCCCTATTTTCTTTAAAAATATTCTACTAATAAAATACTCTGTTTACATTCGAACTTTTCTTTCAGAAAATTATTATATAAAAATATTAAGTGCCAAAGTTAAAATTACTACAATAAATAAAATTTCTAACAGCCTAGAATACAAGTGACTGCTGAAAATTATGTCTTAGGCTATTTGAAATTGTTATTTGGTGAGTAAATTTTTTGCACACATTCATTAAAGCTTTTTAGAATTATCTACAAAGCATAATTAAAAGTCGTTAAAAATTTACTCACTCAAATAGCAATTTACTTTAAAATATGTTATAATCTATTTTATGTAAAATTGAAAGGAAATTTATTTATGAACAAACCAGAACTTTTATCTCCAGTAGGAGATTTCGAATGTTTAAAAGCAGCTGTACAAAATGGCGCTAATAGTGTTTATCTTGGTGCATCTTCTTTTAATGCTCGTGCAAGAGCAACTAATTTTGGAAATGAAGAATTATTAGAAGCCATTAAATATGCTAAGTTAAGAAATGTTTCAGTACATCTAACTTTAAACACATTAATAAAAAATGAAGAATTTGAAAATGCAGTTAATCTTGCAATTGATGCTTATAATTTAGGTGTAGATGCAATAATTGTTCAAGATTTAGGACTAGCAACATATCTTTTAAAAAACTATCCTGAAATTCCACTACATGCAAGCACTCAAATGACTGTCCACAATTTAGATGGTGTTAAACAATTAGAAAATTTAGGATTTTCTAGAGTTGTATTATCAAGAGAATTATCATTAAATGAAATTGAATATATCAGAAAAAACACCTCTACTGAACTCGAAGTTTTTATTCATGGTGCACTTTGTATTTCATATTCTGGTCAATGTTTATTATCTAGTACAATTGGTGGTCGTTCTGGAAATCGTGGTCTATGTGCTCAACCTTGCAGATTACCTTACGAATTAATTGAAAATGAAAAAACAATTGATAAAGGTTATTTAATGAGTCCTCGTGATAATTGTGCTTTAGAATTTTTGCCTGAACTTATAAAATTAGGTATTGATTCATTTAAAATAGAAGGTCGTATGAAAACACCTTATTATGTTGGTGTTGTTACAAGAATATACAGAAAATATATTGATTTAGTATTAGAAAATATTGATTTAGATAATACCACTTTAAAAAATATGATTCAAAATAAATTAAATGAAAAAAATCCTGATACAGGTCTTACAGATAAAGAAGAACTTGCTCAAGTTTTTAATAGAGGTGGATTCTCTACTGGGCATTTTAAACCTTCTCCTAATAAAGATTTAATTTTCAAAGAAAAACCAAACAATATGGGATTTTATATTGGAACTATTTCACACATAAATGAAAATAAAGGACACTTAAAAATCAAATTAGAAAATACTTTATCTATTGGAGATAAAATATCAATAAATAATGAAAGTTATACAGTTTCTGAGCTTATGATTGATAACAAAAATTTCGAGACTTTAGAAAAAGGGAAATTAGCAAAAATTGGTCGTATGAAAGGTAAAATTTCTGTTGGCTCAAAAGTTTATAGAATTGAAACAGCAAAATTAAATAAATCTATCTCTCCTACTTTCAAAGAAGATAAAAACTTTAGAAAAGTAAAACTAAATGGAGAAATTATTGTAAAGAGAAACACTCCAATCTCTTTTAATATATGGTCTGATGAAGGTTTTTATAATGGATTATCATTTTCTGTAACATCTACAATAATTCCAGAACCTGCTTTAAATAGACCTATTTCTAAAGGAAAAATATTTGAACAACTTTCAAAAACTGGTTCTACTGAATTCGAATTTGAAAATATTAATATAATATTAGATGATGGTTTATTTATTCCGAAAATAAGTATATTAAATGATTTAAGAAGAAGTGCTTTAGAAGGACTAGAAAAACTTGTTATAAAAGAACATACTCACAATATAAAAAACACACAAATTAATACTACTTCTTTGCTTGAAGATAGTAGCTTAAATAATAATAAATCTATATCACTTCTATTAAATATTGTTGATAAAAATATAGATTATTCAAGCTTGCAAAATATTGATAAATTGTATATTCCTTTAAAATATTTTATAAATGAAAATTCGCAAATATCTAATTTATGTAATACTTTCCCTGTTTTTGTTTATATGCCACATGTTTTAAAAGACAGTATAAATATAAACTTTGAAAAATTAGTAAGCAACTTTAATATTAAAGGTTTTGTAATTTCTCATATTTCTCAAATTGAAAAAGTATCTAAATTTAATTTAGAATTAATTGGAAACTTTAATTTGAACATATATAACAGCTTTTCAATAAATGAACTTAATAAATTAAAATTATCAACTGTAACTATTTCTCCAGAACTTGATAAATTTGATACAAATAATCTCCAATCAAATTCAAAATCAGAAGTTATAGTTTATGGAAAACTACCTGTTATGACAAATAATTATTGCTATCTTGGAAAATCTAATAAGTGCTATAAAGAATGTGATAAAAGGTGCTTAAGTAATAATAGATATTCTTTAAAAGATAGAATAAATTTTGAATTTAGAATTGTTCCAGATAATCTTCAAACTATAACAACAATTTATAATAGCAAGATATTGTCTGTTAAACCTAGCGAATTTAATACTAATAGTTTTCGTATTGATATTCTTGATGAAGATTTTGAAGAAATCCAAAATATTATTAATACTGTAAAATCTAATAATCGTTTTGAGGGAAAAGAATTTACTAATGGGAATTATTAAAAAATTAATTTTAATAGTTATTTCGAATTGACATCATTTTAGTAAAATGCTAATATTATATAAACTTAAATATATTTATTAAATTATAAATTTTTAAAACTAAGGAGGTAAATATATTATGGATGAATTAACAAACTTTCAAAATAATATTATAGAAAATCTACTAAAAGCAGAGGACGATATAAAGTATGGAAAAGTAAGAAGTTCTGAAGATGTTTTTAAAGAATGGAAAGAAAAATACAACATATAAAATACATTTTTTAGAAAATTCTTTAGAAGAAATTGATGAAATATTTATATATATTTCTGAAACATTAAAATCTCAAAACGCTTCCAAACTTTTTGTTAAAAAAATCATTTCTAAAACAGAAATCTTATCAAGATTTCCTAAAATATATTCACCAATAAGTAAATATGATAAATTAAAAAGAGAATATAGAAAAATCGTAATTGATAACTATATTCTCTTATATACAATAGATGAGAAAGAAAAAATTGTATATATTTCTCATGTATTTTATAGTAGAAAAAATTACTTAAATGGTTTAATTTAATTTCAAAATTCATAGGCTGTTCTAGTCAAGTATTTCAGCAATATATTTTTTATTTTAATTTAATAAATATATTAAGTCTTATATTTTATTCCTCAACCATTTCCCTATAATCTATAACCACGCTTCCAACTGTATTTGGTCTTTTTACATCTTCATCTGTTACACAATCAAATTCTACTTCTATAACATTTGGTATTTTTACAAGCAGTCCAGCAAATCCATAATAGAAAAGTTCTTGTCCAACTATTATTCCTGTTTCTTTATCTATATAGTATTTATCATAATTTTTTGTATTATATGTTTCTGTGAGCTTTATTACAATTGTTTTTCTTCCGTTTATATCTTTTTCACCTAAATATTCAAAAGCATACTTATTTTCATCTGTTATATTATAATATGATATCCCATGCTTTTGTGACATTTTTAAGTATCTATCTTGTCCAAAATCTTTTGCACTACTAATATAGACTAATGGATATGAAAAAATATCAATTCTTTCATCTGTATTATAATTTATATATTCATGACATTTATCTTTAGCTACTTTTTTAATTACATTATCCTTTACAAAAACATTGCCTGTTTGCTCAGTAAATATGCTTAGGTTTTTAGTGGTTAATACATAATTATTATAATCTTTTTCTACTAAATTAATCACTTCTTCTCTGCTCATTTCATTACTTCTATCTAAGTTGTTATCAATTCTTATTGCTATTTCATAACCTACTACAAGAGCTAACAATAAAAGTAAAATCGTAATAATTATAATAATAATTTTTTTAATTTTCATATTTATTCCCTCCTTTTACCTTATTGCTCTACAATTCTATATTCATTTATATTTTCTTTTTCTAGCCAACTATCTAATATATTACCAGAAGTATTATAAGTTATATTTACAGTTCCTTCTTCTAAAAATTTATTTCCTATATACTGTGGATATCTTATAATCATTTTTACAATCAATCCATTACTTACATAAATATTGCATCTTCCAAAATTCTCTAATTCTATATCTGTAATATAATATTTTCCATCTTCTTTATTTACTTTAGATTTAAATATGTTTCTAATAAAAAGTAATTTGTTCTCTGGTATTGTGAAACAGAAATCTTTTATATTAAGTGGAATTATTCCATCTTTTTCGCAATTTAATACTGCTGTTTTTTCTCCATTATTATCTTCTATATAATAATCTGAAATCTCACTATTTCCATTATTAAATTCTTCAATTATTTTTTTACCATAAAATATTGATACAAATTCCAAGTCTCGTGTATATTTTCCATTTTTAGTAATAAAATGATTATTCCAAACTTGGTTGTCAGAACTTACAGAACAACTTAATGAGTATTCAGTTAAATCTTTATACTCATTTGCTCTATTTGCTAAATCTAGCATTATTATTGTTTTTCTTCCTAATGTTAGAATATAAAAAATTATAATAACAAGCAAAATTAATTTTAATATTCTCATTTTTTTATTATATTTTTTGATAAAATTTATAATTTTCTTTTCTTTTTGATTATTATCTATTTTCAAATCTTTTTTCATATTTTCAAGAACTGTTTTACAATCTTCACACTCTTTAATATGATTTTCAATAAATTCATTTGATTCTTTAGTTGTTAAGTTATCTATATAATTTGGTAATAAGTCTTGAACAATTTTACAATCTTTTTTATTCATCCTCTTCTACCTCCCTCATTTTGTTTTTTCCTCTATAAAATGTAACTCTAGCCCAGTTTTCGGTTTTATTTAAAATACTTCCAATTTCTTTAAAACTCAGTTCACCAGTAATTCTTAAATAAATTACTTCTCGGGTTAAATCATCTAGTTTTTGCATCTTCTGATATAAACTTATTTTCTTTTCATTTGAAACAATCATTTCTTCTAAATTTTCACTAGATGCTATAAATCCTAATTCTTCTTCACTTGCTTTACTAAACTTCTTTTCCTTTTTTAGTTCATCATACCACAAATATTTAGCTATCTGGCATAACCAAACTGAAATTTTGCACTTACCTTTAAAAGAATCGATTTTTTGTACTGCTCTATAAAATGTCTCTTGAGTAAGTTCTTCTGCTAAATCGCTGTTATGAGTTAAGCAAAAAAGATATTTATATACTGTTTCAAAACATTCTTCGTATATTTTTTCTATATCTTGCATTTTTTTCTCCTTTATAATAAGACTAAAAATTGCAAATTTCGTTACAAAAAAAGTAAAGAATTGTTATAATTTTATATAACATTCTTTACTTAAACTATTATTGCACTAAATTGTTGTTTTCAGGAGCTTTCACTTGTTCTTTTGTTTTATAATCATAAATTGTATACTCTGTAAAATCAGGTAGTTCAACATCTTTTAATTTTGTAATAAAGAATTTTAAATCATATTCATATTCAAAAATGTCTCCATTTGAAAATTTAATTTCAGCTTTTATTGGAAAACTTCTACTTTTAGTTATCCAAACTGTTTTTTCTGCTTGTCCTTCTTTTACTGATATTTTATAACATTTTTCTCCATTTATTTTTTCAGATTTTACACTATTTTGCATATTTCCGAACCAATATTAATCTTTCAAAAAAATTCTTTGCATGTCCAGGAATTAAGCTAATATACATATTATTTGAAGCAAGCATAGGCGAATTCTCTTTTGAAAGTTCCATATTGTATACTTGTTTATTTTGCTCATCTATCATATATGCTTTTTCACCATCTACCCATGTATAAACTCCATCATTAGTAACAATCTTTCCTATTCCTTCTCTATAAAATGTTTCTGTTTTTGAAGTTTTACCATCAACTTTTGCAATTGTTTTTAAATAGTAATTATCTTTTTCAATATTTTCTTCTAATTTACTAATCGCATTATTTAAAATTATAACATTCTTAATAGCACGCACACCACATAATATTCCAATTAGTGCTATAACTAAAATTAATATTATTAAAACTTTTATTTTTTTACTCATTATTTACTCCTATCTATAAAGTAATATATATATTCCCATTTCTTCATTACAAAAACCATGATATGCAGCAAGTTCATAGCTAAAATCTGAATCTGCTCTGACTATATAAACTGCATTTTCATTAATTATTCTATCTTTTATAATTTTATATCTTCCATAATTATCATTTTCATCTCTTGTTTCATTAAATGTGTATGGTGATATTGGATTTACATACAAAGTATATATGTAAGGTCTTTCTGCTCCTGTATATATGTATATATCTCTATTTTCAAATTCATCTCTTCCATTTACTTGATCTATTATTTCAATTAAATCCTTTTCAAAAAACTGTTGATGTTCATACACTTCTTCATATCTTGTAAAATAAAATTTAGTAAATGAATAGAAATTAATACTATACATTATTACTATAACAATTAATATTAATCTTAATACTAATATTTTTATTTTTTCTATTATTTTCTCAGCTTTTGATATTTTTTTATGTTGTAACAAATATATGAAATGTATACTAGAATAACATAAAAATATTAAAGGAAAATATATTGCATTTGATTTTGAAATATTTATATCAGCTATAAGCATCATACATAAACTTACTGAAATAAACATTAAAAATATAACTGTATTTGCTGCACTTTTTTTCTCTTTTATGTTTTTTATTAAATTATAAGTTTCAACAAAAATTCCTAACACAACAAGAATTATTGCAAAATTGTATAAAGTTCCATATTCAGGAAGCGAATTAAATGGCAAATCATCATATATAAAAATTTTGTTTAGTGATTTCAAATTTGTAACTATATTGTTAATACTGATTTCTGAGCCTCTATATTTAGGCAATTTAGGAATTGTAAATATCCAATTTATTTGTTCTAAAATACCATTATTTACTAATATCATAAGCATTAATGGCAATGCTAAAATAAATACTGGTATTCCCATAATAATTATATTTTTAAAAGTTATTCTTTTTACATATAGCATATAACTCAATACAAGTATTAAAAATACTGGAATGATTATATATGAAATTGCATATGTATATAAACTGATTCCAATTGCTAATCCTGCAAATATATATTGATACCATTTCTTTGCTTTTAGTAAAAAATATAATGAAATTATTAAACATGGTGCTAATAAGTTACAATCTAATCCCCACCTAGATGACATTATATTCCAAGGATTTATTGTTAAAAGCAGTGAAACTACTAATGCAGATTTTTGTCCTATATGTTTTCGTATCATAAAAAAACAAGCCAAAATTGCTATTAAATTAAATATAACAGCAGTTATTCTTATTGATATTAAATTGAATCCATATAGTTTAATAAAAATTGCTGTTACATACCCATATAAAATACTTTGTCCTCCACCAAAATTAACAAAATAAACTGGAAATTTATTTAACGCTCTATCTACCATAAATTTTGATAAACAAAATGCATCATATGCCATTCCTGCTTCATCAACATTTACACCTGATGGTATTTGCTCTAATTTGTATACTCTTAGAAAAACTGCAACAGTAAAAATAATGATAAAACATACTATATTTAATATACTTAATTTATATTTTTTAAAAAAATTTATTACCTTCCCCATAGTAATCTCCATAAAATTAAGCGATATGAAAAAACATATCGCTCTTTTAGTTCTCTTATTTTTCTAATTTGTGATATACTTTTTTACCTTTTCTTAAAATTGCATATCCTTCTTTGAAATCTTCCTCTGTTAATTTGTAAGAAATATCTTCTATCTTATTATCATTTAAAGATATTCCACCCTGAGCAATTAATGTTTTAGCTTGTCCTTTTGAAGGAGCAACTCCTGTTAAAACTAATGCTTCTAAAATAGAAATATTAACATCTTCTATTTTAGTAGTTGGCATATTATCTATATTTCCACCATTTCCAAATAATGCTTCTGCTGCTTCTCTAGCTTTAATAGCTTCTTCTTCACCATGAATTAATTTTGTAATTTCATATGCAGCAATTTTTTTGGCTTCATTTATTTGTTCATCTTTTAATGATGATAATCTATCAACTTCTTCATCTGGTAAAAATGTAAGTAAGCTTAATACTTTTCTTACTTCTGTATCTCCAATATTTCTCCAATATTGATAAAATTCATATGGAGAAGTTTTTTCAGGGTTTAACCATAAAGCACCTTTGGCTGTTTTTCCCATTTTCTTACCTTCTGCAGTAGTTAAAAGTTTAAATGTTAAACCATAAGAATCTTCTGTTCCTATTTTTCTTATTAATTCAACACCGCCAATTATATTAGACCATTGATCGTTTCCACCAATTTGCATTTTACAATTGTAGTTGTCATGTAAATATAAGAAATCATAACTTTGAAGTAACAAATATCCCATTTCAAAAAATGTTAAACCTGTTTCTAATCTATTTTTATAGCAATCTTGAGATATCATTTTTGCTACTGTAAATTTACTTCCAATATCTCTCATAAAATTTATGTAATTTAAATCTAAAAGCCAATCTTTATTATTTACAATAATTGCAGCATTTTCGCCTTCAAATGATACAAATCTTTCTGCTTGTTTTTTTATTGCTTCAACGTTCTCATCTAATTGTTCTCTTGTAAGCATTTGACGCATATCTGTTCTTCCTGATGGATCTCCAATTGCTGCTGTTCCACCACCCATTAAAATTATAGGTCTATGTCCTGCTTTTTGAAGTCTTGATGCTACCATTAATGCAACAAAGTGACCAATATGCATGCTATTAGCTGTTGGATCTATTCCTATATAAAAACTAACACTTTCTTTTTGAAAAAGTTCTCTCATTTCTTTTTCATGTGTTAATTGTTCTATGTATCCTCTTTCTTCAAGTTCTTTTATTATATCTGTCATTAAAATTCCCCCTAATATTATAAGCTAATTTTTCCTTTTGATACTATATCTTCATCAGTACCATCTGGTATATATATTCCACTAAATTCTTCATAGCCTAAATATCGATTTAAGTTTCTTGCACTAATTCCTGTATAAGCTGATATTTCAACTTTTGAAACTCCATTAACATAATTATCAGCAAAAAAGCCTTTTAATTTGCTTAAATCTGCAAAATCTTTTTTCTCGCATTCTTTGCAAACTTCTACCTCTGAAGCATAAAATTTACCACAACGAACACATCTTTTTAATTCCATAATTTAGACCTCCTATTTGTATTTTCTAAAAATACATTTCTCTATTTTATATCGCACATTCTATCATATCTTTTTTAAAAAAGATACATATTTTTACAATTTTTTAATTATTTTCTCCTACTAATTTTATTCCTTTAAATATTAATTCTTTTAATTTTTTTAAAACATATACAATTAAAACTGAAACTATAAAAGTTGCTATTGTTCCTAAAATTAAATAAATCATTTCTAAATGAAACTTCTCTATTTTTTCAAATTTATATAAATCAACTTTAACAAGTATTAAATAATGAATTAAATAAATTCCAAATGTTTTATCACTAAGCCACAAAATTATTTTTTCAAATATTTTATTTTTTATTTGAACTGCATATATTCCAGTAAACAATAGTATTCCAGATATAATACTTAAACTTGTATATCTCCAATCTATAAAGTTTTCTCTACCTACAATATCTGTAAATGAATTTATTGACATATATTTTGCTTCAATTTTATATCTTATAAAATTAATAATCAAAAATCCAATGCTTGATAACAAAAGTACTTTTATATTTTTTAACTTATCTTTATGTACAAATAGTTCATATCCAAGAAAAACATATAATATTTCTCTATCAACTAGTTCAAAAACTTTCATTGTACCTATTTTAGGTAATACTATAAATCTTTGAGCATCAGTTATTATTGCTGATAAAATTCCAAAAGCTATAATAATTCTACGTGCAAGTTTTGGTGTCTTTTCTTCTTTACATACAAGCCATAAAATTGGTATCCAAATAACAATTTTTATGTATGCAAAAATATACCATAAATGTTGACACAAAGAATTTATATTTGAAGTATCTCCTGTTACCAAACATTTTAAAGTACCTACTATATTCAAATTACTAAAGATATTTTTTAAACACCAGCTTATACTTTCTTTATTTATAATATACATATAAAAAATTTGAGAAAATAATATATATATTAGTGAAGGGAGCAATACCTTCACAATTGTACTTTTCCATATTCTTTTGTAACTACGACCATTAGCAATAAAAAATCCAGTTATCATTAAAAATAATGGAACTCCGTCTGTTACAAAACTTTTTTCTAATAATCTACTCCAATCAATTCGGTTAAAACAGGGATTTAGTACTTGCAAGCATACATGTGTTGCAATAACCATTAAGCATGCAACAACTCTTACTAAATCAACTGATATATCTCTTTGCTTTTTTATAGTTTTCTGTTCTACATTTCGAACAAACTCTTGTGCTTCTTTTTCTTTTACTTTCATATTTCTTCACCTAAATTATTTTAAAAATGTTTCAACTTTTCCTTTTCCATTTTCTGATGTAATTTTTAGTATAGCACCATTTACTATTGCAAGTTGTGGTGATACATGTCCAATATCAGCATCACATATTATAGGAATATTTAAACTTCCAATAGCATCAAATACTGCTTCTTTAAAATCAATATCATAATCATTTCTAATAAACAATGGTCTACCAAAAATTATTCCATTACAAATTTCAAAATATCCTGCATTTTTCATTTGCCATAAAGTTCTAAGAACTTCAGAAGTATTCATTTCAAAACATTCTAAAAACCATATTGTTCCTTCCTGTTTGTGACTTTCTATATATTTTTTAACATTATCATATTTTGTTCCTATAAAACATTTTATACAATCTAAACATCCACCCAAAGATCTTCCTTGAATTTCAATTTTTTCTCCACCAACAATATTTTTCCATTCAACCTTTTCTGTTAAATTATATGGCAAATATGGATTATCATCATCTTCTGGCCAATCTTTTTCATATAATTCAAAAGATTCCTGTACTATTTCATTTCCAGATTCTATTTCCAAACAATCAGTTAAACTTCTATGCAATGGTCTCATTGCATAATCTTTTACTGTTTGAAAATGCATTGTTGGAATATCTAAAATTGTATTAAATAAAAAGCTCAAACCTGTAATATCAGAATATCCTTGTATCCACTTTGGTTTATATTTTTTTATTCTTTCAAAATCCAAATAATCTAACATTTCACATAAAAAATCTCCACCTGTTGCACATAAAATTAGTTTAACATCTTCATTTTCCCAAAGTTGCATAAATTCTTCTGCTCTTTGTTTTGCAGAAGTACTTCTTCCTTTTTCTCCACATCTTACACTAGCTGTTTCTATTACTTTATAACCAAATTCTCTCAAAGTTTCTATTGCAGGATTTAATCTCAATATTTTATTTGGTTTAGTTATCCCACCTGATGGTGCACAAATTCCAATCAAATCACCTTTTTTTAATTTTTCTGGATAATCCATAAATTTCTCCTTATTATTTTAATATTTTTTTAATAAATGAAATTATTTTTCTAAACAAATTAGTTTTTTCTTCTACAACAACTAATTGTTTTTCTTCAGTAATAATATTTTCTTTTTGAAAAATATTATTTACATCATATTTTTTACGTTTTTCTTCCTCTATCTCATAATCTATTTTTCTTCTTTTTTGTATAAATTCTCTTTTTTCTTGTTCATTACACACATAATCTTTATAAATAATTAAAAGCATCTCTTTTGTTTCTTTTTGAATTCTTTGTTCTTCTAAAGATTTATTTTCATCATATCTGAATATATAATCTTTTGAAGCAATATTAAAAAAATAAGTTTTAACATCATTTGGAATTCTACTTAAAATATCATCTGACATATATTTTAAAATCTCATTTATTTCAACTGCAATATATGGCATTTTATTAATATTAATCATCTAATGATGCTCCTTCCTTATCTTTTCCCATCGTTTTTTGCATTATTGAGTCCAGTGTTTGTACTGGGGTATCTATCTTAGGAGAACTAGCTAAACTTTCTAAATCTCTTTTAGATATTTTTTTATTCGTTTTATTTATTTCATCAAACGTCATAAAGTCTAGTTTTTTAAAAACTTCTTCGCCTAATAACATTTTGGCAACTTCATAATCTTTATCTTCAGAAATTTGCATTGGGTCATGTGCATCTTTTCCAAATAAAACTTTACATCCTTTTTCTGCTGCTATTTTCCAAAATTCTCTTGAAGGAGTTTTTACTCTCTCCATAATTTCTTCTGGTGTCTTATCTTTTAAAATATAACCTTTTTTAAATATTTCTCCCATATTTATTTCTAATGGTATATTGTTCATTGAACAAATTTCACATATTCTTTCTGCAACTTCTCTTTCCTTATCTGTCATTTGATAATTTGAATTGCCCTTTCCGCTATTTCGTAAATAAATATCAGGATGAGCAACAATATCTGTAAGCCCTTTTCTAATAGAAGTTTCTACACTTTGTACATATAATTCCAAATTAGAATCTTTTAATCTATTATTATGTTGTATATCTATTTTATTTCCATTTTCATCAGTAACAAAATGTTGCCCTAATATCATATAATCTGATTTGCTTTTCAATTCTTTAAGATGCTTTTCAAACTCTTTTGAATACTCAAATTCAAATCCAGATGCAACTTCTATTACATCACTGTATTCTTGTTTTAAATATTTTATTGAAGCAAAATAATCCTCTATTTCTGCATAATCCATTCTCATCCCAAAATCTTTTTGCCCTTTTGGAAATGGCACATGATCTGTAAAAGCAATTTTTTTCATTCCAGATTTTATCGCTTCATGGACATACTCATAATCTTCAGTAAAGCTTCCTGCATGCCCACATTTCATTGTATGTGTATGTAAATTAAAATCTTGAACTGGCTTTTCTTCGTGTTCAGACAATACTTCTATAATTTCATCTTGATGATTTTCAAAATATTCTACTACTTCTTTCATATAACATTTTTTAAGAATCTTTTTATATCCTTCTAAACTATTAGATTTAAATTCTTTAGCAACACTCATTGCAACATTTCTTGCCACGATTTCCATATCATCTTTATAGTTTAAAAGTTCCTCTTCACTATATTCAAAATCTTTTCCAGTATATAAATTACTTTTTGAATCATAATTAATCATAGAAGATTCTTTTCCTCTAAATGCCATTTCATCAGATTGACTCCAAAAAGTAAGCTCTGAAATTTTAGATTCATCTGCTAATTTTTTTATTTCATTCATTATTTGTTTTTGCTTAAAATTTGCAATTCTTTTAGCAGATTCTAGTTCTTTCTCAGTTGCGTTCTTATAATCGAATCCATAAATTTCTTTTGTAATATCTAATTCTGTAATATTTACACTCAAATTTGGAAATCTTTTATGACATTCTTCAACTGCTGTTTTTATTTGACTGATATCTATATTAACATTTGTATGGAATTGCATTCCTATTGCATTTACAAGCTGACCTTCATAATCTTCATTCCTTTGTATTTCTTCTATTTTTCTAAATATTCCAGATCTTTTTTCTGAACTTTCCCAACCATCATCATTATATACAAATTCTAAATTAGTATTTTTACTTCTAAATCCTTTTGCTAAATCACAAAAATCTTTTGTTGTTAAAATTGAATGTATTCCATTATGTCTTTCTCCATATTCTACTTTTTCGCCTTCTTCTGTTTGAACAATTTGAGGCTGATCTCTATAAACAAATTCATTAAATATATCATATGATTCAACTTTAGAATTATTTATTACTTCTGAAATACTATTAAAATATGTTTCATAGTATCTTATCAAATCATCTTTTGTATTTATTACAGGACTTTCTGGATATTGTGAATGCATATAAAAAAAGGCAGAATTAATTTTTGAACTAAGATTATGGTTATCACAAAATTCTAAAGCCTTTTCTAGTTTCTTTGGTCTTACAAAGTCTGATTGTATTGCCATATATGAAGATGGAGATGCTATATCATCAAAATTTATTCTATTATATTCACCAGATATTACATGCGAATAGAACGCTTCAACTTTTTTAAAAGTTCTATCTATATCAATTTTTCCTTCATTATCATAAACTAAAAATGCTGTAATTCCTTCTTTAGTTCTATTCATAACATTGTCTGTTGCTTCCATAAAAGTATCATTTAATTCTTCTGGATTTTGATATCCATTTTCTTCAAAAGCTTTTATTAATGCATTTCTATCAAATACACTTGAAATATCTTGAAGTATTACATTTTTTAATTTATTAGTATCTTCAATTCCAAGTTTATCAGCAGTATAGTCAGTATATGCAGATGCTAAGTTTAAAGCATTTCTTTCTGCTTTTTGTGATTCTTCACACTTTTTTAAATATTCAATAATTTCTGTTTTTTTAATTTCATCACTTTTACTTTTGTCATCAAGAATTAAAAATAAATCTATATGTTGATAATTTAAAGTTATTCCACGTGTCATATTATTGGATAAACTTGTAATTAATTCACTCATACTTTCCTCCGTGATCTATTTGGGATATTATTTTTTTGGCATTTTATTTATTTACATTTCTAATTTGTCATTTCTAAAATCTCATTTTTTAAAGTGCTTATTATTTCATCTTGTGGAAGCTTTCTTATTATTTCACCTTTTTTGAATAATATTGCTTCGTTTTTTCCTCCAGCAATCCCAATATCTGCTTCTCTTGCTTCACCTGGACCATTTACAGCACACCCCATTATTGCAACTATAATATCTGCATCTAAAGTTTGTAAAAATTTTTCCATCTCTTTTGCTATTGGAATCATATCATATTGAATTCTTCCACACGTAGGACATGATACAAGTTTTGGGCTATTTTTAAACAAATTGCAATTTTTTAATATTTCTTTACATACTGGTATTTCTTCGATTGGGTCATCTGATAAAGAAACTCTTATTGTATCTCCAATTCCTTGTCTTAATAAAACACTTAAACCTATACTAGATTTTATTGTTCCACTAAATGTTGTACCAGCCTCAGTTATTCCTAAGTGAAGTGGATATTTAAATGTTTTTGAAGCTTTTTCATAGGCTTCTATACACATATCTAAATTTGATGCTTTTAATGAAATAGCTATATCATAAAAATCTAATTTCTCTAATATTTCAACATGATGTTTAGCACTTTCTACCATTGCATCACTACATGGTTTGCCATACTTTTCTAATAGCTCTTTTTCAAGAGAACCTGCATTTACTCCAATTCTTATTGGGATATTTTTTTCTTTGCAAGCCTCTACAACTGCTCTTGTTTTTTCTTCATCTCCAATATTTCCTGGATTTATACGAATTTTATCTACTCCAGAATTAATTGCTTCTAATGCTATTTTATAATCAAAATGAATATCTGCAACTATTGGAATGTGTATTTTGTTTTTTATATCTTTAATTGCTTTTGCATCTTCTATATCTAAACAAGCTACTCTAATAATTTCACAGCCTGCATTTTCTAATTTTAATATTTGATTTACTGTTGCATCTATATCTTTTGTTTTGGTATTACACATAGATTGAATAATAACTTTATTTTGTCCCCCAATTTGTATATTTCTTACAAATATTGGTCTTGTATCTGTTCTTTTATACATTTAATATGACTTTCCTTTCACTCATATTTTTCAAAAAACAGTATATCATAAAATATCTTTTCTGCAAATATGAAATTTAGGGACGCCCGAAAAATTTCACTCAAATTATAAAAAGGACAGTGCTTTATCGCACTGCCCTTCTTTTTCATAACTTAATGCACTTGCATTTTTATTTTAGTGGTTACTGGACGAATGAGAATCAAACTTGTGATCACTGTAATATGAACAGAATATCATTAAAACAGTATCTTCATCTATTTCACAATCCTCCGCAATTCTTAAATCAAAGTCCTTAAATAGTGGAAATGACCGATAAACCGCTACAATCTTTCCATTTGCATCACACATTTCTCCTTTGGTATTTAACATGTTGACTTTTACTCTTGCCACTTTTTCCTGATTGGCATTGTATATATCATATGTTTCACCAAATAGATTTACACGCCCAACCATTTCGGCTGAAAGAGTGTTATTCACATATATTGCATGTGAATCCTGTGCAATCAGATGATAATCATCTCCCGCATATGCAACTTTTTTTTCATTCGAATCATACATTGTTAATGGATCTGTTGCAATTTTGAAAATGTTCCCCTGAACCTTGGCATAACTTTCGCCAGCTTTTTCGATTTCTATTGTTGTTGACAGTTTCATGAAATGCTTGACATCAAACTTATACTCTGTATATTCGCCGATGTCTGGTCTAACAACCCAAGCAAAAACTCGCCATATCAGAAAAGCAACAACAACTAGAGCTACAATCCGAACCACATTTTTCTTTTTCATTTTAATACCTCCATTTGTTAGTATTGGTTGATATGATATTGCATCTAGTTTATTATATCACAACTTTATGTAAAGTGCAATTTATAATTATATTTTAGAAGTTTGAAAATGAAATTTTTCACCTGTCCCTAAATTTCATCTTGCGTCAGAATTATTTTTTCTTTGTTCTTTTGGGTGTTTTTTTTCTGATTTAGTTTTCTCTACTATTTTATATGCTTTATTTATATCTTCTTGATTTATCTCCACAGTATCATATATTGCTTTTAAATCTAATGTAGAATATGTATATGTATCTACTGTTTCAGCTCTTAATTCTTTTTCATTATCTCTAACAATTTCATTAAATCCTAATTTTCCATCTCTATCTCTACTTATTGCATATCTATGTCCACTTTGTGTTTCAAATTCTTGTAGTGTTTTTGTTTTGTCAAACAGTTGCATTCCACCAGCTAAACTCATTCCTGTTGCTACACTCATATCTCTTCCACTTCCTTTAGTTGGCTCAATTCCGCTTAAATGTTCAAATGTTGTCTCTAAACCATTTTCAGTTGTATCATTTCTTATTATAATATCAAAATTTTCTTCTCCTTTTTCATTTATTGTTGATACAATATAGGTTCTATCTTGTAAATGTGCATTTTCATCTAATCCACATTGCTGTGCTAAATCATATAAAAAATACATATCTGTAATTTTTGCAACTTCTGTTACTTTTCCATCATCCATTGTATTTTCAATAGTATCTTTTAATACTTTATCTACAAGTTCTAATTGTTTAATTTTTTCTAAGCTTTCTCCCTTTTTAATATCATATTTACTTACTTCTGTTTCAAGACCATCTATTGTAAATGTAGCTTTTTCCTCTGTTTCAGTACCAATTATCTCCATCTCACCATTATCTGATTTTTTATAGTATTCTTTTATTGGTTTCATAACATTTTTGCCTAATTTACTATCATATTCTTCAATTTCATATGTTGCTATATATATGTCTTGATGTAATTCAGAAGTATCTATATCAGGAATACTTTCTAACTCTGATATATTTAATCCGTTTACTTTTTCAAGTTGTAATAATAATTTGGGGTTATCATGTGCATCTGTTATTTCACCATCATATGGATTTTCAAATTCTCCAAAAGTTCCTTTTACTTCTAGGTGTGCAAAAACTCTTGCTAATTCTGCTTTTTCTCCTTCTAAACCAACAGCATAATCATCTTCAAACCTACTTGCTACATATTCAGCACAATCAACATTGGCTAGAGATTCTATTGCATATTTTGTTTTTCTATGTGAAAGGATTATTCCTGATGTATAAACTGATGATTCATGTGATACATTTATATCTTGTTTTGCCATTTCTTCCCATGCTTGTGATGTATGAAAATTATCTCTGCTACTTGCTTTTCTTTCATAATTAGGTGATTTTTTCTCTTTCTTATCATCTTTTGTTTCATTGCTAGGAGCCTTTTTTTCTTTGCTATCCTTAATTACTTTATCTAATATCTTTTGCAATTGTTCTTCAGAATATGCTTTTTCTTTAGGAGATTCAACATCATGTTCTGTTACGCTTAAAGTATGATTTTGGTTAAATTCTTCCTTGGTTTTGAAAAAATTAGTTATTATTTTTTTCCCTGCGTCCCAAGTTGGATCAAAATAATACCAATCGTCTTCTATTTCGACTTTTATAACGGAATGATTAGTGTCTGATGTTGGTTCTTCAATATTAATTTCATCTTTACAAGAAACAGTTTTCGAATTTACTCCAGATGCTTTTAATAAATAATGCATCATATTTGTATATCCTTCACAAACACTTTTTCCTCTTAAAATTGCATTATACGCAGATTGTCTTTTTAATAAAAAAGTATATGTATGTTCTGATAAATTATTATATGCCTCTTCATATTCACTATTTTTTTCTCCATATTTTGCTCCATTTAATGATTCATAATCATATTCTATATTTTTCATCATATATGCATATATAGCAGTAACTTTTTCTATATCGCTATAGTCTTCTTTAATAATTCCATTTAAGATTTCCTGAGCTTTTTTATCCATTGCAACTATCTTATTATGAGTAATATCATTTGAACCTATTTCACTCACGTTTTCTTTCCATTTACACGAAAATCCTTCATTATTGTGTTTTTCACGAATGTCTTTATCTATATTTGGATAGTTTTTTTAATAAGTGGATACATATCGAAGTCTAAATATAATGAATGTAGACTCCCATTCATTATACTTTGTAAATCAAATGGTTTTAAATTCCCATTTCTATATTCTGTTAACTCAGCTATATTTGTTTTTTCTAATCCTTTTATTTCTGTTAAATTTGGATTATTTCTCAAAGTTAAACTTGTTAAATTTTTTAAATTAGATACATCTAATTCAGATAAATTCCAATCATTGACAATCGTTAAATCATCTAAATTAGTTAATTCTCCTATAACTGAAAAATCTTCAATTTGATGCATATTTTTTTTGTAAACATTATAGCCACCATTAATTTTGGGATTAGCGGAAATTATTGATAATTCTTTTAAATTTGTACAATATTTTAATACACTAATGTCTTTAACACTTCTACCTTTTAGTGTTAAGGTTGTGATAGTTGATAGTTCTTCCAAACTAAAACCGCTTGTACCTTTATATCTAGAATCTCTTTTTCCATTTTCTTGTAATGTTCTCTCTATATGCTCTCTTAAATAAACATCACGTATTCTTATTTCTTCCATTAATTTCTCCTCAAACCTTATTTCTTCTTCAAGCTCATTTCACAATATCTACATCTATAAACTTCATTTTCTTTGTCTGTTAAAATAAATATATGGTCTAAATCTTTTTCAACTGAAGTAATACATCTTGGATTATTACATTTTGCTACATTTACTATTTTTTCAGGTAAACTTAATTTTCTTTTATCTATTATAGTATCATCTTTTACAACATTTACTGTAATATTATGATCAATAAATCCTAGTACATCTAAATCTATTGGAATATCTTTATCTATTTTTATTATATCTTTTGTTCCAGATTTTTGACTTTTAGCATTTGTTATAATTGCAACTTGACAATCTAATTCATTTAAACGAAGTTGATTATATACTTGCATACCACGACCTGCTTTTATATGATCTATTACATAACCATTTTTTATACTATCTATATTCATTATTTTACCTCCAATAATTTTAAAATTAATGCCATTCTAATGTATTTACCATAGTTTGCTTGTTTAAAATAGCAAGCTCTTGGGTCATCATCTACATCTGTTGATATTTCATTTACTCTTGGCAATGGATGTAATACACATAAATCTTCTTTTGCTCTTCTTAATTTATCTTTATTTAATATGTAATAATCTTTTAGACGAATATAATCTTCCTCATTAAAGAATCTTTCTTTTTGAACTCTTGTCATATAAAGAATATCTAATTTATCCATGTATTCTTCGATATCTTTTGTTTCACAATATTCTATATTATTTTTTTCTAATACATCTCTTTTTACATATTCTGGAAGTTTCAATTCATCTGGTGAAATTAGAACAAATTTTATATTTGAATATCTTGACATTGCTGTAATTAATGAATGTACAGTTCTACCAAATTTTAAATCTCCACAAAGACCTATTGTTAAATTATCTAAACGACCTTTCTCACATTTGATTGTTAAAAGATCTGTTAAAGTTTGAGTTGGGTGATTATGACCACCATCTCCAGCATTAATAATTGGAACTGTTGATTTTATTGATGCTACATATGGTGCACCTTCTTTAGGATGTCTCATTGCTATAATATCACTATAACATCCTACCATTCTTATAGTATCTGACACAGTTTCACCTTTTGAAGCAGAACTTGAAGCAGCTTCTGAGAATCCCAAAACTTGTCCTCCTAGAGAAAGCATTGCAGATTCATGACTTAATCTTGTTCTTGTACTTGGTTCAAAAAATAAAGTAGCTAATATTTTACCATCGCATTTATGAGAATAGTTCTCTGGATTTGCGATAATATCTTTAGCTACTTCAATCAAATTATCAATTTCTTCAACTGACAAATCTTTAATATCAATTAAATGTTTCATTACATTACTCCTTTAATTTTATTTTTATAATTTTATCAAATAGTTATATCTTTTGTAAAGGGAATTTATATAATTATATCCCTTTTCAAAAGATTATTTTTTACTGTTCCTAAACCAATATAATTTTCTTCTACATCATATATATTATAAATTCCATCATTTAAAGGAAATGTTAACATTACTCCATTTAAAAATAATTCTTTTTTTCTATTATTTAATTTTATTTTATCTAAACTAGAAAATACATCTTCCATTGTAATTAATTTATTTTCTACATTATCTTTCATTTTCTCTAAAGTTTCAAAATCAATTGCCTCTTCTATTGAAAATCTATCTACTAAAATTCTATTTAAAGAGCTCATATAACCAATAGTTCCTAGCTTTTGGGCAATATCTTCGCATAGACTTCTTATATATGTTCCTTTCGAACAACTAACTTCAAATTCAACTTCTAATTCATTAATACTTAATAATTTTATATCATAAATTTCAATATCACGCGGTTCTACATCTACTTTTTTTCCTTCTCTTGCATACTCATAAAGTTTTTTTCCATCTATTTTAATTGCAGAATACATTGGTGGAATTTGTTTTTGTTTTCCCAAAAAGCTTTTTAAAACATTCTTTACATTTTCTTCTGAAATATTCTTTAAATCTACTTCTTGAGTTTCAACAACATTTCCTTCACTATCTCCTGTATCACTTTTCTTGCCAAGTTTTACTTTAGCAATATATGTTTTATCGTGTTCAATCAAATATTTTGAAAGTTTAGTATAATTTCCAAGAAGTACTGGCAAAACACCTGTTGCAAGTGGATCTAAAGTTCCTGTATGTCCTGCTTTTTTTATATTTAAAATCTTTTTTACTTTTGATACAACATCTTGAGAAGTAAATCCTTTTGGTTTATTTATAATTAAAATTCCTTGCATAATAATTTTCCTTTACTTTTGTGAACTTTCTCTTTGATATTTTTTAATCTTTCCTTTTGAATCAATAGAAGCACTTTTTCCATCTGGTGTCATCATTGAAATATAATCTATATCAAGTTCTTTAAACAATTCTATTTGGGCTAATATCTCCTCTTCTGAAGCCCCATACTCTTCTTGCATTTTTTCTAAAAAATTTCTATTTAATTTGAAGCTAATTCTTCTATTTCTTAACTGATCTTTTGGAATTTGAGTTAAAATAGAATTTCTTACCATAAATGTCTCATAAGATATTTTATCTTCATAATCGCTTTCATATCTAGCGCCTAAAAATATTAATTCTTGAATTTTAGCAAAATTCTCTGGTGTTAAATTTTTATTAAATCTATCCATTGAATCTAAAATTTGTTTTAATTCAATATCATATTTAGTATCTTCTGGAACACTTGCTCTTACTAAACTATGTAACGCCTTATCTGTCAATTTTGTTAACACATCTCTTGAAACTTTATCTATTCCTTTGTCTGATTTTACAGTACATCCTGAAGCATGATAGTGTCCTCCACCGCCCATTTCTGTTGCAATAGAAAATACATCTATATTTCCTAAATCTTTCACACTTCTAAATTCGCAAAAAAAGTTATTTGGAATATTTTCTGCTACTGCAACTGCTAAACTTGTATTTTCTATATCTAACAATTTAAAAACCTTTTTTTGTATATATTTAGATCTATATTGATTTTCTATATCTTTAACAGAATCATTGTCTAGTCCAAAATAATTTAAATATGTATTACCAACTTTTATTCTTTTTATATTTAATAATGCTTTAGCAATTCCTACTTCTGGTGATAAAAATCTTTTAGCTTCTAAACATGATTTTACACTTTCAAAATTTGCACCTGCATCTAAAAGCATACTTAAAGAGTTTAATGAATTTTCACCTATATATCTAAATTTTGCTGTATCAGTCCATAGTCCAACAAGAAGTTTTGTAGCATATTCTTTATTTAATTTTCCTGTATCTTTTAACATTTCAGCTATCATTTCACATGTAGAAGTTGCTTTTTCATTTCTATATACATTTTGTGTTGGTAATTTTAATACATCCTCTGTACTATTTGCTTCTTTATCATGATGATCTATAACAAATGTATTTTCTGGTTTTGAATAAGAAAATAATCTATTTTCCACATGATCTATTGTACTTGTATCTAAAATTACAGAAATATCATTTTTATCTACTCTTCCTTTAAAACTCTGAGTTTCTCCAACAATTCCGCTATATCTATTATTTACTCTTTGAGATTTTACAATATATTTAGCATCAATTCCATTATCTTGTAGTATCTTTTCTAACGCTTTTGAAGATGCAATTGCATCACCATCAGGTGACCCATGTGCATATATATTTACTCTTCTATTTTCTTTTTTAGCCTTTTGAATAATTTTTTCTAATACATTATTTTTCATATAATATTTACTCCATTTTAGGTTAACATAAACATTATATCATATATAATAATATATGTAAACTATTACCAGTGATATGTTTCATTATTAGAAATTTTAAAAGCTCTAAATACTTGTTCTAGTAAAAATACTCTTATTAATTGATGTGGAAAAGTCATTTTAGAAAAACATATTAATTCATTCGACTTTTTCAATACTTCATCTGTTAATCCCAAAGTTCCACCTATTATAAAAGTAATGCTACTAAAACCTCTAACTGTGATATCTTCTATTTTTTTAGAAAAATCTTCTGATGTATACTGTTTTCCTTTTAAATCTAATGTTAAAACAAATGAATCTTTTTTTATAGAATTTAAAATTTTAACAGCCTCTTTATTTTTTATATCTTGAATAATACTATCATTTATTTTATCTGGAAGTTTTTCATCACTAAGTTCAATAAAATTTAATTTACAATATTTACTTAATCTCTTGGAATATTCAGAAACAGCATCTTTAAGATACTGTTCCTTTAATTTTCCTACACATATAACATTAATATTTAGCATTTTTTATTCCCATTCACAAGTTGCTGGTGGTTTACTTGTAACATCATACATTACAAATTCTATTTTATCACCAAATCTACTTTCAATTTCTTTTACAATATTTTCTATATCTTCTTTTGAAGCTTCATTTCCTATTGATGCTGGTCTTCCAGTCATAAAATCATTTGTAACAAAAGTTCTAATTGCAACTGAATATTTTTTGGTAATTCCTATTGGTACTAATACTGCAAATGTTTGATTTGCTTTACTATTTTCTAAATTAGTAGTAACAATATTATCAACCTCACGAAGTAAATCTACAGCTTCATCACAGATATTCATATTAAAACAATTAATTTCGCCTTCTACATTATCTTTATTTAATATATAAGCAACTCTATTTATTGAATGAACACTATCTGTAATTTCTTTTGCTTTTGCTGTAATTAAATTCCAATCTAAATCTAATTTATTACCAACCATTACACATAAACTTCTATAACTTCTAGCATCTCCTTGTACACCAACAGAACGTAATGGCAAAATATAAGCATTATCACCTGTACCATTTAATATATTGTTTACTTTTTCTACATCTTCATTAGAAATAACAACCTCTTCTGATTTGTTATGTCCAATTAATCTTATTGCAAGTCCTGGTCCTGGAAAAGGTTGTCTTGAAGCAATTTCTTCTGCTAACCCTAGTTTTCTTGCCACTTTTCTAACTTCGTCTTTATGCCAATCACTATTTGTTTCAATGATTAAACCTTTTTTACGAGCTTCTCTAACAGCTGAAACATCATTATGATGTGTTTTAATTTTATGTGCAAATCCACTTATATCAGGATTTCCACTTTCAATTAAATCTGGTCTTAAAGTTCCTTGAGCTATAAAAGTATTTTCAGGATCTAACCCTAATCTTTCAATTACATTGTTTGTAACTTTTATAAATATATCTCCAATAATAGCTCTTTTATCTTCTGGTTCTATTGTATTTACAAGTGGTCCTATTTTTCTTCCATCTACTTCAATTTCTGTATTAAAGAAATAGTCTTTTGCATTTTCTCTAATTAAATTCTTTAATCCTAAATCTTTTAAATTTTCGCAAATAACATCACTTTCATTTTTTCTCATAAATCCTGAATCTACGTGAATTGCATAAATTTGATCAGGAGATAGAGCTTTTACAAGAAGTGCAGCAGTTACAGCAGAATCTACTCCACCACTAACCAAAACTATAACTTTATTATCTTTAACTTTTTCTCTTATCATGTTTATTGATGTTTGAATTCTATCATCTAATGCATAAACTTCTTTATATTCAGCAATTTTTCTTAAGAAGTTTTCAAACATTATCATTCCATTTTCTGTCAAATCAACTTCTGGGTGAAATTGAAATCCATATAATTTTCTTTCATTATTTCCAATTCCAGCAATTGCTTCTCCAGATTTTGCAATAACCTCAAAACCATTTGGTACATTTTTTACAGTATCACCATGACTCATTAAAACTTTTTGAACTTCATCTAATCCTTCAAATATTGGTGATAATGTATTTATTGTAACTTCATTTTGACCATATTCTTTTACAATATTGCTATCAACAACTCCACCAAAATAATCAGACATAAGTTGCATTCCATAACAAATTCCTAAAACTGGTTTTCCAAGCTCAAATATTTTTTTATCAAATCCTAATCTTTGTTCTTCACCAATATTATTTGGTCCACCTGATAAAATAACAGCTTTATAATCTTTTAAGTTCTCTGCAGATACATTAATAGGAAATATTTCAGATTTTACGCCTAATTCTCTTACTCTCCTATCAATTACTTTTGTATATTGTCCTCCACAATCAAGAATAGCTAATTTTTCCATATACATCTCCTTTTCTAAAATTTATTTATTATTTCTTTAAATTTATCTATATCATCTAATAATTGCCCCTGTACAAGTAATTTATTTCCTCCACCTTTTACATTTATGTTTTGTTTTAATTCATCAAAAACATCTTTTAGATTTATTGTATCACTCATCAAAATAAATTTCCCATTTGATACAACTCCTGAAATATTTGAAGCCTTTTCTTTTAACTTAGTACAATAATTTTTCACATCATTCATTTCCATGTTTTCTTTTTCTATAATAATATTTTTTTGCTTTTCAAAATTAGATATTTCATTTTCAATTAAAACATTTTTTAATTGTGATTTTTCCTTTTTTAATTTTTCTATTTCTTGTACTTGATGTAAAACTCCTGTATATACTTCATTTAATTTTAGTGATAATAATGTTGATATACTATTTATTTGATTATACATTTGAGTATAATCATTCAAAGCTTTTTCACCTGCAAGCATATAGATTCTAACACCTGATTTATATTTTTCTACTTTCAAAAGTTTTATAATTCCTATTTCACCAGTTTTATTTACATGTATACCACAACATGCACAAATATCATATTCTGGAATTTCTACAAGCCTAACATCTTCATTTAATTCTTTTTTACTTCTATATGTTAATTTTGAAGCCTCTTCTTTAGAAAACAATTTCACTACTACATCTATGTTTTTATATATAGCTCTATTTGCTTCTTTTTCTATTTCTCTTAAATCGTTTTCTATTATTTGTACATTAAAATCCATTGTTACAAAATCTTTTCCTATATGAAATCCAACATTTGTACTATTAAATTTTCTACAAATAATTCCAGAAACTATATGTTCTGCTGTATGACTTTGCATATTAGAAAATCTATCTTCAAAATTTATTTTGCACTTTACTTTTTTACCTTTTTCAATTTTTCTTTCTACAAAATGATGAGTAATATTTTCTTTTTCTTGTACATCTATTACTTTTATATCATCTATAAAACCAGTATCTGCTGGTTGTCCTCCACCTTCAGGATAAAATGCTGTTTCATTTAATATTACTCTTATTTTTCCATTTTCTTCAATACAGTTTTCTACAACGGCTTCAAATTCATCTAAATAATTATTTTTATAATATAATGTTTCCTTTATCATCTTTTCACCTCTTAATGTTTCTATTATATCATAGAAAAAGAAAAAAGTGGAAGCTTAACCTCCACTTTTTCTTTATATTAAACTTCATTAGTTACTGTATTTGTAATTTCAGGTTCTACTGCATTTCCCTCTACAATATTAGCATCTATTTGATTTTCTGTTTTATTCTCAACTACTGAATTTGTATATTCATTATATGCATTATCAAATACTTGTTGATTATAAACTAAATTATTTGGTTTATTTTCTTCTTCTTTTTCTCCATTTATTACTAACATTACAGATATTACTGCAAGTATTAAGAAAAGTACTATAATAAGTATTAGTGCAATTAAAGTAATTCCTTTTTCATTTCTCATTTTTATTTTCCTCCATTATTTCTTTTGTTTTATTAGTATTATTTTACACATATTGACATTAAAATTCAATATTTTTATTTTTTTTTATATTTCTTTTTTGTAACACGTCATTATTTCACAAATTTTATTATATAATATAGTATATTTATTTATGGAGATGATGTTATGTTTGATAAAACTATTGAAAATAGTAAAAATGAAATTATTAGTACACTTTGTGAATTAATTAAATTCCCAAGTGTATCTAATGAATCTGGAAATTCACAATATCCTTTTGGAGAAGAATGCAATAACGTTTTAAATTACGTTTTAGAATTAGGTAACTCTATGGGATTTAAAACTAAAAATATTGATGGTTATTGTGGATATATAGAATTTGGTGAAGGCGAAGAATTAGTTGGAATTATTGGACATTTAGATGTTGTGCCAGCAAATATTGAAGATGGTTGGACTACTCCACCTTTTGTACCTTCTATTCGCAACAATAAATTATTTGGTAGAGGTTCAATAGATGATAAAGGACCCGTAGTATCAGCTTTATATGCAATGAAAGCTATAAAAGATTCTATTTCTGTTTCTAAAAGAGTTAGATTAATTCTTGGATTAAATGAAGAAAAATCTTGGAAATGTATTAATTATTATAAGAAACATGAAGAACACCCTACTATTGGTTTTAGCCCAGATGCAAACTTTCCTGGAATTTATGCTGAAAAAGGAATTATGTCTGTTAAGCTCGCAAATAATTTTG
Organism: uncultured Clostridia bacterium; assembly: GCA_948530865.1. Classification (GTDB taxonomy): domain Bacteria; phylum Bacillota; class Clostridia; order TANB77; family CAG-508; genus Scatovivens. The sequence continues at coordinate 69,127 of CAOTKV010000008.1, forward strand.
AAATTAAAGATTATACTATATTAGAAATAAACTGCAAAAATAATGCTATTAATGTTGTTCCAAAATATTGTTCAATAAAATTAAAGAAAAACTATACTGCAAATTCTAATTTAAGAGAAACTGAAAATATAAAATTAACAGAATCTGACGATACATTACTTATTGAAGCATTTGGCATATCTGCACATAGTGCTCATCCAGAACTTGGAAAAAATAGTATACAAATTTTAGTAGAATACTTAATTAATAATTTTGAATTTACAGATTCTTATTTAAAAATATTATATGAAATTGGATTATTTGATATAGAAAGTCCTAGATTTATGAGTAATACAAAAATAGAAGATGAATCTGGTGTACTTACATCAAATGTCGCAATTTTAGAATATATCAATAATCAATTAATTATAAGTATTAACTTAAGAATTCCTGTTACAATTTCATTAGATGACATTTTTTCAAAATATACTGATTTGAAATTTAGTTTTCCAAATTTAAATGTAGAAAAGTTAGGAATTCAAGAACCTTTATTTGTTGAAAAAGATAACTATTTAGTTAAAACTTTGGTTGATATTTTTAATAAAAAAAACAATTCTACTTCTCTTCCAATTGCAATTGGCGGTGGAACATATGCAAGAGCATTTCCAAATTGCATCTCTTATGGTGCTACAATGCCTGGTGATAAAGATATGTGCCATCAAGTGGATGAATTTATTGAAATAGACAAACTAATTCTTTCAAGTAAAATTTATGCAGATGCAATTTATGAACTTAGTAAATAAAAGGGCTAAAAAGCCCTTTTTTATTTTACATAATACTTGCAAGAATGCCAAAAACATGCTATAATTCATTTTATAGTTTTTATGTCCCTTTGAAACTCAAAATCTTCAGAGGGAAACCTCTGAAGCAACAATTCTTTGGAGGTGTAAATTTATGAAGATGAAACACAAACGGCTTGTAAAACGTATCGTAGCAGGTATTTTTGCACTACTCATGGTTTATGGATCATCATTTGGAAATCCATTTGTATTTCCTTTCGCCATAGGATTTGTCCTTGTACAATACCTTTCATGGCGATTATCTGATGAACCTGATTCCATTACCAGCAGATCACTTGCACTCGATTATTCAGTTATTGCAATTATTGTAATTTCTGCAATTACTGTATTTTTATCAAAGCCAATCATTGCTTTCTTCATTTTTGTTTTTGGTATTGCTGGAGTAGTACTTTCATACAAACTCACAAAAGTAAAAACTAAAACGAAAAAAAATAAAGTAAAAAATTTCATCCTTTAAATTGCAACTTAGGCAGTTATGAAATACTCTCATAACTGCCTTTTTGCTTGTAAATTTGCATTTCTTTTCAAAATATGATATAATTTACTAGTATTTAATACATGTCCCTCAGAAATCTATAAACAATTTCGGAGGGAAACCTCCGAACCAAATGAAGGAGGTAAACTCTATGAAAAAAGTATTGAGCGTATTGTTGTTTGTGGTTGCAGTTGTTTTGGCGTTTAAGTTCCTTACCAGCGGATTTTTCCTTTGGATGGTCTTCGGCGCAGCTGTCCCGCAGGTGATTCGATATCTTTGTAAAGAAGGGGTCATCACCAAGCGCGGTGTATACCAGAACTCTTATCGGTACACAGCATACGTGATCATCGGTCTTACCGTGCTTCGTCTGATTTTCGCCCACACAATTGGATTCAGCCTTTTGATTGGCGGACTTATTGGAGTTGCCATCTCAAGTATGGCTCTGGACGGAATCTGTAAGAAGTAAGCTTTTTTCTGTACAGGAAGCTAATTTCTGCAAAAGAGCTGGTGTTTAGGCACCAGCTCTTTTTTCTATATTCACTATATAGCAAAAAACCTTCACTTTATAAGTGAAGGTTTTATTATTAATCTACTTTAAGCTCTTGGATGGGCTTTTCTATAAATATCTTTTAGATTTTCATTTTGAAATTGCATATATACTTGTGTTGAAGATATATCTGAATGACCAAGCATTGTTTGAATTGCTTTTAAATCTGCTCCATTTTGTAAAAGGTGTGTTGCAAATGAATGTCTTAAAACATGTGGTGTAATTTCTTTTGTGATATGAGCTTGTTCTTTATAGAACTTAACAATTTTCCAAAATCCTTGTCTTGTTAATCTTTTTCCATTTATATTAACAAATAATGCTTCAACTTTTTCATCTTTAATTAATATTGGTCTTGCTTTTTCAACATAATCTTTTAATGCTTTTAATGAAAGTGTTCCTAAAGGTATATTTCTTGATTTAAATCCAGATTTACAAACAACATAACTTTGCTCTATATTTACATCTGAGATATCTAATGAAATAATTTCAGTAACTCTCATTCCTGTTGCATAAGCAAATTCAAGCATTGCTTTATCTCTAATTCCTTTTAAATCAACTGTTTTTGGTTGCTCTAATAAAAGTTCAACTTCTTGTGAACTTAAAATACTAGGAACCTTTTTTTCAACTTTTGGAGATTGTACTCCTACTGTTGGATCTTTTTTTATTTTTTTAGTTCTTAGTAAAAATTGATAGAAAGATCTAATAGTAGCTAGATTTCTAGATATAGTTGAAGTTTTTTTGTTCATAGCTTTTAAATATTCAAAATATTTATCTATATCCTCATTATCAATCTTTAAAAAATTTAAACCATTTTTGTCTATGTATTCTTGGTATTGTGTAATATCTCTTTTGTAAGATTGTAGTGTGTTTGATGATAATTTTTTATCATTCTCAAGAAACTCTAAAAAAAGTTTTATTTGTTTTTCCATGGTTTAACCCCTCTCCAATCTTTATAGTTTTATTAATCAATAAATTTACATAAGTAGTTATATCAAATATCTCAAAAAAAGTAAAGTCTTTTTAAATAATTTCTTTTAAAAAAATTAATAGATTTGTAGATATGTATACTTCAACTATACTAGATGCAATCACAAACACTATTGATATCAACATTATTACTGTATGACGTATAACTTCTTGTTTTAAATTTATACATCTAGTATAAATTCCTCTATACAATTTTATTCCGATTTTCAGAAATTATAAAAAAAGCTGGTAAAAAAATAATATTTTGAAATAAGAGTGATGCAATGGAAAAAAGTGTTCCATTTTTTATACCTAAAACTGCAATAATTGCTGAAATTGTATAACCTATTGTAAATCCTTTATATAAAATCGCAATATAAATAAATACACCGCCCTATTATTGTACAACCTAAAAACCAAATTATTAAAATAAAAGAGACATTTTGTTTTATGCTTAAAAACAAAATATCCATTTTATTAATCGAATCTGATTCTTTAATATTTTTCACTAATTCTCCAATATATGTATTTAATTCTAATTTTTGATTTTCATTAGAATTATTTATAAGAAAAATTCCAATTGCTATACCTATACAAAATATAATTGTAATTAATATAAAGTTTTTCTTATTTTTAATTACATATTCCAATAATATACTTTTCATCTCATACACTCCATTTTTTTACTAATAAAGTATATTCGATAAATTTCTAATTATTCAACTTTTCCGTAAACTCCTCCACCGCCTTCTACAACATGCATTTTTCCGTCACGAGCTGATATTATATTTTTAGCGACTTTACTACCTACTACAGCTTCAATATCATCATTAGATAATTTATGAAGAATTGTCATCTCTGTTCCAAAGTGTTCTAATAATTTATCTATTGTTTTTCCTCCAACTCCTGGTATAAATGTAAGAGGATATTGGTAAACATATTCTGGTCTATTTTGTGGACTTTTTGTTTCCTTTTTATCTTTTATTATTTCAATTCTATCATAAACTCCCATTGTTATGTTTCTGCTATCACATGTATCACATTTTGTTACTGGAGCATCTCCTGGTATTCTTTTATCACAAACCTCACAATATGTTCTGTGATATTTTCCAAGTTTTGGATCTAATCCATAATTTGCAACAATTCTTCTACCATCTTCATTTTTTAAAGCCATTAAAAATTCTTTAAAACTTATTCCTTCAAGTTGCATTTTATTATATTCTCTTGCAATTCTTGGAAGAGAATGAGCATCTGAATTTGTCAAGAAAGTTTTAGTTTCAAGTTCACTTATTTGATCTGCTAAAAAAGTATCTGAACTTAATCCTAACTCAATTGCAGGAACTCTATCATACTTTTCTTTAAATATCTTTCTTAGTGAATCTGTACAATTCCCATAAAAACTTTTATGAGGTGTAAAGCAATGAGCTGGTATTAAAATCCCATTATATTTTTCAACTATATCAATTAATTCATAAGCAGAAATATTGGCTCTTTGTGAACTTAAAGTAATATTTTTTATATGATTATTCATTTCATTTGAAAACGCTTTTATATCAGATAGTCTTGGAAAATAACACAAATTATGTGCACTTCCTGTTTTTCCTTCATCATTTATTTCTGAAGTTTCAATTTCACTTCCTAATATAATACAAACTTTATCTTTGTATATTATACCACCATCTGGTATCTCATAAGCTTCTCCTGTTTTTAAAAAATTTTCTATATCTTCAATTACATATGGTGAAGCACAATCTATAATTCCAACTAAATTAATTCCCTTTCTTTCTACACATTCTTTTGCAATATTGGCAAAGTTTAAACTCCTTGCAGCTGTTATTTTTATTGGTTTATTACTCTCACTTCTTCCAATATGAACGTGTAAATCTGCATATATATTATACATCCTTTTTCTCTCCTTCTAACCCTTTTGGACATTTATTTACATCCTTGACGCGTCAATTATATTCTAAAAAAATGTATTTTTCAATTACAAATTTCTTACATTTTCTATATTAGCCAATTAATACTAAAAGAAAAAACCACTACTTTTAGGTAGTGGCTTCTTCTAAAACTAAAACGTATTACAATTTGTAATATACACTTTCAAAAACATGTAATAACAACAGACATTGTATGATATTTTACTTTATGCCAAAATACTTAAGCGTCTTATTTACATCCAAATCATAAATATGACTTTCCCAGTCATCATCAGCTTGTTTTTTCTGAACTGCTACTGAACAAGAACATTCTGCATCAAAATGCCGTTGCATCCAATCAAGCACATATGGATTCATTCCATTCCAAATATACTTTATCTTTGCAGGAATTCCTGTGTTTGTATACAGTCTAAGAAGAGTTCTGGCAAGAGTCTGCTTTCCAATTCCTTGTCCCTGAAATTCCTCATTTGTGAACCATGATGCAATTGTCCACATGCGTTCATTAATATTGGAGTTTACTTTGCAAGAACAAATTATTTTGTTTTCTAATAAAGCTTCACACATAACAGAACCTGTAACTGTGTTTTTCATATTGAATGTAAGATTACTTTTTTTCTCGTCCATCGTCATCTAGTCTTCTCCTATAATGAATCTATCGTTTTCAGTATCAAAATTATTATAACACTATTTACATAATATTGCAATATCGAGAGAGCTTTAAGGCACTTGCCCAAAAAAGACTTTAAGAATATATAATGAATCTCTTGATTCCTATAACAAAAAAGAGTGCTTTCGCACTCTTTAGGCAAATCTATAAGCCGGGTTCTGTCGTG
>CAOTKV010000009.1 GCA_948530865.1 uncultured Clostridia bacterium
ATTTATTTTAACACATTTTATAGTTCGTTGTCAACACATTTTTAAAATATTTTTTAAAAATTTTTAGACATTTTTTGAACTACTTTTGTATTAAAAATTCAATGTTCTTTAGTTCTCTTTTTATAGTGAACTGTTGATTATTTTAACACTTTTAAACTTACTTGTCAACACATTTTTTAAAGTTTTTTTAAAGTATTTTTTTAATCATTTTTTGTTGCATTTTTGTTACACAACGTTGATTATTTTAACACCATTTTTTCACATTGTCAACATTTTTTTAAAACTTTTTCAAAAAAATTGTAACTTGCTAGTTTTTAATGTTTTTTCAACGTTTTGTGTTGTTTTTTGTCATACAACGTTGACTATTTTAACACCTTTATTTTATAATGTCAACACATTTTTTGAAGTTTTTTTACATTTTTATTACTTTTATATAACATTATAACAAAAACATTCTTTTATATTATACAATATCATATTTCTAGTAATTTAATTTGGTATAAACCAATACTTTTAGTACCATTTTTTAATATTTCTTCCATTTCTTCATGAAAATGTCCATGTATATGAATTGGTACATGATTTTTATAAATATAATCTGTTATTCCTTTTAGTCCATCATGAACATTATCTTTACTATCATATATATAGGCTCTGTCATGTGAAATTAATATGTCTGCTTCTTCCATCTTTTCTGCTAACTCTAAACTTTCTTCTTGTGTTTGCATACCATAATTTCCTTCTTTATATTTATTAGAACCCATTATAGCAGCAATTTTTATACCTTTGTATGTTATAACATTACCATTTATGTTCTTTATGCCATTCTTTTCTAATAAATCTATTGAATCGTGATTTCCAACTATACCATACATTTTTTCATTTGGTATTATATTTTTTATCTCATATAAATCCAATCCACTAAAATCTCCTAATAATAAACATATATCATAGTCAGAAGAATTTATTGATTTTAAATAGTTTAAGTATTTATCTTTATAAGCTAAACAATTATGAGTATCTGTTATAAATAATATTCTTAAATTAAAATTTTGATATAATTTACAATTTCCATATTTTTCTAATAATTTATTTTCAAACTCTTCTCCTTCATTAACACTCTTTACATTCTCTTCTATATGATTAGTTTTCTTTCCAAATAAAAATTCAAATAATGACATAATATGAGCTCCTAAATTAATTTGTTACATTTTATCATAATTTACTCTCAGAGTTCAATAATATAAAGAAAAAGAGTGATAGTTATCTATCACTCCTTATATATCTTAATAATTATCTATTTAATCCTTTTCTTCCAGCATAGTTTGCTAAATCTTCTAATTGGTCTTCAATATTTAATAATCTGTTATATTTAGCAACTCTATCTGTTCTACAAGGCGCACCTGTTTTAATTTGTCCTGCATTTGTAGCAACAGCAACATCAGCAAGTGTTGTATCTTCTGTTTCACCACTTCTATGAGAAACAACAGCTGTCATTCCATTTTTCTTAGCAAGTTCAATTGCATCTAATGTTTCTGTTAATGTTCCAATTTGGTTTAATTTGATTAATATAGAGTTTGATACTCCTAAATCAATACCTTTTTGTAATCTTTTAATATTTGTAACGAATAAATCATCACCAACTAATTGAATTTTGTCTCCTAATCTTTCTGTTAATACTTTCCATCCATCCCAATCTTCTTCTGATAAACCATCTTCGATAGAGATAATTGGATATCTATTAACTAAATCTTCATAGAAAGCAACCATTTCTTCAGTATTTTTTGTAACACCGATTTTCCAGAAATGATACATTCCTTCTTTTCCGATTTTTTTAGCTTCATCATACATTTCTGTAGCAGCTACGTCTAATGCTAAGCAAACTTCTTCTCCTGGTTTGTATCCTGCTTTAACAATAGCTTCCATAATTAATGATAATGCTTCATCTTCATCTTTAACATTTGGAGCAAATCCACCTTCATCTCCAACACCTGTTGCTAATCCTTTTGATTTTAAAACTTTCTTTAAGTTGTGATAAATTTCACAGCACATTCTTAAACATTCTGTAAATGATTTTGCGCCAACTGGCATAATCATGAATTCTTGTACACTTAATGTACTATCAGCATGTTTTCCACCATTCATTATATTCATCATTGGAGTTGGTAATACTTTTGCATTTGTTCCTCCAATATATTGATATAATTCCATACCTAAAGAAGCTGCTGCTGCTCTAGCTACTGCTAAAGATACACCTAATGTAGCATTTGCTCCTAATTTAGCTTTGTTATCTGTTCCATCTAATTCGATTAATGTTTTATCTAATTTAACTTGATCATAAACGTTCATTCCAACTATTTTTTCTCTAATAACTGTATTAACATTTTCAACAGCTTTTAAAACACCTTTTCCTAAGTATCTTGTAGCGTCTCCATCTCTTAATTCAACAGCTTCAAAACTTCCTGTTGATGCTCCTGATGGAACCATAGCTACACCGCTAAATCCTCCTGCAACAACTTCTACTTGAACTGTTGGATTTCCTCTTGAATCCAAGATTTCTAAAGCTTTAACACTTTCAATTTCTAAATAATCTTTCATTATTTTAGACCTCCTACTTTTTATTGATTTATATTTAACCTACACTATATAAAGTATAAGCTTAAATGGTCATTACTTCACACCAATTTGCATTGTAACATAAATGTTTTTATTTTTCAAGCATTTTACTCATAATTATTATCTTCCATCATCATCATCACGATATCTTTTTTGTGTTTCTCTTTTTAATGCTTGTCTTGATTTTGATTTTTGTTTTCCTGATTCCATTCTTACTGGTCTTATTCCAACAAAAGTTTCTCCTCTCATTTCTTTCTTTTTCTCTTTACTTTCTTTTCCTGGATTTGATAATTGTTTTTGAATAGCTTTTTTTAATTCTTTTTGCATCTTACTTTTCTTATCATTTTTAGCCATAAAGTGCCTCCTTATTTATTTTTTATTATTTTAAATTTATCATTAGTAATATATATTATTAATCCAATTAATGTTATTATTGTTATAGAATAAGCAATTTTCTGTATTATTGTCATTTTATATTCAACTGTAATTGTACCATTTAATATATTATCATTCTTAACTATTATATTTTTAGTAACTGGATCCTCTTCAAGAACTAAATTTGTTTTTGTTCCATTCGCCTCTTCGATATAAGCTACATATCCTTTATAGTATGCAAGTGGAATATGTATAATCATTTCATCACTTTGATTTGTATAGTTAAATTCTAATTTTGTACTAATTCTTGAAAATTCTATTTCTTCTTGATTTGCTATATTATGAACTTTTGTATCTGTATCTATCATTCCATATGGTTTATATTCTCCATTACCAACTGGAGCAAATGTAGTAATAGTCTCTTTTGTATAGTCATCTGCATTTATATTAACTGTTGATAATAAATTTAAAGTAAATAATATTAAAACAATATATACTAATTTATTTAATTCTGGTTTATTTTCTATTATATTACATAATGCATAACCAGCTACAAAGCTAAATAATACTGTTATTATGATATTTAATCTATATGGAAATTGAATTGTTGTTATAAAATCAAACTTTGTACATACTTTCTCCCATGGAAATAAGCTTGTTGTCATAAATAATAGAATAATCCCAAGTCCCAATAATTGCTTCATATATATAGATTGATTTTCTTTACTTTTATTAGCTAATATAAACATAGGTAATATTAATAAAATTGTTCCAATCCCTTTATAAAAATTACCTTTATTAAATTCATTATTTATTAATTCTTGCAAACTTACTGCATAACTTTTTACAAAAGCTCCACTATATATTTTCTCATCTACATTAAATTTATCACTATTTGATTGTTCTAAATATGGAAGTACAAATCCTAATATCAATAATATAGATATAATTCCTGCTATTATTAATGTAATTAATCTTTTTTTATCTTTAAAAATTCTACGTACATTTAATAAGCATATTGCAAGTATTAAAATAACAGTCATTGTAAAAGATAATATATGAGAATTTATAAGACCAAATATTCCAAAACAAATAAGCCACCAGTTCTTGTTTTCACCAAAAATAATCTCATATAAACCACATAATACAAGAGGTAAAAATACTAGGGCTAAAACTTCTCCTATTGCTCCCCTCGTATAAATATCTGTTAATCTATAAAACGCTGTTCCATATAATATTGTAACAACCCAAGATACATTTTTTTTCTTAAATATTCTATTTGCTGAATAATATGTAAATATTAACGTAAAAAATGTAGTTATAATAGTAAATAATTTATATGATGTTAAAAAATTCACCCCTATAACAGTTAATATTGCAGGTATATATATAAATAGCTCTGGATAGAATAAAGGATTTGCATATCCAAAACCATCTAATAAATTAGAATGTATTAATATTGGAAATTGCCCATTTTTTAATTCCTCACTTATAGCTATAATTCTATTTGTATGATATGAAATGTCATGAGCACTAATATCTTCAAAATTCAAATATGGTATACTTATTAAAAATGTTAGAATTAAAATTATTCCTAAAATTTTTGACTTCTCTAATAATTTTTCTTTCATTATATATTCCTCCAAATTGGATTTTATTAAAAATCCTTTATAATGTCAATACTTGCAAAATCTAGTAAATTTATTTATAATAACCTTATGAGAAAATTAATTGTAAATGAAAAATATAATAATAAAAAATTAAATAGCTTTATACTTGATTCATTTCCAAATTTGAATAAAAATACTTTATTTAAAGCTTTAAGGAAAAAAGATATTAGAATTAATAATGTTAAAACTTCAGAAAATGTAACTATTCATACTGGTGATGAAATATCAATTTATATTATTGATGAATACCTACTTGGTGAAAATAAATTTGATATAAAAATCGTTTTTGAAGATGATAATATTTTAATTGTAAATAAACCTAATGGACTTGCAGTTACTGAAGACTCTTCGAATACTTCTACTCTTACTTCTATTTTAAAAGCAAAATTTGGAAATAATCTTAATCCATGCCATAGAATTGATAGAAACACAAAAGGTTTAGTAATGTTTTCCAAAAACGATGAAGCTTTAAGTATACTACTTGATAAATTTAAAAATAAAGAAATCGAAAAACATTATATTGCAAAAGTTTATGGAATTCCAAATAAAACTCATGATATTTTAGAAGCTTATCTTTTTAAAGATAGCAAAAAAAGTTTAGTATATATTTCTGATACTCCAAAAAAAGATTATCAAAAAATAATTACAGAATATACTATCATAAAAAAAGATATAAACAAAAATATTTCATATCTTGATATTAACTTACATACTGGAAAAACACATCAAATTCGTGCACATCTTTCACATATTGGATTTCCAATTCTTGGTGATGGAAAATATGGAGTTAATGAAATAAATAAAAAATTTGGTTTAAAAACTCAAGAATTATATAGCTATATTTTAAAATTTAATTTTGAAACTGATAGTGGAATTCTTAATTATCTAAATAATAAAGAAATTAAAAATAAAGAAGTACTATAATGTACTTCTTTTTTTCCAATCTCTTATAATATATATTATTAATATTAGAATTGTTATTATTGTTATACTATAACAAATAGCTTGAATAACTGTCATTTTATATTCAACAATTATTTTTCCTGTTAGTTTCTGTTCTGATTTTATAAGCACATGTCCATTTTTATCATTTTTAGCAACTTCAAGTTCTGTTTTATTTCCATTCACATCTACTATATTGGCTTTATATCCTTTATAATAAGTAAGTGGTACACTTATATCCATATCTAAATTTTCTTCATTATATTCAAATTCTATTCTTGAACCCGTTTGTGAAAATTCTATATTTTTTTCTTTATCATGTATATTATATAATGATAAATCCTCTAAATCCGAATTTACTGGCAAGTATTCTGCATTACCAGCTTCATGTTCAATTCCTTTAAATAAATCATCAACTGTTTGATAAATATCTGGATTGAAATTTAATCTTACTGAACTTAATACATATCCAGATATTATTAAAATTACTAAACTTAAAATTATTACTGCATCCCTTTTATTTGTAACAACTTCATAAAATGATTTTGCACCAATAAATGAAAAACATATTGTTGGTATAAAGTTCAATCTAAATGGAAATTGAAATATATTTAAAAATTCAAATTTCTCCCAAGGAAATAATGTTGTTGTCATAAAATATGAAATAACACCTAAAACAAATACTTGTATTTCAAATCGATTTTCTTTATAGCTTAAACCTTTTCTACACAAAATCAATCCTGAAAGTATAAGTAATATTGCACCAACTCCTTCTGACATTCCATCACTTCTTGTTGTTGAGCTTACTGCATAACCACTTTTTAAATTACTTCCTAACACCATACTTAGTGCAGTTGAACGTTCTTTTACAACTTCTGATGATTCAATTGATTTTCCATCAATATAAAATGTATCATTTAGTTTTTGTTCAAGCATTGGTCCAAAAAATCCAATACATAATATTACTGCTAAAATTGCTGCAATTACTAAATTTAAAAGTTTCTTTTTATTTTTAAATATTTTATCAATATTAAATAAACATATTAATAATATTACTGGTATAAGCATTACAAATGTCAAAACATGACTATTAGCAACTCCAAACAATCCAATAGATATTATCCACCACTTTTTATTTTCTCCAAAAATTATTTCATATAAGCCATAAAATATTAATGGAACAAATATAAATGATAAAATTTCTCCTAAAGCACCTCTTACATAAATATCTGTTAATCTATATAATGAAAAAACATATAAAATACTTGCAAGCCACGCAATTCCTTTTTTCTTAAAAATCCCTTTGCTAGATATATACATTGATATAAATGTAAAAAATGTAATTATAATTAGAAACAATTTATATGCTGTAAGTACATGCAATCCTAAAACAGACATTATAATTGCTGGTATGTATAAAAATATTTCAGGATAAAAAATTGAATTTGCATATCCTAAGTTTTTTAAAAGACCTGAATGAATAAGTGATGGAAATATTTTTAAATCCAAATTTTTTGATATTTCTCTTATTCTATTTAAATGATAACCTAAATCATGTGTATATATAAGCATATTATTTAAGTATGACTGGCATGCAAATATAGAAATGGCAAATACTATAATTGCAAACTTTAATATATTAAATATATTATCTCTCATTTCTTTTTCTATTTTAATTTTTTTCACTATTTTCCTCCGAAACTTTAATAGCAGACAAATCATTTATATTGTCTGCCATTAATAATTATAATTCTTCTAACCTTTCTAATATATATGGAGTTATCATCTGATAACCTTCTTCTTTTAAATGAATGTAGTCATTTTGTCTATACTTGGTTTCAGTTCCAACAAATTTGTTAGTTACATCAATATAAGATACATTCATTTTTTTGCATACTTCTTTTATTTGACTATATAATGTATCTCTTCTTTCTTTCATTTCTGGCTTTTTAGACTCATCTAAAGTTATTTTATCTATTGTTGCATCATCTATTAAAAACATATTTAAGTAGCATATTTTAGAATCTGGAAATTTATTTTTTAGTGTAGTAATAATTTCTTCAAAGTCCCCTATTACAGTATTCGAATCAGATTTTCCTTCTTTGTTTACAATTCCAATCTCTTTTTTGACATCATTACTTAAAAAACCAAGTCCATATACAATAATATCATTTGCTCCACCTTCTATAACAATTATATCAGGATTCCCTTTCAAGCTTTTTGCTTGGTTTAATATTATCATATTACCTGTACCAGTATTACTTGCAATAGTTGCTCCACTTTTAGAATTATTTATCAGTTTTGAATTTGGAACTAAATTTTGAAAATAATATTCAAAACTTCTATCACTATTTCCCTGTCCTGACATTAATGAATCACCTAAAAAAGCTATTGTTTTTCCATCTAACTCATTATCTGATATATTAGAAATTATTGCTATTAAAATTACTAAACTTATACAGACAATTATTATTACTTTTTTCATAAATTCTCCATTTTAATCATTTGTATTATTCAAAAAATTTTTCAAATTCTTCACTTGTAATTTTTTCTTTTTCAAGTAACTCTTTAGCTACCTTATCTAAAATATCCATATTAGCTGATAAAATTTCTTGTGCTGTTCTATACGCATTGTCTATTAATATTTGAATTTGATTTCCAACTTCATCAATTACTTTTTCTCCAAAAATTTGAATTTCATATGGATCGTCTACTTTTAATGAAATTGGACCTAATTTATCATCCATACCATATACTGTAAGCATATCTTTAGCAATACCAGTTGCAACTTCTATATCATTACTTGCTCCTGTTGAAATTTCATTTAAAGCAATTTTTTCAGCAGCTCTACCACCCATTAAAGCAACCATTTTTTCTAACAATTCTGTTTTTGATACATAGAATTTATCTTCAGTTGTTTTATACATTGTATATCCACCAGCTAATCCTCTTGGGATTATTGATACTTCTTTAACATCTGTTTGAGTTGGTAAAAATTTACTAACAACAGCATGTCCAGCTTCATGATATGCTGTTAACTTTTTATCTTTATCTGAAATTACTCTGTTTGTTTTTTCAAGACCTACTGTTATTTTCTTAACAGCATTTTCTATATCCATATTAGTAATTGCATCATGATTATTTCTAGTAGCAATTATTGCTGCTTCATTTAATACATTTGCAAGTTCTGCACCTGTAAATCCTGCTGTATCGCCCGCAATTGATTTGAAATCAACATCATCTGCAATCTTTTTATTTTCACTATGAAGTTTTAATATTGCTTCTCTTCCATTCAAATCTGGTGCTGGAACTGTAATCTGTCTATCAAATCTTCCTGGTCTTAATAAAGCTTTATCTAACATTTCAGGTCTATTAGTTGCTGCTAAAACTATTATTGTTTCATTTGTTTCAAAACCATCCATTTCAACTAATAATTGATTTAATGTTTGATTGTTTTCTGTTTCTGAACCGCTATTGCTTGTTCTTCTTGAACCAATTGCATCAATTTCATCTATAAAAATAATACATGGTGCAATCTTTTTTGCTTTATCAAATAATTTTCTAACTCTTGATGCACCCAAACCTGCGAACATTTCTATAAATTCAGAACCACTCATTGAAATAAATGGTACTCCTGCCTCTCCAGCAATTGCTTTAGCTATTAATGTTTTTCCTGTTCCTGGTTTTCCATATAATAATATACCCTTAGGAATTTTTGCTCCCATATCCAAATACATTTGTGGCTTTTTCAAAAAATCAACAATTTCTATTAACTCACCTTTTTCTTCATCTAAGCCTGCAACATCATCAAATCTAACATCTGGTTTACTTCCGTCTTCTCCACCATAAACTTTTCCACTATCTCCACCTAATCCTTGCATTTTAATTATCATGAACATTAATACAACTAATAATATTGTTGGTAACAAAGAAAATACTGAATCTGTAATTCTTAAAAATACATTAACAGGTTCTTGTTTTAAATTAATTTCTATTCCATCTTTATCTACTTTATCTTGTATTAATTCTGTAAAAGCTTGTATACTTGGAACTAATACTGTCTTTTGTCTATCCTTTTCTTCACCTTCTCCAACCATTGTAACAGTAATTGAATTACTTCCTGTTGTCATTTCAATTTTTTCAATTTTCTTTTCATTAATAGATGTTATTAATTCTGTATATGCAAGTTCTTTTTCTTCTGGATCTTCTTTCATATTATTT
This sequence comes from uncultured Clostridia bacterium, assembly GCA_948530865.1. Lineage (GTDB taxonomy): Bacteria > Bacillota > Clostridia > TANB77 > CAG-508 > Scatovivens. The sequence continues at coordinate 9,825 of CAOTKV010000009.1, forward strand.
AAATAAAAGAAAACACCAGCAGCCACAATACATGCAACTAATAAAATAACTAATATGATTGATTTTAATAATTCTTTTTTCCTTTTATTTTCTTTTGGTTTTTCATTGTCTTTTTTCATATTTACTCATTCCTTCTATTAATTATATTTCTGAACCATCTGGTTCGTTATTTTCATCAATAACTGGAGTATCCTCTTTTTCAGAATCATCCTTTTTTTCATCTGTATTTTTTTCTTGTTTTTCCTTAGATTCTTCTTCCAATTTTTCTTCTGCTTCTTCTTTTACTTGTTTTTGTACTTCAGCAATTATTTTAAGTTCTTGCTGTTGTCTTATAAGATCTGACTTTATCATAAAAATTGCTGTAAAAATATACACACAAGAAATTAGCATATAGAAAATTGAAAAATATTTTATATAAAATCCTGTTAATAAATTTAATATCATATAACTTGCGTGTAATATATTTGGAAATGTAACTGAATATATAGCTAAAACAACTAAAGTTTTTGCAGGACATCTAACCCTTGCAAAACTACAAGCAATACTTCCAAATATAGCAACCATTATCATATCTAAAAATAATTGAACAAATTCAGTTATAAATAATGTAATTAAATTTTCAAAATAAATAATACTTACTATTGAATTCATTCCAATAGAATCTATCATATCTATTAACTCTTGTTTATTAGATATTGAGATTTCTTCTAAACCAGAAATTTTATTTTGTAAGTCTGAAAACACATAATCTTCTTTAAAATTTCCATTTACTATTCTAATTCTATCTTTTAAAATAATTATACCTATTGAATCGTTATACATTATTTTATCATATTCTTTTATAGTCTCTTCTGAAACATTATCATCTGAATTTATAAATAATCTTACTTTATATTCCTCATCATATGCTTCTACATTTTTTGATGATTTAAAAATTGCGTCATTATATGAAAATTCTGGTAATTCATTTCTTATATAATTAATTCCTTTTTCAAGTTGTTTAGAGTATTCATACGTATATACTAATGAAACTATTGCTGAAATTATTAATATAAGTATAGTAAAGTATCCTAAAGCTTCTGAAACCTTTTGACCTAAAAATCTATCGTATTCTTCTAATTTAGTTATGGAAGTTTTTAATTTTGTAAAAAAACCCATTTTTTTATTTTCTTCTTCCACTATATATACTCCCTTCTAATTTCATCATTTGCTTGTAATGGTGTTATATTTAAAATTACTTCATCATTAATTTTTATATTTTCACTATTTGTTATATCTATTATACAATGATACATACCTAGTTTTCCCAATATTTTATACTTATTACCATTTATAATAACTTTAAGTGAATTATCTTTGAAAATCTTTTTTATTTCCATTCCAACAGCTATTAGATTATTTTTTAATGTATAATCATCTCTTAATTTGTCTTTATTTAAACCATCTGCATAACCGACTGGAACAATCGCAACCTTAGTTATCTTTCTAGTTTTGTAAGAATTTCCATAACTTATATTATAATCTTTAGGTAATTCTTTTATTTCAGTAATTGAAGATTTAAATGTTCCAATTTTCTTTAAACCCTTAACTGATATAAGCGTTCTTCCTTGAATAATTGATCCAATTCTTACTGAATCTAACCACATTCCGAGGATATTTTAGAAACGCAGTTGAAGAAGCTGTGTGTAAAATTCCTGGATTATATCCTGCTTTTTCGATTTCTTCTATACATTCCATAAATCTATTAAATTGCTTGTTTGTCCACTTTTCATTTATTGGTTTAGAAAAATGAGTATATGTTCCAACAATTTTTACTCTTTTTAAATTTTCAAAAGCTATTAAAATATTGGTTAAATCTGTATATAAAAAACCATATCTTGCAAATCCTGTATCTATTTTCAAATGAACTTTTACTTCATCTTTTTCACATTCTTCTGCAATTTCTTCAATTAAATTTAATTCTTCATTACTTCCAACAGTTAGTGTTATATCATTTTCTATTAATAATTGCAATTCTTTTTTTATTATAGTTGGAGATAGCATTAGAATTTCGCTTTCAATTTTACCTTCACTTCTAAGTTTTATAGCTTCTTCTGGTACTGAAACTGCTAAAGTTTTAATACCATTTTCTATTAAAATTTCAGATAATTTTATTATATCTAATCCCATCCCGATTTGCTTTTACAACTGCAATTATGTCTGTTTCCTTTTCAGAATCATTTATAATTTTCTTTATAATATTAATATTATTTTCCAAATCTGTCTTATTTATTTCTAATATTTTCATAAATAATATAATCCTTTAAAATTATTTATTTGAGCTTATTTTCTTTTTCAATGTCCTTAATGTTCTAAATGTTTTTTCTGCTAATTTATATAATTTGTAAGTTAAAGCTTTATATGGAATATAAATTTCACCTATAAATTCTGTAAATTCAGCATTAAATCCTTTTTTAAATCTATATAATCCATATTGAGGATGTGATTCATCTACAACACCTGAAACTCCTCTAAAATCATACATATCTGCCCCTCTAGCAATTGATTCTTTTATCATTGTCCATTGCAATAAATAATTTGGCATTAAATTTCTATGGCTATTAGAACTTGCACCATATAAGTACCAAACTTTATTTCCATACATAATTGGAATAATTCCAGCAATTGGCTTATCTTCATGATACGCCATTAATATCTTCATATGTTCTGGTGCCATTTCATCATACATCTTTTCAAAGTATTCTAAAGATCTAATTATAAAATTATCCCTTTCACCTGTTTCAACCATAATTCTGTGAAAATCTTTTAAATCTTCTTTTGTTCCTTCTTTAATAACAACTCCTTTTTTAGTTGCTAAACGAACATTATATCTAGTTTTTTGATGAAATGCTGAAAAAACTTCATCCTCTGTTTTTCCTTTAATATCTAATCTAAAAACAAATCTTGGTTGAATTTCATCTTTAAAATCCTTGCTATCATCTTTTATTTTAAAACCTTTTTTAGTAATTATATTTCTGAATTTTTCATCTGATTTTAATATATCTGGTTCAACTCTTAAAACAAAAGCATTATATTTTTTGGCTAGTTCATTTGCTCCATCTACTAAATCTTGTATAATATTTTCATCATATATATCACAAACAGGTCCTCTTGCTGAATACATTAAATTTCCAAAAATAGGAATTTTACGTATCCACACACAAAGACTTCCTCTTATATTTCCTTCTGAATCTTCTGAAAGTATAACTTCTTTTTTCCAGCTAGTTTTTACATTTCCCCATTCTAAAGACTGTTGGAAATTACATCTATCATGTGTTTCCAAAAATTTCTTATAACGTTCTTTATCGTTTTCTTCTAATAGTTTCAAAACTATCCTCCTAATATTATTTTTCTATAATTGTACCTTCTTTGCTATCCTTAACAGTATAACCTTTTTCTATTAAAATATCTCTAATTCTATCTGATTCTGTCCAATTTTTATTAGATCTTGCTTCATTTCTTAAATTAACTAATTCTAATATTTCTTCTGGTAATACTTTTTCTTCTTTTTTATAATTTTTTAAATCTAATCCAAGAACTTCATCAAATTTTAATAAAAGATTTTTTAATTTTTGAGATTTTTTTGGATTTTTAACTACATCCCAAACAACACTCATAGCAACTGGCATATTTAAATCATCATTTATTGCTTCTAAAAATCTTTCTTCATAATTTTTAATTTCATCATCTGATACATCTTCATTTCCTTCAGAGTGTTTTAAATATCCTTCTCTTAATCTATTTAAGGCAACTTTAGCTGAATCCATTGCTTCAAAAGTAAAATTAATTTGAGCTCTATAATTTGATGTAAAATTAAACATTCTATAAACTAATGGTTCATACCCTTTTTCTTGTAAGTCATTTAAAGTATATAAGTTATTTAAACTTTTTGACATTTTTCCGCCATTAATTTGTAAAAATTCAACATGCATCCAATAATTTGCTGGTATTTTTCCTGAAAATCCTTTACTTTGTGCAATTTCATTTTCGTGATGAATTGGAATATGATCAACTCCACCTGTATGAATATCAAAATTATCTCCTAAATATTTATATCCCATCGCAGAGCATTCTAAATGCCATCCTGGATATGATTTTCCAAAAAACGAATCCCATTTCATTATATGATTTTCAGGTGCTTTTATCCAAAGTGCAAAATCTGCAATATTCTTTTTATTTTCATCAAATTCTACTCTAGCTCCAGCTTTTTGATCTTCTACATTTCTATTAGATAAAACACCATATTTATCTAATTTTGATGTATCAAAGTAAACAGTATCTTCTGTTTGATAAGTATAACCATTTTCAATAATTTTCTTTACATATTCTTCCATAACATCAATATGTTCTGTTGCTCTTGCAATTATTTCAGGTCTATCTATATTTAATTTATCTATATCTGCTAAAAAAGCATCCATATAGAATTGGGCTATTTCAAATGGATTTTTATTTTCTCTTTTGGCTGCCTTCATCATCTTATCCTCACCTTCATCTGCATCTGATACAAGATGACCAACATCTGTAATGTTCATTACATGTTTTAAATTATAGCCATTATATTTTAAAACTCTTCTTAAATTGTCCATAAAAAGATATGCTCTTAAGTTTCCTATATGGGCAAAATAGTATACTGTTGGACCACATGAATACATTCTAATCTTTTTTTCATTTATAGGTTTAAATTCTTCTTTTTTTCTCGTTAATGTATTATAAATTTTTATACTCATGTTTTTTCCTCCTTAATTTATTTATTATGGGCGGATTTTGCTCCGCCCTTTATATTTTTATTAGGTTGTTGGTGTTCCACCTTGATCTCCTGTTGCTGGTGGAGTTGGATCTGTTGGTTGTGTTGGTTCTGTTGGTGTTGGTGGTGGATTTGGATCTGTTGGTTGCGTTGGTTCTGTTGGTTTTGGATCTGTTGGTTTTGGATCTGTTGGCGTAGTTGGTGTTGTTGGAGTAGTAGGATTTGTTGGTGTTGTTGGCTGTTGTTGTTGCTGTTGTTTCTTTGCTTCTTCCTCTGCTCTCTTAGCTGCATCAATTGCTGCTTGTGCTGCTGCTGCATCTGCTGCTGCTTGTGCTGCTGCCGCTTGTTCTTCTGGTGTTGGTCCTGCTGGCGCTGTATGAAGTGTACATGTAGTAGTTGGCATTGTTGTAGCCATACCTTCTGTAATCCATTTTGGATCTCTTTCTTTTTCAGGAACATATCCTGCTGAAGGTGTTACACTTGGACAAAATTGTGTTGCCATTAATTGTGTGTCATTACATACTCCAAAAGCTGAATGACCTTCACATGTTTCTGTTGGAACACTATCTGATGTAAATAATTCTACATATTGGTCTGGACATCCTGGTCCTGGTAGTCTTCCTGAAATCTTACATACTGACTGTCTTATTATTCCTTCTGGTTCTTCAAAAGTTGCATTTTCTAGATTTTCATGAACAGCTTTCATAACAGCTGACCAAATTCTTCCTGCTGGATTCCCACCAAGACCTTTTTTATAAACAACCTTATGATTATCTTTATAGCCATACCAACATGATGCAGAATAATATGGAGTAAATCCACAAAGCCATCTATCATAATCATCATTAGTTGTACCAGTTTTTGCTGCAACATCCATACCTTTTATTGCACAATATGTTGCTGTACCTGATTTTACTGGTTGTGTTAAAATATCTTTTTCTATATAAGCATTTTGTTCTGACATAGCTCTATTTTCTATTTGTTCTGGTTCATATAAAACATTACCTTGGCTATCAGTTACTTTTGTATAAAATGTTTGTGATTTATAAACACCATCATTTGCAATTGCTGAATATGCACTTGCCATATCTGCTGGTGAAATTCCTTCATGCAAACCACCTAATGATAAATTAATTCCTTCTGTTGTAAAATCAGGTAATCCAATGTTTTTGCAAAATTCAACAGCTACTTCAGTTCCAATATTTGTTAAAGCTTTTGCATGTGGTATATTGTATGATTGCTCAATTGCTTGACGCATATTTGAATAAGTAGAATATCCTGTAGAGTTTCCAGGTCTCCATGGTTTAGCTGAAGTCGCTCCCCATACAGTATTCAAATTATAATATACTGTAGCTCCTGTAATTGTTCCAGACTCTAAACCTGGTGCAATTACTGCAATAGGTTTCATTGAAGAACCTGTTTGCTTTTTATTTTGAGTTGGATGATTCCAATATCCTAATTTTGTTTTTGCTGTTCTCTCTTCTTCACTTCCAGTAGCAGTTGCTGCTGCAACTACCTCACCTGTTCTATAATCTTCTATAACCATTGTTGGAGTTGAATAAAATGTTTGTTCTTCTTTTTTTCCTGTTTCTTCATCTTCTACATCTTCACTATACTTAGTAACATAAATATCTTTTACAATTTCTTCTTCAAGGATATTTTGAATATCTGTTTTTTGTGTTGTATATATTTTTAGACCACTGCTATATAAATATAATTCAGCAGCTTTTCTATCCATATCTTCATTTTCTGCTTGAATTTGATCTAAAATTTGATCAATCGCAGCATCTGTAACATAAGAAACATCTACTGTTACACTAGCACTTTCACCTTGTTTGAAATTTAAACCATTATCTACTTCAGTAACTGCTTCATTATACTGGTCTTCTGTAATGTAAGATAATTCTTTCATTTTTCCAAGAACAGTCTTTGTTCTTTTCTTTATTTTTGCAGTCATTTTTTCTTTTTCTTCTTCTGGATTTTCTTTATTCTTAAATTCAGAGAATGGCTTATATGCATTTGGTGAATGGTTTATTCCTGCCATATATGCACATTCTGCAATACTCAAATCTTTTGCACTTTTATCAAAATAATATACTGAACCAAGTTCAACTCCGTTTACATCATCTCCACCAACAAATATTAGGTTTAAATATAGTTCTAATATTTGATCTTTAGATAAAACATTTTCAACTTGGATTGATTTTGAAATTTCTTTAACTTTTCTCATTACACCAGCAAGTGCTGTTCTTTCTTTTTCTTGTGTAATATTTTTTACAACTTGTTGTGTTATAGTACTTCCACCAAAGCTTGATTTTCCAAGATGAATTATATAATTAAATGTAGCACGTGCTGTTCTCATTATATCTATACCACTATGTTTATAAAATCTTTCATCTTCAATTGCAACATAAGCTTTTGGTAAGTATTCAGACATATCTGATAAACTTATACTTTTTCTTTTTGTTCCACCACTTAATACTGCAATTTGCTGTCCATCAGCATCATATACTATAGAGTTCTCATCTCCTACTTTAAGCATTGATACATCTATTTTTAGTTCTTCTCCAAAAACTCCAAAAAATGCACCTGCTAAAACACCTGCACCAATAATTAAAACAAGTACTAATACTATTAAACCTATTTTTATTCCTAATGCAGCTTTAGGATGTTTATCTTTAAATTTTACTTTATTTCCTTTTTTATTTTTGACATCTGATTTTTTTACTTTTTTGGTTTTATTATTGTTATCCATAAATCCTCCTTTTTCAGATAAAATCTCTGCATAAAATACTATTATGATATCTTATATGTCATGTTGTATTATATTACAAATATACAAATAAATAAAGCCTTTTTTATTTATTTTTTTCTTAAAAAAACTTAATAAAATATATCTTGAATTGATTTAAATATATATGCACCTTCCTCAATTAATTTATTAGTTCCAACAGAATTTTTAGATGTAATATTTCCTGGCACTGCATATATATCTTTTCCTTGATCTAGTGCATAATTTGCAGTAATTAAACTACCACTATTTTGGGTTGCTTCTACAACAATAACTTTTTTTGAAATTCCACTAATTATTCTATTTCTAAGTGGAAAATTATATTTTTCAGGTTTGGTTCCTAATCTAAGTTCAGATATTATTGTTCCATCATTTTCTAAAATCCTTTCAAATATTTTTTTATTTTGAAATGGATATACTTCATAATCAGAAACTCCAGTTCCAAGTACTGCAATTGTTTTTCCAAGCCTACTATCTAAAGCTCCTAAATGTGCATATTTATCTATTCCTAAAGCTAATCCACTTACTATATTTATATTTTTATCTGCAAGTTCTTTAGAAATTTTTCTTGCAACATTTTTTCCATATTCGCTAGCATTTCTTGAACCAACAATTGCAACATTATCAGAATATAAATTTTCTAAACTTCCCCTTATGTACAAAAAAGCAGGTTTATTTTCAATATTATTCAGTACCCCTGGATATCTTTCATCTTTAAAACTAATTACTTTTATATTATATTTTTCTAAATAATTAAAATACTTCTCTAAATTAAGTTTTTTAGAATTTAAAATTTTATCTTCTATTTTTTTATTGCATTCAAAAGAAAGGTCAAAAATTTCTTTTGTACTATATTTTTCAAGTAATTTTAACTTTATGTTATTACTTAAATCTATATATGAAAACCATACATCATAAAAATTGTTCATAAATTCTCCTTTTAAAATAATTTGGTATTTGTGGGAGTAAATTTTTATGACTTTTAATTATGCTTTGTAGATAATTCTAAAAAGCTTTAATGAATATGTGCACAAAAATTACTCACACGAATAATAATTTATATAATAAAAAAAGAGCCTAAGATAAATTCTTACGCCCCTTTATATATCTTATTACTTTGTTTGAATTTTAGTAGCTTTAACTACATTGTTTAAAAGCATTGCAATAGTCATTGGTCCTACTCCTCCTGGAACAGGTGTAATATAACTTGCTTTTTTACTTACTTCATCAAAATCAACATCCCCTACAATGCTTCCATCTTCTAATCTATTAATTCCTACATCTATTACAACAGCTCCATCTTTTACCATATTTTCTTTAACAAATTTAGGTTTTCCAATAGCACTTATTACTATATCTGCTTTTTTTGTTATTTCTTCTATATTTTTTGTTCTTGAATGACAAACTGTAACTGTTGCATTTTTATTAAGCATACATTGTATCATTGGTTTTCCAACAATATTACTTCTTCCTAAAATAACTGCATTTTTTCCTTCAAGTTCAATATTATATTCTTCAAACATTTTTATAACACCATATGGTGTACATGAAATAAATGCATCTTCACCAATTGTAAGATTTCCTACATTTACTGGATTGAACCCATCAACATCTTTTTCAGGTGCAATTGTTCTAAAAGCTTTATTTATATCTATATGTTTTGGAACTGGACTTTGAAGTAAAATACCATTTATTGTTGAATCTTCATTTAATTTTTTTATAACATTCAATAATTCTGATTCTGATAAGTTTTCATCATATAAAAATTCTTCAAATTCAATTCCAACTTTTTCACATGCTTTCGATTTATTTCTTACATATACTGTAGAGCCTGGATCATTTCCAACCATAACCACTGCAAGTTTTGGATTTATTCCATTCTCTTTTAATTTTACAACTTCGCTTTTTAACTCTTTTCTTACCTTTTTAGCTACTTCTTTTCCATTTATTAATTTCATCATTTATTTTACATCCTTTTTATATAATATAGTCCTATTAAACTTACTACTAATGCAATTACAGTTATTAAAGAAAATGTAATTGTCGCAATGTTATTTCCAACTTCTGGTAATACGCCTATTTCTTCTTGTAAAATTTGAAGTTCTGTCTTTTCAGCTGGTACTTCTTCTGTTGTTTGTTCTGATTCTTCTGGTTTTTCCTCTGGTTCTTCTTCTGGCTTTTCTTTTGAAATTAAACTTGATTTTACATAAACTGTACTCCCTTTGTATTCAATTCTAGACCAGCCATTTTCAACAACACCTGTTCTTGTTACTTCTTGTCCTTTAGTTAAATATCCAGCTTTTTCACTATCTGTTGACCAGCTCTTTCTTAAATTACAATTTTGAGAAGCATACATTGTTTCTTTTACTTCTGTAATTTTCATTTCTTTTTCTGCTGGTTTTTCTTCTTTAGGTTCATCTGGTTTTACCGTTAAATATTGTGAAAATATGTAGCCTGTTTGTCCATTATAATTTACTCTAGACCATCCATTACTACTAACACCAGTTCTTGTTAATTTTGTATCTTTTGATAAAGTAGAAATTTTCTCACTACTTGTAGAATAACTTTTTCTTAAATTTACTCTTTCAGTTGTATAAACAGTTTCGTTAACATCTGAAAATGCAACTTTATTATTATTGTTGTTATTGTTATTATTATTGGTATTATTATTGGTATTTGGAGTTGTTGGTTGTGTTGGAGTAGGAGCAGGAGTTGGAGTAGGTGTAGATGGCTGTTGCACTGTATTATCAGCTATTGTTATATTTATTGAGGTTGAACCATTAGATTCTAAAGGATTTCCTGCAGAATCTGACAAATTAATACCAGTTGCACTTACAGTTGCAGTACCAGCAACCTTGGCTGTAAAAGTTGCACCTGTATTATTATATCCCTGAAAACCATTCACGTAAGCAATTTTCTTTGAATCTGAACTACCATCACTATATTTTACTGTTATTGTAAAATCAGCACCATAAACATCAGATGGTAAATATAAAACTGCATTAAATGAACCACCAATTTTTAAATCTCCTGAACAAGATAATGTTCCTTTTGTAGCAGCCCTTACTTTTGGTATTGAACTAAAAATTACTATAATCATTGTTAAAATTATTAGCAAACTTTTAGATAATATTTTTTTATTCATATTTTAGTCCTCCTTAAGATATATTTGCTATATATCTTCTTCTGTATTTACAGTATTAGTATTAGCTATATTTTGAGTTGACGCTAAACTATTTTTTTCTTGTGCTTTAACAATAAGTCTTTTGGTTGCTCCTTCTTGACAAGTAATTAATGTTACCTCTATTTTGCTTTCATCTTGAAGTAAACATTGTAAATCATCAGGCTCTACTTCAAATATTTCAGTTACTTGATATATAGTTTCATCCATTTTTCTGTCTACTAAAACAAATTCGTCTCCTACATTTAACTCATTAAGTTTTGCAAAGATTTTTTCATTGTTATGACCTGCTAGACAAAAATTACCATAATTATTTATACTTCCACCATTATTTATACGACCAACACCACTTTGTAAAGCATTACTTTCTATTGAATCTAATATGTATTGTTCTATTCCTAAATTAGATATCACAATTTTTCCTAAAACTTTATAGCCACTAACTGTTTCTATCATTGTAGCTGATTCTTGAACAACTGTATTTTCTTCTTTTGGTTGCTCTTCTACTGGTTTATTAATAACAAATTTATATACTAATACACCTACAATAATAGCTATAACAATTATTGGTATAATTACAATTAATTTTCCATAATTAAATTCTTCTTCATCTTCATCCCAAAAATTTGATTCTGCAAAATTAATATTTCTTTCATAATTATCATCTAGATTATTATTTTCATTGTTATTACTCAAATCATTATTTTCTTCAATGTTATTATTTCTCGAACTTGAATAATAATCATCAAAACTATTTTTTTTATCTTTTCTATCTAAAGAACGTCTACCACTACCCATTTTAACACCTCTATTTCATCCTTTGCTATTATCTAAAAAATATTACTCCAAAGATTAATATTCCTAATAAAATTCTATATATTGCAAAAACTTTAAAGCTTCCTTTTTTCAAGTAGTCCATTAAAAATTTCACAACAATTATCCCAACTATAAAACTTGCAATTACACCAACCCAAAATGCTACTGATGTTAATGCAAATTCTGATATATCTACTAAAACTGCTGCTGCAACTATTGGTGTTGATAAAAGAAATGAAAATTTAGCAGCACTTTCTCTATCTATTTTTAAAGCTCTTGCTATTGTCATTGTAATTCCTGAACGAGAAACTCCTGGAAATGCTGCTGCAATTGCCTGTGAAATTCCTACAAGAACTGATTGTTTTAATGTTATATGTTCATAGTTATATTTATTTTCTGATCTTTTATCAACTATTGCTAAAATAATACCCATAATAATTAATGCAAATGCTATTAATCCCATTTCTAATTTGAAATTATCACCAATTAAACTATCAGAGATTTTATCTAATACTAAAGCTAAAATTCCTGCTGGTATAGTTGCAATTACTAAATACCAAAATATTTTGCCTTCTGTTGAATCTTCCTTATTTACAACTTTTTTAAAACCTGCTGTTATTAATTGTATCCAATCTTTAAAGAAGAATATTCCAATTGCTATTAAAGTTCCAAAATGTAATGCTACATCAAAAGAACCACTAAATTCTTCCATAAATTTTGCATTTTCTGTCCAGTTTAAAATCCAAGGAATTACGTTTAAATGTGCTGAACTTGAAACTGGTAAAAGTTCTGTTAGTCCTTGTATAACTCCTAAAATTAGAGCTTGTAATATTGTCATTTTTATCCTCCGTTTTTATAATTCTTTTAATACATGATATAATGTTTCTTTTATAAATTCCGCTGATGTAAGTGGTGCAACTTTTGCTGGTAACGATAAAGCCCAAATCACTTTTAAACCTTTTTCTCTAGCAGCTTTTCTATCTACTCCACCTGGATTAGATGCCAAATCCACAATAACAGCTTCTTTTTTTATTAAATCTAATCTTTCTGAATCTAAAATTTGAAACGGAATTGTATTTATAATAATATCAAATTTTTCTAAATATTCATTTAAGTCATTCAAATGTATTGGGTTATATCCATATGCTTTTATCCATGAAATGTCCTCATTTTTCCTTGCTTCACAATAAACTTTAGCTCCAATTCCATCAAGCATTTTTGATAGAACTTTACCAATTCTACCAAATCCCATTACCAAAACATTAGAACCATGAACTGTTCTTTGTGTTTCTTCCATAGCTATTTGAATTGTTCCTTCTGCAGTAGCTATTGTATTTAATACAGAAAATTCTTCTCTTTTTAATAAATCAGTAAATTGAATATTATTATTATCTAATTGATCCTTTATTCCAATATTTCCTGCGATTAAATATTTACCTTTTAAACACTTTACAAATTCTTCTAAATCTACATTATTTCTTCCAAAAGGTGTTGATAATCTTTTTCTATCACTAGATAATGGTACTGGCCCTACTACTACTTTTGAATAGCTCACTGCTTCTTCTAATGTTGGACACATTTCAACACTATCTAAATTTAATAATTCTTCTGAATTTTCCAAAGCATAAGTATATACTTTATACCCATCACTATTTAACATTTCAATTAATTTTACTATACGTAAATCCCCACCAACAACAGCTATTGACTTTTCCATAAAAATCACTCTTCTTCCTTTCCTCGCTTCAACGATAAAGACTTTTTATTTGTGCAACTTTGCTCGTTATCTGCATAATATTAATAATATGTGTTTATTACATTAATATTCATAAATTAAGCATATTTTATCTAAGAATTTCCTAATTCTTTTTGACGATCTTCTTTTTCTTTTTTCTTTTCTTTTTTTATAAGTTCTAATTCTTCAAGTTCTTTTTCTTTTTTCATTTTTTGTTTATTGAATAAACAATCAATTCGTTCATCTAGTTTTTGTTTTGTTGTGTTTTCACTCATTTGTTGTATTAAACTAAAAGATTCTTCTAAATATATTCTTGCTTTTTCTTCTTGTTCTTCTAAAACTGCACGTTTTGAAGTTGAAAACTCTGTTTCATCTTCGTCTATAAAAGCTCTTCCATCATCCTCTTCTTCTTTTTCGTTCATATTAACAGAAACTGTAATAAATTCTTTTATTTTTTCAAAAGTTTTTTCTTTTTCAGCAACTTTTAATAAATTAGAATCAAGTTCTATTGCTTTATTTAAGAAGTTAATTGCTTTATCTTTTTCACCTTTATAAACATATATTTTAGCAAGTTGATAATAAGACTTTGCCTCTAAGTTTCCATATACACTTTGTTTAAAATATATTTCTGCTGAATCATAATCTCCTTGTATAAATGCAATTAATCCTAAGTTATAGTTTGCATTATACATTCTATGATTTATTTCTGCTGCCCTTTCATACATTTCTTTTGCCATTTGGAAATCACTTAATCTAGTATATACAATTCCTAAACAGTAATATAATTCAAAATCATCTGGTCTAAATCTTAAAGCATCTTGATATACATTTGCTGCTTCTTTAAATCTTTCTTCTTCACAAAGTAATTCACCTAAAAGTAAAGTTGCCTCATAGCAATCTGGTTTTGTTTTTAAAAGTGTTTCAAGCATTTGAATTGCTTCTGCTTTCTTTCCTAACTCTTTTAAAAGTTCAGCAATTTTAAAATAAGATTTATAATCATTTTTCTTTATATCTATCGCAGTTACATATTCATCAATTGCTTTTCTCATTCCACCTTCTTGCTCATAACATTCTGCTAACATTTTATGTCCTAAATAACTTTCAGGATATTTAGTAACTAATTTTATTAAAATTGATTTTGCAGCTCTTTTATCTCCTATAAATAAGCAAAATTTCGCAGCAAAAATACTTATTAATTCTGAAAAATTTATTCCTCTAATTTCCATAATAACAATTGCAAGTGGGAATACTATTGAAAACAAATATCTTATGGTACCCCAAAACACATTTTCTCCAATTTTAAATTTTATTTCAATAAAACTTATTGTTATTCCTATTGCTTCTAAAACTAAGGCAATTATGTAATTAGCATCATTTCTCCTAATAATCTTAAAAAATATTATTATAAATAAGGAAAATGCAAGCAGCATAAACACTACTTTTTCTAGCATAACATTTCTTCCCTTCTACATCCTTTTTATTAAAAAATCTAATCCCTATAAATTCAAAATGATTATATCATATAGCATATTTTTAAACAAGAAAATATTGAAATTTTTATGTAAGATAAAAAATAATAATATTTTTTTAAATCATCAAATTCTACATAATATTGTAATATAATTATAGTTGCTTGTAACTATATAAAAATCATTTTATACATCTTAGGAGGTAACTAGTATCTGTTCCATGCTTTGAGGTATGCACTGTTGTCTTCATGCACTCAGGTTCTTATTATATTGTTCAGCGTGATTGGAAAGTTCCAGATGATATAATGAACCAGGCTATGGCAAACTTCGGCACAGAACATCCTGGTGATGGAAAAAACTACTGTTGTGGCAAAGTTGTTTATGTTGATTACTCTGATAGAGCTGACAGGGGTTATTATGATTATCCTCATGATTTGGATTTACGTATCAGCCTTAAAACTGGGTTGGCATAGAAAACTTATCATGAAGATCAGGCTCATCCAGCAACTGATAAGGAGTTAGATATTGTAATCTCCCACTTGAAAGACAGTATTAAGAGAATTAAGCATAGGATTGTAAATAAAATGGTTCAAAACTAATCTATCCATTTTATTTTTAACGATTTTAACGGAGTTTCGAAATTGGAAACTCCGTTTTTTCCTTATAATTATCCAACATTTACAATTACATTAATTTATGATATAATAAAAGTTGATATTATATATAAAAATCTTAATACATCTCAAGGAGGTCTATATGACAGAAAATACAAAAATGTTACAGGTAAAAGACAACCTTTCTTTATTTATCATTGATAAATCTGGAACCATGACAGAACCATCTCATGTACTGGATGTAAAAGAATTTCAAAAACTTCAAAAAATCGATATATCTTTATCGGTTGCACAGAAGAACCAGAGATATTACATGCCTCACGCATAATGAGTTTTTGTACTAATCTTCATTCTAAAGATTTTGATAGAGCCTATGCAGTTTGGGCTCTATTTTTCTTATTTTCTATATTATTACAAAATTATATATTTTACTACAATATATATTATTGTAATTATTTCTACAATTAATATTGTTGGCATTCCAATTGTAAATTTCATTTTTTTAGTTTTATGTCTAAATGTATACATTCCAGCAATAGTACCTACTCCGCCACCTAAAAGACAAAGTGTCATTAAAGTTGCTTCTGGAATTCTCCACCATCCTTTTTGAGCTTTAAATTTATCAATTCCCATAGCCAAAAAACCAATAATGTTTATAAATAATAAATATATTAAAATATACTTCATATTCATTTCTACTATTTCTAAAAAAATTTCCATTACTTTCTCCCTATAATTACTTTACTAAACAATATATCAAAACTCCTGATAATATTGCTATAATATTTACTTTATAATAATATTTGACTCCATTAATAACTCTGTTTTCCATATATAAATTTATTGGAATTAAACATGTAAAATATGCTATTACTATAACTACGCCTCAAACATAATTAAACCCATATTCGATTTCTGGTAACATATATTTCCCAAGCAATCCTTTTGGTTCATTAGAAAAATAAATATTAGCTAACTTATATATAATTATTATAGCATATCCCATAAAAAAATTATATGCTATTGATGTTACAACAAAAAAATCGCTTTTCTCTTTAGAATTCAAATTAATTTGTCCAACAATCAACATTGCAAAAATGTATATTAATACAAACATAATATATTGAATTATCATATTATTCTCCATTAAATTATTATTTGAGTAAATAAATTTTAATTATAACTTATATTTTTTATAATAACTTTTCTTCTTTCAAAGTTCTCAGTATTCCGCCGTATTTTAAAGTAGAATTAAATTTTTAAAGAAAACAGCGCCCTCAAAACAAGTTTGAGATTCCCTATTTTCTTTAAAAATATTCTACTAATAAAATACTCTGTTTACATTCGAACTTTCCATTCAGAAAATTATTATAAAAAATATTAAGTATAAAATTTAAAATTACTACAAAATAATAATTTCAATAAAAGCTGTAAAATTACTATACAGAAAAAAATTATGTCTCAGACTATTTTTAAATTGTTATTTGGTGAGTAAAAATATCTTTTAATACTTACTACTTGCAAATAATACAATATAAAAATGAAAAAATATAAGCGTTTCGACTGTAATTTGAAGTAGAAATTCTTATTAAATTTTGTGGAAATTGTTCAAGCTTGTTCTTGAAAGAGTGCCACAAAATTTATTTAGAATTTCTATGATAATTACATAAGTAAGCTATATTTTTGAATTTTTATTATTGGTATTATTGCAAGTTTTGGTATTTAAAACATATTTTACTCACTCAAATAGCACCTTACACAAATAAACTCATCTGATTTGATTTTGTCATTCCTTTTAGACAACCAAATTTTTCTAAAAGTTCTGTTACTGATTTACCTATTTTAGAACGTGCCTGCATGTCTTCTATACATTCAAATGGTTCTTCTAATCTTGCTTGATAAATACTTTCTGCTGCAACTGTTCCAAGCCCAGCAATACAATTTAGTGGTGGTCGTATTTTTTCATCTTCGATTTGAAATTTTGTACTATGAGATTTATATAAATCTACTGGTAAAAATTCAAACCCTCTCTCATACATTTCATGTACTAATTCTAAATCATCATACATTTCCTTATCTTTTGGAGTCGCAGCATTACCAAGTGAAGTTATCTCTTGCATTTTTGCTTCTACTTTTGCTTTTCCATTTATCATAAATTCAGCATCAAAAGCTTTTGCTCTTATTGTAAAATATGCTGCATAATATGCAAGTGGCATATGTACTTTAAACCACGCAATTCTAAAAGCATTTGTTACATATGCAGCTGCATGAGCTTTCGGAAACATGTATTTTATTTTTTCACAAGATTTTACATACCAGTCTGGAATGTCATAATCCTTCATTACTTTTTTAAATCCTTCCCATTTTTCAGGATCTTTCAATGCTTTTCCCTTACGAACAGTTTCCATTATTTTGAATGCTTTATCTGGTGGTACTCCTTTTTTCATAAGATATACCATTATATCATCTCTACAACAAATTGCTTCTTTTAGAGTTACTACTCCTTCTTCAATAAGTGTTTGAGCATTTCCAAGCCACACATCAGTACCATGTGATAATCCTGATAAACGAATTAGTTCATCAAAAGTTGTTGGATGTGTGTCCACAAGCATGCCTCGAGCAAATTTTGTACCATATTCTGGTATTCCAAAAGTTCCAACTTCTGAATTTATTTGTTCTGGAGTAACTCCTAAAGCTGTTGTTGAATTAAATATAGACATTGTTTCTTTATCATCTAATGGAATATCAGTTGGCGCCTTTCCTGTTAAATCTTGAAGCATACGTATTACTGTAGGATCGTCATGACCCAGTATATCAAGTTTTAAAAGGTTACCATCTATAGAATGGTAATCAAAGTGTGTTGTAACTATATCTGAACCAGCATCATCTGCTGGATGTTGTACTGGAGTAAATTCAAATATTTCTCTTCCTTTTGGAACTACTATAATACCTCCTGGATGCTGTCCAGTAGTTCTTTTAATTCCAACACATCCACTCGAAACTCTAGCAACTTCTGCATTTGGTTTTGATATATTTCTCTCTTCAAAATAATTTTTTGCATATCCAAATGCAGTTTTATCTGCAACTGTACCTACTGTTCCTGCTTTAAATGTTGTTCCTTTTCCAAAAATTACTTCTGTATATTTATGAGCTTTTGCTTGATACTCTCCAGAGAAGTTTAAGTCTATATCAGGCTCTTTATCTCCGATTAAATCCTAAAAATGTTTCGAAAGGAATATCCATACCATCTTTGGCTAGATGTTCTCCACATTTTGGACATATTTTATCTGGAAGATCAAATCCATTTCCAATTCCATAATCTGTAAAATCTGAATATTTACATTTTGGACATCTATAATGTGGTTGAAGAGAATTTACTTCTGTTATACCTGTCATAAATGCTACAAGTGATGAACCAACAGATCCTCTTGAACCTACTATATACCCATCTTCATTTGATTTCCAAACTAATTTTTGAGCAATAATATACATTACAGAATAACCATTACTTATTATTGAATTTAACTCTTTATCTAATCTGGTTTGTACAATTTCTGGTAAAGGATCACCATACAATTCATGTGCTTTTTGATATGCTATATTTTTAATATCTTCTTCACATCCTGGAATATGTGGAGGACATTTTTCAGGAGAAATTGGTTTTATTTTTTCACACATATCAGCCACTTTATTTGTATTTGTAACTACAACTTCATATGCTTTTTCTTCTCCTAAATATTCAAATTCTTTAAGCATTTCATTTGTAGTTCTTAAATATAATGGAGCTTGATTATCTGCATCATCATATTTTTGACCAGCTTGTAATATTCTTCTATAAATCTCATCTTGTGGATCCATGAAATGAACATCACAAGTTGCTACAACTGGCTTATTTAATTTTTCTCCTAGTTCAACAATTTTTTTATTAAATTCTTTTAATGCATCCCAACCTTCAACTTGTCCTTCTCTAATCATATATTCATTATTTGCTAATGGTTGAATTTCTAAGTAATCATAGTATTTTGCAATTTCCTCAACATCTTCTTCAGGTTTACCTGCAACAATTGCTTTATATAATTCTCCTGCTTCACATGCACTTCCTATAATTAGCCCTTCTCTATATTGATTAAGCATTGATTTTAATATTCTAGGTTTTTTATAAAAATAATCTAAATGAGAATATGAAACTAATTTATAAAGATTTTTTAGCCCTACATAATTTTGAGCTAGTATTATCATGTGATAACTTGGAAGTTTTCTAAAATCAGTTTCAAACACATTATCAAAATCATCTATGGTTTTTGCATTTCTATCTTTAGCTCTTTCTATCATTTCTTTAAAAACTGCAACTAATGTTTTTACATCATCTAAAGCACGGTGAGCAACATCTACTTTTATTCCTAATCTATCAGCTATAAATCCTAACTTATATCTTGAAAATTCTGGAAATATTGATTTTGCTAAACGAAGTGTATCTATATGTGTATTCTTAAATGGTAATCCTAATTGTTCACAATTATATTTCATATAACCAATATCAAAATCTGCATTATGGGCTACTAAAACAGAATCTCCCATAAATTCTAATACTTTTGGCATTATTTTATCAATTGTTTCACTATCCTTTACCATATCATCAGTAATATGAGTAACATTTACAACTTCTTCTGGTATTGGTTTTTCAGGATTTACAAACGTTTCAAAAGTATCTATTATTTCTCCATTTTTAATTTTAATAATACCTATTTCAGTTATTTTCTCTGTAATATGCGAAATACCTGTTGTTTCTAAATCAAATACGCAATATTCTGTATCTATATCTTGACCTTTTGAATTTGATACACATGGATCTTTATCTGGACAAAAATATGCTTCAACACCATATATAACTTTTATATCATCACCAGTTTTTTCTAAAAGTTTATGTGCATCAGGAAAACTTTGAACAACACCATGGTCTGTAATTGCAATTGATTTCCATCCCCAACTAATTGCTCTTTTTATTAAATCTGCACATGGAGTAATTGCATCCATCTGACTCATCTGAGTATGCATATGAAGTTCTACTCTTTTTTCTTCTGCATCATCAATTCTCTTTTCTTTCTTAAATCCAGTAGATTCAATTATAGTATTTGCCATAATTTCTACTTCTTTTGAATATGTACTATATCTCGCTACTCCTTCAATTCTCAATCCCTTAGCTTTTGAAATTCTTCCTTTTGCATCTTTAGCTTTATCTTTTGGTAAAAATGCTTTACAACCAATTGTACTTGTACCATCAAATAAGTTAAACATTAATATTGCTTTTTCGTCTTTAATATCTCTTGAATCAAGAGATCCTCCTAAAACTTCTCCATCAACACAAACTCTCATATCTGTATCTTCAGTCATTGGAACATTTTCGATTTTTACAAGTTCTGTTCTAATCGTCAAACTTCTCCCTAAAATTAAAGGTGATTCTTCATCTTTAACTTCAGGTAATTTATTTTGATGCGCTTCAATTTTAGCTGCAAGTTCTGGATTTTCCTGTCTTAAATTTTCTTTCAATTTTTCTTCTTCTTCAAGTTTTCTTTGCTTTTCTTGCTCTGCTTCAATTTTCTTTCTTTCTTTTGCTTGTTCTATTTCAATTTTAGCTTGTCTTTCAAGTTCCATTAATGCTTCTTTTTCTTCTTGATTTCTTTTTTCAATTAGCTCTTTTTCAAAATCTTTTGAAATATTTTCACTGAATTCAACTGAATATTGCTTATTGTATAGATTACCTAATAAATGTTCCAAACCTTTATCAAATTTCTGAGATACTAAAAAAGCAGCCCCCTTCATAGCTAAATTTACACTAATATGATTATCTTCCACTTCTATTCTACTGTTTGTTAATATGGCCTTGCTCATTGGCTCTTTTTTACCAATATATTTAATAATATTTGCCCAATCTGATTCTATTTTAGGCTCTATTTTTAAATCGCCATAATTAATATCAATAGAAGCTTTGTTAACTTTAAAGGTTTTTACTAAATAATTTTCAAAACCATCCATTTCTTGTAAACTTACTTGACTATTTGATGCTACTTTTATTTGCAATTTATTAGTTTTTTTATATAAATTAATATTCTCAATTACTGCATTTATTAAATTATTATTTTCATTGTAATCGCTAAATACTTCTTTTATATATTTTTGCATATCTTCCTCTTACTATTTATTCTCCTAATCCTGTAATACTAACTATATTTGGAATTACTTGTTCTACATTTTCAACATCTTTAATTTGAAATCCTTTAAAAAAACTAGCACCAGGAACTGTAGATTTTGTATAAAAAATTATATCCCCAAAACCAGACTTTCTTTGTCTGTGTGATTGATAAATACTTATATCTTTTAAATCTGTATATTTTAATACTTTTTGTGTATTATAAAATAAATTTTTAGATGTATAAACTACTTTTTTATCAAAAAAAACTGCTCTTGTATTTTGGGCAATTCTTTTACTAAATGCCAATATAACAATCATAACACCAGCACAAATAAGGAAACATAAAAAAGCTTCTAAAAACTTGCCATAAGCAATAAATGCTAGCATTGTTAATACAAAAATTAATATAAGTTCTGACCATTTTAATAATGTATAAGATATTTTATATCTTCTTTTAACAACTAATTTCTCATTTACATCTTTTTTTAAGTCTTCTTCCTCTTGATACTTCTTATAGCAATTTAAACATATATCTGCATTCTCATTTGCTAATTTTGATCCACAAATTCTACATTTCATTTTACTTCTTTCCTTTCCAGAACTTTTTAAAATATCCTTATTATATCATTATATGTTATATATAATGCAAACATCATTAATAATGTAAATCCTGCTGATTGTATTCCAAGTTCTACTTCCTCTTTTAGTGCTTTTCCACGAATTCCTTCAATAATAAGTATTACAAGTCTTCCTCCATCTAATGCTGGAATTGGTAAAAGATTCGTAACTCCAAGTGAAAGTGATACTAAGCATAATAAATATACAAAATCATATATACCACTTGATTTTACTACTATTTCTGAAATTCCTACTGGTCCTGTCATTTGTTGTATTCCTATCTTTCCTGTAAATAGCATTACTAAGCTATCTCCAATTGATGAAACAAAATCTATTGTTTCCCAGAAAGAATAGTATAATTTATCTTTTAAATTTGCTTCAACTAAAGCAACTTCTATTCCTAAAATATAATAACTATCTTCGTATTTTGTAGGTTTTCCTTGTACAAAAGTTTCTATACCATTTCTTTCAACAACTATATCAAGTAATTCTCCATCTTTATAATTTTCTAAAGCTTTTGCTATATCTGCTTTTAGTCTTATATTTTTATCATTTATTTTTAATATTTTATCACCAATTTCAATTTGTGATATATTTTCTACTGCTTCAGGTCGTATTTTTGCAACTGTTGTTGAAATATTATATCCAGATGACATTGATAAAATGAAATATACAACTGTACCAAAAATAATATTAACAATTGCTCCTGCTGCTACAATAAATATTCTATTTGATATTTTGGCATTATTGAAAGAACGAGCATCTCTTGATCTTTCATTTTCCCCTGTCATTTTTACATATCCACCAAAAGGAAAAAGTGAAAGTGAATATTCAGTTTCTTTTCCCTTCTTTTTTAAAATTTTAGGACCAAAACCAATAGAAAATTCTTCTACTTTTACTTTTGAAAATCTAGCTGCTAAAAAGTGTCCACCTTCATGAATAAAAATTAAAAAACCTAATAAGAATATTATTTTTAAAGCATTTAATAAAATACTCAAAATTTATGTTCCTCCTATAAAAACATTAAAAATAATATGTAAGCAAATGGTGCAATAAACATTACACTATCAATTCTATCAATCATTCCACCATGACCTGGGAATAAATTACTAAAATCTTTTACTTCAAAATATCTTTTTATAACAGATGCTGCAAAATCACCAACTTGCCCAATAACACTTAAAATTACTGAAATAATTCCAATAACTAAATAAGGTATTTCAAATCCTCCAAACTTATTTAAAGCAAGTGTATATAATAAACATGCGATAACTGCTCCAATTGTTCCTGCAATACATCCTTCTATAGATTTATTAGGACTAACTTTACTAAATTTTGTTTTTCCAAATCTTCTACCAATTGCATAAGCAAATACATCTGTTCCCCATGCTGAGAATAAAATATACCATATTAGAACTTTTCCAATTATTTTTTCTTCCATTCCATAAACTAATGTTAAAAATACTGAAAAAGTAAGTATATACAAAATTCCTATTAAAGTGAAAGTAATATCTTTAAATGAAATTTTCATATCTGATATTATTACATGCAAAAATAATATTAAAAGCAACAGTGGTATTCCTATCATACTAGCATATCCTAAGATTTCTGCTGGTATAACATGAATTAAAGAAATACAAGCTACTAATAAATAACTTATCCATGAAATAATTTTCACTTCCTTATTTTCTGCACATTTTATGTATTCATGCATAGCAATAATTGCAGTAATTGCAATAAAAATATCAATAACATATTTATTACCAACTATTAATAAAATTGTTACTAATGGAAAACCAATAGCAGCAGTTAAAATTCTTTTCATATTCATATCTAATTATCCTTTGCTTATTTAATGTTACTTAGCACCAAATTTTCTATTTCTTTTTTTAAAAACCTCTATTGCATTATCTAAATCTTCTGTAGTAAAATCTGGCCATAATTTTTCTAAAAATATAAATTCAGAATATACTGTTTGCCAAGGTAAAAATCCACTTAATCTTAATTCTCCACTAGTTCTAATTAAAAGATCTGGATCTGGGTCTTTCTTTGTATATAAATGTTCTGAAATTATATTTTCATCAATATCTTCAATTTTTAAATTTCCTGTTTGAACTTCTTTTGATATTTCACGCACTGCATTAACAATTTCATTTCTTCCACCATAATTTAATGCAATATTAAAAATTGTACCTGTATTATTTTTAGTTCTTTCTATTGTTCTTTTAATGCTATCTTGTAAACTTTCAGACAATGCAGTTAAATCTCCAAGAACTCTAATAACTATATTTTCTGTATCAGCTTCTTTTGCAAAATCATCCAAATAATTTTCTAATAAGCTCATTAGGCTATCTACTTCTTCTTTGCTTCTTTTCCAATTTTCAGTCGAAAATGCATATACAGTAATATATTCAAGACCTATTTTATTTGCATGTCTGACAACTTTTTTCAAAGTTTCAGCTCCTTGTTTATGACCTAATTTAACTGGTAACATTTTGCCTTTTGCCCATCTTCTATTACCATCCATAATGATTGCAATATGTTTAGGCATAATTTGATTTTCTTTCATAATCTTATATACTCATAATTTCCTTTTCTTTTTTTTCTAATAAATTATCAATTTCTGCAACATATTTATCTGTTAATTTTTGAACTTTATCTTCTAAATTTGCTTTTTCATCTTCTGTAACTTCTGATTTTTTAAGTGCATCTTTTATATCATCCATTCCATCTCTTCTTATAGAACGAACGCTTACTCTAGCCTCTTCAGCTATTTTTTTAACATCTTTTACTAAATCTTTTCTTCTTTCTTCTGTTAATTCTGGGAAGTTTAATCTTATAACTTTTCCATCATTATTTGGATTTAACCCAATATCAGAAGCAAGAATTGCTTTTTCAATTGCTTTTAATACACTAGCATCCCATGGCTGAATAACTATTGTTCTAGCTTCTGGAACTGAAATTCCTGCAACTTGATTTATTGGTGTTGGAACTCCATAATATTCAACACTTACTTTATTTAATATTGCAGGATTTGCTCTTCCTGCTCTAATTTCTGATAAATTTTCCTCAAATACACTTATTGTCTTTTGCATTCTTTCTTCAATTTCATTTAATTCCATTTTTCTATTTCCTTTCTATTTTACTATTGTTCCTACTTTTTCACCTTTTATAGCTCTAACTATATTTTCTGGATCACTTATAGCGAATACTAATAAAGGTATGTTGTTATCTTTACATAGTGCTGTTGCAGTAGAATCCATAACTTTTAAATCTTGTGCTAAAACATCTTTATATGATATTTCATCATATTTAACAGCTGATGGATCTAATTTAGGATCTGCTGAATATACACCATCTATTGTTTTTGCAAGTAATATAACTTCTGTATCCATTTCTGCTGCTCTTAAAGCTGCTGCTGTATCTGTTGAAAAGAATGGATGACCTGTTCCACATGCAAATATTACTACTCTTCCTCTTTCTAAATGTTTTGTTGCTTTTCTTTTTATATATGGTTCTGCTATTTCTCTCATTTCTATTGCAGTTTGTAATCTTGTGAATATTCCTCTAGCTTCTAACGCATCTTGCAAAGCTAAACCATTCATAGCAGTTGCAAGCATTCCCATATAATCTGCTGTTGCTCTATCATTCATTTTTCTTCCGTTTTTTAAACCTCTCCAGAAATTTCCTCCTCCAACAACTATAGAAACTTGAACACCCATTTCTACGATTTCTTTTACTTTGTCACAAATTGAACCAACAACATCTGGATCAATACCATGACCTTCTTTTCCTGATAAAGCTTCTCCACTAAGTTTTAATAACACTCTTTTATAGGCTACCATAATATTTATTATTCTCCTTTATTTTTTTACTTGAATCATTCTATCACAAAAAACTTTTTTTTACACTACTTTTTTATATATTTTTTTTATTTTTAAAAGCCCTTGATACATAAGGTTATTATATTGTTTTTATGAAAACTATAAATTAAAATCTATAATCATTTTTTCTTTAAATTCTTCTGGTAACAATCTTATATTTCTTATTTCATCTTTTTTTACAATTGTTGGAATATATTCTCCTCTATCAATATATTTAGGATCACCTGAAAATTCTGGACCAGTTCCAGTTCCTAATTTTCCACATTTATAAACACAATAATATAGATGTTCTTCATAATCATCATTTATTTTCCTAGAATATAGTTTTTGCTTAACATCAACTTCTATTCCAAATTCTTCTAAAACTTCTCTTTTTACAGCATCTTCAAATGAATTATCATCATTTTCTACCCCACCCCCTGGAAAAACATAATATTCTCCATATGGTTGCATACTACCTTCTTTTTTCTTTACATTAATTCTATGCATTAATGCATATCCATTTTCCATTTCTATTAAACCTGCTACTCTTATTCTCATATTTTCCTCCTAATTTTCTATAATACAAAAAAGGATATATGATTTTGCATATATCCTACTTTTCTATTTTGTTATTGCTAATATTTTTAATTTTATAATTCCTGCAGGAGCTTGAACTTCAACTACATTGTTTTTTCTTTTTCCTAATAAAGCCATTCCTATTGGTGATTCATTAGAAATTTTATTATTAACTACATCTACTTCTGTAGAACCAACGATTGTATATTCAATATCTTCATCAAATTCCATATCGTGTACTTTAACAATATTTCCTACTTGAACAACTTCTGTATCTATTTCTGATTCATCTATTATTCTAGCATATTTTACCTTTTCTTCAAGTTCTGCTATTTTTGTTTCATTAGCAGCTTGTGCATTTTTTGCTTCATCATATTCTGAATTTTCTGATAAATCTCCAAAACCTAAAGCAACTTTTATTCTATCTGCAATTTCATATCTAACTTCTGTTTTAAGTCTTTCTAATTCTTTTTCAAGATTATCATAACCTTCTTGTGTTAATAAAAATTCTTTCTCCCCCATATTCAAGACCTCCTAAATCGTTTGTTATTATATACTTACATATAATAAAGGTTAATTAAAAATTTGTCAAGCTAATTTACTAACTTTTTTGACATTTTTAGATATTCATTTTTTCTAATTTTTCCGTTTTTTCCTAACAAAAAACTCACCTTTACTTCATCATCTTTTAGCTCTTTTATTATATTAACTGGATTTGTATTTTTATAAATAAAGCTTTCATATAAAATTGCTATATTGAATTTTTTAAAAAATAGTAAATACTTCAAATATTTTTTAGGCATTGAAATTTCATAAAAACTTGCATTTATTCCCTCAAAACTTTTAGTATTGATATTTATGTGTTCTTTAAAATTTAATATACAAGCTTTTCTAGGCAAATTATATTTATTCAATTCCTCTTCTGAAAAATCATAATTTAAAATTATGTCACTCTTAATTAAACTTTTCTTATAATTATTATTCATATTAATTATTATTCCATTTTTCTCATATAGTTCTTTTTCAATTTTCCTAAATTTATATGAATCATTAGTTAAAACATTTATAATTTTTACTTTATCTGCAAGATTTCGTATCATAAAAACAACAATGTCACTAATTTCATTCGATAAAATAGATACTTCTTGATATTCAAATTTTTCCTTTTTATTTTCTACAATATATTTTACTTCATCAATTGTTAAAATTTTAAATAGCCATCTTCCATCAAATATTTTTACATTCTCTCTTCTTATATACTCCATAAAAACATCGTTTTTTAATAAATTATCAGACATGCACACCATAAAAATACAATTTTCTTTTATATATTTAGAAAGTTTATTTAATGTTTTATTTTTTAGATTTGGAAGTCTTATTAATACCTTGTCCTCAAATTTATCAACCGAAAATTTACTAGATTTAGAATTTATCTTATTTACTATATTAGAAAATATTTTTTGCGCAAAATTTTTTTTAACATCTATTTTCTTATCTTCTTCAATATCAATATAAATCAAAAAAATCACCTCATAATTATATATGAGATAATCTCGTTTTTATTCCTTTTTTATCACAAGTATATAAAAATATTCTATGTTATTTTTGTTGACATAATTGCAAAAATCTTATATAATATCAAAGATTACTTTTGTAATCTTTACTGTTAACCGTTTTATGTACAATAGCATAAGGAGGTGTAATTATGAAACATGTAAAAACTCTCGCTGGAAAAACTTTGCAGAATACTGTTAAGCATGGCGGGTGTGGCGAGTGCCAAACTTCCTGTCAGTCAGCCTGTAAGACGTCCTGCACTGTAGGAAATCAGCAGTGTGAAAATGCAAAACAGAAAAAGTAACTCGCAAACAATGTTTCACCAAGCAGTGTCTGATTCTTCAGGCACTGCTTTTTTACCTTAACTTGAATTTTATTTATTTTTATGTTAACATATAAGTAGTGAAGTTTTTTATTTTTTGCCATTTTTGCTAAATTATGGCAAAGTGTGTTCTAAGAACGAAAGGAGATGCAACATGGTACTAAACTTTTTAGGAAGAGATTCGGGATTTGGAAACAATCACACTTCAGCTTTCTTTTTCACGGAAAACAATGACATTGTCGTAATCGACTGTCCAACTTCCACATTTCAAAAACTGCGGAAAACAGATTTAAGCCAGCATGAGAAGATTTATGTAATGATTACCCACACACACGGCGACCACATTGGCGGATTGGGACTCTTCGTCCAACATGTATTTTTCAATTTGCATAGAACTGTCACCGTAGTTGCTCCCTCAAAAGATGTAGCATCTGATATCCAAACCGTGCTTACCATTGAGGGCAACGAAACAAGTTGGTATCAACTCATTACTGCAAACATGCTTGCTGAGGAAAATTGGTTTGTCTCATGTGTTTTGACTGAGCATGCCCCTCAGCTAAAAGGCAAGTGTTTCGGTTATGTATTTGTTATCTCTGGAAAAGTTGTTGTTTACACTGGAGATACATCTACTCTTGAACCTTTTAAACCATACTTTGCACTTTGCAATGAACTTTACGTTGACACTTCAGTTCACTATGGCATGATCCATCTGAAACTTGAAGATGCTCTCGCAGATTTCATTGCGTTGAGCCAAAGAGGTACAGAGGTGTTCTTGATGCATTTGGATGATTCAGAGGCAGCCAAAAATATTGCAGATGGTTTTCCCGGCATTGAAGTGGTAACAGAGTAAAGACACAAAAACGGATGAGGATCCAAGTCTCATCCGTTTTCATTATTTTATTTATCATATACTTCAAAAGAAATATATAAACCACTATACGAACCATACATCCATTCCATATCTTTATTAGGATAATATGGTTTCCAATTGATTTCTCTTTTTTCAAACTTTGCCATTTTTTCTAGAAATCTATTATATTCATCTTCTTTTTTCTTATCAATTTCATCAAATGAAAAATCGCTTGTTTCAGGATCTTTTCCCTCAACTAAATCTAATTTATAATAATTTCAATTTTTAGTCATTAAATATATTTTTCGTATATGAATTTATCAAAATTAACTAAAAAACAAGACTTCCAAATCCATGAAAGCCTTGATTTTATTGGCTGGGGTACTGTGATTCGAACACAGGAATGTCGGAGTCAGAGTCCGATGCCTTACCGCTTGGCGATACCCCAATATTAGAATTAATCTCTCGCATATTGAGGTTGTAACTCTCTTCGTTCGAACAACCACAATAGCTTGGCTACACACCAATATTCAATTCTTTTACATGTTACCATATAATAACTTTTTTTACAATAATTTAATTAATTTTTTTATTTTTCTATGGACTTTTTTTATGTTTTTGTATATGATAATTACATCGAAATTTTTGGAGGTCTATATGTCAAAAACTTTAAAACTATTATTATTAATTTTATTCTTTTTAATTTCATTTACTTTTAGTTTTAATTTTTCATACGCAACAGAAGATGATAATTCAGATGAAAATACTTCTGTAAATGTTGTTCAAGAAGATTCTAGCACACAAGCATCATTATCAACATTGTCTCCAACATCATCATCTTCAGTAACTGGAGTTTCAGGAATGAATACTTACTCTCAAGCAAATCTTGAGCTTAATAATATATTATGTATAATTTTAATTGCTATTGGAGTATTAATTGTTCTTTTATCAATTGCAATTTTGATCAGATTAAATAAATAAATAAAAAGAGAACCGGCGATTTATCGCCGGTTCTCTCTTTGACCACGGTTATCATACCAAGCCCACACAAGCAATCCAGCCAGAAGCAGGAAAGCCCAAATTGTATGGTTGTACACTAGCCAATAGGTAAAGCAAAACATAGCCACCAAAATAACCATTCCAATGATAGTAGCTACACCCATTAGCAACCGTTCTGTCCAAGAGGTTTCTGTATGGCTTTTTTCACGTCTGATCCAAAGACCAATGATGATAAAACCAAAGAATGTGATAGCTGCCTGTAACATAATAATACCTCCAATTTAATTTTCCTTACAAGGAAATCTTTTTTCTTCTATGGTAGAACATTCTTACACTACAATTATAGCACATTTTAAAGTTTTTTTCAATTATTAAAGACATATCAGATTTCTAAAAAAATTCAAAAATCTAATATGCCTTTAATAGACTATTTACTAATCATTACTTCTTGTTGCATAATACCATATTGCTGCAATAATAACAATTGCTGCTACTACTAAAATAATCCACATCCATGTTGTTGTTGTCATTGTTGAAAAATTACCATTTGTTGTTCCCTCAGTTGCTGTTCTTGTAGTATTATAAGCACCATTTTCAGTTCTATTTACTACGCCACCTACTGCATCTTTTCCATCTCTTCCAACATCATTTACTCCGTTTTTCACATTATTTCCAGCATTTCTAACAGTATTTCCTGCATCTTTAACTATATTTCCTGAAACTACATTATCTATACTTTTTCCTGCTTTATCTACTGAATCCATAATCTCATTTCCTAAATTAACAGATGAACTATTATTGTCTGCTGCAAAACATACACCACAACATAAACATAAAACTATTATAGCAAAAGCTGTTACAAAAATTTTCTTTGCCATAATTTTTTATATCCTTTCATTTTTTATATGAATTTTAAAATTCATATACTTTTATTATTGATTTTATATAAAAAATTATTCTAGTAATATTTGAAAACTATTTATTACTGATGCTGATATTAGACATTTCTACATTTAATTCTCTTGAAACTATATTTTGAATTTTTGAAATTTGCTCTTGTGATAAACTTGTAGATTTTACTATTACACTAACATTTCCATTATTTTCCAAAATAACAACATCTTTAAAACCTTTATTTTTTATTAAATTCTCACATATAAGTATGCTATTTTTCTTATTTGTTATATTTGTAATTTCTTGAGTAGCAATAGCTTTCTGATCTTGCATAGTTTGATTACTTTCTACAATTCTTTGATATGTTTCTATTGTTTCAGAATACATTCTATCTCTTTCAATTCTTGTTTCTTCAAAATAATTTGAATTATCTTCTAATAGATAATTTGGTGTAGTATTTGTTTCTACACAATTTTGAAGATTATCATTTGAAACTATTCCTTCAATATAATTTGAATTAATTGGCGTACTACTTACAAGCTCTACATCACCTAAGTTTATTTCATTTTCACTGCTTCTACTTGAAACTTCAATGCTTTCATCTTTATTATTAAAACTATAATTTGTATAACCAAGTGCAATAAGACCTATTGCTATGCATGATAAAAAAATTTGTTTTACTCTTTCCTTATTTTTCACTTTACTACTCTCCCATCTCAAAAACTTGAATTTTATGATTTGCTAATCCTGTAACCGCCTCAACTGCAGAAATAATATTTGATTTAATATTA
Source organism: uncultured Clostridia bacterium (assembly GCA_948530865.1). Classification (GTDB taxonomy): domain Bacteria; phylum Bacillota; class Clostridia; order TANB77; family CAG-508; genus Scatovivens. Next base: position 41,874 of record CAOTKV010000009.1, read on the forward strand.
GGATCTTTAGCACCTTGTGCAGTTATTATTGCTCCTTCTATTTTTGGCATAACTTTCTTTTCAGTAACAATATTTGATGAAGAATCTGTTATAACATCCTTTTTATTATCTTCTGATACAATAGTTCTTGTTCCACCAGAAGTATCTTTTTCTTCTGTTGTACTTGTGCTTTGACTAATATTATAAATTGGTATTACACTACCTGATTCAGAATATGTAAGTAATACTGAAACATTTCCTACTCCATTTACTTTTTTTAAAATATTTTCTAATTTTTTTTCTAATTCATCAGAAGATGTTTTCACATTCTCACTTGATGCAAGTTCAACACCTGTTTCATTCACGTAGTCAGTCTTTTTAGTTGAATCATCATCTTTTAAGATTTTATTTATAAATATTAATGTTATTATAAGTATTATTAAAAAAGATACTAAATTTTCCACTCTTTTTTCTTTGTTACAAAAAATATTTTTTATTCTTTCAATCCAAGCCATATTACACCTCTATAAAAATTTTATCTCTACTGACTAAATAATTAGTCACAAGTAAATTCACTATATCTTCATAATTTTCCTTTTCATCAGTTTGTTTCCCTATATTAATTTTTTCTATTTCAACAATATTTTCATTTTGCTTGCATTTTATTTTTAAATTAATTTCATTTATTTCTTCATAATTTGAATCTACTAAAACTTGTACACCTTCCAAAATATATCCAATACTTTCTACATCCTCTTTTATTTTTTCCTCTATTCCCAAAACGTATACATCTTTTATTCTACTATCAACGCTACTCGAAGCTTCTACTGTTTCAATATCGAAAATATCTTCAAAATTCAAATCATATTTCAATAATTCTAAAATAGGATTTAGACAAACAAACATTATATAAATACCAATAACAACCTTTACATATTTTTTACTTTTATTATCTGGAATTATCATTTCAATAATTGTAGAAATTATAATTGCAATAACAATACCTTCACACCATGCTTTTAACTTTAAAATCATATAACTTCCTATCTATACATTAATGCTGTATTTGTCATTTTTATAACTAAAGTTATTCCAATAACAAACATAACAGAAACAGAAACTAAAATACCTAACAAAATTTTATATCCATCAGATATTTGATCAATTAATTTTACAATTTTTACATCTGCAACAACTTCACATACAGCTGATGTTAATTTAAATGACATCCATAAAACAAATATTTTAACAATTGGTTCCAAAACAATTCCTATTATAACTATTACTCCAATTATTCCGACTGAATTTTTTAGTATATTTGAACAACCAATTACACTATCAACTGTATCTCCCATTATTTTCCCAACAACTGGAATAAAATTTGATACTACTGCTTTTGCTGTTTTAGCTGTCATTCCATCTACAGAACTTGTTAAGCTACCTTGCAGTGATAATGTTGTCGTAAAAATTGTAAGTAAAATTCCAAGTAGCCAAACTATTGATGATTTCAAAAATTTTGAAAGTCTTTCTATTTGTACTTTATCTGAAATATTAGATACAATTGAGATTGTTAGTGAAACCATTAATAATGGAATTAAAAAAATATTAATGAAATTTCCTACAAATCCTATCATAATTAATAAAATTGGTTCTACAATAGTTGTTGTAACTATTGTTCCTGTACTAAGCATTAATGTTATAAGTAATGGTACTAGCAAATTCATAAAATTAATAACACTATTTATACTTTCTTTTGTATAATCTAAAATTGATACAAAAGTATTTATAACTAAAGAAACAATTACCATATATTGCAAAAAATATGTTATTTGTGCTGAATTTGAATTTCCTAAATTTTCTATAATAGCTTTAAATATACTATTTATTATAATTATAATTATTACATCAATCATTATTTGAATTGCATATGAAAGTTCATTTGAAAAGAAATTAAATATATCTATTTTACCTAATATATTTCCCATATTTCCAGTTATGCTTTCTTTAAAAACTTGAGAAATATCTAATTCTGGAAAGTTTTCATTTGTATATTGAGTAGCTTTACTTATAAATTCATTTATACCTAATAAATTACTTTGTGATTCAATTATTTCATTCATCGCCTCTCCTTTTTAACCGTACATTAAGAATTTTTATTAGAGATTCTAAGGTTGTCCCAATTATTGGTATAGACATCGAAATAATTAATACTTTTCCACCTAAATCTATTTTACTTGCAATAGCACTTTCTCCTGAATCTTTACAAATACTTACTGCATATTCTGTTAAAATAGATATTCCAGTTATTTTTAAGAGACAAGATATAAATTCTGTATTAAAACTTTTATTTTTAGATATTTCTTTTAGAAAATTTACTATTGAACTTATTGTATCTATTGAATATAACAGAATTATAGCTCCACATATTATAACAACATATATTGCATATTCTTTTCTATATTCTTTAAGAATAATTGTTATAATTAATGATATAAAACCTATACCAATTATTTTTATAATGTCCATTTATAAATTAAACACCGTCCTAACTGTATCAAAAAGTGTACTAATTTCTTTAACAACTATTGTTAAAACAATCACCATTCCTGCTAAAGATGTCATCATGGCTTGATCGTCACGTCCAGCTTTTGTTAAAATTTGGTGCAACACAGCAATCAAAATTCCAACACCTGCAATCTTTAATAATAAATCAATATTCATATATCCTCCAAATTCAAATTAATATTATACTAATTCCAATACCTAATATTACTCCCATTGTTTTATACAATTTAGAATTCTTATTTTTTTCAATTTCTGCATCTTTTATTTGTTTATTTATTAATTCAAGACCTAATTCAATTTCACTAAGTTGTCCTTCTATATCAGTTTTGCCTAATAACTTTCCCATCATTTTAGTTACATTTCTATCTTCTTCATTAAAATATTTATTTTCATCAATACCAGTGCACCATGCCTTATAAATATTTCTTTTTTCTTTTGACGTGTAAAAAAATACATTATTTTCATTTTTATAAATTACATTTGAAATTTCTTCAAAAATATTTTTTATTGGTTCATATGTAAATTTTAATTTACTTTCAAACATAACTAATGCATTTTGAAATTTAGACAATTCTAAAACTCTGTTTTCAAAGGTTTTACTTTTTAAGAATCCTATATATGAGCATATAATTATTATGGTAATTAAACATGTGTCTTTGATGAAAATCATAAATCCTCCTAAATTGCTATTTGTGTGAGTAATTTTTTTGCACATTTTTATTGAAACTTTGTAGAATAATATAATATTAATCAAAATTACTAACACAAATAATAATTTTTCTCTTTTAAATAATAAACTTCTTTTATCTTTTTTCTATCTAAAAAAATCAAACATTCAAAACAATGTTTATTAAGTAATGATTTTAAAACAGGATTTAAAGAAATATCTTCAAAATTACTTCCATGTGCTGTAAAAATTCCCTTACAACCTGAACATAATGCATAATTTATTGCATAAACATCTTCTTCAATTCCAATTTCATCTGCTATAATTACTTTAGGTGCCATTGAACGCACAAGTATTTTCATTCCTTCTGATTTTGAAATATTTTCTATAATATCAGTTCTCATTCCTACATTATTTTGTGGAACACCTTTATATAAACTAGCTATTTCACTTCTTTCATCTATTATTCCTACATCAACTCCATCGAAATTATTATTTCCAGTTGATAGCAATCTTGCAACATCTCTTAGAATTGTTGTTTTTCCATAACCTGGTGGAGAAACTATAAGTGTATTTAATACTTTATTATCTTTTAAAACATATTGTAATACTTGATTACCTGCTCCAATAACTTGTCTTGCAATTCTAAAATTAAAACTATTTATATACTTTATATTTATAACTTTATTGTTTTCTATTACACATGATCCTACAATTCCAACTCTATGTCCACCTTGCAAGGTAATAAATCCTGCTGATATTTGTTTTTGATAGGAATATATAGAATTTTCACAAATTAATTGCATTATTGTTAGCATGTCTTCTGAAGTTGGAATATATTTGATTACAATTTCTTCTTCACTAAATTTAAAAATAATAGGATTTTGCACACGTATTCTTATTTCTTCTAAGTTATCTTTTTTTTCTTTAATTTGTTCATATAAAATATTCTTAAGTTTATCAGGAAAAAATTCTATTATTTTTTTCATGTATTCCTCTTTTCTATACTATTAGTAATATATATTCACAAAAAAATTTTTTAGAACAAAAAAAGAAGATAAAATATATAAATTTTATCTTCTTTAAATTACTATTTTTCTTCATCTTGTATTTTTTCTTTATCATCTGGCCATGTTAATTCATTTCTTACAGCTTTACCCATACTCATATTATCCCATTTCATTGCAATAATTCCAAGCTCTGTTCCTGGTATTTTAGGCAATACCTCATCTTTAAATTTCTTTAATTGATCTCTTTCAAAATATATATGTACATCATTTCTATTATTTTGATTTCTTTGCTTAGCTGGCACTGGTTCAATATAACTTGATACTTCTGCTTTTTTAAATTCTTCTAAAATTGGTATTAAATTTCTTTTAGCAGGAACTGTTATATAACACATTACATCTTGTAGTTCTTCTTTTGAGCTTCCAACTAATTCTAATTCGTCTTTTACTCTAGCTAAAGCATCATAAAGCATTTTTTTCTTTTTCTTATAAGTTTGATTTGCACTTCCAAAACAATTATACCCAAGTGATACATTATAATACATTCCATTTCCAGAAGCAGAAACATAATCTTTTATAGATTCATTTTGTAATTTATCATATACAGAATTTAAAATAAATCCTGGAAATGTTCCAATATTTTCATCTGTATGCCAATTATAACTATTGTAATTAAATTCTACACTTTCTCTAGCTACTTTAAAAATATCTTTATCTTCTTCAGATGCAGCTATCATTATTCCACCATCACGGTTTTCTTGGCAATCTGGAAATGCTGCATAACTAACCCCCATTGTATTTGCTTTTTTTATAATTTCCCAAGCAGTTGTGTAATCTACAGCATTATATACTATACCTTCTTTTTGAAGATTTTCTTCTGTATCTAATAATCCTTTTGCTCTTGCAACTTTCTTTTGAAAATCTAATATGTTTACAAATCTACTTCCTTTTGAAGTTAAATCGTGTTCTATTATATATATTTCTTTTTTTATGTCTTCATCTGTATAAGATTTATATTTCTCTAATTCTTCTTTTTCTTTTCTCTCTGCTTCTAATTTTGCATCTTCTTCTTTTCTTTTTGCTTCTTCTTTCTGCTTCTTTTGTTCTAATACTGTTGGTTGAATAAATACCATTTTATTCATATATGATTTAAAATTTACAAATTCTTTTAAAAATTCAAAAGATTTGCTTTCTTTATCATTACTATCAAATAATTGTCTTATTGAAAAATCATCTATCATTCTTACATTTGCCATTTGCTCATTTAATTTTTTGGCCGTACTATCTATATTGCTAAATAACCACTTATTATATTCATTATATGCTTCTTCATGTAATGATAAATTTTCATATTGTTTTGCTGCTTTTTTTGCATCTTCAAAAAACATTTTTGAAAATATTTTTTGTCTTGTTGGTGATAAATCTTTAAATGGATTTGTCTTAACATCACCTTTATTTAGTAAATACATTAATTCTAACATTTTTATTCTATATTCTGATTCCATAGAAATACTATTAAATTTTTGTCTTTGAACTTTTGTTAAAATTGGCTTATTATTCAAATCACTTTCAGCAACTTTTTTCTGAACTTTAGATATAAAAGAAATATATAAATCTAAAGTTTCTTTTCTAATTCCATTATTTTCAACAGATTTTTCAAACATCTCATCCATTATTTTATTTTGATGTTTAAGTTCACTAATTGTATATTCTCCATCTGCTAATCTTTTATCTTCTTCATATTGTTCTTTTAATGAATTAAATACATCAACAACTTCTGGATCATCTTCATTATTAGTATGTTCTAATAGTTCTGTTAATAAAGTAATTTGTTTTTCAAGAGATTCTCCTACATCTGGTAAAACTTCTTTTATATATGAAACATCTGCTTCAAATAATTGAATTGAACCATATATACTTTCTTCAAAACTCTTTTCCTCATCTTGTGTAATAAAAGTTGTATCTAATTCTGATCTAATTCCTTCTCTTTTCTCAAATTCATCATTTTTATTTTCTTCGAATCCAAATAAAGATCTCCAAAATCCCATTTTATACCTCCAAATTTAAACTCCGCTTAGTATTATATCATAATTTTTTAAATTTGTCATTATTTATGTAAACTTTTTATATGTGGAAATAATATTTTCTAACAAAGCAAAAAAGCATAAATTGCTAAATTAACAATTTATGCTTTTACTTTTATTTTTTCATTTTTAGAATTTGATTTGTATAACCAATTTCTTCTTCTTCATCTATAATGATATCTTCTATTTTATTTTTTTTCTTAAATAAACCATTTTTCTTTTTTTCTTTAGGAGTTTGTGAATCTGGTGCTTTAGATTGTGCAATTGCTTCTTCAACAGATAATGTTTTTTCAAAATCTATGATATTTTTCACTGGCTGTTTATATATAGATTCTTCATAAATATCCTTTTTTTCTGGAACTTGATAACTTTGATATTCCTTATATGCTTGAATAATCTTTTTATCTTTTCTTCCTAATAATTCAAAACCTTCTTGCAAATTATTATATCTCCAAATAACATGACGTTCATAAGAATCAAATGGAGATTCTGTTAAATCTTCATAATCAAACTCAATCTTAAATTTAAAATTCTCTATCGAAATATTTATACTACTCCAAACTCTTCTTTTGGCATTAACAAAACGTTCATGTAAAAGTTTTATTGAATTGTATACATCACTGATTAACTTTGAATATTGTTCATCATCAATATTAAAAATGCTAGGTATTTCATAACCATTAACAAATTTCTTTTTTATAATTCCTTTAGGTAAATAGTAAAAATACATTTCACCTACAGACTTCTGATTTGGTACATTTATAACAGAAGCATATAAATATATTTTTTCCCACTTTTCTGGAATTATATAGAACAATTTCTTTTGTATATCAGCATATAATAATTTTTCTTCTGGTAAATTTATCATAAATTTTCTCCTAAAGTTTAATGATTAATTCTCTAGTAAGCTTTCTCCTGTCATTTCATCAGGTTTTTCTAAGCCCATAAAATCTAACATTGTTGGTGCAAGATCTGCAAGACGTCCTTCTTTTATTTTCTTATTTGCTGGTAATCCTACTATTGCTAAAGGTACTGGATTTGTAGTATGTGCTGTTTGTGGCTCACCTGTTTTGTAATCAACCATTTGCTCACAATTTCCATGATCTGCAGTAATTAATAAAACTCCATTTACTTCATTTATAGCTTCTACAACTTTTCCTACACATTCATCAATTGCTTCTAATGCTTTTATTGCTGCATCAACACTTCCTGTATGACCTACCATATCTGGATTAGCAAAGTTTAAGATAATTGAATCATATTTTTCTGATCTAATTGCTTCTACTACTTTTTCTGTTACTTCATATGCACTCATTTCTGGTTTTAAATCATATGTTTCAACTTTTGGTGATGGAACTAAAATTCTATCTTCACCAGCATATTGTTCTTCTTTTCCACCATTAAAGAAAAATGTAACATGTGCATATTTCTCTGTCTCTGCAATTCTTAATTGCTTTAATCCTTTATTACTTATATATTCTCCAAATGTATTTTTTAATTCTTCTTTTCTATAAGCAACTTCCACATTTGGCATTGTTTCATCATATGAAGTCATACATACAAAATAAGGATCTAATTTTTTGGTTTCAAATCCATCAAACTCTTTATCTACAATACTTCTTGTAATTTCTCTTGCTCTATCAGGTCTAAAGTTGAAAAAGATAACTGAATCACCATCTTCTAATTTTGCAACTGGTTCTCCATTTTTATTTGTAATAACTGTTGGTTTAACAAATTCATCAAAAACTTCTTTTTGATAAGATTCTTCAATTGCAGATACTGCAGATATTGCTTTTTCTCCTTCACCATTTACAATAGCATTGTAGGCTTGACTTACTCTTTCCCATCTTTTATCTCTATCCATAGCATAAAAACGTCCTGATATAGTTGCTATTTGACCAATACCTTTTTCTTTCATTTTTTCTTCTAGTTCAGTAATATATCCTTCTCCTGAAGCTGGTGGAGTATCTCTTCCATCCATAAAACAATGAACAAAAACATTTTCAAAATCTTTTCTTTTTGCCATTTCAAGTAAAGCATATAAATGACGGTTATGACTATGAACACCTCCATCAGATAATAGTCCCATAATATGCAATTTAGAATTATTCTTCTTACAATTTTCAATAGCTTTTACAAATTCTGGAACACTGAAGAAATCTCCATCTTCAATCGCTTTAGTTATTTTGGCTAAATCTTGATATACTATTCTTCCAGCCCCAATATTTGTATGACCAACTTCTGAATTTCCCATTTGACCATCAGGTAATCCAACTGCTAATCCACTTGTGTGAACTATTGTGTTTGGATTTTTTGTTAAAATTTCGTTTAAGTTTGGTGTATTAGCTAATTTTACTGCATTACCTTCTTTTTGTTCATTAATTCCAAATCCGTCTAATATCATTAACATTGTTAATTTACTCATTTTTTGTTACACTTCCCTTTCTTTAATCACTATGCATCATAATTTACTATTTTACTAAATTCGTCTGGTTTTAAACTTGCTCCACCAACTAATCCTCCATCAATATCTGAGGTAGAAAATAATTCTTTTGCATTTGAAGATTTTACACTTCCACCATATTGAATAATAACTTCTTCAGCAACATCATCACCATATAGTCTCTTAATTTCAGCCCTAATTGCTTTAATTGAATTATTAGCATCTTCTGAAGTTGCTGTTTTTCCAGTTCCTATAGCCCAAATTGGTTCATATGCAATTATTGTATTTTTAACTTGATCTGCTGTTAATCCTTCTAGTGCAAAACGTGTTTGTGATGTTATAATACTTTCTGTTTTTCCTGCTTCTCTTTGTTCTAATGTTTCTCCAACACAAACTATTGGTTTTAGTTCATTTTCGAAAGCAGCTTTTATTTTTTTATTAACAGTTTCATCTGTTTCATTAAAATATTGTCTTCTTTCTGAGTGACCTATAATTACATATTCAACTCCAATTGATTTTAACATTTTTCCTGATATTTCACCTGTATATGCTCCATTTTCTGCAAAATGCATATTTTGAGCACCAATTTTAATATTTGTTCCTTGTGCATTCATTAAACAATAAAATAAATCTGTGTATGGTACACATAAAATAATTTCTGCTTTAGAATCTTTAACCATTGGTTCAAAAGATTGAATATATTCAATAGCTTCGTTAGGAAGCATATTCATTTTCCAATTTCCTGCAATTACTTTTCTTCTCATAAATTTAATCCTCCTATTTATCTTGTAATGCCTCAATTCCTGGTAGCTTTTTACCTTCTAAGAATTCTAGTGATGCTCCACCACCTGTTGAGATGTGTGTAAATTTTTCTGCAAGACCTGCTTTTTCAACAGCAGCTGCTGAATCTCCTCCACCAATTATTTTTATACAATCTACATCAGCTAATGCTTTTGCAATACTATTTGTTCCGATTGCAAATTGATCAAATTCAAATAATCCAACTGGTCCATTCCAAATTACTGTTTTTGCATTTTGTAATTCTTTTGAATACATTTCTATTGTTTCTTGACCTATATCAAATCCTTCCCAACCATCTGGAATTTCTGTATATTTAACTGTTTTACTTTCTGTGTCTGCTGAAAATTCTTTACCAACTTTTGTATCTACTGGTAACATGAATTTTACACCTTTAGTTTTTGCTTTTTCCATAAGCTCTTTTGCTAACTCTAATTTATCTAATTCACAAATTGAATTTCCAACTTCATATCCCATTGATTTAAAGAATGTGTATGCCATAGCTCCACCAATCATTAAAACATCTACTTTTTCTAATAATGCATTTATAACACCTATTTTATCTGATACTTTCTTTCCACCTAAAATTGCCATGAATGGTCTTTCAGGATTCTCTAAAGCAGATCCTAAGAACTTTAATTCTTTTTCAATTAAAAATCCTGATACTGCTGGTAAAAAACTAGCAACACCTGTTGTTGAGCTATGAGCTCTATGTGCTGTACCAAAAGCATCATTTACAAAGATTTCAGCCATTGAAGCAAATTCTTTTGATAAATTTTCATCATTTTTTTCTTCTCCAGCTTCATATCTAACATTTTCAAGAAGCATAACTTCTCCTGATTGTAAATTTGAAGCTAATGCTTTAGCATCTGGTCCTACAACATCTTTAGCAAGTTTTACTTCTTTTCCTAATAATCTTGATAATTCTTCTGCAACTATATTCATTGAATATTCAGGTTTTACTTCTCCCTTTGGTCTTCCTAAGTGTGAGCAAAGAATAACTTTGCAATCATTTTCAAGTAAATATTGGATAGTTGGTAATGCTGCAACTATTCTTCTATTATCTGTAATCTTTCTGTTTTCATCATATGGAACATTAAAATCACATCTAACTAATACTTTCTTTCCTTTTACATCAATATCTCTTACTGTTTTTTTACTCATTAAAATATCCTCCTTTTAATTTTGCTTTGCACGATTTTTGACAAAGACTTTGTTTTATAAATTTTTATTTATAACTTTTCATATTTTCATACAAGGCTATTCTATAACAAAAAAGAATACTTTTCAAGTATTCTTTTAACTATTTTTACCAATTTAGCAATTTCTATAACACAAAAAGGTGATAGAAAAAATCTATCACCTTTTTTATAATTTATAATTAGTTTAATTCTGCAAAGTATTTGATTGTTCTTACCATTTGGCTTGTGTAAGAATTTTCATTATCATACCAAGAAACTACTTGTACTTGATATAATCCATCTTCTACTTTTGTAACCATTGTTTGAGTAGCATCAAATAATGATCCATAAGTAATACCTATTATATCTGAAGAAACTAATGGTTCTTCTGTATATCCGAAAGATGCACTAGAAGCCGCTTTCATAGCAGAATTGATTGATTCTGGTGTAACTTCTTCATTGCTTCTTACTGTTGCGATTAATATTGTTGTAGATCCTGTTGGAACTGGAACTCTTTGTGCAGATCCAATTAATTTTCCATTTAATTCTGGAATAACAAGACCTATTGCTTTAGCTGCTCCTGTTGAATTAGGAACAATATTTACTGCTGCTGCTCTAGCTCTTCTTAAATCATTTTTTCTATGTGGTCCATCAAGTACCATTTGGTCTCCAGTATAAGCATGTACTGTTGTCATAATTCCTGATTGGATTGGTGCATAATCATTTAATGCTTTAGCCATTGGTGCTAAACAATTTGTTGTACATGAAGCTGCTGATATAACAGTATCTGCTGGTGTTAAAACACCTTCATTAACTCCATAAACTACTGTTGGTAAGTCTTTTCCTGCTGGTGCAGAAATAACTACTTTTTTAGCTCCTGCTGTTATATGAGCTGATGCTTTTTCTTTTGATGTATAGAAACCTGTACATTCTAAAACAACATCAACACCAATTTCTCCCCATGGTAAGTTTGCAGCATCTTTTTCAGCATAAATTTTGATTGTTTTTCCATCAACTGTAATTGAATCTTCTCCTGCAACTACTGTATCTGCTTTTTCATATCTCTTTTGTGCTGAATCATATTTTAAAAGATGAGCTAACATATCAGGGCTTGTTAAGTCGTTGATTGCAACGATTTCATATCCTTCTGCTCCAAACATTTGTCTAAATGCAAGACGTCCTATACGTCCAAATCCATTTATAGCTACTTTTACTGACATAATATAAATCCTCCATTCTGATACTCAACATATTTTTAAGTACCTTCTAATATTTTAGTCACTTTAGACCGAGATTATTCTATAATAATTATTTCGTTTTTTCAATAGTTTTTTCAAAATTAATAAATTATAGCTCTGTTCCTCCCCATTCTACTACTGTATACCCTTTTCTTTCTATTTTTTCTAGTTTCTGAGTTTCTATATTTATTGGTTTATTCAATCCTTTAAATTCCATCATTACTCTTATTAATGTATCTGGGCTTGGCTCTATTTCCAATGGCATATTCGCATTTATTTCTTCCAAGCTTTTGAATCTTATGTAATTATAATTATTCTTTTCCATTTTTGGTAGCCAATAAATTATAAATTCTTCTGCTTCTCTTTCATTTAGTCCTAAAATCTCTAGTTTTTCTTCTAAGAATTTCGCTGTGTCTTCTCCTTTTACTACAAATCCTTCCTTCATTTTTGAAGAATTATCATTTATTCCTTCCCAATACAAGCTATATAAATTTCTTCCTGTTTTTAAATCTACTAAATCTCCATTTGGACTTGCTTTTACTTTCCATTCTCCTTCATATTTTGGATATGAACATGTTATTTTTTCTGGATTTCCTAATTTTACACTCACTTCTGTTTCAGTTTCTGGATATATGTATATTATTGGTTTTGCAGCCATACCTCTTACAATATGTAACATACCAGAAACTGCTAATAATGTAATCCCCATTACTATGCAAAATGATAAAAAGTTTTGTGATTTATCTTTCTTTTTCTTTAATTCTTTCCATTCATCATCATTTTCATAGTCTTTTTTATCTTGTTCATTAGCATTTAATCTTTTTTCATATAATTGAATTTTTCTCTTTGCACAAGAATTCTTACAAATTCCAATAACAATCAAGATTATTCCACCTAATCTACCAAATACTTGAATAATTGTAAGTATACTACCTACTATGCGGTTTGCCATTCGTGAAGCTGGTGTTTCTATAATTTCTTCGCCTGTGCGAGGATCATATCGAACAGTTGAACAACTACTTTGCGATTTTTTTACAGTTTCTACTTCTTCAAAAGTTATATTCTCATATTTCATTGCAAAACAATTCCCACATATACTAATTAAAATTAGTACAATAAAAACTATATTTACTATTTTCTTTTTTATATTTCATTTATTCCTATCTTTTACAAAATAGGATAGCTATTTTTAGTAGCTATCCTTTTAAATTTACCTACTAACACTAATCTGATTTGGCTTTGAAATTGCCTCAATTTCTGGATTATAATAATCATAAAATCTTATTGCGCCACCTGTAACTGTTTCAGGATATAATGCTCTATATGTTATTTGAAAATCTTTCTCATCACCATTTTTTAAGTTTCTTAAATATAAATTAATTTTTCCATAACTATATTCATATTTTTCAATTATTTTATTATGTTCTAACAACATTAATGAATCTTCATTTACACTACATCCTTGTGGGATATTAATTTGAACTAATCCATTTGAAATATAATCATTTGTTCTATTTACTACATGAATTTTTTGTGTAATCATATCATTTACCTTAGCTGATTGTGTAATTGTTTGTTCTACTATTAATTTACTACTACTTTGCAAATCTTGCTCAAATTGTACGTCATCATAATCTCTATAATATTCTTTTATTATTTCATAAGAAATTTTTCCTTTTTTCATTTCTATTGAAATTTTATTTTCTTCAGATAAATCATTAAAATCAAATTCATATAAATCTAAACTATTTTTATCCATATCAACTGATTTTGCCTCACCATTTACTTTTACTGTTATTGTTTGATTTGAAATATCAGAATCTTTTTCAAAACTATTTATTGCTTTTAATGCAAGTACTGTGCTTTGAGTAGATCCCCATGTTCCATTTTCATATTTTGATTGTATCAAATAATTAATAAAAGCTTCATTGGTTTTTGAGTTTGAATTACTCTTTGTTAATGCCATTGAAGTTAATGCTGTTGTTTGTATATTTTGTCTTGTTCCGCAAGAACCATAATAATCTCTTATTTTTGAAATTACATAAGCAGAATCTTCTGTTGTTACTATATTCTCAAGTAATTTGCTTATTACTTTATTTGCATTTGTTTTATCATTTATATTTTCAAAAATATTTGCCATTAATGCTAAAGTATAATTATCGTTTGCATCTTCTATTTTATTTTCCAAATATCTAACTGACTTATCAAGTCTACTATCATCTGGGAATACTTCTGATAATGCCCAAACAATATATGCATTCATTGCAAGCTCATCTGTTGATGTAGCAGAACCTATATAAGTTGATTTATAATCAAATGAACCATTTACTTTTTGAACATCAAATAAGTATTCTTTCATGTTTTCTATAACTTTTTCATCTATTTCATATACGTCTGATATTTCTTTCATCTCCATTAAGCCAAATGCTGTAATAACTGGTTCTGCTGGGGTACGTCCATATAAAGAATATCCGCCTTTTGTGCCATTTACTTCATATGTTAATAATTTTTGATATCCAGTTGATATATAATCTAAAGCTTTAGCTTTTATTTCTGGATTGTCTAATTCATTTTCATTCAAATATTTTAAAACTAAAACATCTGGATATAATGATGAAGATGTTTGTTCAAAGCAACCTGTTGGTAATTGTAACATAGCATCTATATTTTCAATAACTTGAACCATTGATGAAGCATATAATTTTACTTTTAGATTTTTTGTTCCTTCAATTGCTTTTTCTGAATAGATAATATCTTGTGATAAATTCTTTTGCATTGAACCACTTGATACTACACTTTGTATTTCTAGTCCATTTTCAGATATTGTAAGATTTTTTTCAACTATATCTGAAATATTTCCAGATTTTGTTTCTATTCTTAAAGTATTTTTTCCTGATTTTATAATTTCTATTGGAACATAAATCATTTGTGTAGAATTAGCTGGCACATTTACTGTTTTATCATATGTTCCTATTTTGCACCAATCATTTTCTTTTATATTTACTTCTATACTTAAATTATCTTGTGTGTAATTATATAAAGTAACTGGTATTTCTACTTTATCAGAAACAACTGAATTTGTAGGTAATGTATAATCTACAAAAAATTCTTTAAATACTTTAAATGATTTTGAAGAATATCCTAAATTTCCTTGTTTTGAATTTCCAACTGTTTGTATATTCCATGTTGTTATATTATCACTTATATCTAAAGCTAAATTTGCATTTCCATTTTGAGTTACAAGCTCTGGAATAAATGCCAAACTCTCTAAGAATATATTTCTAACATTCTCAACTTTTTCTTCTGTTTTTTCTATTTCTTGTACTTGTTCATTTATAGATTCTGTTACATCATTTCTTTCAGTAATTGTTTTAAAATTAGTAAATCCTGATGAATCTTCTTTACTTTGATATGCTGGTTGAACTTCAAGCATATCACTATCATTAATATTTCCTGAATAAGTTCCCATAATTAATTCTTTACTATGATTTTTTTGAATATGCTGTTCAGTAAGTGATAGATTTGTACTTGCAAAATTACTAACTATAATTCTAATTCCTGTAAATAAAATTACTATAAATAAAATTCCTATCCCTGCTGTAATTAATTCATTTCCAGAAATATTTAAATTTATTTGTTTGCTTTCTAATTTTATTTTTGTTTTGCCAAAAGCATATTTATCAAGCAATATGTACACTAGAATAACTAGGAATATACCAAATCCTGAATTAAGCCCTTCTGATACTATCATTCCAGCAATAAATAATATTATTCCTTTAAAGAACTGTGTTAAACTATGTTTTAAAAAGCTTACTTTTGGAGCTAATTTTTTATTTCTACTAATACACACTAAAACTGCCCATATAGCTAAAAGAGCTAACATAGCAAAAACAAGTATAAGATCTTGAGCTTCAAAAAATGATGTTATTATTGCTAGTATAAAAACATATATTGTTGGAATAGCAAGTAAATTTATAATTAGTTCAAAAATATAATCTCTTTGCTTATATAGAACCAACATATAAAGCACTGCTGTTAAAACTGCGTTTGTTAATAATGTAAAGACTTCATTATACTTACTTGTCATCTGATAAAATAAGTCATCAACTGGCTCATATAAAACAAGTAATGCAAAAAAATATATAACTATAAAGTTTATTATATGAGCAATTGCCAAAGATAATTTTGAACCTTTTTTCTCATTTTTACTAGCTTTTATTAAACCAAATCCTATAAGTATAACAACTATAATTAAAAATGAAATTCCTGCTCGTTCTTTATATTCATCTATATCATTATTACTTGTGCTTACTGTTTTACTATATATTTTTGGATCAGTATACTCTTGTTTTAATAATAAAGATTTTAATAAACTCTCAGATGAATCATCAATTACATTAGCATATAAATCAGCTGCTGTTATACCATTTGATAACTCAATATCTTCTAAAGCAATTTTTATATTATCTATTGATAAATCATTTTCTGCTAGATTAAGTATTGCTTCATCTAATATACTTACAAGCAATGCAGAATCCATTTGATTATTTTTTTCATCTGTTGTATTAAAACTAATATTTAATTTATCTCCTGGTGCATATTCTTCAGAATCTGTACTTATAGCAATATTTAAGTTCTTATTTGGTTTTATAAATATTGTTTTCTTTGAATATAAATTAGGTGTTAAATATTTAGAACCATAAGTTACACTATTAGAATTTTTCACATAAATATCTACTAAACCAGAAATGCCTTCTAAATTAACTGCAAAATCATTATTTTCTGATGATACTACTTTTAATAATTCATTTCCTTTATAAAAATATATTTCTTTAGATTGTAAATCTACATTTGAATCTAAAGCTACATTTATATCATCACCGCAATTATATTTTATTTTATCTGTATTAATTAAAACGCCTTTGCTTACTATAATATTAATTTCTTCTGTTTTTTCAACTTTTCTTCCTTCTGCATCTTCTGAAGTAATTTGCATATTTGAAGTATTTATACTTTGCATATCACTTGATGTTAAAGTAAAACTTCCAATTCCATTATCATCAGTAATTACTTGTCTTACGACGTTTCCTATTCTTACTGTACTCTGTGTTTTCAATCCTTTTCCATTAATTGCTCTTGTAAACACATATACTTCATTATCTACACCTTTAACCAAATCACCATATTCTGGTAATACTTCTATTTTAAATAAATCTTCACTTACATATAATGTTTTTTCTGTTTCAATTAAATAGTTTGAAGAATCTGTTACATTTAATTTTATATCAATTGTTCCATCTTTTGTTACAACATATTTAGTAGAAAAATTCCCATCTGCACCTGTTATTCCTTGAATTTCTGTTTCATTAATCTTTCCTTTTACAGTTGCATTTTTAACTGGCTCTCCAAAAAAATATTTTGCAGAAATAGTTATATTTGCATTTTCTCCAATAATATAATTTTCTTTATCTGATACAACACTTACTTCAAATTGAGGAGTTATATATGGATTTACTGTAAATTCTTTTGTTACTTCTGAATTATCAGTTGATATCACTAACTTATATGTACCACTATTTACTTCGTCTGCAATCTTAAAATTTCCTGATACAATTCCATATTCAGATGTTTTAGTTTCATTTGAATATACTTTGTTATCATTTCCATCATAAATATATATTTTAGCATTAGTTTGAGTTGGTGTATCATCTCTTTTTGATATTAATAATGCTCTAAAATTAATTTCATCACCTGGTTTATAAATACCTTTATCTAATGAAATTATTGTTTTTGTCTCACTACCTTTTATTATATTTACAGGAACATCTATGTAATCTTTAAAAAATCCCAATTTGTATTTTGAAGTTACTTTTAATTCATACTTTCCTGTTTCAATATCTTCTGTTAATGGAATTAATGCATTTATTTTTTCTGTTTCGCTTTTTGGATATTTTCCTTGTACATTTTTTACCTTTTTTCCATCACTATCAAACAATTCTACTTTTACATTACTTTTTAGAGAATTATCTTTCTTATCTTTTACATCAATTATAGCTTCTATATTAGAATCACTATAAATTTGAGTTGATGTATCTATACTAATAACTTGTTTTCCAAATCTAAACGAATTTACAAAGTTGTATAAGAAAAAACAAACCATAAGTATAAATAGAATTAAAACAATAGTTTTAATTAACTTTTTCTTTTTCATAAAATCCCTCCAAATTTATTATTTAGCTTTTGTATAAATAATCTTACTAATATTTTACATATATATTTTTTTCAATACAATATCAAAAACATTTCATTTTTATTAAAGAACAAAAATGGACGATATTTATTTAGTAGGAAGTGAAGAGCACTTTCCTACTAAATAAAAAAACAGACACAAGCTACGAAATGTGTCTGTTTTTAAATTATATAAAATATAATTACTTACTATTTATATTTCTTTTTACTAAAAAAGTTTAAATCTTTAAAGAAAAAGTCATGTAATTCTGGAAATTTAATTTCTTGGAATAAAAAGTCATGCACTTCTGTCAACACTTTTTCCTCTTTTTGTGTTAATTCTAATACAACTGGTTTATTAAAATCAATTTCTCTACAAATTAAACCCTTGATTTTTTGCCATGTTCCGACAACAAGTGGCAAATTACCAGCATTTTCAGTTTCTACTAATTTATATTCTTTCATCTGTATTTTATCCTCCTCTAGTACACAGAAAATTAATTTTTCCACAGGATACTAAATTTCTTATTACATTATTTATACTATATAGGATTTTTTTATTCAATAATAATTAAGTTAAATTTAGATTACCATTTTATTACATCTCCTGAAACTAAGCTAAGGTTATCTTTTCCAGTTATTTTTATTTTTAAGATTTGATTAGAAACATCTACATTAGTTTTTAATTTTACATTAATATAATTTGCCGTATGTCCTTTATAATATTCACCATCTTGTTCTTCAAATAATACTGAAACTTCTTTTCCAATATATGTATCTAAATATTCATTTTCATTTGTATCAGATAGTTCTAAAAGCTTTTTGCTTCTTCCTTCTTTTACATCTCCTGGAATCTGATTTTTCATATCTGCTGCAATTGTACCTTTTCTTTGTGAATATTTAAAAATATGCATTTTATAAAATTTTATCTTTTTTAAAAATTCATATGTTTTAGAAAATTCCGCTTCTGACTCTTCTGGAAATCCAACTATTATATCTGTTGTTAAAATAACATCATCATATGTATTTCTTAATCTTTGAACGATTTCATTAAATTCTTCTATTGTATATCTTCTATTCATTCTTTTTAAGGTTTCATTGCAACCACTTTGAAGAGATAAATGAAAATGATGACAAATTTTATTTAATTTTTTTAGTCTGCATACAAACTCTTCAGATATAAGTAATGGTTCTATTGAACCTAATCTAATTCTTTCTATCCCTTCAACATTGTTTATATCTTCTAATAAATCTATTAATTTATATCCACTTTCAAAATCTTTTCCATATGATGCAATGTGAATTCCAGTTATTACAACTTCTTTTATTCCATTTTGAGCAATTTGCTTGATTTCTTTTATAATATTTTCAGGATTTCTACTTCTCACTTTTCCTCTAGCAAATGGAATTATACAATATGAACAAAATCTATCACATCCATCTTGAACTTTTATTACAGCTCTAGTTTTTTCTGTATATGTAACACTACCAAATTCATCGAATTTGGCATCATATAGAATATTTTCAAGTTCTATTGAATTTATATTTATTTCATAATCTTCAACATATTTTACAATATCTGCTTTTTCATTAGTTCCTATACATAAATCTATTTCTGGTATTTTTTCTACTTCGCTTTTAGCAACTTGTACATAACATCCACATGCTACAACAATTGCATTTTTATTTTTCTTTTTGGCTTGCCTTAAAACTTGTCTTGATTTTCTATCAGACATATTTGTAACTGTACATGTATTAATAACATATATATCAGCTTTTGCATCAAAATCTACTATTTCATATCCACAATTTTGAAAATTTTGTATCATTCCATTTGTCTCATATTGATTTGTTTTACA
>CAOTKV010000010.1 GCA_948530865.1 uncultured Clostridia bacterium
GGAATAAAGCAATTTAATAATGACGGCATTATGAAAATTTACAATATAGTAAATGGCGATGTAAAAAATGCATCTAATAGAATTGAAAAAATGGAGATATTATCTAATAATTATAATAAATTTGGTAGTGAAATTAGTAGAGATGATATTAAATTTATAAGTATTTTAGATAGCATAAAAATTAGTAGTAAAGAACAAACAAAAGAAGAAATTATAACAAATAACGAAGATGTAGAAGAAAAGAAATAAATTGTATATTAAAATAGTGTGCGTAATTTTGTAAAGTAATATTGGCACACTATTTTATTTTATTATTTTACACAAATAAGATAATGTTTTCATAATATATACAGAGTAAACATGAAAGGAGTTTTTTATGGCAAAAATTCTTGTATATAATAATAATACAAATCGTATGGAAACATATTATCGTGGTGAATCTCAAAGTATGCCATATAATTCAAATAGAACTTTAACTGTGGCAGAATTTAGAGGAAGAAGTAATTCTGGGCTTTTATGGACTGATAGAAGAGCTATGGAGGCATGGAATAGTTTTAGATATATTTATGGTAGACCAATATATGTGGGGTACGTCTTTAGAAGACCTTGGGAAGGAGGACACCGGACAACTTTCACAACATTATGCTGGTTTTGCATTTGATGTGGGGCAAAACTTAGATGAAGCTGGAAGAAATGCAATGAGAAATCTAGCAATTAATTCTGGTATATGGAATTATGTGGAACCTGCAAACTTGACCCCTAGATGGGTTCACTTTGATGAACGTCAAGTTGCATCAGGATATCCAATTGTAAGACAGGGAAGTAGGGGAGTATATGTGTGTATAGCACAAGATGCACTTACTACTCTTGGATACGATACTGGTGGATTAGATGGAGTATTTGGAATTAGAACAAATAGTTCAGTAATCTCATTCCAAAATAAAAATGGATTAACAGCAGACGGAATTATAGGAAGAAATACATGGACTACATTGATGAATCAAGTTGTAGGAAAAGGAGCAAGTAGTACAACAATACTTCCAACAATACAATAAAATAGAAACTTAATAATTATTTTGTGAAGATTAAATGAAAGTAGAAAATAAAAATCTACTTTCATTTTTATTTAGTAGGAAAGCTCTTTAAGTTTCTTAGTAAATAAAGGCTTTGATAATACTTGTATTAAAAATTCTATAAAATATATTGACACAGACAAATGTATGTGTAATAATATAGACAGACAATTGTCTATATAGGGGGGTGACCAATGGAAGAAATAATTAAAAGTTTACCAGATTCAGAATTAAAGGTTATGAAGGTAATATGGAATAACAACAGAAAAATGTCAACAGGAGAAATTGATTCAGAACTTAAAGGAGAAACAGAGTGGAAATTATCTACATTACAAGTAATTTTGTCAAGGCTAACAGAAAAAGGTTTTTTAAAGAATGAAAAAATAGGAAGAATAAATTATTATTCATCAATTGTAGATTTTTCTAGATATAGTAGAAATGAAACTAAAAACTTTATAAGAAAAATGTACGATAATTCTAGTAAAAAACTAATTGCTTCACTTATTGAAGGTGATGATTCTTTAACAGATGATGATATAGAAGAAATTAAAAAAATTTTAAATAGGAGTAAATAAATGTTAGGAAAAATATTTTATAATATAATTATTTTTGGAACAATTATAAGTATTTGCATTTTTCCTTTATTAGTATTTTTAAGTAAAAATAAATATAAGTATAATTTCAAAAGTATTTATAAAGTTTTTATTTTTATTTTAATATTATTAATTTTGCCTATTAATATTGCAGACTTTTCACAAATAAAAAATCTTATATGCACAAAGTCTGAAGAAATTATTGAAAATGAGGGGAACATTGCTAAAATACCAGAAATTAAATTTGAGAATGATAATACTATAATAGAAATTGATAATAGCATAGATAATAAAATTAATATAAAAAATAATACTTTTTTTAATATTTCAAAAATAATCCCATATGTATGGATTAGTATTTCAGGAATAATATTGTTGTACAATTTAGTTGCTTATATTATATTTATAATTAATCAAAAGAAACATTATAGTAATATTACTAATAATAAAGTTGATAAAATATTAAGTAAATTATGTAATGAAATGAAAATAAAAAATGTATCTTACAAAATATCTGATACAATATTAACACCTATGACAATAGGAATTTTCAATAAAACAATAATTATTTCAAAAGAAATATTAGAACAGAAGGAATATGAGCTTATATTAAAACATGAATTGTTTCATATAAAAAATAAAGATATAGAATATAAATTTTTATTACTTATTTTAAATTGCATATATTGGTTTAATCCTATAATATATATGTTTATAAATCAAGTAGAAGAGATTTTGGAATTGAATTGTGATGAATATGTATTACAAGGAAAAGAAGAGGCTTGTAGAATTGAGTATGCCGAAATTTTACTAAATCAAATTGAAAGAACTAGAAATAAACAATATAGATTTTCAATGAATTTTGCAAATAGGAGGAAAAATATAATGAAAAGATTTTCAAATATAGTAGAAAAATCTAAGAAAAAAAGTATTATAAGTATAGCAACTATGTCTGGAATTTTATTAGTATTATCAACAATTTTAATAGTAAGTATTCCAAATATAAATTTTGCAACAATAGATAATATTCTTAATAATGAAACACAAAAAGATTTAATTATAGAAGATAATAATACATCATTAAATGAAATTTCTAATGAAGAAAATAATATATTAAAAGACACAAATAATGAGACAAAAAATGAACTTGTAAATAATGAAAATAGCCAATTAAAAGTTGAAAATGATAAAACTAATAAAATTGAACCTGAACTTGTAACTGATGAAATAAAAAACGAGACGTCAAATAGTGAAAATAATGCACAAAAAGATACAAACAAAGAAAATAAATCTGAACTTGTTAAGAATAATGAAATAAAGGAAAATGCGAATAATACTGTAGAAAATAAAAGCTATAGTAATAGTGAATATATAAGACCTTTAGAATGTGATTACGCAATTACAAACCGTTTTGGAGTAAGTAATAATAATGTAGTACATAGTGGAATAGATTTATCTGCAACTAGTGGTGAAAACATACTAGCAATAAAAGCTGGAGAAGTTGTATTATCAAACTATAAAGGTGCTTATGGTAATGCTGTTATTATAAAACATGATGATGGTAATATGTCATATTATACACATTGCTCAAGATTAAATGTTGAAGAAGGACAAAAAGTAAATCAAGGAGATCTTATAGCACAGGTAGGATCAACTGGTAATTCAACAGGACCACATTTGCATTTAGAAATTAGAGATAAGAATAATAATGCAGTAAATCCAGAAAATTATATAAATTTCTAGAAAAGCGTAAGTAATCAAATTATTTAAATTTTATATAAATCAAAAAGAGTCACTTAAGATATCTTGAGTCTTTCAAGAAATCTGATTGTGACTCTTTATATTATGAAAAATTTCTTTATAATTCCTATAACATAAGGTCTCGACAATCTTATACATATATATATAAACTTCTTGTTAGAAAGAAAAAAGTACTTGCCAAAATATTTTTTTATGATATAATGAGAATATTAAATTAGGAATTAATCCTAATTTGTTGGGAGATTTTTATGAAAAATTATTCAAGACAAAGGGAAGAGATAATTAAAGTAGTGCAAGAATCTCATGATCATAAAACGGCAGAAGAGATTTATATGATTGTTAAAGCAAAAGATCCAGCAGTAAGTAGAAGTACAGTATATAGAAATTTAGGATTATTAGTGGAAAATCATATTATAGATAAAATTTCTATGCTAGTTGGTCCTGATAGATATGACTACATTACAAAGCCACATAATCATGCAATATGTACTAAATGTGGGAAAGTATTTGATTTTGAATATAAATTTGAATATGAAAAAATAAGAGAATTAGTTATCAAGCAAACTGGAGTAGAAATCTCTAATAAAGGAATTGCGTTAGAAGGTTTATGTGATTCTTGTAGAAATAAATAATTAGGAGGAATGAAAAATGCCAGAATTAAAAGGTACAAAAACAGAAAAGAACTTAATGGAAGCTTTTGCAGGAGAGTCTCAAGCAAGAAATAAATATACTTATTTTGCAAGTAAAGCTAAAAAGGAAGGATATGAGCAAATTGCAGCTATTTTCCAAGAAACAGCTGATAATGAAAAAGAACATGCTAAAATGTGGTTTAAATTATTAAATGGTGGAGATGTTCCAACAACAACAGAAAACTTAAAAGCAGCAGCTGCTGGAGAAAACTTCGAATGGACAGATATGTATGATAGAATGGCTAAAGAAGCTAAAGAAGAAGGTTTTGATAGAATTGCTTATTTATTTGAAGCTGTTGGAAAAATTGAAAAAGAGCATGAAGAAAGATATAAAAAATTATTAGAAAATGTTGAAGGTGAATTAGTATTCAGTAAAGACGGAGATAGAATTTGGAAATGTAGAAATTGTGGACACATTTGTGTTGGACAAAAAGCTCCAGAAGTATGCCCAGTTTGCGAACATCCAAAAGCATTTTTCGAAATTAAAGCAGAAAACTATTAATATAAAGAAAAATCCTATTAATTTAATTAATAGGATTTTTTCTTCCATAGGGAGGATATATGTAAAGAGGTAAGTTTTCTAATTGTATCTTAAGTAGTCATCAAAAAATACTCCACACATAACTGAAAATAGAGCAGATACAATACCAGCTTGAATTATAAATACTCCGAGTTTAAGGATGTTAAAAGAAATAAAGTATTTATAATAAACTAAAATTGTAATTATTCCCAAAATTGCGATAATAAAAGAGATTAGTAATAGTTTTTTTACTAATCTTTTAATTTTTTTATCTTTAATAGACTCAATAAGATTTTTCATATGTAATCTCTCCAAACTTTATTAATATTATAAATTAATAATAACACCTTAAAATTTAGAAAACAAATGAAATTTTTGGCAAAAAAATAATCGTAGGTTATACGATTATTTTAATGTATTTAGTTTTTTTGCTAAAGCTGATTTTTTTCTAGAAGCTGTATTTGCTTTAAGTACACCTTTTGTGCAAGCTTGGTCTACTTTTTTAACTGCTTCATTGAAAGCTTTTTCTGCTTCTGATTTATTTCCTTCTGCTACTGCAGCTTCAAATGCTTTAATAGCTGTTTTATAAGCAGACTTTACCATATTATTTTGTGATGTTTTTGTTTCAATTACACTAACTCTTTTAATAGCTGATTTTATGTTTGGCATTTATTTTGCACCTCCTCTTAGTTCATAAAGTAAATTTTACTTCAAATATTTTAACACGAATAATTCTAAAAAGCAAGACTTTTGTAAAAAAAAGTTAATTACATAATAATTTCACAAAAAATTCACATTTGTAGTTTAGAATAATATTGTATTATTAAAAATTCTGTGATATATTGAGGCAAAATAATTACTAAGGAGGAGTTTATGATATCTTTAGGTAGTGACCATGGTGGTTATGAATTAAAAGAAGAAATAAAAAAATACTTAGATGAAATAGGAATTGAATATAAAGATTATGGAACAGATAGCAAAGAAAGAACAGACTATCCAATTTTTGCAGAAAGAGTAGCAAAATCTATTCAATCTAAAGAATGTGATAGAGGAATTTTAATTTGTAAATCAGGAGCAGGAATGACAATTGTTGCTAATAAATTTAAAGGAATTAGAGCTGCTCTTGGAATTAATGAAGAAGTTGCTATGGCGTCAAAGGCTGATGATAATATAAATGTAGTAGTATTACCAGCACAATATATAACTTTATCTTCTGCAATTGCAACTATTAGAGCTTGGATTGCAACAGAATTTAAAGGTGGTAGATATTTAGAAAGATTACAAATGATTAAAGAAATAGAGAAAGATAATATGAAATAGAGAGGTTTTTACCATGTGGGGAGATATAGTTATAGCTTTCACAATAGCTTTTATGACAGCTTTTATGGCAACGCCACATACAATAAAATTAGCAAAAAAGGTAGGAGCAGTAGATACACCTCAAGATGCAAGACGTATTAATAAAATCACAATGCCAAGGCTTGGTGGACTTGCTGTAATTGCAGGATTTTTCGTATCTATAATTTATTTATTAATTGTAATGTCAATAGAAGATAAAATAGATCTTCATCAAGATAATTATCTAATAAAACTTATAGGTTTCGCACTTGGAGCTGGAGTGATTGGCATAGTATGTTTTGTTGATGATGTAAAAGGAGTTCCTGCTTTAATAAAACTTGCAGCACAAACGATAGCAGCAATTATTGTTGTTAGATTTGGAATAAAAATAGAAAATTTGGATATTCCATTTTTAAATTTAGAAGGTGTTGGAAATGGATTTTATATAATTCTTACAGTTGGATGGATTATAGGAATAACTAATGCAATGAATTTAATAGATGGACTGGATGGTCTTTCAACTGGAATTTCAATAATATCATGCTTATCATTATTAATAATATTTTCATTAAATGCTTCACCAATAATATCAATTGTATTAATAACAGCTTTGGGTGGTGCATTATGTGGATTTTTACCATATAATTTTAATCCAGCAAAAACATTTATAGGAGATACAGGCTCTAACTTTTTAGGATACTGTTTATCAATTATATCTATTTTAGGGATTGCAAAAACATATACTGCAATTGTAATTGTAGCGCCATTAATGGTACTTGCATTACCAATTTTTGATACATTATCATCTATTGTTAGAAGAGTAATCCATGGTAAATCTTTAAAAGCAATTATAGAACCAGATGCAGGTCATCTTCATCATAAGCTATTAAAAAAAGGTTTTACACAAAAGCAAGCAGTTTTAATTTTATATGGAATTACAGCAATTTTTGGAATGTTTGCAATAATATTAATGGATAGTGGAATTTGGAAAGCATTATCTTTTGCAATAATTATATGTATAATAATTGCAATGGGTTATAAAGAATTTTTTAAACAAAGATTATTAGTAGATTCTACTCCAGAAGATGAGGAAGAAAATAAATAATAAATAATTCAAAAAAGGCACGCAAATTCGCGTGCCTTTTTGTGTTACAAATTTTAAAACTTAAATTTACTTATAATCTTTTACCTTTCTGTGTAGACTTCTTTCCGCTACCAGTAGTAGTAATAGTTCCGTTTACTTTGACAGGTACGAGCGCCGTAGACAAGGATTCCAGAGATTTAGATACTCCTTCAATTCTTGCGGTAGTTTGACCTCTACTTTTCATGTCAATCTTATAGGTTTCGAGAGTTCTCGAAGAAGAAAGCATTGAGATGATACCAAGCATAAGATCAATAATTGCTTTTTCTTCATTGATTTTTACTACATGCTGAGGAGCAAGGAGTTTTTCCCAATGCTCTGTAATATCATCTTTGAAGTATTTGCCACAGGCTTTGTTAAGGAGCATAAATACATTGTCCTTGACTTTTTCACGCAATGCACCAAAAGGTTCAATAGGCTGAGTATATTTTATGCCAAAAGTTTCCGCCTGAGATTTACTTACTTCAGAATAAGGAATTTCATCACCAATGAAGAAAACGATGGGCTCACTTCCATCAGAAAATTTTGTATTCTGAAGAAGATAATATGCAGCCAGTTCATAGGATTCTTCACCAAAAGAACCACCTTCACCTTCAAGAACAAGTTTTTCAAGCCATGAATCAAGTTCAATTCCTTTTGCAAAGCTACCAATCTGAAGCGGATAGTTATCATGATAAGCATCTCCAACTGCACAAATAGCAATATCGAAGTCTTTCAGATATCCTTTCTGCTCAATCTGGCCATAGAACATAGGCAGTTTGTCATAAACAACACGTGCAAAATCGATATTCGATCCAGTTACATCGAGAACGATAATAATGGGATTTTTGGTTTTGCTTTCCAAAATTTTCCCATTAGGGAGCATAGAGGCATCAAGAGTTGAACTACTAAGCCGGCTCTTGGAATAGCTACTTGCTCCGAAACTATCAGAACTGCTACCCCAACTTGAACTGGAACTTGAACTGTAAACATCTCTGTCATAAGAAAATCCACCCATGATTAAATCCTCCTAATCTAATTTTTTGAATCTCTGGGTTCCGAAAACTTCAGTGCGAATCTTAATAAGTTCACTCCAAAGTTTCCAAGCATCGTTTGGCCTTGTTTCTGGGTTACTATTTACCATATTCCGAATGAAAGTACGAACTCTAATATCAACCGAAATAGGCATTGCGTTTCTACGAATATCACCTCCCAATAGTTCAATTGCTATCTTACCTATAGAATAAACGTCAGATGACGGTAAGACCTTTGTAGTCTTGCTTATCTCTGGTGCTGTATAATAATCATTTACGATTTTATACGTAGCTTCTGGGGTATTGGCTTTCTCTATACAGAAAGAAAATCCAAGTATTGAAACATTGTGAATATCCTTAGTTATGATGATATTTTCAGGTTTTATATTACCATGAACTACGCAGTTTGAATGCATATATCCAACAACACTTAAGAGACGCTCCAGCATCCACATAACGTGTTCAGCGGGTATCCCATGCCGATACTCTTTCATAAGTTCAGGCATTGTTACACCTTTTACCTCACGCATCAAAATTGCCACTGAATCATTTACTTTAATTTTTTCTTCTACATAGGGAAGAGACAAATGTCTCAAAGTAGAAAGAACTTTGTATTCAGTTTCAAGTAATGAATTATCATCAGGATCAATTGCAATTTTCAAGTAAACGATATCATTGTTACTTGCTCCTTTGAAGATATTTGCAACTTCACCTTCAAAAACATTCTCATAAAACTTATACAGTGTGCCTTTAATGGTGATTTCAAAAAGAGGTTCAGAATGTCTGTATATCTGAATGGTGTCAAAAGTATCATATATTCCAAGCTCAATTTCCTCAAGAGCGGTATTATACAGTTTAGTTATTGCTTTAAAAGCTTCACCTGCAATGTAAGAATCTGAGCCATGTGCAATATCAGGATGAACCTGCCTTGCAAAATTGCGATACAATTTTTTAATTTCTACTGGATTTGAAACTTTTCCAAAAAATTCAATTGGCCGTTTTGCTCCTAATGCTTTATCATAAAGCTCTTTTATTGTCATTAACAATCACCGCCTTTACGATTTATAGTGACATCTGCATATTCCAGCTGAGGGAAGATATACTCTTCACACATTGGCATAATACAGTGCTTCCAGTAGGGTTTAATCACATGTTCAGGAATTCCATATTTTGAAGTATCTCGTACAATACGCCTTTTCAAACATACATCAACATCTGTATCAACAAAAATATTAATGCAGTTTGTCATATCATATAGGATTGAAATGGTGTGTAATCCCTCAAAAATGTTGATTTTACCAGCAGATACGATTTTGTTTTTATTAATTCTAGTGTTTGTTGCAACATCATAGTTTGGCATCGTAACAATTGAATTCTTGAGAAGAGTATAAACATCATCTCTAAATTCAGCAACATGAAACGCATCAATGGAATCTGTTAAATAACCGCCAGGTGAATGTGGAATATCTTCCAAATTTTTGAAATAATCATCCTGAGAAATAATTGCAACAGAATATTCATCCAAAAAATGATCCCGAATTTCTTTTGCAAGAGTTGTTTTCCCAGAACAAGTTTGACCAGCGATTATAACATTTACAGAACCATAAACCAATAAGTGATTTTTAATCATATCAAATGTAACCATTTTTAATCTCCTTTTTATGCAGAAATTTTATTTTCACGAGTTGGACCAACAGATACAAGTGTTATTGGAATGCTAACCAAATCTTCAAGAAGAGCAATGTACTTAGCACAGTTTTCAGGAAGATCAAATTTATCAGTAACTTTTGAAGTATCTGATAACCAGCCTCTAACTGAAATATACTGTGGAACACATTTTTCTAAATAGAAAATTAGGTTTTTATGATTTTCCTTTATGTCTGTAATTACAATTTTGTTAGGTTCAGATTGTTGATATTGAAAAAGCTTTTTAAAAGTTTCATCAATTTCTCCAAAATAAAGATAGCTGTTACATACATTGATAACTTCAAATTTGTCAAGTTTATCAAGTGAAGATAAGTAAAGCTCATCCACTTGATTAATACTTTGAGCATATCTGAGTAAAACCGCATCAAACCATCCAAATCTGATTTTTCCATTCCAAAAAGACTCATCCTGATTTTTATCAAAGATGCGTTGGCTTACAGCAGATGCTTCTGTTGGGAAGATACCAGTACCATGCCTTGAAGAAAATGCTTTTGCAATTCCAACTTTTCGAATTGTGTCTCTATAATATGAGATATCAAGAGCAAAATTATTTGTTGTGTCAAGATGAGTAGTGTTAGGCTTTATGCCATAAACATCATCAATCAAAAGCCCTTGTGAGCCTTCGAATATTGCACGAGAATAATCTTTACGAAAAGTGGTTTCATATGCATTGTATAAACATTTTTTTAGATTTATTGAAGTAGGCACTGAGCGAAACTTTTCTATATACATTTGGCTCACTCTTAAAAATGCGTGTCTTTCCAATAAAAAATCTATTTCTTTAGAAAGACCTGATACAAGTTCTTGTGGTATATTTTCCCAAATGACTTTAACATTATTTTGATAGAATTTCTCTGTATACTGCTGAAGAGCCTCTAGTCTGCCTTTAATAGGATTTGTACTGTAAGGATCGAAAATAGATTTTACAGACAATCCAAGGGGCTGTTCAAAAGGAAAGTTTTTTGGTTCACGTAGTAAAGTTCTTACTTCACTTACACCAGTTCCAACACTTCCTCTGCGGTTAGTTCCTTTTGAGAGTTCCCGAAGTTTGTTGATTAATTTGTGATAAGGAGTTACAACAAAGCAATTTTCATGAATATGAATTCTTTCCAGTAAGTCACAAACAGGAATATCTGTTTTTTTTGAAAATCTCTCAAGTTCAACAAGTATGTTGTCAAGGTTAATTACCATATTTTCAGTTATAAAAGTATGGCAATCTTCCAAAAACATACCAGATCCCAGTTGGCTGAACTTATGAAGAATTCCATCAGGTGTTATTACTGTGTGAGACGCTTGAGAACCGCCATTGTACTTGACAACACAATTAATATTATATTTGTGAGCAAGATAATCAACAAAAGTTCCTTTTCCTTCGTCACCATATTGCATACCACATAAAATAAAATTATCCATTTATAAATTCCCTCCATGCACATATAGCTTTTGCAAATCTGTAATTGCAGATATTATCACAAAGCATGAATCTTCTATAACCAAAAGAATACATAAGCTCTAAATCTGCAAAATCTGCAAAATCAACATTATCACGTTTCTCAAGTGAAAGAAAGATTCTTGATGCACAAATGGCATTTGAATCTTTGGAAATAATAGTTCTTAAAGAATTCATCATTCCATAATTTTCACCTGTTTCAATAAATAAATCGTCACGGGCAGCCATTAGGCCAGTTATATTATTGGAACAAATAAATTCTATTCCTTTTTCAGATTCGATTTTGGATATAATTTCAGCTTTTGGCAAAATGTGAAAAATTTCAACTAAATCATCAAACTTTTCAACAAATGAAGCCATGATAGAGTTTATACCCAACTTTTTACAAGCAAAAAGATACTGTTTATCTGTTTCTGTGAGATATCCCTCAACTTTTAAATTTTTTGCCAAAATATTAACAGATTGACCTGCTCCTAACTTATACCTAGGAAGCGGATCAACAAAAATTTTATTTCCGTCTTTTATGTGAGTAATATTTACAGGAATATCATTGCGAAAATAAATTTTGGCAGGAAATTCGACTTTTATATGATGGTTTAATTCGATGCAAGAATACAAGGGATCTGCCCACTTTATAACTTTGAGCTGTCTACCTTTAAGATCAATCCAAAGTTTTTTATTATATCTTTTTGAAAAATCTAAAAGCTTTTGTACAGTTTCAAGTACAGAAAATGGTGAGGGTGTTCCTGTGTTGAACCGAACTTCAGACACATCAGGATTGGAGAATACTCTTTGAACATCAGCAAATCTGTTTATAGCAGGCAGTGTTGCAATTAAATAGCAGTCGCTTTTCATGTAGAAAACCTCCTTTTCAAAATAACAGATAAAATATTTAATTAATAAATAAAAAAATTATAAGCAAACCTCCTTCTTTTAAAATTTATAATTATACTGAAGTTTATTAGCTTCTATTAGTAAATGAAACTCTGTTCAGCAAATTATAAAAAATACGTCAACATTATACCACTAATCACTGGGAAAATCCAGCTTTTTGTAAATAAATGTCAACAAATAATATATATTGTAATTGTTTTTGAAATATAGTATAATGTATAAGATGTTGAACTTTAACCAATTGCTTATATACTAGTAAATATTATTACAAATTATTATTTAAAAATTGGTTATATTAAATTATTTAGGAGGTTAATATGTCTGATTTAATTAGTATCATAATACCCGTATATAATGTGGAAAAATATTTAGAAAGATGTGTAAAAAGTGTAATAAATCAAACTTATAAAAATTTAGAAATAATTTTAGTAGATGATGGTGCAAAAGATAACTCTGGAAAGATGTGTGATGAATTATCTAAACTTGATTCTAGAATTAAAGTTATTCATAAAGAAAATGGAGGACTATCTGATGCAAGAAACTTTGGACTTAAAATTGCAACTGGAGATTATATTGGTTTTGTAGATAGTGATGATTATATTGCAGATGATATGTATGAAACTTTATATCATACTATAAAAAATAATAATGCAGATATATCAATAGTTTCTTTTTATGAAATGTATAAAGAAAAAGTAATTGGTGTAAGAGATTCAGGAAACTTAGAAATATTATCTAAACAAGAAGCTATGAAAGAATTATTAATAGATACAAAGATTCAAAGCTATGCTTGGAATAAACTATTTAAAAAAGAATTATTTAATGATTTAAAATTTCCAACAGGTAAGAATTTTGAAGATATAGCAACTACATTATTATTATTTGAAAAATGTGATAAAGTTGCGTTACTAGAAAAACCCAAATATTATTATTTAAGAAGAGATGATAGTATAGTTGGTGTAAGAAATTCAAAAACATATACAGACTATTTAGAAGTAATTTATGATAAATATATGTATTTGAA
This sequence comes from uncultured Clostridia bacterium, assembly GCA_948530865.1. Lineage (GTDB taxonomy): Bacteria > Bacillota > Clostridia > TANB77 > CAG-508 > Scatovivens. Next base: position 13,204 of record CAOTKV010000010.1, read on the forward strand.
AGGAAAATATCCTGAAATAGAATTATATAATGCCTATAATTATGTAATCAATATGATTTGGGTTTATACAATAATTGTGACTTTTAATTTAGATGAAGTATATAAAGAATTTGAAAAAAAATATGAATTATTTGAAGATTTAGTAAATGAGTATCAAGACGAAATTGTTAAAATGTTAGATACTTACAATAAAGCAGTTTTTTATATGATGATTTTAAACAAAGATTTAAGCAAAGATGCAGTAAAACAATTATATGTAACATATAAAGAAAAAAGAAATAATGGAGAATTTTCATTACAAATTTAAGTAGAATGGAGAAAAGAATGAAAAAAGTAGGAATATTAACATTTCATGATGCTCATAATTATGGAGCTGTATTACAAGCGTATGCTTTAAAAAAATATTTAATAAATTTAGGATTGGATGCAACTATTATTAATTATCATCACTATAATATTCCAGATGGATTTCCTAAAAAAAGAATAATAAAAGAAAAAACTATTCATAATGTAGCAAAACATATTTACTCTCATAAAGATCATAATTTAAGATGGAAAAAATTTTCTTCATTTATCAAAAACTTAGTTGATAATAAAGAAAATGTTTATACAAATGAAGAGGAATTATCAAAATTAAATATAGATTATTGGATTTGTGGAAGTGATCAAATATGGAATACAGAAATTACTAGAGGTTTTAATAAGGGATTCTTTTTAGACTTTGAAACTAAAGGAAAGAAAATATCTTATGCAGTAAGTATGGGAATTCCTGAGTTAGAAAAAAAGTATGAAAAAGAATTTGAAAATTCAATAAAAAAGATTGATCATTTATCTGTTAGAGAAGAAAGTTTAAAAGAATATATAAAAAAATTTTCAGATAGAGAAGTTGTTAAGGTTTTAGATCCAACACTATTATTAGAGAGAAAAGATTATGAAGATATTGTGTTAGAAAACAAGATAAAAGAAAAGTATCTTTTAATATATGCTTTAGGACCGGATGAAAGATTAACTGAAATAGCTAAAAAGAAAGCTAAAGAAAATAATTTAAAAATTATAGAACTTAACGATTTCAAAAAAATAAGATATTTTTGTGATCAAATTTCAAATGCAGGTCCAGAAGAATTTATAACATTAATAAGAAATGCAGAATGTATAGTAACAAATTCTTTTCATGGAACAATTTTTTCGATTATATTTGGAAAAGAGTTTTATACAATAACAAGATTAAATAGAAATTCACGTATGGAAAATATCCTAGAAATTGTTGATATGAGAGATAGATTATTAGACAAAGTAGAAGATATGGACAATGTAAAGTCTCAAGACTATAAAAAAGCATATGAAAGACTTGAGAACGAAGCAAAGAAATCAAAAGAGTTTTTAATAAATTCGTTAGAGGTGAAAGAATAATGTATTTAGATGATTACAATAAATATTCATGTAGTGGATGCACAGCATGTAGCAATATTTGCCCAAGAAATGCAATTAAAATGGTCAGAGACTCTGAAGGTTTTAGATATCCAGTAATTGATGAGGGAAAATGTACTAATTGCAATGCCTGTGTTAGAATATGTCCAAATATTAAAAAACATAAAGAAAATAAAATAATGAATACTTATGGTGTAAAGCATAAAGATGAAAATCAAAGAAGAACTAGCAGATCAGGAGCTGTATTTATAGCAATTTCAGATTATATATTAAATAATGATGGTGTTATATATGGTTCAAAAATAAATGATGATTTTTCAGTTTCACATGCTAGAGCAACTACAAAAGATGAAAGAGATTTATTTAAAGGGTCAAAGTATGTTCAAAGTGATATGAATTATATCATATTAGAGGTAAAAAAAGATTTACAAGCTGGAAAGAAAGTATTATTTAGTGGAACAGCATGTCAAGTAGCAGGGGTAAAAGCAGTTATTCCAGAAAGTTTGCAAGAAAATTTATATACATGTGATTTAATTTGTCATGGAGTTCCAAGCAATAAAGTATATGAAGATTTTTTAGAGTATATTGAAAAAACACATAATAAAAAAATAAAACAATTCATTTTTAGAGATAAAAGATTTGGTTGGGAAACTCACTACGAAACAATAATCTTTGAAGATGATACAGAAATATCAACACAATATTTTAGAAATTTGTTTTATGGTCACAATATATTAAGACCATCATGTCATGAATGTAATTTTGCAAATCAAAATAGACCAGCAGATATTACAATAGCAGACTTTTGGGGAATTGAAAATATTAATATTGAATTTAAAGATGAATTAGGTGTTTCATTAACTATTATAAATAATAAAAAAGGACAAGAACTTTTTGACAATGTTAAACATGAATTAGAAGTAATAGATTGTCCTATTGAAGATGCGATAAAAAATACATATACATTAAATAACCCAACTCCAGAAGCTCCAGAAAGAGAAAAATTTTGGAAAGACTATTTAGAAAATAATTTTGAGTATATAATAGAAAACTATGCCAAGTAAGATAAAATCCATATGTTTGACAATTTACATAAATTTGTAGTATAATACTAATCGAGGTTGAATTTTATGTATTATAATTGGACAGAAAAAACTAATACAGAAGAATTAAAAATAGTATGTAATTTAATAAGAAATGGTGAACTTGTAATATTTCCAACAGAAACAGTATATGGCATAGGAGCCAATGCTTTAGATGAAAATGCTGTTGGAAAAATTTTTATTGCCAAAGGCAGACCATCAGATAACCCATTAATTGTGCATTTGGCTGATAGAAGAAAAATAGAAGAAATAGCACAAGATATTACAGAGGTAGAACGTAAATTAATAGATGCATTTATGCCAGGTCCATTCACTATTATTTTGAAAAGAAAACCAATAGTTCCAGATATTGTTACTGCTGGATTAGATACAGTTGCTGTAAGAATACCAGAAAATGTAATAGCAAGAGGAATTATAACTTTTTCAGGAGTACCAATTGCAGCACCAAGTGCTAATGTTTCTGGAAAACCAAGTGGAACTAATATAAAAGATATTAGAAAAGAATTAGAAGGAAAAGTTTCTGTAATTGTTGATGGTGGTGAAACTCAAATTGGTCTTGAATCAACAGTTGTTAAAGTTATAGATGAAGTACCAGTCATTTTAAGACCTGGAAAAGTTACACCTGAAGATATTGAAAAGGTAACTGGAATTGTAAAAATAGATAAAAACATTTTTGGAAGAATTTCACAAAATGATATTGTAGAAAGCCCAGGAATGAAATATAGACATTATGCACCAGAAACAAGTTGCAAATTAATATATTGCCAAGATGATTTAGATCAAGTATTTTATTTGAAAAAGTTTGTTAAAGAATATCAAGGAAATGTAGTTGTTATAGGATTTAAAGAACATGAAGAAAAACTATTATTAGATAATGAAAGATTTATATCAGTTGGTAAGAAAGATGACCTTGAAAGTTTCGCTAAAAATATTTATTCAGCATTGAGAAAAGCAGATGAGATTAGACCTAGAGAAATTTTGATAGAAGGGGTAAAAAAAGAAGGTTTAGGTTATGCAATAATGAATAGATTAATTAGAACATGTGAGCATAACTTTTTTGAAAAACAATAATTTTAATTTATAATATATATTATAAGAGAGAGGATTTATGAAGAAGGAAATAAACTTTGGAATAGGTTTTATAACAGGTAGACCCAATATTTGTAAAATTGTTAACAATTATTATAAATTCTTATTAGAGCAAGTTGAAGAACTTAATGTTAAAGTTAATTTTACAATATTTATTTTATATGATTTAACATATCAATTTACAACAAGAATTGATTTTTATGGTGTATTGCCTGAAGTTTATAAAAATATAAATATAAAATATATTACACCAGAAGATATTGATGAGGATAAGAAAAAAATTATTTCAAAATATGATGTTTCGAAAGAAGATGCAAATCTTTTACTTGGAAAAGGATATGCAAAAGCCAGAAATACTATTTTATATTATGCATTAAAAAGAAATATAGATTATTTACTATTTTGGGATGATGATGAATATCCACTTGCTTGTGTAAAAGAAGGAAAAGAACTTGAATGGTCAAAACAAGCTGATGTGTTAGAACATATAAAACATATAGAAAAAGCAGATGTTACAATGGGATATAGATGTGGTTTTATGAGTCCACTTCCATATATCGAATATGATGACAATATTTCAGAAGAGGATTATAAAAAATTCATAGATGGATTAGAAAATGAAGTTATGAATTGGGAAAAAGCTCAAAAAGCTAGAAAAGATAATTCTTGTATGGAATATGCTCAAAAGGACATTGCAGAACATACTAAAAAGTGTGAATATTTAGAAGAAATAGGGAAAAAATCATTTGTTTTAGGTTCAGGAATTTGTTTGAATTTAAGACATTTAGAAAATATTCCAGCATTTTATAATCCTCCAGGAGCAAGAGGTGAAGATACATTTTTTTCAATTGCTTTAGGATTGAAGCAAGGTAAAGTTTTACAAGTTCCAGCATATCATTTTCATGATTGTTTCTTAAAATATACATCTTTAATGAAAGAAAGATATCCAAAAGTTTTAAGAAAAATAGCACTAGATGATAATGGAATAGAACAAAGATTTTTGAAAACAACTATTGGTTGGACAAAATATAAACCACTATTATACTATTTAACAGAAAAAGAAAATTACAAAAAAATAATAGAAGATACAAAGAAAAACTTAGAAGAAAGTGTTCCAAAAATAAATACAGCATTTGAAACTTGTGATTTTGAGTGCCTAATTAGAGAACTAGAAGATTATGATAAAAATGTAAAAAAACATTATAAAGAATTTATAAGAACAACTGAAATTTGGGATGAATTAAAATATAAAATTGCCCAAGAAAATAAAAATAAATAGTAAAAAGTGAAATTTAAGTAATAACCTTAAATTTCACTTTTTTATTGAATTTATTATAAATTTACATTATAATATACATTGTAGAAAAGGAGTAATTTATATGTATTTAATTGTGGGTCTTGGAAATCCAGAAAGTGATTATTCAAAAACAAGACATAACATGGGATTTAACGTTATAAATAAGTTAGCTAGTAAATATGCAATTGATATTAATAAATCAAAATTTAAAGGATTATTTGGAAGTGGAATTATTGAAGGTGAGAAAGTAATTCTTTTAAAACCACAAACATTTATGAATTTAAGTGGAGAATCAGTTATAGAAGCTATGAATTTCTATAAAATAACTCCTAATGAATTAATAGTAATCTATGATGATTTTGATACAGATAGTGGAGCTATAAGAATAAGAAAAACTGGTTCTGCTGGAAGTCATAATGGAATGAAATCTGTAATAAATTCAATAAATACAGAAAACTTTTGTAGAGTTAGAGTAGGTATTGGAAGACCACAAAATAAAATTGATATGATTACTTATGTTATAGGTCATATTCCTGAAGAAGAAATGAAGATTCTTGATGAAGGAACAGATATTGCTAAAGATGCAGTTGCTGAAATAATAAAAAATGGCACAGAAATTGCTATGAATAAATTTAATAAAAAGAAAGATAGATAAATGAAAGAATTAGTAATTTGTAATTCAAAAGATAAGAAACTAATTTGTTTAATAGAAGATGAAGAACTTGTTGAAAAATATGAAGAAGATGAACAAAATAGATCAATTGAAGGTAATATTTATATTGGAAAAGTTCAAAATGTAATAACAGGCTTACAATCTGCTTTTGTTAATATTGGAGAAAAAAGAAATGCATTTATACATGTAAAAGATATATTACCAAAAGTTGATATTGTAAAAAATGAGAAACCAAAAGAAAGACCAATTAATGAATTAATAAAACCAGGAGAACCAATTATAGTTGAAGTAAAAAAAGAAGCTGTTGACAAAAAAGGTCCAAGATTATCAACTCATATTAGTTTAACAAGTAGATTTACTGTTTTTATGCCAAATTCAGATTTTGTAACAGTATCTTCTAAAATAGAAGATGAGAATGAAAAAGAAAGACTTAAAAATATTGTTAGAAAATATTTGCCAGAAGGTTCTGGTGCAATTATTAGAACTGTTGCTGAAGGAAAAAAAGAAGAAGATATAAAAAACGATTTATTAAAAACTATTGATAAGTGGAAAGATATTCAAAATATTTCTATAGATAAAATTCCACAAAAAATATATGATAAAGGTGGAGTTTTGAAAAAAACAATTATAGATTTAGCTGATAACAAATTAGATAAGATTGTATTAGAAAATAAAGAAGATTTAGAACAAATTCAATCAATTTTAGATGAGATAAATGCTAATGTAAAAATTGAAATTGATAAGGATATTTTAAATCAATATTCTTTAAAGAAACAGCTTCAAACATTAGAAAATAATAAGATCTGGCTTAAAAATGGTGGATTTATAACTATTGACAAAACAGAAGCTTTAGTTGCAATTGATGTTAATTCAGGAAAATTTATAGGAAAAAAAGATGTTGAAGAAACAATAACAAAAGTAAACTTAGAAGCAGCCAAAGAAATTTCTAAGCAATTAAGACTTCGTGATATTAGTGGAATTATTATAATAGATTTTATAGATATGCAAGAAGAGAAAAATAAACAATTAGTTATAAAGGAAATTATCAAAAATAGTAAAAAAGACAGATCAAAAGTTCAAGTTGAAGAATTTACAAAGTTAAACTTAATGGAAATTACACGTAAGCATATTAATAGTAAAAAGTGAGGTGTTTAAGATGTCAATAAGTGCAATAGGTTCATTTTTAGTTGGGTTAGTATTATTAATTATAGTTTTAAAAATATTAACGTTACCATTAAAAATAATTTTTAGATTTGTATTTAATTCAATTATAGGTGGAATATTACTTGCTATTTGTGCAAGTTTAGGATTAATAGTAAAAGTGTATTGGTGGACAATAGTCCTTACAGGATTATTTGGAGTTCCTGGATTTGTATGTGCAGCATTAATTACAATAATAATTTAGCCCATTGTAGGCAGGAGGAATAATAATGAAAGTAGGGTTTATATCACTTCGGATGTAGCAAAAATTTAGTAGATACAGAGATGTTTATAGGAATTTTTACAAAAGAAAACTTTGAAATAGTTAATAATCCAAAAGAAGCAGATATAATAGTTATAAATACATGTGGTTTTATAGAGTCTGCTAAGGAAGAAGCAATTAACTGTATTCTTGAAATGGCCGAGTATAAAGAAAATGGAAATTGTAAATATTTAGTTGCTATGGGCTGTTTAGTCCAAAGGTATAAAGAAGAATTAGAAAAGGCACTTCCAGAAGTTGACTTATTTTTAAGTATAGATGAATATGATAATTTTTGGAATAAAATATCAAATTTAATTAATGTTAAGTCTCAATCAAAAAATACTTTAGATTATATGGATAGAATTATTTCAACTGGAAATACAACAGCATATTTGAAAATAGCTGAAGGATGTAGTAATAGATGTACATATTGCGCAATTCCTTATATAAGAGGTCCATTTGTAAGTAGAAAAATGGAAGATATTTTAGAAGAGGCAAAGAAATTAGCAACTTCACGGAATTAAAGAATTAATTGTTATAGCACAAGATACAACAAAATATGGAATAGATATTTATGGAGAGCCTAAGCTTGCAGAATTACTTGACAAGTTGTGTAAAATAGAAGGCTTTAAATGGATTAGATTTTTATACTCATATCCAGAAAGTATTACAGATGAGCTAATTGATGTTGTAAAAAGAAATGATAAAATATGTAAGTATTTTGATATTCCATTACAACATTTTTCTGATCAAGTATTAAAAAGAATGAACAGAAAAAGTGATAGTAAATCAATTGAAAATACAATCCAAAAAATTCGAAAAGAAATTCCAAATGTTATTTTAAGAACAACATTAATAGTTGGTTTTCCAGGTGAAACAGAAGAAGACTTTTTTGAATTATATGAATTTGTCAATAGAGCGAAATTTGAAAAATTGGGAGTTTTTAAATATTCTAAAGAAGATGGAACACCAGCTTCAAGAATTAAAGAACAAGTTCATTATAAAACAAAAGAAGCAAGATATAATAAAATAATGGCATTAGAACAACAAATTTCTAAAATAAAATTGGAAGAAAAAATTGGAATTACATATGAAGCAATAGTAGACGGATTTTCAAGTGATAACAAATTTGTTTGTGCTAGAAGTTATATGGATATACCAAATGAAGATGGCACAATATTTATAAAAAATGATGGTAGTGTAAATGCAGGTGATTTTATAAAATGTAAAATTACAGGTGTAAGAAATTATGATATGATTGGGGAATTAATAAAGGAATAGTAGGGGTTGCCTATGTTAAATAAATTATTAAAATTAGTTATATTAATTTTCATGATTATAGGTATTTGTTATGGAGTTTCTATTACTATAAAACGAGAAATTCCTAAATATGATCAAAAAGAATCAGAAATAAAAATACTTAATATGATGCAAACAAAATCAGCAGAAGCTACAAAAATATATACATATGGAAAATCATTAAATGTAGATGGAAAAATTTCAAATGTAAGTAAAGATAATTTTGAAAGTGTGAGATTATATATAACAGATGGTTTGGATTATGAAAAATCATATGAATTAAATTATAGTTTTGAAGAGAATAACTTAAATTTTTCTTCTGGATTAATTAATTCTGGAATAATACTTGACGAATTAGATAGCAAAGAATATTATATTTTTTTAAGATTAAAACTTAATAATAGCATAAACCCAAAATATTATTCATTTATAAACTCATCAGAAAGTGGAAAAATTGAATATTATACACTTACTGAAAATAATGAAAATAAAAAAGCAATTATTGATTTTTACGAAAAAGATTATAATAATAAAAAGTATAACTTGTTGAAAATTAGTTTAGAAAAGTCTAAACTTCCAGAAGATGTATATGATATAGTAATAGATGCGGGTCATGGTGGAAAAGATTCTGGTGAAAAATTAGGAACAATTACTGAAGCAAATGTTGCATTAGAATATTCTAAACTTTTGAAAGAATCTTTAGAAAACTTAGGATATAAAGTAAAATTAACTAGAGATGATTCAAACTCTGAAGATTTTTCAACAACTAATATGTATGATTCAAATGGAAGAATAAGTATAGCTTGTAGAAGCAAAGCAAAACTTATGATTTCATTTCATATAAATAATGATGCAAATAGTGGTTTAAGAGGAATTGAAATATATAGTCCATCTAAGTCTGATTTAACATTTGTATCAGAAATGGCAAATAAAATAAATGAAAGTTCTACGATAGCTTTTTCTAATAATAATTCATTTAAACATTCAGATGGTGTATATGTTAGAAATTATACAAATTCAGTTATTAAAGAACTTGAAAATACAGCAAATAAAAGAGGATATGCGCCATATAGCATTACACTAGATACACCATATTTATATACTATTAGAGAAGTTGGTGGAATTGCAACAGGTGCATATGTTGATGGTAGGAATACATCATATTCAGCAAATGAATATTACAAATCAAATCAAGGTATAGAATGTTATCAAGTTGAACTTGGATATATAAAAAATGATTTAGATATTATAATAAATGAAAAAAGTCAAATAGTACAAGCAATATCAGAAGCGATAAAAACAAAGTATTAGAAAAGTACTTATTTCAAAAGATGAAGGGGAAAAAATATGGATGAAACACTAAATTTTGTGAATTTTATAAAAGAGAAATTTACAGAAAATGAATTAAGAATAGTAAAATTTATTTATGAAACAGATTTATTATCTTATTCAATGCAAACAGAGAAAGTAAAAGAGGGAGAGCGATTTGTAGAAAAACCAACAAATATTTTAGAACTATCTTTTGCTAGATTGTGTGCTAAAAACTTTGATGATTCACAAGATATGATGGAAAAAATATTCTTGTTTTATGTAGGATATACATTAAAAGATTATAAAAGTACATGGAGATTAAATTTAAATAATTTGGATACAGATTTAAAGGCAAAATGTTCTTATTGTAAATCTGCTGAATTATCATCATGTCCGTTTAAATTACTTTCTTATATATTGAAATGTATATCAGATAATAAATTTGACAGTAGAAATGTATTTAATTTGTTAGTATCTGGTAATGAAAAAGAATATTCAAACGATGAAAATACAATATCAAATGTAATAAGTAATATAAATAGTTTAGTAAAAAAATCTATAGATCTTGTAGGAGCAGAAATGATGTTAGTTTCTGATTCTATAAAAATACAAAAAGAAGAAAATGGAAAATTATATTATAGATATTTAGATTATAATGTTAAAACAAATTCGTTTTTTGATAATTTAAGTAATTTTTATGGTGAACAAAAAGGATTAGAAGGTGTTTTAGATTTATCATCAATAAATATTTCAGATAATTTTTCATATATTTTTGATAAATCTCCAATAGAACTTGCTGTATATATTAGATATATATGTGACAAAAATAATGTAGATGAAGAAACTGTTATAAAGAAAATTTTAGAACGTAGAAATTTTAAAGAAAGCGAGTTTAAAATTGCATATTATAGTTTATATGTTCATTTAGTAGAGGAACTTGAATGTTCTAAAGAAGAAAAAGATGAGATTATTTCTATATTAACATATATAAGAAATTATTATTATAATGAGGATATTCCTTATATTCATTTTAATATTGCTTTGTATACTAAAAATAATATTATAGCAGATAAAGTTGTAAATATTTTAAACAGATATATTAGAACATTTAACTACATTGGAAATAAAGGTACTTTATGGGTTGATACAGAAATGCTAGTAAAAAGAACTAAAGATTCAACAGATATGATTTCTCAAGTAGATAAAATGTATTCTGAAAATGATATCATAATATTTGAAAATATAGAGAAAATAAGAACATTGAATGAATATAGAGTTGATGCATTATTTACAGCAATAGAAAAATTTAATTCAAAAATAAAAAAATCAATTACAATATTTATTGAAAGTGAAGATATACTTAAAGATTTAACACAAAAACATCCATTAATTGAAAGTACAATTATAAATAGAAAAATAACTATACATAGTTTAGATTCATTAATAGTAAAAAATAAAATTTTAAAAAGATTAGAAAATATTTATACTGTTGATGATGAGTTTTCAAAAAAACTTGAGGAATATATTGATACAACATATTTTCCTGAAGTTGAAGATGAATATACATATATAGAGAAAGTAAGTAATGACATAATTTTCAATAAATTTAAATTATTAAATGTAAGTAATAAATTTAATATATCAGATAGTCCAAAAGCGGAAAATACAAGAGAAGTTGAAGAAATTTTAGCAGATATTAATGGACTAGTAGGTCTTTCTGAAGTTAAAGAAAATGTTAGAGAATTATTGAAATACTTAGAATATAGTAAAAAAATTGATACTGAAGGATTTGCAAACTTAAATATGATATTTAAAGGAAATTCTGGAACAGGAAAAACAACAATTGCAAGACTTTTTGCAGAATTATTCTTTAAATTAGGATTTATAAGACAAAACAAAATTATAGAAGTTACAAGTAAAGACTTAATAGGAAGCCATTTAGGTGAAACTGCTCCTAAAACACAAGCTGTAATTGATACAGCTTTAGATGGAGTATTATTTATAGATGAAGCATATACAATAATGGCTAGTAAAGGTGGTTCTACATCGAATTATCCAGCAGAATGTATGGCGACAATTTGTAAAGCAATGGAATTATATAAAGATAGATTAATAGTAATTTTTGCAGGATATACAAAAGAAATGAATGATTTTATAAATGAAAATCAAGGGTTGATGTCAAGAATAGGTTATGAGCTAGAATTTCCAGATTTTTCAAAAGAAGAACTACTTCAAATATTTAAAGATGAAGTAACTGGAAATGAGTTTACATTAGAAGAGGGAGTAGAATCTAAAATTGAAAAACTAATAATGAAAAATAAGATTGGTAGAAATTTTGGTAATGCTAGATTTGTTACAAGCTTATTTGATAGATTAGTAATTACACATTCAGCAAACTATACAAGTGATGCAGAATTAAAAGTAATTACAAACAAAGATATTGAAATTTATGAAGCAACTAAAAAAGATAAAGAACGTACAGTAGATGATATACTTGAAGAACTTAATTCTTTGATAGGTCTTAGCAAAGTAAAAGAAACTATAAATGGATTTGTTTCAGTAATAGAATTGAACAAAAAATTAGATAGGGCATCAGATTTTAACATGCATATGATATTTAAAGGAAATGCTGGAACAGGAAAAACAACAGTTGCAAGATTAATTTCTGAAATATATTATAATTTAGGATATATAAAAAGAAACAAATTAGTTGAAGTTCAATCTCAAGATTTAATTGGTGAATTTTTAGGTCAAACTGGTCCAAAAACACAAGCTGTAATAGAGTCTGCGTTAGACGGTGTGCTATTCATAGATGAAGCTTATAGTATAATGGAACATAGCGGAACAAATGCAAGTTATTCTGCTGAATGTGTTGCAACATTACTAAAAGCAATGGAAGATTATAGAGGAAGACTAATAATAATTTTTGCAGGATATACAGAAGAAATGAGAAGGTTTAGAGATTTAAACCCAGGTTTAAAATCAAGAATTGGATATGAAATTGATTTTGAAGATTATTCAATAGAAGAACTAATGAGCATTTTTGATAAAAAAGTTAATGAAAAAGGATTTAAAGTAGATTCTAAAGCAAGAGATAAAGTACAAAAAATATTTGATGATGCTAAAAATGTAGAGAACTTTGGAAATGGTAGATTTGTAGATAATACTGTACAAAAAATATTTATTGAACATGCTATTAAAACAAGAAGTATCACAGATACAGATAGGCTACTTACATTTACAGAAGAGGATATTCCAGAAATAAAAGCAGAAGAATCTAAAAAGAGAATAGGATTTTAGTATAAGGAGAATTTATGTATAAAGCAGTTTTTTTAGATTTAGATGGAACCTTACTCGATGATAATAAAAAAATATCAGAAGAAAATAAAGAAGCAATAAAACAAGCAAAGGAAAAGGGAGTACAAATATTTCTTTGTTCAGGAAGACAACAAAATTTAGTAAAAGATTATAAAAATGAAATTAATGCTTCAGACTATATAATTTGTTGTAATGGTGCAGAAATATATGATTGCAATTCTAAACAAGAATTATTCTCAGCCAATTTACCAGAAGATATAGTATATAATTTGTATGATTATGCAAATTCAAGAAATTATCTTACAAGAATAGATACAAGGTATGGTAGATTTATAAATAATATGAAGTATTTTATTTCAAAAGAAGTTGAGATTGAATCTGATGTAAATAAGTTTATTTCTGAAAACAAAGTGCTTCAATTTACTATTGGAACTGAAACAGAAGAGGAAATTGATTCAGTAATAGAATATGTAAAATCTTTAAATAGGTCTGACATAAAAATTGAAAATAAATATTTGGCTAAAGCAAAAACATATACAGTATGGGCAATAAATATAATAAATGTAAATACTTCAAAAGGAAATGCAATAAATGGTTTATGCAAATTTCTAAAAATAAATCTAGATAATGTTATTGGTATGGGAGATGATCATAACGATATATCTATGATGAAAACAGTAGGATATGGAGTGGCAATGGGAAATGCAGTTCCAATATTAAAGGAATATGCAAAAGAAGTAACTTTAACTAATAATGAAAGTGGAGTTGCTAAAATATTAAAAACTAAAATTTAGATAAAAGAAGACTTTCTTAGAAAGTCTTTTTTATTGCAATTAAACAAAAATCGTGATAGAATGTTAACATAAATTTTACAACTTGCTTTAGCAAGATTATATAGAGTAACCCGAAAAATAATTATTTTAAGGAGGAAGAAAGATGAGATTTTTGAGAGAGCTTTTTGAAGGGATTCGGGAATCATACGCAGATGGAGTAGAGATGATTAATGAATCCTGGGCACAGATTGCACATGTGACATCCATTATATCTGTTCTTATTTTCTTGTGGGCTACATCCCCCAGAATAGGAATGTTTTGGTTCTGGCTTTTTGCAATTTATATGTGCCTTCTTGGGGTATGTGGTTTTTTAAAATTTGACACGTTTGAAGATGACTACAAGTATACATGTATATATGCTGCGGGAACAGTATTACTTATAGTTGTTGGAGGGATAGCTACTGGTGTAATAAAAACAGTCAGTATTGTTGGATTTGTTGCAGTTGTAACAAAAGTACTTTGGATGGCAGGAGATGCTCTTGTTGCTGTGACTTTGACAGTGGATGGAAAAAAACCATTTTTTGAAAAGTTATACAACAAAAATCCTAAGGTATTTATTTTGACGTATATTGCTATACTGATACTATTGATATGGATTCCTGTTATGATGCTGAATGTGAATGTTTTGCTTAAAATATTAATCATGGCAGGATATATGTTTATGATACCAATAATAGCACGTCTTGCAGACGAGGGAATTGATATCGAATGTATTTTTGATTAAACCAAATAAAAGCGCATGGGATTCCATGCGCTTTTGTTTTATCTTAATTATTTTTCAATATCATCAGGCGATTTTGATAGTTGTGGTAAAACTTTTGCAAGATCTTTACCAATTTCATCATACAATCCTTGAGATTTCAAATAATCTGAATTTCTTTTGACAATATTTAACAAATTTGATATTCTTTCAGAACTAATTTGACTGCGAGAAGTCATAATCATGCGAAGATGATTTGTTGCAGTTTCACTTTCAGGAGAAGTTTCACTATCATAAAGTAAAGTATCTTCTGAAAGATCAAACATATCTTTATGTCTACGATATACTTTTATTGAGTTAAAATAAGCTGTATCTCGATTATTTCTAGTATCATTTTCAAAATAGCTAACATTAGAAATAAAATCTCGTATTGTTTCATTATGATATGTTAAATCTGTATATCTTAAAGGAACATTATCAGATTCTCGAGTATCAACCATACTTAAATATCTTTCAAAAATAGAAAATGCACTTTCATTTGTAGGAACAGCAAGCGTTACAAGAGAGATAGCATAGTTTGTTTTTGGATCATTTTTATATCTTTCAACAATTTCTTTTACCCAAGGTAAATCTTTTATAGTTCCAGTAACAATAATATTTGTTCCAGGAAATTCTTTTAAAATTGTTTGTTCAATAATATAGTATAGTTCATAAGAAGTTTGGTTTGTTTTTCTTGCAAATTGTTTATCAGAAATATCTTCATGTGAACCTAAAATCTCATCATGATAATGTCTGAACATATCCATATTTAAAACTATAAAGTTTTTTTCAGGATTATCCATAATTATTTTTCTTACAAGAGTATCTTTACCAGCACCAGTAGGAGCTCCTAAAACAACCATATCTGCTTGTGGCATTTTTTCACTAGAAGGTTTTAAATTATAACTACTTATAATTTGAGCAACAAGTGCTGAATGAGATGCATTCAGATATTGTATATCTTCTGGATGTATAGCTCTTTCAGATTCAATTATATTTTTTATTTTTAAAGTTAATTCTTCCAAATTATTCATTAAAAGTATCTCCATATTTCTCTATTATTTTTTTTACATCATCAACATTTCCTTTGTAAAGTAAGTCTCGATCTTCTAAAAGAGATTGAAGCTTTTTCTGTAATTCATCATTATTAAAATCCTTTGAAATTTTTATATTTAATTCTGATATTTTTCTATTTAGTTTATCAATAATTAATGTAAATTTTATACTATTTTCCATATTAAAAAATCCTTTAATTTATATATATAACACATGATATGTTATTTCTATATTATACCATATTAGGTAAAATAGAGCAAGTAGATAAAATTAGCACTCTACTATTGACATTGCTAAAAAAGAGTACTATAATAATTTTGTTAGGATTAGAAATAATAAACAGAAATATATAGAAAAGAAATGGAGGGAATTTTATGAATGCACAAAAATTTACTCAAAAGTCTTTAGAAACTATTCAAAATGCACAGAATTTAGCAGTAGAATATCAATGTTCTCAGATAGAAGAAGAGCATTTGTTACTTGCATTATTAAATCAGAAAGATAGTTTAATAAAAGAATTATTAAAGAAAATAGGTATTTCAGATGGTTTTGAAAATGATTTAAGATATGAAGTTGAAAACAAACCTAGAATGACAGGAGGAGCTAGAACAGCAGATTCTATCTATGTTGCTCAAGATGTAGATTTAGTTCTTACAAATTCTGAAAAAATTGCAAGTAAAATGCAAGATGAATATGTTTCAGTTGAACATATTATGCTTGCTTTATTAGATAATCCAAATAAAGAAGTAAAGGAATTATTTAACAAATATAAATTAAATAAAAATGATTTTCTAAAAGCTTTATCAAGTGTTAGAGGAAACACAAGAGTAACTTCTGATAATCCAGAAAGTACTTATAATGTATTAAAAAAATATGGTCAAGATTTAGTAGCTTTAGCACGTGAACAAAAATTAGATCCAGTAATTGGAAGAGATTCAGAAATAAGAAATGTTATAAGAATTCTTTCAAGAAAAACTAAAAATAATCCATGTTTAATCGGAGAACCTGGTGTTGGTAAAACAGCAATTGCAGAAGGATTGGCACTAAGAATAGTTAGAGGTGATGTTCCAGAAGGTTTAAAAGATTGTACTATATTTTCATTAGATATGGGATCTTTAGTGGCTGGTGCTAAATATAGAGGTGAGTTTGAAGAAAGATTAAAAGCTGTTCTTCAAGAAGTAAAAAAAAGTGAAGGAAAAATTATATTATTTATAGATGAACTTCATACAATAGTTGGTGCAGGAAAAACAGATGGTGCAATGGATGCTGGAAATCTTTTAAAACCAATGCTTGCACGTGGAGAACTTCACTGTATTGGAGCAACAACTTTAAATGAATATAGAGAATATATAGAAAAAGATAAAGCACTAGAAAGAAGATTTCAAACTGTTTTAGTTGATGAACCAACAGTAGAAGATACAATATCAATTTTAAGAGGTTTAAAAGAAAGATATGAAGTATATCATGGAGTAAAAATATCAGATAACAGTTTAATTGCAGCAGCAACACTTTCTCATAGATATATTTCAGATAGATTTTTGCCAGATAAAGCAATAGATTTAGTAGATGAAGCTTGTTCTATAATAAAAACAGAAATGAAATCAATGCCAACAGAACTTGATGAAGTTTCAAGAAAAATAATGCAACTTGAAATAGAAGAAACAGCACTAAGTAAAGAAACAGATGAAATATCTAAAAAACGTTTAGCAGACCTTCAAAAAGAAAAATCTGAATTAAAAACAAAATTTGAAAGCATGAAAGCTAAATGGGAAAATGAAAAAGTAGTTATTGAAAAAGTTCAGAAACTTCGTGAAGAAATAGAAAAAGTAAATGCAGATATTGAAAAAGCAGAAAGAAATTATGAATTAAATAAAGCGGCAGAACTTAAATATGGAAAATTACCAGAACTTCAAAAAGAGCTAGAAAAACAAGAAGATATTTATGAAGAAAATATTGAAAATGGTTTATTAAGAAATAAAGTAACAGATGATGAAATTGCTGAAATTATATCAAGATGGACTGGAATACCAGTAACTAAATTAATGGAAGGTGAAAGAGAAAAAATACTACATTTAAAAGAAATACTTCATAAAAGAGTAATTGGTCAAGATGAGGCTGTTCAAGATGTATCAGAATCAATTATGCGTTCAAGAGCTGGAATAAGTGACCCCAAAAAACCAATAGGTTCATTCATGTTTTTAGGTCCAACAGGTGTTGGTAAAACAGAACTTGCTAAAAGTTTAGCTGAAAGTTTATTTGATGATGAGCACAACATGATAAGAATTGATATGTCTGAATATATGGAAAAATATTCAGTATCAAGATTAATAGGTGCACCTCCAGGATATGTAGGGTATGAAGAAGGTGGTCAATTAACAGAAGCTGTTAGAAGAAAGCCATACTCAGTAGTGCTATTTGATGAGATTGAAAAAGCACATCCAGATGTATTTAATATATTATTACAAGTTTTAGATGATGGTCGTATAACAGATTCACAAGGTAGGACAATAGATTTTAAAAATACAATTATAATATTAACATCTAATTTAGGTTCAGATTTTATATTAGAAGGAATAAATGGTAATGGCGAAATTTCAGAAGAGGCAAGAGAAAAAGTAGAAACACTTTTAAAAAGATCATTTAGACCTGAATTTTTAAATCGTTTAGATGAAATTATATTTTATAAGCCACTTAAGAAAAATGAAATTGCTAGAATATTAGAGTTGTTAATAGTAGATTTAGAAAAAAGGTTAGAAGATAAACATATAACATTAGAATTAACAGAATCTGCCAAGGAATATTTAATTGATAATGGATATGATGAAATCTATGGAGCAAGACCATTAAAAAGATTTGTTAGAAAGAAATTAGAAACTTTAATAGCTGAAAAAATATTAACTCGGTGAAATACTACCAATGAGTAAAATAATAATTGATGCTCAAGAAAATCAATTATTCATAAGAGAGTGAAAAAAATAAGAGCCAGCATACAGCTGGCTTTTCTTAATTGACGAAGTTTTTTTATCATGGTAAAATATAATTGCATAGAATTTTCTATTTTATATAAATTTCCCTTTTTTACGCACAATTGTGTGTTTATATATAGTTATGATGAAAATATAAGCTTGAGAAAAGAAAGGAAAAAATTATGTTGATTTTCACTTGGAGTTTCATTAAAGATACTATTATTCCGGTTTTTGGCAGCATTTTCACTGTTGGTATTAATGCTATGATGCCACTTGTCATTATGTGTGTTGGCATTTGCGTGTTGCTGTCTATTGTTGGGATTAGAACTGGCGGTGTCTTTGGAACCATTGCTAATGGAGCTGTTAGAGGCCTTGGTTACATTGGCAGAACTGTACTTTCAGCACTGGGGTGGTGCGCTAGGCACTTAATTCAGTTTATCCCTGTGTTTTATGTTGGAATTAGAAATTCTTTCCGGCGTAATGGAAGCAGTGAAATTACTGCAAATCTCGTTTCTTTTTTTGCGACAGTCATTTTAATTTTAATCATAATTTGAAGGTGGGTGACCAGCGCGTATGCGCTGGTCATTTTCTATTTTTAAGTAAACTACAAAATATTACATAATTGTGACATTTAGGTCTCATTCTTACGAAAATATTGAAGAAAAAAGTAATATATATTATTATATAGAGGAGAAATTCACTACGTTTTTATGTGAGACCAAAACAATTAATATAAAAAAATAAAGGGAGGTGAAAGTGATTGAATAAACAGAAGAAAGTAATATTAGGAATTGTATTACTTATAGTATTATTTATGGGAATTGGTTATGCAGCAATAACAAATGTAGAGTTATCTATAACAGGTAGAGCAACAGCAACTGCAAATCAAGAAAATTTCAAAGTATATTTTACAGGTGAAAATACTGTAAAAAGTAATAATGATAGTAGTGTTGAAACAGCAGTTACAGCAAAAGCAACAACAGCAACTGTTAATTTTTCAGGATTAACAACTAGAAATGATGAAAGATATGCAATTCTTGAAATAGAAAATGGAAGTTCTGATATAGAAGCAGAATCTATTACGGTTACAGCAACTTCAACAGATACTGAAACTTTTGAAGTAAGTGCAGTAATGTGTGATTCAACTGGTAATGCTATTAGTAATTTTGCAGTAGCAAATGGTGCAAAAACATATGTTAAAGTTTCTACAAAATTATTAAAAACACCAACAACTGATGTTAATACAAGCATAACAGCAACAATAACAGCTGTACCAAAAGCAAACTAATACGTTTGGTAAAAAATAGTTAAAGAAAGGCAAAATCTATGAAAAAAGATAAAGCAATAGAATATGTATTATTGGTAATAATTTGTATGTTAACTTTCTTTAACCTTTTTTTGCCAAATGTAGAACTCCAAAAATGGACTCTAGCTATTTTTCTAGTTTTATATACGATAGTACTTACAAAAATATTAAAATTTAAAAAAATTGATAATGTAAATAAAAATAAAATAATAATATTAATAATTGGGTTATCTATAATATATATTTTTCTACTATATTTAATAGGAATATATGTGGGATTTTACAATAATATAAATGCTTTTACTACAGAAAGAATTTTTAAAACAATTTTGCCATATATAATAATTGTTATATGTTCAGAAATAATAAGACAAATTTTTGTTACAACTCAAAATAAGATGAACACTATAATTATAACAATTGCTTTAGTACTAGCAGAAATAACAACTTTTATAAATTCATCTAATATATGGAATTTAAGTGAAATGTTAATATTAATAGGATATGTTACATTTCCAAGTATAAGCGTTAATCTTTTATGTAATTATATTGTAAAAAAATATGGAATTATTCCTAATATATTATATAGAATAACAACTACAATATATATCTATATATTTGGAGTTTTACCAGATATATATATGTTTTTCCAATCAATATATAAAATAATATTCCCATATATTATTTATATAATTATAGATGACTATTTTGAAAATAGTAAATTTAAAAAAGTGGCAAAAAGAAAAAAAGTTAGTATAATTTCATTAGTTATAAGCATAATTCTAATAATTTCAATAGTAATGTTAATTTCATGTAAATTTAAATATGGAATATTAGTAGTAGGAAGCTCTTCTATGACTGGAACTATTGATAAAGGAGATGCTGTTGTATATGAAAAATTTAGTGGAGAACAACTAGAAAAGGGACAAGTTATTGTATTTACAAAAGATAATATAAAAACAATACATGCCATTGAAAATGTACAAGTAAAAAATAATGAAACTATATATTATACTAAAGGTACAAATAACCAACAACAAGATGAAGGTTATAGAACTAATAATGATATTATAGGAGTAGTAAAATTTAAAATCATAGATATAGGCTGGCCAACAATTTGGCTTAATGATGTATTTGAGAGGTAAATTATGGAAAAAGTAAAAGAATGGATTGAAGATAATAGAAAGTATAGTATTTATATAGGACTAGGTATTTTAGTGTTTACTTTACTTGTTTCAATATTTTTCTTAAAAATTGGATTTAATAAAAACAAAAAGAAGTATGTACAATATAGTGATGGTAAAAATCTTGAATATAAAGTAATGCTAAAACAAAATGAATATTATAAAAATCCATATCTTGAAAAGGGAAATCAATATATAGCAAATTTAATTGATTATATAAATACTGATTTTAAATATAGTTTTAACTTAAATCATGAGTATGAATATAATTATAAGAT
This sequence comes from uncultured Clostridia bacterium, assembly GCA_948530865.1. GTDB lineage: Bacteria > Bacillota > Clostridia > TANB77 > CAG-508 > Scatovivens. The sequence continues at coordinate 34,546 of CAOTKV010000010.1, forward strand.
TGTAGGAACAGTTGATGTATCAGATGAAAAAACAAATAAAACTGTTTATACATTTACAGAAGATTTATTAAATGAAAAAACAGGAAAAGTAGAAGGAAATTTAGATATTACTGAAAATCTTAATATAGATTTTAATAAATATAATAATTTAATTAAACAATTTGTAACATCATATGATTTGAAAAATGTTACAAGTAAATTAAAAGTGGATTTGAAAGTTAGTGTAAAAGGAATTGATGAAAAGTTTTCAAAACAAGATTTCACAGCTATGAGTTTAGAAATACCTTTAGCCAATAATACAATCGCTATTGATACAAATTATGATTTAACAGATAATAATAATCTTATAGAAATTAAAAAATCAGTAGTAGGAAATATAATTTGTTTAGTAATTGGAGCTTTATTGCTAATTGCAGATATTGCAGGAGCAGTTATACTTGTAATTTATATTAAGAAAACAGAAACAGATGAAGATAGATATAATACTGAATTAAGAAGAATTGTTAACAATTATGATAGTTATATTTCAAGAGTTGAAGATGACTTTAATATGAAAGGATATCAAATATTAAAAGTACAAAAATTTACAGATTTACTTGAAATAAGAGATACAATGCAATTACCTATCATAATGTTAGAGAACAAAGAAAAGTTAATAACATGTTTTGCTATACCAACACCTAGCAAAATATTATACTTTTATTCAATTAGTGTAAAACAATATGCACTAGCTTCAGGAAAAAATAATGAAGAGAAAGAAGTGGAGAATGTGGATGAACAAAAAGTATAAAGATAACAAGCTAAGATTACATATTGTAATTTTAGTACTTATTGTTATATCAACATTTTTTCTGTCAGTGGGGTATGCTTCACTTGAATCTATAACATTAGATATTAATGGTAAAGTAACAGCAATACCCCAAAGTGAAATTTTTATTTCTGATATTAAATATAGTACAAATGTGAATGCAGATGTGGAAAAATCAGTAATTCACCAATATTATCAAACAATGGTACATAATACAGTAGTTTTAGGAGAAGCTTCAGATTCTTCTATAACATACATAGTCACTATAGTAAATAGTAGTAATGAAAGTTGTAGTTTTAAAGATATTGAATATGTTCAAGATTTTTATGATAACTCTAATATAGTTTATGAACTTGATGGTTTAAAACAAGGAGATTTATTATTAAGTCAAGGACAAATTACATTTGGAATTACATTTCATTATTTGAACAATACTTTTTCAGGAAATAATGTATTAAATTCTTATTTAAATTTTAAATTTGTAAAAGAAGAGAATCCAGAAGAAATTGCTGATATAAATAATGTATCAACAAATACAAACCAAATAATGGTTTATAATGCAGAAAAAGATAAAGTATCATTAGATGTTACAAATAATAATAATGCTTCAATAGACTTTAATTTAAGTATAGATAATCATATTATTGATACTATTTCATTAGAACCAAAACAAACTAAAACAATAATAAAAGATACCAAAGAAATTTTAAGCGAGTTAACTCCAAATACAGAATATACTGTTATGATAGAAACAACAGTATCACCAATTCAGAAAAAAGAAACGGGAGTTAAAATTCAAGTATTTCCAACAATAACAAACTACAATTTTGGATTAAGAACTGTTGGAAATGAAGAAAATCCATATCTAATCTATAAAATAGAAGATATTGTAAGTTTAGCTCAATGTGTAAATACAGGAAATACATTTGCAGGAATTTGTGTACGATTAATTAATAATGTGGACTTTAATTGTGCAAATGATTATTATAATAGTCTAGATACAAGATTTGGTGATTTGAATGGTAATGCAGGAGATCAGAATCAAATTATAACAGAAATGACAACAGGTAATGGTTTTATTATGATTGGAAATTCAGAAACCAATTCATTCCAAGGAATTTTCGAGGGTAATAATGCTAGAATTGATAATATAATGATGAATAAAACAGATTCGACATTAGAATCAAGAATAGGATTATTTAGTTATATAAATAATGCTACAATAAAGAATTTAACAATTTCAGGAAATTATAATATAGTAAAAGATGGAGCAGGACTTGTAGGTGGAGTTTTAGGAAATAGTAGTATTATAAATTGTCATAACAATGTCAATGTTACGAATACTTTAAATAATTTCTCAGTAGCAGGACTTGCTGGAACATTAATGCAACAAAGTAATGTAATAATAGATAGTTCTTCAAATAATGCAACTATAACAAATGGAAGTGCAACAGGTGGTTTTGTTGGGCTTGTATGGAATTCAGTACTAACAGTAACAAATAGTACTAATACAGGTATAATAATATCAAATGGAACTCAAAATCAATTTACAGGAGGTTTTGTAGCAAAAGATAATACAACAGGTGCTACAATAATACTTAGAAATTCAAACAATAGTGGAGAGATAAGAGGAATAACAAATGTTGGTGCGTTTGTTGGAAAAAATTTTGGAAGATTAGATTCACAAGGATGTACTAACACAGGAAATATTATTGATGGAAGTTCTGTAAAAAAAGCACCAGTAACTACTCAAGATGTACAAACACCTAATAATATGGAAGAACCTAATGTTAATGAAGATACTACTACTCAAAATACAGTTGCAAATACTGTAGTAGAATCAAATACAACCAATATAGAAAAAGATAATACTAATATAGTAAGTAAATAAAAAATCCAACTCATATGAGTTGGATTTTTGTTATATATTACTAATTCATTAGACCTTTATAGTATTTCCATGCAAGTATACGAGTTACTGCTGTATCAATTGTTTCTTGACTAATTTGACCATTTGCAACTGCATCTGTAATATACTTTATTACACCAGCATATGTTAATGTTGCACCACCAACAAAATCTTTAGTACCTTCATCCATTACAAGACAAATCATATCATTACCAGATTGGACTGCTTTTATAACAGAATCTTTTGTTGAATATTTTTTTGCAACTGCATCCATATTTATAGCATCTGTAATAATAATTCCTGTATATCCCATAGTATTTCTTAGGTAATCATGTATTGGTTTTGATATTGAAGCAGGCTCATTTGAATCAATACATGTTATAATATTGTGTGAAACCATAATTATTTCTGCACCTGCTTCAATTCCACCTTTAAATGGTATTAAATCTTTGTTTTCAAATTCTGATAAGGATCTATTATCAGTTGAAAAACCATTATGTGTATCTACACTATTTCCATAACCAGGGAAATGTTTTAAAGTATATGATACTCCAGTACTTTTTCCTGTTTCTATTACTGTTTTAGCAAATTGAGCTGTTGTTTGGGCATCTTGTTTTAAAGTTCTTTTATATATGTAAGCTGTGCTATCTGCTATATCAACGTCAGGTGCAAAATCTAAGTTAAAGCCAAGATATTTTAAAACTCCACTTTTATATATAGTATCATTTCTAATTGCTTCAAGTCCTCCAGAAGCAAATATATCACATGAATTTTTGAATGTTTCATTCATAACATTAAGAGTATTTAATTCACTATATAAAGTACTATTTAATCTTGATACTGTTTCGCCTTCTTCATCTATTGACATTAATAAAGGTATTTTTGATGCTGATTGTGAAGTTGCTATTTGATTTTTTATAGTACTTACCTTTAGGACATTTCCTTTATTATCTTTGAAAGAACTTAATAAATATAAGTGACCACCAAAGTTGTATTGGTTTAAAGTAGTATAATTAGTTGAGGAAGATGTTCCAATTACATACATTTGGGCTACTTTTTCTTCTTGAGTCATAGTTTGAAGTTTTTCTTCTGCTTTTGCATAGTAAGCACCAAATAAATCTGGACTAATAGGGTCAACTGGCACTTCTGGATTTGGATTTTCAGTACTTTCTTTTGGAATAGCTGTAATTGTTGCAGAGATTGTTGCATTTTCGTCATTTATAGGTGTTTGCAAAAGTTCTGCAAATATTTTAGCATAAGTTTTTTTTCCTGCTGGTACTGCATAATCTGTAATTGCATTACCTTCTATATCACACATTATTACATCAATATTAAACATATCATTTGATGTTGCATTTGTAGTTACTGTGATAGATTCTGCATCAATATCAGTACTTGCATTTTCTATTTCAAGTATGGCATATGCATAATCACCTTTTTTTGATAATCCCCAAATGTTTACTGTAGCGTTTCGTGATTGAACATTTGGTTTTGCATCAACAATAATATTTGATTCAGAAGAATATGTTTTTGTAACTTCTCCAGTAAAATATACTTTAAAATTAGAATTATCAGCTGATGCTGAGGCCTCACCATTAATAACTAATATGTTATTAGTTAGGCTGGCATAACCAATTCCTATAAGTAATATTGCTACAAATATTACTCCAAGTAGTATTTTGTTTTGCTTTTTTATGGTAATTTCCTCCTTTATATATAAATTATTTTATTAACAAAATGTAGTTAAATTCTCCTCCTTATATACTAATATATTTTACTATTAAGTTCAATATTTGTACTTTAATGTCATATAAATGTCATCATTTTGAAAAAATGTTTAATAATGTCAGATTTTTGTTCTTTATAAAATATAATAAATATGTTAAAATAATAACGAGTTATTTAGAAAGGAATATATACAATGAAAGTAGGATTTTTAGGACCAAAAGGCACATTTTCTTATGAAGCATGTTTTCAATATTGTAAAGAAAATTATGAAAAAATAGAATATAAAACAATTCCAGAAACAATAATAGCATTAAATAATGATGAAATAGATGAATGTATTGTTCCAATTGAAAATTCTCTTCAAGGTTGTGTAACAGATGCAATAGATACATTAATTCAAAATGATAATATAAAGGTAAAAAAAGAAGTTTTACTAGAAATAAAACAGAATTTAATGTCAAATAAAAATTATAAATTAGATGAAATAAAAGTAGTTTATTCACATCCCCAAGCTTTAGCACAATGTAAAAATTTTTTAAGTGAAAATTTACCAAATGCAAAACAAATAGCTGTTGAAAGTACAGCATATTCTGCACAGAAAGTTAGTCAAGTAGAAGAAAATTGTGCTTGTATATGTAATATGTCTTGTTTAGAAGAATATAATTTGAAACTTATAAAAGAATCCATACAAGATAATGCATTTAATAAAACGAAATTTTGGGTATTAAGCAAAAAAGAAAATACTGGAGGAAATTTTGAAAAAATGTCTATGATATTTTCAGTAAAAGATAAACCAGGAGCTTTATATAATGTACTTGAAATATTTAACAAATATAATCTTAATCTTACTAAAATTGAATCAAGACCAGCAAAAACAATTTTAGGAGAATATTATTTTTTGATAGATATATCTATTGAAAATGGTAATGAAGAAAGTGCAATAAAAGATATAAAGGAAAAGGGAATATATGTTAGAATATTAGGTAAATATTAGCTTAAATTTGTGTTTTTCTTTGAATTATGGTATAATATACAGAGTAGTAGTAACTAATTTAACAATGCTAGATGTCATAATGACAGAAAGGAAGATACTATGTGCATGAATCGTTCAATGGAAGAAACCAAGAAATATGATGTTTTAGGACGCTACGCAGTAGCAATTCTGAAAGGACAGTTACTGGAAGAGGTTGCAAAGCAGGAAGGAATGACGGTCGATGAGATGAGAGCTAAGCTCGGAGAAATCGATGAGGTCAATCCTCCTCTGTACAAGCAGATCCAGGAGAAGCTGGCTGAAAATGATGCCTAATCATCACTCATGCAGTGGTGCCGGGGAGAAAATCCCCGGCTTTCTTTATATTATAGGAAATTGCTTTGCAATTCCTATAATATAAAGCCTTCGTCAATATTTGCACACAAAATTATTTCATAATTTTGTTCTATTTTTATATTTAAAATATAATTAATTTTTGATATAATATCAAAAATTAATTTAAAGAGGTAAAATATGATTTCAGAAAAAATGAAAAAATTACTTCAAAATAATTCTGTTGTAAGAGAAATGTTTGAAGAAGGAAAAAGATTAAAAAAGATATATGGCGAAGAAAATGTCTATGATTTTAGTCTTGGAAATCCAAGTATTCCAGCTCCAAGTAAAGTTAATGAAACAATAATTAACATTGTAAAAAAAGAAGAGTCTTGTATGTTACATGGTTATATGAGCAATTCAGGATTTGAAGATGTAAGAGAAAAAATTGCAAATTCAATAAATAAAAAGTTTGATACAGATTTTAATTTTTCTAATATAATAATGACTGTTGGTGCAGCTTCTGGCTTAAATATAGTTTTAAAAACAATTTTAAATCCAAATGATGAAGTTATAACGATAGCACCATATTTTAGTGAGTATAATAATTATATTCAAAACTATGATGGAGTAGTAGTTTCAATAAAAGCTGATGAAAAAGATTTTATGCCAAATTTAGAAGAATTAGAAAAAAGAATAAATGAAAAAACAAAAGCTCTTATAATGAATACACCAAATAATCCAACAGGTGTAATTTATTCAGAAGAGGTTTTGAAAAATATTGCAAATATTCTTGAAAGAAAAGAGAAAGAATATAATCATGAAATATATTTAATTTCTGATGAACCATATAGAGAGCTTGTTTATGATGATATAGAGATTCCATATGTTACAAAATATTATAAAAATACTTTTGTAGTATATTCATATAGCAAATCTTTATCTTTAGCTGGAGAAAGAATTGGCTATGTTGTTATTCCATCAGAAATGAAAGATTCAGAAAATGTAATTGAAGCAGTTACAATTGCAAATAGAATTATTGGTTGTGTAAATGCACCATCACTAATTCAAAAAGTTGTAGCAGAATGTGTAGATGAAAAAATAGATTTAAAAAATTATAAGAAGAATCGTGATTTATTATATGAGTTTGTTACTAATAATGGATTTGAGTGTGTAAAACCACAAGGTGCTTTTTACTTATTTGTAAAAACTCCAATTGATGATAAAGAATTTTGTAAGTTAGCAAAAAAATATAATTTATTATTTGTACCATCTAGTTCTTTTGCATATCCAGGATATGTAAGAATTGCATATTGTGTTTCGTATGAAATGATTGAAAGGTCAAAAGATGCTTTCAATCAACTAGGAAAAGAATTTATAAACAATTAGTTATAAAAATGTGGAAAAGTAGGAGGTAAAATGGAATATTTACTTACATTTATAGAAGGAATTGCAAGTTTTATATCACCTTGTTTATTACCAATGATTCCAATATATATTTCTTATTTTGTAGGAAAAGATGAAAAGAAAACTAATAAAGCTGTAATTAATTCAATTGGATTTGTTTGTGGATTTTCAATTGTATTTTTAGTATTATCAATATTTGCAAGTAGTTTTGGAGTGTTTGTTAGTGAATATATAAAGTATATAAAAATTGTATTTGGAATAATTATTATATTGCTTGGGTTAAATTACATGGAAATACTTAATTTAAAAATTATAAATAAATCAAGAGTTATGAATAAAAATGCAAAAGATTTGAATTTCATAAAATCAGTTTTATTTGGAATTTTCTTTTCAATTAGTTGGACTCCATGTATAGGAACTTTTTTGAGTTCAGCATTATTATTAATAGCAAAACAACAGGATATTTTAAAAGGTATTGTATTAATGCTATTGTATTCAATAGGACTTGGAATACCATTTGTGATTTCAGTAGTATTAATTGAAAAATTAAAAAGTGCATTCAATTTTATAAAGAGACATTATGATAAAATTAAAATAATTTCAGGAATTATTTTAATTGGAATGGGAATTTATATTATATTTTTTTAAAAGGAGTTTTTTATGAAAGATAAATTGCTGATAATTATACTAGTAATAGTTTTTGCAGGATTACTAATTGTATCTAATATTTTTTTACAAAAAGAAGAGAGTAAAAAAATAAATAAAAATGGTAATAATATAGTTGAAGATAATTCAACAAAATTAAATAATAATGTGGAGGAGGAAAATATGAGTGGAAATGTTTTAGAAATAACAAGTGAGAATTTTGAAAAGGAAGTTTTACAAAGTGATAAAAAGGTTTTAATAGATTTTTATGCAGATTGGTGTGGACCTTGTAAAATGTTATCACCTATAATAGAAGAAGTTTCAGGAGAAGAGACAAATGTTAAATTTGTAAAATTAAATATAGATGAAGCAGAAGATATTGCAATAGAATATCAAGTAATGTCTATACCAACATTAGTTGTAATAGAAAATGGAAAAGAAGTAAATAGAAGTGTTGGCTTAATAGATAAAGAGCAAGTAAAAGATTTAATAAAATAAGAGGAATAAAAAATGCCAGAATTTTTAGAAAAAATGTTAGAAAAGCAGTATGGAGTAGAAATTAAAAATCAAATTCTTCAAGGTTATGAAGAAAAAAGAAAAGTAACTTTTAGAGTAAATACATTAAAAAGTAGTGTAAGTGAAGTAGAAATATTACTTAAAAGTTTAAAAATTGAATATCAAAAAGTTCCATGGAGTAATGAAGCTTTTATATTAATTAATTCAGATGAAACTGAAATTCAAAATTTAGATATCTATAAGCAAGGAAAAATATATTTACAAAGTTTATCATCAATGTTACCACCAATTATATTGAATCCAAAAGAAGGAGCAGACATACTTGATATGGCAGCTGCTCCAGGGGGAAAAACTACTCAGATGGCTAGTCTTTCAAATAATAAGGCTCATATAACAGCATGTGAAATGAATAATATACGAATTGAAAAATTAAAATATAATGTTCAGATGCAAGGTGCAATATGTGTTTACATTATGCAAAAAGATTCAAGACAAATAGATGATTTTTTCTCATTTGACCAGATTCTTTTAGATGCACCATGTAGTGGAAGTGGAACATTAAATGTTAATGATAAAAACATAGAAAAATATTTTACAGAAAAATTAATTGAAAAGTCATCAAAATCGCAACTTGCATTACTTAGAAAAGCAATAAAAATATTGAAAAAAGGACAGGAAATAGTTTATTCAACTTGTTCTATACTTTCAAAAGAAAATGAAGATATAGTTTTAAAAGTTATGAGTGAAAATAAACTTGAAATTGTTCCAATTGAATTTAAAGGAATGGAAGATTTACCATTACTTCCAAGTAAAATAAAAGGTACATTAGTTGTGAAACCTGATGAATTATATGAGGGATTTTTTATAGCTAAAATTAGGAAATTATAAGTAGAAAAATATAGTACAGATTTGAGAAAAGATGAGAATATTTTGGAATCAAAAATTGCTATTAAAGAAAATGTAAACAATACAATTATTGAGTACATAAAGAATTATGATATAGATAATAATAAGAAGTATGTTATTATTCTAATTAGAAGTGAAATAGATGATAGTAATGGCGGGAAAGATTTATTAGTAGATACAGTTACATATGAAATTTAAGTAATTAATATAAAAGAACTAGAAATCATTTTGATTTTCTAGTTCTTTTTATAAAATTTTCCCTGCCATAAATCATTTTCTTCTAAAAATTTATTTATTCCATTAAGAATCCATTTCTTATGAGAATTCCATTCTGGTGCTAAAAGTAAATCTTTTGGAGCATCTCCTGAAATTTTATGAATTACAATATCTTGGCTAATATGAGTTAAAACATAAGAAACAGCACTTATATAATATTCTAATGTGATAGGAGTATAAGAACCGTTTTTGTACATTTCGGCAAGAATTGTATTTTCTACAACATAAGTAGAATGAATTTTTATTCCTTGTATATTATGATTATTTATGAAATTTATAGTATTTTTTATATCATCAAAAGATTCGTTAGGAAGTCCTATCATAATGTGAGTTACAATTTCAATATTATATTTATTTAAAAGTTCTACTGCTTTTGTGAAAGTTTCATTTGAGTAGCCTCTATTAATTAATATTCCAGTATCATCATTAGATGTTTGAAGACCAAGTTCAACCCAAACATCAATTTTTTCTTTGTAAGATGCAATTAATTTACAAATATCTTCATTAATACAATCTGGACGAGTTGCAATGGCTAAAGCAACAATTCTATTATCAATTAATGCAGAATCATATTTTTCTTTCAAATTTTCTACTGAATCATAAGTATTTGTGAAGTTTTGAAAATATGCAATAAACTTATTTGCACGTTCTGCTTTGTAGCTTTCAAAATAATTTTTTATTTGCATACTAATATCAGATTTTTTTATGTGTTCTCTAGAACCTTTTTCGCTACAAAAAATGCATCCATGTGTAGATATTTTTCCATCTCTATTTGGACAAGTAAATCCACCATCAATACATATTTTTAAAGTTCTTTCACCAAACTTATTTTTCAAATATTTATTTAAACGATTATATCTATCTTCCATAAAAACATTATAACAGAATAAATATAAAAACAAAAGTATTTGAAAAAATAATACTTCGTGTTATAATATCATGGAAATAGAAAGGTTTTGAGAAAATGAATTACAGAATTACAAATGGTTCAGTTTCATATGGAGCTGAAACAATTTTAGAAGAAATAAATTTTAATGTAAAAGGTAAAGAAAAAGTAGCAATAGTAGGAAGAAACGGAAGTGGAAAGTCTACTTTATTAAAAGCACTTATAAATAATGAATTACTTTCAGAAGGTGTTGGAATAGATAAATTTAGTGTTTATAAAGAAAGTGTTAAAGAAATAGGATATCTAAAACAAATAGATTTTGAAGATGATAGCATAACAATGTTAGATGAAATTTTAAAAGTTTATCAAGAGATAATAGATTTAGAAAAAAAGATAGAAAACTTAGTTATAAAAATGCAAAGTGACTCTTCAGAAGAACTTGGTAAAGAATATTCTAAACTTCATGATAGATATGAACTTTTAGATGGATATACATATAAGAAAGAATATGAAACTGCAATAAATAAATTTGGTTTTTCAAATGAAGATAAAAATAAAAAAATAAGTGAATTTTCAGGAGGACAGAGAACCAAAATTGCTTTTATAAAACTTCTTTTAAGCAAACCAGATTTGTTACTTTTGGATGAACCAACAAATCATTTAGACATAACTACAATAGAATGGCTTGAAGGGTATTTGAAAAATTATCCTAAAGCAGTAGTAATAGTTTCACATGATAGAATGTTTTTAAATAAAATTGTAGACAAAATATATGAAATTGAATATGGGGCAATTACAGAATATTCAGGAGATTATGAATTTTTTGAAAAACAAAAAAGAGTAAATTATGAAAGACAATTAAAAGATTTTGAATTTCAACAAAAAGAAATAAAAAGATTAAATGATATAGCAGATAGATTTAGGTATAAGCCAACAAAAGCTAAAATGGCATTATCAAAATTAAAACAAATTGAAAGAATGGTTAAAATTGAAGAACCAAACAAATATGATTTAAAATCTTTTAAAACAAATTTTGAAATAAAACAAGAAAGTGGAAATAATGTATTAACAGTTGAAAACTTAGAAATAGGATACAATAGTGTTTTATCAAAAAGTTCGTTTAATTTGTATAAAGGTCAAAAACTTGGAATAATAGGAAGTAATGGAACTGGTAAATCTACATTGTTAAAAACTTTAGTAGGAAATATTAATCCTATAAGTGGAACATATACTTTTGGGCATAATGTACAAATTGGTTATTTTGATCAACAAATGTTAGGACTAGATAATGATAAAACTGTATTTGATGATTTTTATGAAGAATTTCCAGAGCTTACAGTTACAGAAGTACGAAATTCATTAGCTACATTTATGTTTTCAGGTGAAGATGTATTTAAAGAAGTGAAAATGCTTTCAGGTGGAGAAAAAGTTAGATTATCACTTAGTAAAATCTTGAAAAAAGTTCCAAATCTTTTAATACTTGATGAACCAACAAATCATATGGATATTATAGGAAAAGAAAGTTTAGAAAATATGCTTGAAAATTATAAAGGAACATTAATATTTGTTTCACATGATAGATTTTTTGTTAAAAAAATTGCAGATTCAATTTTAAGTTTTGAAAATGGAAAAGTTACATATTATCCATATGGTTACGATTACTATTTAGAAAAAAGAGAAGAAGAAATATCACTACAAGTAAAAGAAGTTAAAGCAGAAAAAAATCAAAAGAAAGCATATATAAATCCATTAAAAGAAAAAGAGAAACTTGAAAGAAAAATTAAGAAAATAGAAGAAGAAATTTCCAAAAAAGAAGAACAAATTTTAATCTTGCAAAACGAACTTACAAAAGAAGATATTTATGCAGATTATGTAAAAGTTGGAGAAATTCAAGAAAAAATTTCTACTTTAAATAAAGAATTAGAAGAAAATATGATTTCTTGGGAAGAACTTCAAAATCAATATAGTGAAATTTAGGGACACTCCTTAAATTTCACTTTTTTTGTTATATAAATTTAATATATTTGAAATAGAAATAAGAATACTGTATTGCTATAATAATATTGAGATTATATATATTATATGAGGGAAAAATGGAAGAAAAAAAGAAAATAAATTATAGTTTGAGAGATTATCAAGAAAATACAACTAATAATATTAGAGAAATTTTTAGTAGAGAGGCTGATGCATATAATAGATTTGCAGGTGTTGTATTGCCTACTGGTGGTGGAAAATCTTTTGTTGCTATTGAAGAAATATTAGAAGTTTATAATGATGAAAATGGAAAGATTTCATTTAAAAATCCTAGTGAAATAGCAGATTTTGATCGCACAAAGCAAATAAATGACACACCTATTCTATATATTGCACCAAGTCATGAAATTCTTTCTCAAATAAAACTTCATATTGTGAAAAATGTTCTTTTAAGTATAAATGGATTGGAAAATATGTCTGTTTCAGAAATAAATTCTATGATTGAAGAAGAGTTTCCATATCTTAATTTTCAAGGAATGGATTCAGAAGTAACAGATTCTAGTAGTGCAAGTGAAAAGAAAAGTGCAATATTAAGACAAATATCACCAGAACAAATTACAAAAATGGTAAGAAGGGCATTTCCAGGATTAGATTTAAAGTGTTATGCGGGGGTTAAAGAAAAAGGAAAGACTGTTGAAAATGATGAATTATTAACAGAAGTAGATGGAGACAAATATTCATTAATTGTATTAGATGAGGCGCATAGAACTGGTTCTAATACTTGGGGAGAAAATATTGAAAATCTAATTAAAAAAACTACAAAGAGTAAAATATTAGCAATTACAGCAACTCCAAAAAGAACAGATAGTTCTCAAAAAGATATGATGAAAGAACTTGCTCAAATGGTATATGGAGAAACTGTTTTACCAGATGTATATATGGCAAGTGAAATAGTGGTTTTAGATGCAATGAGAGATGGAATTGTAACTTCACCAGAAATTGTAGATTTTCCACCATCACTTATTAATTCAGAAGAATATAAAACTCTAAGAGAAAAGTATAGTTCTTCAAGAGGTAAAAATAGAGCTGAATTAAAAGAAATTTTAGCTCAAATGGAAGCAATAAGTGGAGTTGATCCTAAAAAGAAAATAGATGAAGATAAATTAATAGGAGAAACACTTCAAAGAAATTTAAAAAATAAAAATGGTAAATATATAGCATTTATACCAAGTAATAAGTCTAAGGGAGAAGATAAAACAGAAACGCAAGATTACTTTGAGGGGTGGAAGGCAAGAATCAGAAAACAGTTTGAAAATGTTTTAGATGAAAATGGAAATCCAGTAAAAGTAGAAGTATCTTTTGTTACAAGTGAAGTAAAAGTACAATCACCTAGTGATAATTCTAGAGTATTAAAAAATTTTGAAGACAGTTCTAATACTACTGGTGGAGTAAAAGTTCTTATAGCAATAGATAAATTAAATGAAGGTGTTCATGTTGATGGAATTGATGGAATCTTTATGTATAGACCAATAGGAAAAGAAAGTAGTACACTTTTCTTGCAACAATCTGGTAGATGCATATCATCAATGGATCCTAAAATGGTAACAACTGAAGATTTTATGAGAAAATCAAGAGAGCAAATATTTGATTTTTCAGGAAACTTTTTAAAACAAATAAACAATAATATTGCTGGAAGAGTATCTAGAAGATATGATTTAGAAAAAATTCAAGAGCTTTCAAATTGGATAAAAGAAAATGGAATTCCAGATATAAATAGTAATGTGCTTAAAGAGGCAAGATATGCTATTGCATTGAAAAGACTTTATGAAAAATATGAAGCTTATTCTCAAGGTGAAATACCAGTAACTCTCGGCGATACAGATAAAATAAAACAAATTGTAAGCATAGGGACTGACATGAAATTATGGGAAATGAAATTTTCAGAAAGAACTGAACTGCCATCAGAAGATGAAATAACTGGTGATAAATTTTTAAGACTTACAGATTCGCAAAATAATTTTATGGAGTTGTACAATAGAGGAAATTCATTATCAAGACAAAGTGAACCAGGAGATATAAGAGTTAAGAAATTAATAAATATTTTAAAAGTTTTGAAAATGAGAAAACCAGATATAGATATACCTGCAGGATTATTAGTAAAAAATACTAAAGGAAAAGATGAAATGTCATCTGATTGCGAAAGCATTAGTTTGGACGATTTTTTAAGTAAGAATTTTGAACAATCAGAAATTGAAAGAATTCTTATTGAATTTGAGGATTTAGATAGAGTAGGAGCAAATAACAGAAGAGAAGTATATCATAGAGGTGAAGAATATGATTTAGGAAAAGAAATAGCTTTTGCTAGAGGAAGACTTTTTACTGATGGTGCAACTTATTTAAAAACTAATAGTCCAAGCGTTTTTTCTGAGTATAATGCTCATGAACTTATAAATCTTGGAATTTTAGATATACAAATGGTTGAAACAGGTCTTTTAGAACTTTATGGAATAAAAAATGCAACAAATAAAAATGGATTTTTAAATCTTAATTCTGTTCCTGCAAAAGAAAGAAAGTATTTACCAGATTTTGGAATTATAGAAGAATTAGATGAAGTTTCAGTTATAACAGGAAGCAAATTTATTGATGGTAGAGATATAGATGGATATGATGAAAATGGATACGATGAATTTGGATTTGATAGATATGGATTTGACAAAGATAAAACTCACCATAAGATAACAGGAGAACCATATGATGATAGAGGATTTATGTGGGATCAAGAAAAAGAAAAATGGATAAATTCAAAAACAAAAACAGAATATGATGTATTAGGATTTAATATAGATGGAATAGATGAAAATGGATTTGAAAGACCAGTTGGACTCCAAGTGCGTGAAGATGGTTCATATGGGTATACTCCAAGATTATGGCATAAGAAAAAAGAAGATGGTACTTATGAAAAATTAGGTAGACTTTTAAATCCTGAAACTGAATTAGATGCACATAATTTTAGATATGAACATGGTATAAAATGGGGATATCATGGAAAAATAGGAAAGAAAAGTACTGCTGGACAATTTTGGAGTAATGGTGCAACAACTCAAAATCCACAAAGTAAAGAAGATTTTTATTCATATAGTGATTTAGATATTGATGGTTATAATGAGTATGGATTTAAGAAAATACAAGTAGGAAAAAACATTGCATATGTACATAGAGATACTTCTACAACGTATGATAAAGGTGGTAATATTCTAGAAATAAAAAATGGTAAAGTTATAGGTTTAAAAATGCATCCTGCAATAAGAAACACAAAATTTATTGCCAAAAGTATAATATCAGATGGAAAGACTATGGAGGAAGTGTATGAAATTGCAGCAGAAAGTTTAAAATGTACAATACCAGAAGCTCAGAGAAAATTGGGAAATGCCATAAGAAACTTTGTACAAATGTCTAGAATGTCACCAGAAATTTTAGAAAATGGATATTTTCAAAAACTATTTTCTAAAGAAGGTCCTAAAGAAAAGGGAAAACGTATAGATTTATTTTTTGAAACTTGTCCAGAAATAAAAGATAGAATTATAGAAAGTATTACAGAAACAGATAGAAGAATTCATCTATTAGATGAATCACTGAAAGAAATAGAAACCAAAGGTCAAGTGGCTGTTGATGCCAAAGATATGGGAACAGCCTTCCGTTTATATAATGAAAGTCAAGAAATAAAAGAAAGAAAACAAGAAATGAATGATAAAAAAGAATTTTTTAAAGATTTTGATGAAAGATAGGTAATATTATGAACAAAAATAATAGTTTAATTGAAAAGCCAAAATCAATTTTTAGTAAAGTAATAAATTTTTTTAAAAGCTTCTTTTGGAAATCAAAAGATAATGTTAATGAAAGTATAGAGGATAATTGTTTTACATATGAAAAAAAAGTAAAAGAAGAAATTATTTTAGATACGGATGAAGAAATATTAGAAAGAATAGAAACGTATGATTATTATGAAAATGAATCATTTGTAGATGAAGAGATGTTAGAAATTAATGATATGGTAATTGTAAACGATTCAAAAGAAGAGAAAACTAGATTTTTTGATATATATAGGAAGATTAAATCACACAAAATAAGTATTCAAGATATTGATGGTTCAGATTTATTTAGAATTAGTTTACTTCTTAAAGAAGAAGAAAAACTAAAAAAAACTAAAATCATTGAGCAAAAAGAAATTTTATATAAAAAGAATGCTGTTTAATTTTAGAAAGGTATAAAATAATGAATGATAAAAATAATGTAAATGTAGCAGTAATTGCTAGATTTGAAGAAAATGAAGAAGATTTTATTAAAATAGTAGCAAGTGAAGAACATAAAATAAATTTTGTAAATATAAAAGATGATGATGTATCTCAAAAAGTAAAAAAGTCTATTGAATCTACTGATAAAATAATATTACTTATAAATTCAATTGATGGAGTAACACCGAAATTAACTGAAATTATTAAAGAAATAGTAAAAAATAAAGTAGTTCCAATAGTTGTTTTAAATGAAGTTGGAAATTCAGATTCAACACCATATACAGTAATTGAAGAAATAAATCATGTACTTGTAATGGAGAATGCAACTGATGAACAATTAGAATTTTCAGTTATATATTTTGATGATGAAAACAAAACAGCCACTTTAGATTTAGAAGAAGAAACAAAAGATTTGAATGAGTTATATAAATTTATTATAAAATAATAAAAAGTGCTAGTGATTTTGCTAGCACTTTTTATGTGTCATCTTTGTGAAAAATATTGATTTTTATAATATTTTGTTATATATTATCAACGTGTATAAACACGTAGAAAAATAAATATTAATATAAAATCATGGCTTGTTTGGTTAAATATTGAAAAGCAAGCAAAGAAAGGAAATAAAATAAAATGGGAAAAACTTATATTTTTGGACACAAAAATCCAGATACAGATTCAATTACATCAAGTTTAGTAATGGCAGATTTCGAAAAGAAAAAAGGAAATGCAGAAGCAGTTGCTTGTAGATTAGGAAATGTAAATAAAGAAACAGAATATGTTTTAAATTATTTAGGAATAGAAGCACCAGAGTTAATAGAAAATGTAGAAGATGGAGCAAATGTTATTTTAGTAGATCATAATAGCCCAAAAGAATCAATAGATAATTTAGATAATGTAAATATTTTAAAAGTTGTAGATCATCATAAAATTGCTTTAGAAACATCATATCCATTATTTTATAGAGCAGAAGCAGTAGGATGTACAGAAACAATTATGTACAAGTTATATAAAGAAAATGGATTTGAAATAGATAAAAAAGTAGCAACATTAATGGTATCAGCAATTATTTCAGATACATTATTATTAAAATCACCTACAACAACAGATGATGATAGAAAAGCTGTTAAAGAACTAGCTGAAATTGCTGGAGTAAATCCAGAAATTTATGGATTAGAAATGCTAAAAGCAGGAACAGATTTAAGTTCATTTAGTATAGATGAAATATTACATTTAGATGCTAAAAAAATAGATTTTAAAGATGTAAAATCTATTGTAAATCAAGTTAATACTGCTGATATTTTAGAAGTTATGAATTTGAAAGCAGATTTAGAAGCTAGAATGAATGAAATTATAAATGAAGAAAATTTAGATTTATTTATGTTATTAATTACAGATATTGTAAATAGCAATTCACAAGTAATTGCTTTAGGAAAATCAGCTTCACTTGTAGAAAAAGCATATGGAGTTAAATTAGAGAATAATACAGCTTTATTAAAAGGAGTTGTTTCTCGTAAAAAACAAGTCGTACCTGTTATGACAGAAAATGCTTAATATTTCAGTCAAAATTAATACTTGAATTTGAGGAGTTGATGTTTTGAATTTACGAGAAAATGATGGAAGTATAAAGGTTATTGCTATAGTTGCAATAATAGTAGTAATATTTATAATAGGAATAGTAGCTACTTTAATAAATAATAGTTCAAAGCCTGTTCAAACAATAAAACAAGATCCATATGAATATTTTACATTATATTCATTAGATTCAACTGTTGGTATTGTTAATAGAAAAGGTGAGCAAATTATTGAGTCAAAATATACTCAAATATATATTCCAAATCAGGCAAAAGACGTATTTATTTGTTTTTCTGATGAGGAAAATTATTCTGTTTTAAATAGTAAAGGAAAAGATATTTTTACAGAATATACTTCAGTGTATCCAATAGTAATTTCAGATTCTACTTTAGAAATGGAAAAAAATGTACTAAGTTATGAAAATAATGGAAAATATGGATTAATTAATTATGATGGAAAAAGATTAACAGAAGCTATATATGAATCTGTGGCAAGTCTTCCAAATAAACCTGGATGTATATTAGTAAAAAAAGATGGACTATATGGAGTACTTGATTCACAAGGAAAAACAATTATAGATACAAAATATAATTCAATAAAAGGTGATGAATATTGTTCTGCTGAAAATGAATACTTAAAAACAGGATATATTGTATCAGAAAAAACAAATTCAGGAATTATATATGGATATATAGATTATAATGGAAAAATATTATTAGAACCAAAATATGAATCAATTACTAGAAATGTAGAATATGATAATGATGATATTTACTTAACTTTTATGGAAAAGGGAAAGAAAGGTGTTATTAAAAACAAAAAAATTATAATAAAACCAAGATATCAATCAATTGTATTTTATGAACTTTCAAATATTTTTGTTGTAAATAGAAATGGAAAATATGGATTCTTTGATAATAATGGAAATGAAATATTAAAAACAGATTATACAAGTTATTCAATTGCAGGAAATTATATTTCAGTAAAAAAAGATGATAGTATGATGCTTTATGATGTACACGGAAATATAGTTAATACTAATAATTATAAAAGTATTGTAGAAACTAGCAATCCATCATTTTTTATAGCTCAAAATGAACAAGGATATTATAGTATAATAAGTAAAGATATACAAATTGAAAATAATTATACAAATATAACTTATGCATTTGATAATTTCTTTGTGTACACAACAGAAGAAGGAAAATCAGGTGTACTAAATTTATATACAGGAATAGAAATTGAGCCACAATATGATTATATAATTGTGCTTGAAAATATTAATGCATTAGAAGCTAGAATTGGAAATAAAGTAGATATGTATTCTAAAAAAATAGAAAAAGTATTATCAATGGAAGATGCAATTGTTCAAAAAATAAATGATGAATATGTATCAATATATTCAAATTCAGAAATTGCTTATATAAATAAAGATGGTGAATTAGTTAACAATACCGAAGTATTTAAAGAAGCTAAACTTTATACTTATAAGGCTGATGATGAAAAATGGGGATTTGCTGATAGCACAGGAAAAGTTATTGTTGAATGTAAATATGATAGAGTAACAGAACTTAATGAGTTTGGCTTTGCAGGAATTTGCCAAGATGGTAAATGGGGGGTAATAGATGAGAAAGGCAAAGTTATAGTTGTTCCAACATATGAATTAGAAACATATTATGCACCAAGCTTTATAGGTAAATATCAGTATGAAAATCTTGATAGTGCTATTTGTAAGGAATTAGAAGAAAAATAAATTAAAAGATGTAATTTTGAAGTGAACTCCAAAAAGTTCACTTCATTTTTTATTGTATCTTTTTTGAAATTTAGGGACAGTCGAAAAATTTCATTTTTGTTTTTAATGGTTAGTAAATTCATAAAATGATTGAAAAAACTGTAAAAATGTAGTATACTAGATTGAATTGATTTTTGAAAAGGGAATGATTTATGAAAGTTATAGTAGTTGGTGGAGGTCCAAGTGGTATGATTGCTGCAATTACCTCTGCACAAAATGGTAATAATGTAATTATAATAGAAAGGAATAAATTTCTTGGAAAAAAGATATTAGTTACAGGAAAAGGAAGATGTAATGTAACTAGTTCTATTGATATGGATGATTTTATAAAAAATATTCCTGGAAATGGAAAGTTTTTATACAGTAGTTTTCAAAACTTTACTAATAAAGATATAGTAAATATTTTAGAAAAAAATGGTGTTAAGTTAAAAGTAGAACGTGGTAATAGATATTTCCCTGTTTCAGATAGAGCAGAAGATGTAAGAGTTTGTTTAGAAAATGAAGTTCGAAAGTACAAATCTATACAAATAAAAACAAATTCAAGAGTATCTAAAATATTAGTAGAAAATGAAAAAGTTCAAGGAGTAGAACTAGAAAGTGGTGAAAAAATTTATAGCTCTAAAGTAATAATTGCAACTGGAGGAAATAGCTATACTGGTACAGGTTCTACTGGTGATGGATATAAAATGGCAAAAGAAGTTGGTCATACAATAGAAAAAATAAGAGGATCTCTAGTTCCATTAACTTCAAAAATGAATATATGTAAACAACTGCAAGGATTGTCATTAAAAAATGTAAAAATAGAAATAAAAGATGAAGAAAAGAGTAAAAAGATATATGATGATTTTGGTGAAATGCTATTTACACATTTTGGTGTGAGTGGACCAATTATATTAAGTGGTTCTGCACATCTTTTAAGATATAAAGATATTGATAGATTGCTAAAAGAATCCAAAATTAAATTAATAATAGATTTAAAACCAGCATTATCTGAAGAAGAATTAGATAAAAGAATAATAAGGGATTTTGAAGAATTTAAAAATAAAGAATTTAAAAATAGTCTAGATAGATTATTACCAAAGAAAATGATTGATGTAGTAATTAATTTAAGTCAAATAAACTATTATAAAAAAGTGAATGAAATAACTAAAGAAGAAAGAAATAGGATAGTAAAGATTTTGAAAAATTTTGAAATTACTATAGGCGGATTTAGACCAGTTGAAGAAGCAATAGTTACAGCTGGTGGAATTTCAACAAAAGAAATAAATCCTAAAACTATGGAATCAAAGAAAGTAAAAGGATTATATTTTGCAGGAGAAGTTATTGATGTAGATGCATATACTGGAGGATTTAATTTACAAATAGCATATTCAACAGGTTATACAGCAGGATTAAATTAAAATAGGAGAAATAGTATGTTTAAAACAATAAACCAAAATGCTTCTGGTGAAATAGTGGAAAAGAAATCTAAATTTATTGCAAATATATTTTATGTTGAAAGTGTAGAAGAAGCAGAAGAAAAAGTAAAAGAAGTAAAAAAACAATACTTTGATGCAAGGCATAATTGTTATGCTTTTAGTATATATACAAAAGATGGTATAATAAATAGATTTAGTGATGATGGAGAGCCATCTGGAACAGCAGGAGCTCCAATGCTTAATATCTTGAATTCGAAGAATTTAACAAATGTGTTAGTTGTTGTTACAAGATATTTTGGAGGAATTCTTTTAGGTACAGGTGGTCTTGTAAGATGTTATACAGGGGCTACTCAAGAGGCACTAAATAGTATTGAAGAAGTAGAAAAAGACATAGGATTAGAAACTAAAATAGAAGTATCGTACTCAGATTTTGAAAAATTTAAATATTATTTAAAACAAAATGATATAAAATTAGCCAATTCAGAATATGCAGAAAATATTATTTCTATCATTGAAATTACTGACGAAAAATTAAAGTTAATAGAAAAAAACATGAACGAATTAAATTTTAAAGTATTAAATATGAATATAATTGGAGAAAAATACATTGAGATTTAGTGTTTTTTTGTAATAAACTAGTAATATTTCTACATTATTTTACAAAATACAAAATTAATACACTTTTTTCTGAAAATATATTGTGATTATTTGACGAATTTTGTCGAATCAGGAGACACGAAAAGCTTGAAAAATAAGGAAAAATTATTGCATAATGATTATTTTAATAATATAATTCGACTTGTAAATATTTACAGAATTTTTTTAGGAGGTATTATTTTGAAAGAAAAAATCAAAATACTTATTGCAGATGACAATATAGATTTTGTTTCTACAGTAGTTACATATTTGAGCTCACAAGAAGATATAGAAATTGTAGGAACAGCAAAGGATGGAGTGGAGGCATTTAATAAAATAATAGATACAAATCCTACAATTGTATTATTAGATGTAATTATGCCACATTTAGATGGATTAGGCGTATTGGAAAAGTTAAATATGACTAATAAAAAACTACCTATATTTATTATGCTTTCTGCAGTAGGACAAGATAATGTAACAGCAAGAGCGATAAACTTAGGTGCTGAGTATTACATTTTGAAACCTTTTAAAATGGATGTATTAATAAAACGAATAAGAGAATTAGTAAATAGAGCAGAAGTAAAAACTCAAAATATCAGTAATTATAATGATAATAAATCAAATTATATTGATATAAATAGTCAAGCTACCAAAGAAGAGATTCTAGAAATAAAAGTTACAAATATCATCCATGAAGTTGGAGTTCCAGCTCATATAAAAGGTTATCAATATTTAAGAGATGGTATTATTATGGTTGTAAATAATATAGAAGTTATAAATCAGATAACAAAACAATTATATCCTGATTTAGCTAAGAAATATAAAACAACTCCATCAAGAGTTGAACGAGCAATTAGACATGCAATTGAAGTTGCTTGGAATAGAGGGCAGATAGAAACAGTTGAAAGTATATTTGGTTATACAGTAAACTCAAATAAAGGCAAACCAACAAATTCAGAATTTATTGCAATGATTGCTGATAAACTAAGATTAGATTTAAAAACTGCGTAAAACTTCATTTTTATTCTGTTCCTATCCTTAAATAAAAGGAGGGTAAGATATGTTAGACAAATTGAGAATAAAGCTAAAAGAATTTGAGAACGAAGATGTTTATGTAGAAATTAAAGGCGCTTTGCAGTTTCATATAACAATTAAAAGTGCAAAAATTTTAATTAGTAATCAAAAAGTATTTATTACAAATGAGAAAGAGCAAGATTTTATTATAGAATTGTACTATTTGGACAATATAGAAATAGAAGGAAATGCAATATATTTACAAATGCAAAATGATATAGAAATTATGTTAGACTATTAAAAAAAGAACTAATTTACTTTATATAAGTAGATTAGTTCTTTTATTTATCATCAATAATAGTTAATAATTCATCAAATGTACAATCAAGTTGTCTACAAAATCCGTTCCAGATATTTATATGAGATAGATTTGCGACCTCTAATTGCTTTGTTAAGATTATAACGAGTAATTTCCATAGAATTGCATAATTTTTCTTTACTCATATTGCGTTCTTTAAGCAGTTTTTCTACATTTAATTGTATCATTATTATCTCCTTAATTTTTTTTATTATTTTACATTAATTATTTTATTTGCAGTAGACACTTGCACGAGTCCCTGGACTTGTGATAAAATATTTAAACTTTATTATTATAAAAAGGAGGGGTTATGTCAGAATTAGAAAAAGAAATAAAAGAATATAAGAAAATTTTGAAAAAAGAAGTGATAAATGAAAAAGAACTAGAAAAAGTTAAAGATAATGTATTGAAAAAAATGGAAAGTGAAGAAAGTAAATAAAATACTATTAAGTATATTATATTGATTTAAGTAAATTGCAATGATATAATCATCTCAAATTTGAGAGGAGGTATATTTATGGCAGTTCACAATGAAGCAAAAATAGATGAAATCGCAAAAACAGTTTTAATGCCTGGAGATCCGATGCGAGCAAAATATATTGCAGAAACTTTTTTAGAGGATTATAAATTAGTAAATAATGTAAGAGGAATGTTAGCTTTTACTGGTAAATATAAAGGAAAAGAAATTACAGTTATGGCATCAGGAATGGGAATGCCAAGTATAGGAATATATTGTTATGAACTTTATAAATTTTATGGAGTAGAAAACATTATAAGAATAGGTTCATGCGGTGGTCATGTTGATTATTTAAAACTATTAGATGTTGTATTAGTTTCAGGAAGTTATACAGAAGGGAATTTTGCAAGAAATATGACAGAGAATGAATGTCATTTTATCAAGGCTTCTGAATATTTAAATGAAGTAATAGAAAATACAGCAAAAGAAATTAATCAAGATTATACTAAAGGAAATATGGCATGTACAGAATGTTTTGATCCATATTTAGATGATCCAATGTCATTTACAAATAGAATTCCTAAAGAATATAATGCAATGGGTTCAGAAATGGAAAGCTTTGCACTTTTCTATACTGCAAAACATTTAGGAAAAAATGCAGCCTGCTTATTAACTGTATCAGATTCATTATGTTTTAAAGAAGAATTAACATCAGAGCAAAGACAATTATCAATGAATAATATGATAAAACTTGCATTAGAAAGCGCTATTAAAATCTAGGAGGTAATATGCAATCTTTAAGAGAATTGTATAAAATAGGAAATGGTCCTTCAAGTTCACATACAATGGGACCTAAAAGAGCAGTAGAAATTTTTAAAAATAAATATAAAGAGGCAACTAAATTTAAAGTTATATTATATGGTTCATTAGCCTTAACTGGTAAAGGACATTTAACTGATTATATAATAAAGAAAACTTTAGAAGATTATGAATGTGAAATTATATTTGATGAAGAGAAAAAATGTGATGTTCATCCAAATACTTTTGATATTTTTGCTTATAAAGGAGAGGAATTAATAAGTAATTGGAGAGTTTATTCAATTGGTGGAGGAACTTTTAAAATAGATGGCAAGGAAATTGTAATAGCACCTGAATTATATAAAGAAAAGAACTGGTATGAAATACAAAAATATTGCAAAGATAACAAGATAGATTTATATGAATATGTTTGCCAAGTTGAGGGAGAAGATATAAAAGAGTTTTTAACTGAAATTTGGAATACTATGCAATTTACAATAAAAGAAGGTTTAAGAAAAGAAGGAACTATACCAGGAAAATTAAAGATTAAAAGAAGAGCTAAAGAAATATATGAAAAGAAAGTAGATTATGAAAATGATTCTTTAAAAAGAACAAGATTACTTAGTAGTTATGCTTTAGCAACTAGTGAAGAAAATTCATGTGGTGGAATAATTGTTACAGCACCTACATGTGGCGCATCTGGAGTATTGCCAGCAGTACTATATTATATGAAGAACGAATATAATATTAATGATGAAAAAATTGTAAAATCATTAGCTGTTGCAGGAATAATTGGTAACATCATAAAAACAAACGCTTCAATAAGCGGAGCAGAATGTGGATGTCAAGCTGAAATTGGAACAGCATGTTCTATGGCTTCTGCAGCATGTTCATATTTGTTAGATTTAGATATAGATAGAATTGAAAACTCTGCTGAAACAGCTATGGAACATCATCTAGGCTTAACATGTGACCCAGTATATGGCTATGTACAAATTCCATGTATAGAAAGAAATGCAGTTGCAGCAATGAGAGCAGTAGATTCAAGTATGTTAGCCATTATGCTTGAACAACATACAAAAGTATCACTTGATATGGTAATAGAAACTATGTATGAAACAGGAAAGGATTTACAAAGTCATTATAAAGAAACGAGTGAAGGTGGTTTAGCTAAAAAATATTGTAGAAACAAATTTTATAATAAAGAAATGAAAGAATAGAAGTGCATTTTGTACTTCTATTTCGTATTTATACAAATAAGTTACATATAGGACAAATAGAATTCATATTTATAATATAAAAATATAATACATAAAATAAATAGTTTCTTCATATAATATATATGGAAAAAATTACATTTGATTATGTATAAATAGGTATGTATAATAGAATTAATGTGAAGAAAATAAAAAAATAAAATTTTTTTTAAAATAGTGTTGACTTTATAAAAAAATGGTGCTAAAATAATCAACGTTGTGTAACAAAAAACAACATGAAATTGATTAAATTAATGCAGTAAAATTTACCAATAAAATTTTTTGAAAAAATTTTAAAAATGTGTTGACAAGTAAAATTAAAAGTGTTAAAATAATCAACAGTTCACGAGAAAAAGTGAACAAAAGAACATTGAATTTTTAATACAAAAATAGTTCAAAAAAATGTCTAAAATTTTTAAAAAAATATTTTAAAAATGTGTTGACAACGAACTATAAAATGTGTTAAAATAAATCTCGTTCACAGGTTGTGAACAGAATAAAAAGTACATTGAAAAGTAAACAATAAATATCCTTTAAGAGAAACCAAGCGGTAGTTATAAACTACCAAAAATTATAATTTTTCAAATCGAGCTATTAAGCTCAAACTCAATTAGATTTATATTTATAAAATATAGATACCATTAACAAGAGAGTTTGATCCTGGCTCAGGATAAACGCTGGCGGCGCACATAAGACATGCAAGTCGAACGGACTTAACTCATTCTTTTAGATTGAGAGCGGTTAGTGGCGGACTGGTGAGTAACACGTAAGCAACCTGCCTATCAGAGGGGAATAACAGTGAGAAATCATTGCTAATACCGCATATGCTCACAGTATCACATGATACAGTGAGGAAAGGAGCAATCCGCTGATAGATGGGCTTGCGCCTGATTAGTTAGTTGGTGGGGTAACGGCCTACCAAGACGACGATCAGTAGCCGGACTGAGAGGTTGAACGGCCACATTGGGACTGAGATACGGCCCAGACTCCTACGGGAGGCAGCAGTCGGGAATATTGCGCAATGGAGGAAACTCTGACGCAGTGACGCCGCGTATAGGAAGAAGGTTTTCGGATTGTAAACTATTGTCGTTAGGGAAGATAAAAGACTGTACCTAAGGAGGAAGCCCCGGCTAACTATGTGCCAGCAGCCGCGGTAATACATAGGGGGCAAGCGTTATCCGGAATTATTGGGTGTAAAGGGTGCGTAGACGGAAGAACAAGTTGGTTGTGAAATCCCTCGGCTCAACTGAGGAACTGCAACCAAAACTATTCTCCTTGAGTGTCGGAGAGGAAAGTGGAATTCCTAGTGTAGCGGTGAAATGCGTAGATATTAGGAGGAACACCAGT
>CAOTKV010000011.1 GCA_948530865.1 uncultured Clostridia bacterium
TCAACTAAATTTATTGCAGCTTTACTTGCACCACTTCCAGCCATAATATCATATACAATTACTACATTTTCACCTTTATCTATACTATCTTCTTTTATTTGATATTCTGCCTTTCCATATTCTTTTATAAATTCTTCTGAATAAAACTTTCCAGGAATTAAATTTGGTTTTCTAATTAACACAAGTGGTAGTTGTAATTCATATGCTAGTATTGAACCAATTGTAAATCCTTTTGATTCAATTGCAACAATTTTATCAATCTTTTTATCTTTCAAAAATTCTTTTATTTCATTTATAGCAGATTTTCTAGCCTCTACATTTTTTAATAAATAAGTAAAATCCCAAAATAATACATCTTTTTTAGGAAAGTCTTTGTAACTTCTTACAAACTCTTTATAATCCATAATTTCACCTCTACTCTTCTATTAATATTGCTCTTGAAGGTGCAGCATCAATACCTGTAACTTTAACTGGCAAACATATAATTTTATACAATTTTTCTTTTGTTTCTTTTAATCTTAAATTATCTAATGCAACAATATTTTTTTCCATAAATATTCTATGAATATCAACAGCACCATTTCTTTCAAAGCTTTGATAATCATATCCAATTAGTTTTATTCCTAAATCTCTTAAATATTCCGCAGATTTTTTTGATAATGCAACATGATTTGGATTATATTTTTCCATATTATCATATGAATTTTGTGTTTTAAGTAAAATTCTTTCACATGTTATATTATGTTTTTTTAAATCTTCGATTTCAATTAAATCATCTACATCTGTTAAATCAACTACTTGGCAATCTCCAATTAAAACTTCAAATGGAACTTCATCACTTTTCCATTTCTCATTAAATAAATAATATGGTGCATCTATATGAGTTCCTGCATGCGCTCCAAAATCTAACCAAGTAAAGTTTATAGGAGCTTCTGGCTTTCTTGCAAGTGGTATAAGTTTTGGCGGTTCATCATCTACCCATACTACTGTTTTTTCATTTAATTCCATTGAAATATCAATTATATTCATATTAAATCATCCCTTCTATTTTTTCTTTCCATATTTTATTATTATTTTCAAGTGATTCTACTGCTTCTCTCAAAATTGATAATCTATAAACTTTATAATCTTCTGCTATTTCACAAGCAATATTTTCTATATTTTCTTGAATTTTATCAAAACCACTCCAATAATCTAAATGAAATATTACTGGCATTGGTGACCAAGATGGAGCGTAAAGTTCAAATACTTGATCAAAAAAATCTGAAATTCTATTTTTTCCATATATTTTTTCATCTAAATATTTTAATAAATATCTTGTAATATCATTATTTGAAACATATTCTCTTACTTGACTTTCTTCTAAATTTTCTTTTAATTTATTTAAAATATTATTTTTCAAAATCTTCTCATTTAATAAATTATAAAATTCATTATTATTCAAATTTTCTAAAACTATTTTTAAATCTTTTAAATACACTTTTTGAAAATTATCTTTTGAAATAAAATAGTAATATTCAATTAAATCAATTCTATTTTCAAAAGGATAAGCTCCGTTTCTATATGCTTCAAGCTCAGTACTATTATCATATATTGTAAAAGCAATTTTTCCGTAATTATCAGGATTATCTAAAAACATACAATATGCAGATAATTTAAATTGTGGATTATCTGTAAATAGTCTTACTATTCCATTAAAATTTCTAATTATAGTTCCTGCATTAATATATTCATCAAAAATTAAAAATGGTTTTGTAAATATTTCATACAATTTTGTTCCTTTTAGTATTTCATGAAACTCTTTATTTTCTTCACTATAAGCTCTGTTATCACTTATACTGTCATAAATTGAAAATTTTTCTTTACCTATAAAATCTTCTAAATTAAATTTACTGCAAAGTTCTTTTAATTTTTCCTCACGTAATATTAATTCCTCTTTTGACAAATATGTTTCAAACCATTTATACAAATTAAAATCTAAATCTCTTGGAATCTTTATTTGCATTAAATTTAAATTTGATTTTTTATATTCTTTTAATTTTTTTATTATTGAAATTAATGGAGAAGTTCCACTTTCTATTATTACAATCTGTTGATAACCTGATTTTAAAAATTCTTCTAAAACTCTTTTTGCTAAATTTATACTTTGCTCTTCATTCATAAACTTAAATTTTTCATTAAATTTAGGATGAGTAAAACCTTCTAAATTATCTACTTTTCCAAATAATTCTTGCATTTAATACTCCTTTGCAATTTTTATAAATTTTTCTATTTTGTTATGATCTTTTCTATCTTTTCTTAAATAGCTTTCGCTATAACAACTAATTCCAGTAGAAACATCTACACCATAAGGCTTTGTTTCTTCAATTGCACCTCTTACATTTTCTGGATTTAATCCTCCTGCAATAAATACTGGTTTTTCAGTCATATCTATTAACTTTCTGCACATTTGCCAATTGTTTTCTTTTCCAGTTCCACCAGTATAACCGCTATCTCTTGAATCTAATAAAAAGCAGTCACAATAAGGTTCGTATAATTTTAATTTTTCTACTGCCTTTGGATCTGTTGTAACAACAGTTTTTATAATTTTTTTATTAGTATTTTTTCTTACTTTTTTTACTTCTTCTATATCTATATCTTCTGAAATTTGAATTCCTGTGCTTTTAATATAATTTGATAAATCTAAAATATCTTCTGCCTCAAAAAGATGTGTTACTAAAAAACTATCTACCCCTTTTGGAAACTTTTTAATAGTTTCTCTAACCCATTGAGCATATGGTTCAACTTCAACTGGTAAAACTTTTCCTCCCATTACAAAACCTATACAATCTGCACCTAAACTCACAGCTGTAAGTGCATCAACTCTATTGCTAATTCCACAAATTTTAACTTTCATAAGATTCCTCCTATTATTTATAAACTTTTTCTAAATATGATTTTTTTATTTTACATACATTATCAATTTTTTTCTTAACTCCAAGTTTTTCTATATCTTCAATATTTTCATAACTTTTAATTCCATTATCTGTATGAACATTTGCGCGTCCATAACAATCAATGAAAATATTATATATTTCATCTTCTTTTGGTATAAATTCTTGGTCAACAATGTTAATATTTTTATATTTTTCTTTACAATTTTGAACAACTTCTTCAAATTCTTCAGTAGATATTTCAAACATTTCTTCGTATTTTTTCCCATATCCACTACTAAAGAACTTTCCAAGCTTCCAGCTATATATTTTTCCTTCTATTAGCTTTCCGATATTTATTACATCGTTTTTATTCATTTTTCCAACCATTGTATTTATTTTTATTTTAATATTTGGATAATTTTCTCGAATGTATTCTATTAAATCTAATATTAATCTGTGGTGATTTTTGATAGAGCAAGGTCTCATTTGGTTATGTATTTCTTGCTCAAATGAATCTAAAGGTAAATTTATTGAATCTATATAATTTAAAACTTCTTTATCTTTTAATAACTCAATTCCTGTTGTAGAAATTATTGGGATAATTCCAAGTTTTCTACAATGTTTACATATTTCTACAATATCATTTCGAACTAGTGGATCTCCACCTGTTAAATTTATTGCTTCAACTCCATATTCTTTTAATTTATCTATAATGGAGAGCACTTTTTCAAGTGGCAGTTGCTTTCGATTTTCTCTCCAATTTGCAAAACAAAATTTACAATCCATGTTGCAGATACTTGATACTTCAAAGCATATATAACTTATCTTCATATTTATGCTCCTTTCAATTCTTTTTTGAAAAAATTTTTACTTACAATATCAGTTATTTCTTCTTTAATTCTATCGTAATCTTCTTTGAAAGAAGTTAAATCTCCATTTATATCCATATGATTAAATTCTGTTCCTCTTTGAGTTGCTTCTGTGCTTCCTGCAACATTTACAGCTCCAATTGATTTTACTCTTATTATTTCATAACCGAAATTTTCCATTTGCATGATTTTTAAAGGATTGTTTGTAAGCATAATTACTTTTTGATTTGCTCCTAAATAATCTAAAATTACTGGTGTGATTTTATAACCAACATTATTGTTTGCACTTCTTGGATCTCCTTTTAAACCTATTGTTGTAAATCCACCATACATTGTTGTTTTGTAAGTTTGTTCTGATGTATATTCTCCTCTATGTCTAATTGATGCTCTTTCTGCTAAATCAAAAACAAATTCATTTTCTGTATATCCACTTCCCATACCATTTTGAGAATCAATGTGTAACATTACAAACCCTAAACTTCCTTTATTTTGATATATATGTTTTCCATTTTCATATTTATATTGTTCCTGAACCCATTTTTCAAAATCGTCTCCATTTTGTATATTAGGAGTTTCAATTTTATTAAATGTAGCTGATAATTCTCTTATGTTTTTCCATTGATAATGGCAATTACATCTTTGTGAGCCAAATAAAAATGAAGGGGTACAAGCTGATTCTGTTCTTAAAACAATTCCTTCATCATATATATTTCCAACAATTCCTGCATTTGCATATTCCATACCTATTCCAGGCATATATACACAAAGTCCAATGTGTCTTACTAAGTGTGGAGTTTCATATTTTTCTGTTAATGAATATAAAGTTGCTCCTTTATTTGCTATAATTAATGCTTTTGTTTTCATATGAACTGCTACATCATATATTTTCATTAAATCGCCTTCTGCATTATCTTGATTTAACGCTGTTACAAAGTTAAAAATTATTTTACTAAATAAGTTTCTATCTGTTACTTTGTAAATTTTTTCATCATAATCTTCTGGTATACTATTTAACAATTCTTCATAAGTACTTTCACATCTTTTTATTCTTTTGATATAATTGTCCATCCCTTTGATTATACTTTCTTTTTCGTTCATAATAAAAACCTCCTAATTTTAATTCTTGTATTTATATAATACTGATGGTCTGTGTCCACCAGTTTTTACAAGCTTATCTGTTTTTTCCACTTTATCTGCAATAATTCTTCTAAAAGCTGGATCTAATAATTTTTTATCTAAAATTACCTCATATATTTGTTGTAATTCTCCTAAAGTAAAATACTCTGGCATCATATTAAAAATAATATCTGTATCTTGAACTTTGTTTTTCATTCTTGAGATACCTGTTATTATTATTTTTGTATGGTCAAATCCAATTTTTTCATTTTCAAGAATTTCATATTTATATTGATTTGTTGTTTTATTTACTAATTCTTTTTTTAGTTTATATTCTATTTTTTCTTCTTCATTTTCTAGTAAAACATTTAAAACATTTTCTTTTTCTTGAACATGAATATTAAACCAACTTGCATTATCACTTAAATTTTCTTTTAATTGTTCTCTATCTATTAAAGCCATATATGATGTACTTATTACTCTCATTCTTGGATCTCTATTAATTTCTCCAAATGTATATAATTGTTCTTTATAAATATTATGCAAATTAGTTTCTTTAGCTAAAATTCTTTCTGCCGCCATATCTAATGTTTCACTTTTTTCAACAAAACCTCCAGGCAAACACCATTTATCTTTAAAAGGCTCTGAAGTTCTTTTTACTAACAATATACTGAAATATTTTTCTGATAAATTTCTACATGTTTTGGCATTCCCTTTTGAAACAGAAAATATTAACATATCTGTGCTTAATGCTAAATTTGCATATTTAGATTTTCCTAAACTTATATCTTCTTTGCTCATTTCATATACCTCCTCTTGACTTATTAACATTTTATTAAAAAGTTATTGTTTTGTCAAGTACTTTTTAACATTTTGTTAAAAAGCCATTTGTTTTTTATTATTCTAAACATAAAAAATCCTTCTAATTTCAATCATTAGATGGATTTTTAAAAAAATTAATTTTTTATTGTTTATTTATTTTATTGACATAGCAATTAAAATATTTGAAGGCGGGAAGAATCTTCCCGCCTCAATTATGATATCAGTTAAAAACAGTTTTCTTTTGTTTTCAATTTGTACCGCTTAATATACTCATCGAAATGCAGTTTACTACCAGTTCCTTTTGGAACACGCATTCCCTTTGTAATAACCCAGTCATTAAGAAGCATTACTTTGACCATTAAATCCGTGTTATTCTCGATAATCACGCCGAAATTCCAACCAATGAAACAATCTAACAGCCTGTTAAGATAGTATTTCTTTCGTTCTTCTCTCTCATCTGCTTCGATATTCTTGTTTTTGATTGTATCAGCTGTGATTGCAAGCTTTGCTCGTCCAACATATCCTTCTTTGGGCTCGTCTTCAAGAATCAGTGCAAATTCATATGGATCCAAGAAAACATCATTGTTCATGTTATCACAATAAAGCTGAATCATCTGCATAAGGATATCTTTCAGATTTGTGATACAGTTGAATGCCTTTTTTGTATCCAGCATCATCGCATAATAAACAGAACCTTCTTTTTCAAACTTGCCAAACCATTCCTTTTTAGGAGAATAATTGTAGCCATCGTTGAATGGGTAGAATTTTATATATTTGTTTTCATTTGCGACAATACGTTCTACCTCATCATCATTTTCAATCCTGTCTCCACCAACTATCGGAATATAATCAATATTATTTTGTTCAGCAAATTCTTCTGCACTTAATTTGCGGTATTTTTCCTCCTTTTTATTAAATCCATACAATAATGTGTTTTTAAAACTTATCTTTCTTATTACACCCTCTCGAGTCAACATAACTGTTGGCATATCTATTAGATTAGCAATAATAAGTGCAACAAGTAGTGAAGCTACAAATACTTCTGTAATTGATGGATTGTCTGAAATATTTCTTACCAAATATATAGCCTGAACAACATAACATACATATAGAACAAAGTATGTTAATCTGTAAGAAGTGGGAATCTTCCGTGTCCATCCAGCATTATTTGCCTGAAATCCCATAAAGATAAGAAAAACACCTAAAATAAGAGAATACGCATAAGCTAATGACATCATAAAAAGCCCTCCTGTTCATATTGTTTGATGACGTTGTTAATAGTTTCTTATTGTTACTCCCCTGCATACTAAAACAGGATATTTATAGTTTATCTTTAATATTATATCATATTTATGTAAACAAAACAAGATTGAAGTTAGTTTTACTTCTAACTTCAATCTAAACTATTATTTGTTTTCAATTGCTTTTTCAGCATAAGTATTATTTACTAATTCTTCATATGGAACTTTATTTAAAAGTTCTCCTGCTTCTATCATTACATCTTCAAGTTTTTCAAAGCTTTCTTTTGTAAGTACTGGTGTATCATTCCAAGCATCTATGTCTTTATAACTTTGGATTGCAGTTTCAAGCATTTCTAAATCTGTATCTGGAAAGAAACTTTGAACTGATTCTGCAATTTCTTTAGAAGTATGTTCTTTTACCCACTGTTGACCTTCATATATGGCATTAGTAAAATTTTGTATTATATCAGGATTTTTTTCAATATAACTTTTTTTTGCAAAATATGCTGTATATGGTATTTCTCCTGAAGCCTCGCCAACCGATGCCACTACATAGCCTTTGCCTTGCATCTCTGTCATAGAAGCTGTTGGTTCAAATAATGTTACATATTCTGCTTCACCACTGCTAAATGCTCCTGCCATTAAATCAAACTTAATACTATCATCTAATATTAAATCTGTTTGTGGATTTATTCCATTCTGTTTTAAAACATATTCTAAAGTCATATATGGAACTCCGCCTTTTCTTCCTGGAATTACTGTTTTTCCTCTTAAATCATTCCAATTAAAATTATCTGTATTAGTTTTTGAAACTAAAAATGATCCATCTCTTTTAGTTAATTGTGCAAATACTTCTGTATGATCTTCTTTTCCTTCATTGTAAACATATATTGATGCTTCTGGTCCTGCAAATCCTATTTCTACTTGATTTGAAAGAACTGATGTCATAACAGCATCTGCCCCTTGCCCAGTTGTAAGTTCAATTTTTATACCATATTTTTCAAAAAATCCTTTTTGAATTGCTACATATTGTGGAGAATAAAAAACTGATCTTGTAACTTCGCTTACATTAATTGTTTGCAAATTTTCATTAGTAGTATTTGAGCTACTAATTGCAATAATAATTCCAGCAACAATAATAAGAACTATTACTGCTATTGTAAGTAATAATTTTCTTTTCACACATTTTCCTCCTAACTTTTTTATATATTGTATTAGTTTTGAAGGTAAAGTGTGAAAATAAGAATTTATTTAAAGAAGTAATCTACAAAATCAAGCACATCTTTTTCTCCAATTTTAAAAGAATATGGAATACCAAAAACACTAAATATAAGATAACCAGAATCTGTCATTTCTAACAGTATATCTTTATTTAAGTTTGATAAATTAAACTCCATTACAATTTCATATTTAAAATAATCATTATAAATTTTTTGTTGTGACTTTTCAATCGGCA
This sequence comes from uncultured Clostridia bacterium, assembly GCA_948530865.1. Classification (GTDB taxonomy): domain Bacteria; phylum Bacillota; class Clostridia; order TANB77; family CAG-508; genus Scatovivens. The sequence continues at coordinate 8,420 of CAOTKV010000011.1, forward strand.
AATTAAGATTTTTATTAAAAATAGAACTATATAAATCATCTTTTTTAATTTTAGATATCTTTCTTTGTGATAATTTTTTACTTTTTATTTTGCTACTTTTCATATCAAAATAATTATATGATAAAGTGTTAATATTTGAATTATTTATAAAGTCAGTTGCTTCCATTAAATCTTTTAATGTATTAATTTCATAATTATAATTTACATACAAATAATATTCATTTTCTTTTTCAAATTGTATTACTATAATATAATTTTCGTTAATTTCTTTTAGTGAATACATTTTACAGTTGACTTTATATTCAACTGATTCTTCACTATATGTTTTTATTTCTTTCTCGATTAGCAATTTATCTAAAATATCATTATTTACTATACTTTCTCCATAATTATAAGTATTGCTATTAAATTCAATTATATTGAATTTATAATTATTAGATAATTGATTCCATGGTATTTCTTTTGCCAAATCATCATTATATTCTTCTTTCGAGAAATTTAAACAAAACATTACAATTAAAAAAAATATTATAAATATACAAATAACTGTTTTTTTTCTAATCATATATTCTCCAATTAATTATAATATAAAATTAGTTATAACTATTAATTAAATCGATAATATCTTGTGTTATTCTTCTTCCATATGTTTCAAATGAAGTTACATTACCAAAAATATTTTTATTAGTTATAAGTGCTGAAACAAGTCCCACTGCATAATTATCATTTGTTCTTAAAATAGGACCGCCACTCATACCTTCATAATTTACAGCAGTAGTATGAAAATATGTATCATATGTTTTTTGAATTGAGCCTTGTGTATAATACTGTGATTTTGCGTTTCCAACTAATTTAGGATAACCATATTCTTTTACAGATAATCCATTCATTTCTTTATTGGTTCCATAAGATTGAGAGCCAAACCAACCGAATTCATCTCCCATATTCCAGTCTAATTCAATTACTGCAAGGTCGTATGCTCTATTTTCATGATTATCACGCCAACTCTGATATGTATATATTTGTTGCCATCCAGAACTTTTTCCATTATGCGATGAACCATTATCATAAGCTGGATAAAAAACTACTGGCATTATATTATTATTATCGTCATAAATACAATGAGCAGCAGTTACTAATAGTTTTGGACCAACTAAGAAGCCACTACCAGAATCTAACCCACCATTAATTGTTAGTCTACATAAACGATATTCTTTAGGTGACAATCTATTGAATAAACTAGTTGATGGATCTTCGCTTAGTAATTGTGCAAAATTATCACGCATACTTTCTCTAATATTTGGCTTATAATAACTTGTTTCTGTTACAACTTTTTTATATTTTAATTTATTTTTTTCTTGTAGTTCCTCAAATGTAATATTTTCTAACTTATCACTACCCTTTCTTTGCACCACAAATTCTGTATCTTCGACCAAACCATTATCAAATGTTTCAATATCTTCTGCATATTCATTTAGTTTTTCATAAATTTCCTCATCAGAAATATTAGTACTCTCAACTGCAAATACAACATTAGAGAAAATAAAAATTATAATACATAAAAGTGTAGTAATTTTTAAAATTTTTTTCATAATAACTCCTCCTTTTTAAGAAAATATTTTTTATTTTAGGAGTGCTGGCAAATTATATAAGATTAATGAAAAAAGTAAGACTGATATTCCTTTATAATATCTCCTTTTAATTAACTTCTTTATATCATATTTAGATATAATACTCAATACTTTAAAAAGTATCAAACGTATCAGTCTTATCAAATTTATCAATTATTAATTTTAATATATTATTTGTTACATATCTTTTATCCTTCTTAACACTGCACGAATAATTTTCTTTGGTCCTGGTTTAAAGTTTTTATTTTTCTTTCCCCTATATTCTTCAGCTTCGATATAATCTCTTAAAATTCCTTCATCACATTCATAATATATTTTATCTGTTGCATATTCAATCGCACCTTTTATTGCAGAAAAAGTATCTCCATATTTATTAGCTATTATTGGATATACTTCACTTTCTAAACTAAATTTATAAAAACTTTCTTGACAATATAATAGATAAATAGCATCAATTAAGTATTTAGTTCCTGTGTGGTCAAAATTAAAATTTAAATATTCTAGTTCTTCATTTATTGCATTTTTTATATTCTTTATTTTTGTTATCATATAAATATTCCTCTCCTTTTTTACATATAATATTATATATTAATACTCTTTATATATTAGATACTATTTGTATGCAAAATGGACTCAATTTTTTAAAATTTTTTTCAAAAAAAGAGTATTAGAATTAAAAAAATTCCAATACCCTTTAAAAATTTCTAGCTTACTCTCCTTCTCAGTATAAATTTTTCGAGTAACAAAACTGCTCCATACATAATTCCGGCAACAACACCTAGAATTATTACACTTGTCATAACTAAATCTAATTTAAACACTTGCCCACCATATACAATCAAATATCCAAGTCCAGCTTTTGAAACTAAAAATTCTCCTGAAATTACACCAACTAAAGAAAGTCCAATATTTACTTTTAGAGAATTTATAAATGTACTAATATTAGCTGGAATTACTATTTTAGTAAGTACTTGGAATCTACTTGCTTTAAACGTTTTTGCCATTTTGATTAACTCTTTATCTGTTTTTAAAAAACCATTCAAATTTTCAAGTATTGTTACCACTAAAGAAATTGCAACACCCATTACTATAATTGCTGGTGTTCCTGCTCCTACCCAAATTATAATTATTGGTCCGAAGAGCAACTTTAGGCAAACTGTTTAGTACAACTAAATATGGATCAAAAACTTTTGATAAAAACTCAGACCACCACAAAATTATCGCTATAAGTACACCTAAACTTGTTCCTATTAAAAATCCAATAACTGTTTCATATGTTGTAACTAAAATATGTTTTACTAGGTCATTTGAAGATAGATTCATAAAAGTTTTTAAAATCCTACTTGGACTACTTGTTATAAAACTATCTATTACTCCATTATTTGCTAAAACTTCCCAAATTCCTAAAAAGAGCATTAAAATAAATATTTGTGTAAATAAAACCATAAATTTGTTTTTTCTGATTTTTCTTAAATATTCTTTTCTTTCATTAGATATTATTTTTTTATTCATCAACTCCAAGCTCCTTCCATAGAGTATTAAAGTAACTTGTAAATTCAGTTTGTTCTCTACAATTTATTGGAGTTCTATTTTCTAAACTAAATTTTATTTCGTGAATATTTTTTATTGTTCCAGGTCTTTTGCTCAAAACTAATACTCTATCAGACATACTTATAGCTTCTGAAATATCATGAGTTACCATCAATGCTGTTATATTTTCTTTTCTTAAAATTTCATATATATCATGTGTAACCATGATTCTAGTTTGATAATCTAAAGCTGAAAAGGCTTCATCTAATAATAGTATTTTTGGCTTTGTAGCAAGAGTTCTAATTAGAGCAACCCTTTGTCTCATTCCTCCAGAAAGTTCTGTTGGATATTTATCTTTAAATTCATATAAATCATATTTTTTAAGTAAACTTTCTACATATTGTTTTTTCTCTTTATCTAATTGTTTTTTTATTTCTAACCCCAATAGTGTGTTTTGTAATATTGTTTTCCATTCTAATAAGCAATCTCGTTGCAACATATAACCTATCTTTTCTGAAATACCATCTACTTTTTCATTCTCTATGTATATATCTCCAGTTGTTTTTTCTTCTAATCCTGCAATTATTGAAAGGAGTGTTGATTTTCCGCAACCACTTGGTCCTATTATACTTACAAATTCACCTTCTTTTATATCAAAATCAATATTATGAATAGCTACAACTTCACCTTCTTTTCCTTGATATACTTTACTAATATTATTTGTTTCTAATATTTTTTTCATCATATTCCTCCAAAAACTAATATTAGTATATTTTATGTTAATTAAAATTAAAGAGTGAAAAAAAGACGAACTTTTTAGTCCGCCTTTTATATGTATCTTCCATTTGCTAATTTATATAATACTTCTTGAATTACTACTTTAGGTGTTATTTTAATTTTTCTATTGTTAGGATTTTTCAAGTAAAAAATATTTATCATATTATCAGTTGCTTTAGCTATATTAGATTTAAAAGTGCTTACATTTGTCCTATACTTTTTGGCAATTACTTGATACACATATTTATCTAAATTAGATGTAACAACCATATAATCATTACTTTCATAAATATATAAAATACATTCAATCATATAAATAGTACCAATATTAGACAAACTATATCCAAATTTCATTAATTCTTTTTTTATCTTATTTCTTATATTTCCTCATCTCCATTTTACATTTTTTTACATTTTCTTACATTTTTAACAAAAATTATTTTTAGCGTAGTATACTTTTAAAGATGCCTATGCAAGTTATTGGCATTGCCACTTTTAAGAATTTCAGACGAATTTGTTGATTTTTAAAAGTGGAGTTTAGAGGTGGAATTCAAACAGTACCTTGTAACTCATTAACCAAACAAATTAATGGAGGTATTACTATGAAAACCTTAAAGAACATCTTTGCAACTCGTCGGTTTTGTGCTCTTGTTTTGGCACTCATAATGAGTATCAGCATGTTTGGTAGCACCACTGTATTCGCTACTGAAACTGATACAAGCATAACCCCTCATGTTACAGTTCTGATGCATGGTTCTACCCATGATTATGTCACTGGAAGCCAAACATTGGGAAGATTTGAGTTAAAAAAATCATCTACCTATCCCTCAACAGAGCAAAAAATGCTTACAATTTCATATTCTTATGAAGACGAATCACATTTCCATAAAGCAAATTTAGTATTTAAGGGAAGTGCGGGTTATGAGACAGTTGTTCCTCTTGGTGAGAATTTAACTGGAAAAGCAACTGTTTCCCTTAGATATAATCAGACATATACTGTTACAGTTGATACTGAACCTGGATGTAATTCAAGATATATGATTTCTGTAAACGTATATTATTAATTAATTTTCAAATTCCACTTCTAACCAAAAGGCGAAGATTTCTTCGCCTTTTGGCTTATTTAAAAATATATTGAATTGTAAACTTCATTTTCTATTGTATAATCAGGATACATTTCTAAATCTGGTCTTGCTATATCTTCGTCTTTAACACTATCAAATTCATATGAATAATTACATTCTGTTATACAGTTATCATAAAAGCCATTTGGAATTTCTTTTTTTACTTTATCTTTAAACTCTTCTTTTACAATTACTCCAGTTTCTTTATCTATCCATCTAATTGCCTCTGAATTAATATATTCATCAGCATAACTATTTTCATACTTATATGTATCTTTTCCATTTATGTTTTCTTCACCTAAATATGTATATTTTACATTATTATCATTACTTTCCTTCATTACTGAATAAGATAGTCCAAATTTATGAAGTCTATTTATTTCTTCAACATTACTTATATCTAATATAGTAATATTTTTATCCATTATTAATATTGCTTCATTAGAATTATAATCAATATATGTTATTGATATTATTTTACCATTGTTATCAGTAACCTTTTCATTAACAATATTATTTTTAAAGTAATATTCTTTATATATAGTAGATTCTTCATTGATATCTGGATAATATTTTCTTTCTGCTTTTATATAATGTACATTTTCATATTTACTTGCTTTATGATATATTTTTATAATATCTTTTATAGACATATAATTTGTATTTCCTGTATAAAATATTACTATAACTAAACAAATAGTTATACATGATATAATGGTAATTATTTTCTTTTTATTTTTTAATTTATCTATTAATTTTATATTATCAATTCTTCTTTCTAAATTTTTCTTATCATCACTCAAACACATTGTTTGAATTAAGAATCTATCTGAGTTTATCATAGATATTTTTACTAATGTTTTGCAATATTCTTTTTGTATCTCGTTATTTTCATTTTCCATAGCTAGTTCATCTGTCGCCAATTCTAAATCTTTTTTTACTTGATTTAATAATAGCCATACAATAGGATTAAATATGTAAACACATCTTAATATTGTAATTAGTATATTTAAAATATTATCTTTTCTTTTATAATGAGACAACTCATGCCAAAAAATATACTCAATTTCTGTATTTGATAATTCTAATATATTGTCACTAATTAAAATTCTCACATTAAACACACCAAAAATTGATGGCATTTTAATAATATTTTGTTTTACTATTTTTATTTTCCTATTTATATTTAATTTTTCCTTGCTTCTATTTAATATATTTTCAATTTCTTCATTCTTCAATATATTTTTTCTTATTCTTAATTCAAAAGAAATATATGTTATTAAACATGAAAGAGAACTTACTAATATTAAACTTAACCACAATAATGGCAAGAAAACTATTATATTAAAAGAATTTTCTTTAGATTTATTAGGTACTATTATATTATCTTCTTTATTTTCTAAATCTGCAGATACTTCTATTACTTCATTATTTTTTTCGAGCAAATTATTTCTCACAACAGATATTTCCTCAATTTTTTGCAAATTTATTGGAAATAAACTATATACACTTATACTACTTTTAACTTGAATTGGGATTATTAAACTAATTAAAAATATAATCCATATTCTACTTATCCACTTTGAAGATATTTTCTTTTTTAGTAATTTTCTTATTATTAAAATTGATACTCCAATAATACTTGCTACTATTGACATATAAACTATCTTATAAAATATAGGTTCTATTTTATAACATAAATATATTAAATTTTCCATCTTTAGTTCTCACTTTCATCATCTATTCTTTTTAACAATTCTTGTACATCTTTTTTGGTTAATTTATTTTCTTTAACAAAATTTAGTAACATAGAATTAATTGCTCCTTGATAAATATTTTCTAAAAAGTTATTTCCTTCTTTCCTTAAAAAATCATCTTTATTTATAAGTGCTTCATATATATAGGTTTTTCCTTTCTTTTCTGTAATTCGTATTGCTCCTTTCCTTACCATTCGACCTAATAATGTTCTTATTCCATTTTCAGAAATTGTGTCATCATTTTTTATTTCATCTAATATATCAAATGATGTTACTTTTCCATATTTCCATATTATTTGCATAATATAAATTTCTGAATCTGATAGTTTTAACATTTTATCTCTCCTTTCAATTTTGTTTATTATACACTTGTGTAACAATCAAGTCAATAGCCATTATACAAATGTATAATAAAGATAAAAAAAGACGAACTTTTTAGTCCGCCTTTTTCCAAACTCTTGAAATATTCTTCTTTTCCTTTTCTTTTAAACAATTAAATATATCAATATTTAATTTATTACATACACAAGATAATACATAAAACACATCTGAAATTTCTCCTTCTACTTTATCATAATTATATTTCTTGTCTACATCAATTGCCATATCTGTTGCTTCTTTTCTAATTGCTTTGGCAAGTTCTCCAATTTCTTCTGTTAGTAATAACATTGTTTTTGTAATTTCTTGAGAATTAAAACCTCTAATTTCATTTACATTATTTATATATTCTTGAACTTCTCTTAATGAATTTTTTTCATTTAACTTATTCCATAATTCTACTTGTTTTTCCATACTATTCTCCTGTTATTCTTTCTCTTATTTGTTTCATTATTGACTCAAAATTTACTTTCGAAAAATCAGTAGTATCAATAATAATTTCATCATTCATTTTAAAATCTCTTAAAATTATAGATTGTTTCTCATATTCTTCAAAACTATCAAATTTTCCATTTGCAACTAAACTTTGATGTCTTTCTTCTGAATATTCTCTTTGTTTAAATCTTTCATGAAGAACTTTCAAATCTCCAATAAATTTTATTGTTATACATTTATAATCATATTTACTTATAAATGTTTTTAAAATATCTTCAGATTCTTTTATAAAATTACTTTCTAATATAAAAGCTTGGTTAGCTTCCATTAATTGCTCTGCAATATTATAAAACACTGCATAACTACTTGCTCCTATTTTTCTTTTTTCTTCATAACTTAAATTCCTATTATTCATAGAATCAAATAATATCTCTTTAATCTTGTCTTTACTAAAGAAAGGAATTTGAAGTTCTTTTGAAACTTTTTTTCCATATGTACTTTTGCCTGCTGCTAGATCTCCACAAATTACTATAAAATACTTCATTTTCACTCCTGCACTAAATTTTCATAAATATATGCTAGTTCATATAATTTCTCTGAATCTGTTTTTTCTTCAAAAAAGTATATATTTCTTAAATATGTTAATATATCATAATTTTCTGGAAAATTCTTTATAGAACAATCTAATATCTGCATAAAATTATTAGTTTCCAAATCACTATCTAATTTATTTAATAAAATTTCTTTAAATTTTTCTTCCATTTCTTTTAATGCTTTTTTTGAATCTTGCCTTTTAATCATCTCCAAAATGTTTTTATCTTCCATCTTCTTCTGTTTCCCCTCTATACACAATATTATTCAGCCTATTTGCAGTAACACTTGAACTCGCTTCATATTCTAAAATTTCTCTATTTTCTTCATCTAATACAAAATGAATTCCTACTTTGCCATTTTGAGCAAATTTTATTATTTGTTTAGATGTTTCTTCTTGTATTGGCTGTAATTTATTTTCCATTAAAAATTCATAAATTTTCTCTTTATTACAATGCATAACTACTGGAGCAATACCATTAATTTCACGAATTACTAATCTAAGTGTTTCACTTCCATTAATAGCAACTTCTTTTCTTTCTGTTATACTTGTTACTTTCACAGGTGAATTCTCTTCTCTAGAAGTATTTAAAATTATAGATTTTAACATTTGCTGTTTTAATGTCCAAAATTCATTTCTAAGATTTAATCCTAGAAATAGATTATTTAATTCTTCAGGTGTTCTAATATCCTCTAAAAATGTAGCTTCTTTTCTTAATATTTGTTCTAACAATTCAACTTCTTTTGTATTATCACCTTTTTCTAAAGCATCCCTTGCAACTAATGGATCATACTTATATTTAGAATTCATAAAATATTTCAAATATAAACCATTCATTTTATGCTTTTTCTCTTTTCCAATTACTTCTTTTTCAATATGATGAGCAATTCTATTTGACCAGTAACATAATTTTAAAGAAACACTTTCAGTAGAACTGTTTTCTGCATTTTTTAATTCTTTTACTAATATTTCTTCTATAAAATCATTATCAACTTCTCTATCAAACCACTCAGTAGATATATTATTCCTAGTCATTCTTGTAACTTCATCTAGATAACTAGATTTTGCTACAATATTAAGTAATGTATGTAAGCATTCTGTCATTTGATTTTTAGTTGGTTTATTAGAAAATGAATTTATATTAAATTTTTTTAAAATATCTATATCATCCTTTGATATTTTTCTTATTATTTGATTGTCATTTTTTCTATTTTCTTCTTTTTTCTTCAGCTCTTTTTTGCTTTAGTTTATCTTTATTACTCTTTTTCAAAATTTATTTCCTCTTTCTTATTTTTTCAAAATAAATTCCCATAATGCTTTTTTTCTATCAAGTCTAACTGTTATATTTTCATTTAAAACAATTACATTCCAATCCTTTGTTAAAATATCAAACTGCTCTTTATTAAATAATCTATAATACCTATCATAATCATAATAAAAGTTATCTTCTATTTTTTTAGTAGTTTCTTTTACATATGTTTCATTTTTATCTGAATTAACTCTTCCTATAAACAAACCATTTGGTTTTAATACTCTATATATTTCATTAAATATGCTTATTGTATTTTTCATATCAAAATAATGAATAGATAAATTTGCATCAATTAATCCTATAGAATTATCTTCAAATGGCAATTTTTCTTTAACATCAAGCTGCATTGTTTTACTATTTGGAATTAATTCTTTTAATTTTTCTAGTGCAATGCTTGAAATATCACAAGATAACACATCAAACCCTTTATCTAATAACCACTTAGTATCTTGACCTAATCCACATCCTAAATCAATTGCTTTTTTATCTTCAACTTTTTCAATTTCACTAATATATTTTTCCATCCAATTGTCTTTTAAAAAGTCTGTTTTGTTATCTTGTATATTTTTTTCCCAATATCCTTTATCCCAATATTCTTTACTATTTTCTAGTTTCTTTTTATTTCTTCTATAAATTGCAGTTGTTAATTCTAATATATAATTTTCTATACTTATACTATTATTCTTTTTAGCAAGTTCTATCTCTTTATTTATATCATAAGGAACTCTTACAAATTGTATTGATAATGAAGATTTTCCTGTCTTTTGTCCAAATTCCCCTTCTAAAATTGTATAATATGCTTGAAGAGTTTCACTCATATCTTCTATAGTTTCATCATGATGTAAAAATTCTATAACATTTCCCACACTGCCAACATTTACAAGTGTTTTATTATAAAATTTTTGCATATATTGTATATGAATATCTCCATACAATACTATATCTGGAATTACATTATTCTCATCTTCAAATAATTTCATTTTATTTTCTACTGTATCAAAATCTGTCACTCTATAATGTAAATCATTTTTTGAAGCATGAAACATTCTAATTAAACTTCCACTCATATAAAAATCATAATACATTGGAAGATTATCTAAAAATTTTATTCTTTCTTTTCCTAATTTTTCTCTATGCCAATTGTAATGTTTTCCTTCATCATTTACAGTAGAATCATCTGTATTTCCTTTAACAATAACTTCGCATTTTTCTTTTGCTAAATCTAATACTTCACAAGGAGATGAGCCTTTTAAAGTTAAATCTCCTAAACAAAATATTCTTTTTATTTTTCTTTTTTCTATATCTTCTAATACAGTTTTAAATGCTGTTATATTTGAGTGTATATCTGATATAATTGCAATTTTTTCCATATTTCCTCCACTAATTATTTAAAACTTTATACTTTAATTGAATATATGAATTTTTTAAAACATTACACTCCAATAATTCTAATGCTTTTAACTTATTTAACTCTTCAACTTTAGATATTGATTTTCCATCTATTAATGTATTTGTATTTGAACCTCCAACTAAAACTGGTGCTATTACAATATTTACATAATCTATTAGATTGTTTCTTAAAAATTCACAATTCATCGTTCCTCCTGATTGAATTGTTATTTTTTCTACATCATATTTTTCTTTTAAATCTTTCATTAATAATTTTAAATCTATTTTATCATAATATAATATTTTTAAATTATCAAATTTATCTAACAAATTATATGCTGGATGATTTTTATTATCTGTTATTAAAAATAGCATTTCAGTCCAATCACATAAATATTCTACCCCTTTTTCAGTTAAATTAGGTTTTCTATCTATAATTATAAATCTACAATCAATTTTTGTTGGTTTTTCTTTTTTTTCATTTACACCTATTTTTGCCATTGTTCTTCCTGTATTTAATGAATACCAATCTGTTGTTTTTTCTATTTCATAATATTGTGATAATCCCTCTTTTACGCCATCTATTGTGCACCAATCTCTGTCTACATCTAATTCATCACTATCACCACTATTAATTTTTCCATCTAATGACATTAACATAAATAAAGTATTTATTGGTCTATTTTCCATATTATACCTCTTTTTCTGATTTATAAATAATTATATTTTGTTTTATAATTTTATTTGACACTTTGTTACCTATTTGATTTCCCCATATATTTGAAAAAATATTTTGAGCTTGAATCTTATTATCAAAATTAAATTCTGTTTCAAATTTACTATAACAGTCAAAACCATTATCTTCTAAAGAATCATTTTTTAATGGAATTTTTTCTGCACTACAACATATAAATTCAACATTATTTCCTTTTACTTTTTTCTTTGCAATATTCAATTGTTGATTAGATAAATCTAAACCATAATATTTAATAGTGTCTTTATAGAATTTTTCCATATAATTTTTAGATTTTTCAGATAAATTCAATTTAGTTATTTTTCACCTCTATTGTCTCAGGAAATATCATATCTACCATATATTTTGCAATATTTCTAGGTTTACCATGACTTGGTCTCATATGCATATGAATTCCTGGTACTGTATTTACTTCTACAATATTATACATATCTGGTGTTTGATTTTGTTTAATATCTTTGCTCATATAATCAATTCCTACATAAGATAAACCAGAAAAGGTATCTAATATTTTTATACAATTTTCTATAACAGAAGGATGTATTTGTTCTGTATAATCTATACAAAGTCCTCCTTTTGCAACATTTGAATTATGTCTTAAATATACTTTTTCATTTTCTTTTGGTACATCACTCAGAGAAATCTTGTTTTTATTCATATAAACTTCTGTTATTTCATCAATAGCAATTGGACATAAAGAATTAGTTCTAGCTTTTCTTTTTTCATTTTCTAATTCTATTAGTTCTAATATTGTATGGTTTGAATCTCCAATCACATGTGCTGGATCTCTATGTAATACTGCATAATCACCATTTTTAGTTAAAAATACTCTATATTCTTTTCCTTCAAATTGTTTTTCAATTATAAATGGCTTGCCTATATCTTTTACAAAAACCTCTTTTACAATATTTTTTAGTTCTTCTTCATTTTCTATATCCATATAAATATGATCTCCATGAGAGCCAAATACTGGTTTTATAACAACTGGAAATCCAATTTTTCTTGCATAAAAAATAGATAATTGCGCTTCATTTGGATAAAACATTTCTCCAGTTGGCACACTTATTCCGCTTCTTTGAAGAATTTTCTTAGTTATATATTTATCACCACATATAATAGAAACAGAGTATGGTGTAATAGAAGAATCTCTATCTAAAATCCATTCTATATGTTTACCATACTCTGCTTTTATAAGTTCCATTTCATTGTAGATAACTTCAACATCAATTCCTCTTGATTGCATTTCTATTATAAATAATCTTTGATTAGTATGTAGTTTTGCTAATTCATCATTATTTAACATTATTCTCTTTCTCCTGAATTTCTTAACAAATCTCTTTTTAAATCTGATTTTAATTTTGCTTTTAATTCAGAAGCAACGTCTCTTACAATTTCACTTTTATCTTGTTCAACTTCTTTTTTTACAGCTTCTTTAATTTCTGTATAAAATTCCATATATAACTCGTTTACTATTTGCGTTCTCATTTTTCCAATATCAAGTCCACTTTTCTCTTCTTTTGTTTTTTCTCTTGAAATTAAAGCTGGATTAATAATGTTATTATTTTCTTCTGGTTCCTTTTCGTATACATCTTCCACAATTTGAACTGGTTTTACTATTTCTCTATAAACTCTTCTTGTAGGCTCTTCGTATCTTGATTCTCCATCATATCTTGATTCTGACATAATAAACCTCCTAAAACACTTAAATTATAATTATACTATCTGTGCAATTTTTAATTACACTTTTGAACTTTTCTTCTGTAAAGTTGATATTCAGTTTTTTAAATATTTTTTTCCTAAGTACTGGATTATCAATTTCACTCCTATAATGTTCTTGTTTAATGTTATATAAATATGCACAAACAATTTGATTATTTGGAGATTTAAAATTATATATAATTTCTTTAATATATTCTTCTAAATAATTCTCATTCTTATATATCTCTTTAATATAGTCACTAATATTTGACATAAGAATTATATCATAGCTTTCATGGTTTGGCAACTTATTTAAAGCTATATCACTATAACTAGAATTTACTAAAACAATTTCTTTATCTTTAATCTGTTCTTTTGCCTTATTAAATTCTAATTCATTTTTCAAATATAAATTAGACTCTATTTTTAATGAATTATTATCATATTTATTATTAAAAATATATGAATTTCTAAGTTTATAACCATCATTATTAAATTCACTATATAAATCATCTAAAATTTTTCTTGAATTTTCAGTTAATTTCTCTCTAAGTTCTATATATTGTTTATAATTTAAAGCATTTAGATTTTTACTTATATTATTTATATCATTTATTAAGAAAAATTCTAAAAATTGTTTATAGCTAAGTTCCTGAATAGCTATTAATTTTAATTCTGTAAAAACAAGTGCTAAATAATTTATATCAAAGCCTGTAACACTTATAGCTCCTTTATAAAACGCATTTATTATATGATCTCCTGAGGCTGATACAGTTAAAATATTCTTATTTTTAAAATCTAAATAATTAAAATATCCACTAATATTTTCAGTTGTAAATGAATAAATTTTAGATATACTTGCAAATTTTTCTGAATTAAATTCTATTAAATTAACTTGCTTTGGGTTTGCATATTTTATATTCATTAATCTCTCCTACTTACTGGACAACCTTTTATTTCATTTTCTCTTATATATTTTAAATAACTTTGTATCTGTTTCGAATTTATAATTTCATTAAATTTACTATTTTTTAATGTTAATTCAGATTTATATTTTGATGATACCCATGTACATGGTGAGATTTCTCCTAAATTATTAATATATATAAACTTATTTACTGCTGGACATATTCCTTCTGATTGACTAGTATTATTTTCTGAAAAACTGTATTTTACATTAATTTTATTTTCATATTTTTTAGATAAAATTTCAATTTCATTTTTTACATCTTTAATTTCTCTTTTAGAAATAATATTATCATCTCCATTTAATCTACCATCTGCTTCCATAAATGAAAATATAATTTCATTAACACCTAACTTAATCGCAAGTTTTATAATATCTTCTAAATTATTTTCATTTTCCTTATATATTACTGTTCCAATTCTTGTATAAATATTATTTTCTGTTAAATTCTTTATACCTCTTAATGTTGGTTCAAATGTATTTTTCCCTCTTACATATTCATGTGACTCTTTATCGTATCCGTCTAGGCTAACATGTACCATTGGAAAATTAATTTCTTTAAGAATTTTTGCAATTTCATTTGTAACTAAAGATGCATTAGTAGAAATATCCATATCAAATCCAAGTTCTGACGAATATTTTAATATTTCTATCATATCTTTTCTTAAAAATGGCTCACCACCTGTAAACTTTATATATGAAAAATTATTTTGCTTTAAATCTTGAATTACTTCTTTTACTTCATTTGTTGTTAATTCATTTTCATATTTCTTATTTTCACAACTAAATATGCAATAAGAACAATGATAATTGCAAGTATTAGTTATTTCCCATAAAACTCTACCACCATTTTCTGGTATTCTAAATAAACAAAATGGATATTTATTCATAGTTTAATACCTCTTTTTCAAATATTTTTCTATATATATTTATTTCTGGATTTTCGCTTGTATTTATAATGCAAAATTCTTTATTTAGTTTTTTTATCTTTTCAATTTTTTCTGAATTTCTTAATTGTAAATTTATTCTTTTTATAACATTTTCTTTTCCTAAATCTCCATTTTCTAATCTTGAAATTTGAACATCTTGCTCACAATCAACCATTACAATTTTATCAACCAAATCATAAAAATTATCTTCTATAAGTAATGCCCATTCTATAAATATTAGTTCATTATTAGTATTTATTTGATTTACTAAATATTTTTTTATTTTAGGATTTATAAAATCTTTATAAATTCTCATTGCATCTTCATTTTCATAAATTTTTTTGTTTAATTCATTTCTATCAATTTTTTCTTGGTTTAAAATATTCCTTCTCACATCATCTACATCAATAAAAATTGCTTTTATTTTTTTTTCTTTACATATTTGCTTAAATATACTTACTGCATAGCTTTTTCCACTTCCAATAGAGCTTGTTATTCCAATTACCTTTTTCATTTACATCTCCCAATCTATTCCATATCTTGAAGGACAAAATGACAAAAATTTAATTTTTCCTTCTTTATTTCTTAATTTTTCTAAATCTTCCCATTCTTTTACACTTCTTACAATTTTATAATCTCTTTTTTCTAATTCATTTACCAAGCTATCAACATCATGTAATAACTCACTATTTGTATATTCTGCATTTTCTAATAATGGCTTATTACTATGTATATATTGAATAGGCAATTTATTTTTCTTAGATAAATTGTTATATATTGTTGTTCCTAGTCTTAAAGATAAAAAATGTCCTCTTACTTCATCAGGCTCTGTTTCTAAAATAAATTCTATTGTTTTTTGCATATCTTCGTGCTTTGTTGTTGGTAAGTCAAATATAAAACTTGTTCTTACTCTAAAGCCAATTTTCTTTACTTCTTTTATAACATTTTTTGCATATTCTATATCAAAACTTTTATTATTAGATTCTAGCACTCTTTGACTACCTGTTTCTATTCCAAAATGAATCCATCTAAATCCTGCTTTATGCATTAATTCAAATGTTTCTTTATCATATGTATTTATGCTTGCAAGACATCCTAATTTTATATTGAATTTCTTTTCTAAAATAATATTGCTTATTTGTTTCATTCTATTATTATCTACTGTTGCATTATCATCTAAAAAGATTATTTTTTTACTATTATGATTTTTTATTAAATATTCTATCTCTTCTATTACTCTTTTTGCACTTTTTCCTCTCCAAGCACCCCAATAATTATATGTAGGACAAAAATCACATTTATTTATACATCCTCTACTTGTTAGCATACTTCTTACATCTATATATTCATTTAAATTTACTAACTCTCTATTAGTAATTGGTAATTTTTCTAAATTATATTTTTCTTTACTAGATGAATTTATTATAATTTCATTGTCTCTTTGAAAAACAATACCTTTTATATTTTCTAATTTACTGCTTTTTTCTAAAACTTGTGTAATTGTATTTTCAACTTCTCCTATAATTCCAATATCAAAATTTATCTCTTTTATTATATTAGGGTTATATGATACTGTTTTTCCTATCATTATTATTTTTATATTTTTTTCTTTTAATAAACTACATATTTTAGAAATATTCTTTAATGCCCTATCTGTATGTAATGGTATATGATAATCATATGAAATAACTGCCACATCTGCCATAAACATATCCTTTATATATTTAGTTAAATCTTCACAATTTAATTTTCTGCAATCCATATCTAAGAAATTAACATTGTGCTTTTGCTCTTGTAAATATGTTCCAATCCCCAAAATATCTATTGGTTCAATTAGTAGTTCAGGTTCCGAAAAAGGAATATTGGGTGGATTAATTAATAAAATTTTCATATTCACATTTCCTTTTTATCTAATTATTCCTAGTATTTTATCATACTTATTGGCATTTTTCCACAATATTTACATAAAAAGTTAAATTCGTATAGCAAAAGGGAACATGAAATCTCATGTTCCCTTTTTATCACTATTTGTGGATATCTCCATACCAAAGTGGCATAATTGGCATGTATATGCCGTAAGTCGCTCCCATTGACATGCATATTGCCGTCATCTCTCCATACATAGCTTTTATTGCTGTATCACTAAGTTCAATTTTTTCTCTTGTTTCCAGTGTCTTGGTGTTGTTTTTAGAATCTATCTTAGTCCGTTTCCACATAATAAAGTCAGCCTCCATTTCTATTATTCAAAACGTAAGTTACTTTTCTATTATAACACACTTTTATGTAAAACAAAAGAATTATTTTTTACTTGACCACTCATAATACTTTATTAAATATTCCCAGCAACCTTCTTTATCTGTTATTCCATTATAATTATCTTTAATTTTTGATATTATTTCATCTTCATCTATCCATTTGACCTCTGAAACTTCTTCTAATTGCAATTTTAATTTTGTTTCATCTAAATCTTTATTTGCTATATAATATTCATTAAAATGTTTATTTACAATATCTCCTTTTTCATTAGTTGATAATGTTGAGCCAATAAATGTAATATCATTTTTATCTAATTCTATTCCTAATTCTTCTTTTGTTTCTCTAAGTATTGCTTCAAATCCAAATTCTCCAGCCAAAACATGTCCACCAGCAGTTACATCCCACATATTAGGCCACATTCTTTTACTTGCACTTCTTTTTTGTAATAGAACTTGATTTTTAGAATTTATTACAAAAACAACAGCAGCTTTATGCCAAAATCCATATTTATGACAATTTTTTCTTGTTTCTATTCTATCAATATATTGTCCTTTCTCATTTAAAACATCAAAATATTCTTCCATTTTATTTACCTCCATTTTCTTGTATGTATCTAATATCTTCAATAGATTTATCTATGTTAATTCTTCCATTTCCAACTGGATAATATACCGAATAAAATTTATAAGTCTTTCCGTTTATATCTCTTTCAAATAATTTTTTTCTACATTCTGAAACTGAAATTTTTTCTTTTAAAACAATAGAACTTACTTGGTTTCCAAATAAAATTATTACTTTAGGATTTATAATCTCAATTTCCTTTTTTAGTAACTCTAAATATTCCTCATAAACATTATTAGGTAAAGTTCTTGCATCAATTTGAGTGCATTTACCTAAATTAGTAATAAAGTATTTATGTTTTTCAACATCATTATAAACTACATCTGCAAATTCTTCTGTCCATTCATTTGGCTTAATAAACTTAATTAATTTATAAATTTCTTCATCCATTAAATTTAGTCTATAAAATAGATCCCATATATTTTTCGTTCCAATCCAAGGTGATTTTCTTCCTTTCCATTCTTTCGATGAAGCAATATTTCTTCCTGTTGGATTCATAAATACAAAGCAAAAATCTGGATTTTCTATGCATCCACCATTATAAATCGAATCTAATTCTTTTGCTCCATATTTTTCTTGTAACTTATCGTATTCTGACTTTAAATCATCTAATTTCACAATTTTATTTCTCCTATAAGTTAAATCTTTCTTTTATCATTTTTGCTACTTCTTCTGGTGAAATATTTGTATTGTCTATTTTCATATAATTTTTAAATATTTTTTCACCTTCGCCAGGATCTGAATTAAGTTTATGCTTTTTTAAAGAATTTAATAATTCATTTTCACTCCATTCTAAATCTCTTTTAGAAGCTTTATGTTTTAATCTGTTTTCTGTTTTATTTCTTTTTAATCTTTCTTCTAAGGTTGTTTCTAATTCAACAACATATGATTCTTCAAATAAGTTCATCCATCTAGTTGTTTCTTCCATTTCCTCTTCAAAATCATTTCCAAAGTCAAAACATCCTGTAAAAATTATTCCTTTTTGATTGCTTTTAGCAAATTCCTTAAATGTTTCATATCTTATAAGTTGATTCATTCTACTATATGCTGATTTATCATAATCAAATATTAATCTTACCATTTCTATTGTCATATGATTATAAAATAACTTGTAATCTATTAATTTTGATAATTCTTGTCCTACTGTCATTTTACCAACTGCTTGTGGACCTATTATTAATATAAATTTGGGCATAATATCACCTCTTATAACATTTCTTTTAAATATTTATCAGTAAAGGCTTTTACTTTTTCTTGGTTATCTTTTAATTTTTCAATTAAATCATATGCAATTTTATAAGTTTCTTGATATTCTTCTTTAGTCATCTCTAAACTATCAAATGCTTCTTTTAGTTCATCTTCATCTAATAAAATTGTTTCTCCATCAGGTCTTAATACAACATCTAAATATAAATCATCTTCATATGGTATTCCGTCTTCTTTTCCAATTCCTCTTGCCATATCAAAATACCATTCTACAATCTCATTTTTTTCATCATATACTGCTGTTAATCTAACTTTTGAAGTATAATCATAAAATTCTAACCATTTATAATTTATATCTTGAATACAAAGCCCATTATCTAAAATAATTGGATTTGATATTTTCTTAAAATTATTTAAAAATATATCACCTACAAAGTCTTCATTATTAATTGATTTTATTGATTGAGAAACTTCTAAAACATTTTCATATTTTGTTACAGAAGTTGCAAATTTCTTTTTTAGACTTATCCAATATCTTTGTATTGTTTTTCCTTCTTCATCTATAATTTCATTTTCTAAAATTCCACCATTGTTTTGAATGCTTTTTCTTGATGCAATATTTTCTTTATAGCAAGTCATTAAAACTCTTCTTATACCAAGATTTTTACATTCTTCCAAAGCTAGTTTTATCATTTTAGTTGCATAGCCTTTTTGTCTTTCAGAAGGTCTTACTCCATCTCCAATATGACCACAATCCTTTAATAGTTTTTCATTTAATTTATGTCTAATCTGTATAATTCCTACCATTCTATTATCAGATTTTCTTACTGCTAAAAATAATGTGGCTGGTACTCTATGTTTTTCCGCAGTATCTTTTACATCATTCCTTACTTTCTCAAGCCATTTATCAAAATCTTTTATTGTATCAAGTTCACCATCTCCATGAAGTTCAAACTCATTATTATCAAAGTGTTCTTGCAAGAAATCTTCAACTTGATCTTTATATTCTTCTGTTGGGAATACTAGTTTTAACCTATTTGAATCTTCCATATTTATTTCTCCATTTTTTTAATTTTAGACAAGTTTTTTGATAATGATATAATATTAGAATCAATTTCTATTAATTCATCATTAACAACTACATAATTTGTTATATTTACCTCTTTTAAATCCATCATTTTTTCTAATTCATTTCTTATGTAATGAACTTGTACACAATGTGGTGATTTATCAACAGTTGCAAATACTATATTTGAAACTTTTTTTGTTCTTATCATACCACTAATTTTGGTTATTGCCATATTTATATGTGTTTCTTCTAAACATAATTCATAAATATTTTTACTTATTTTAGTTAATTTCTTATAGCCTTCTGGTTGCATATTTTTTAAGCAACTTCCTACAATTATTATTGTTTCACTTACATCATAGATATTACTTTTTAATAAATCTTTTTCATTTATCATATCATTCTCCTATAATTCTATAATCTCTAAGTCATTTGGTACATATGCATTTCCTCTAAAGTATTTTCTTGCTTCATCAAGATATAATTTTTTTCTATCATCTCCATGTGTTTCTTCTGTATGATATAAAATTAAATTTTTAACATTTAATTTATTCATAATTTCACTTGCTGTTTTTACTGTTGAATGATTCTTTTCATAAGCATGAAAAATATTTTCTTCTGAATCTAAGCAGAAAGCCTCATGCATAACCCAATCTGCGCCATTAACTTTTTCATACAAATTTGAATTTATAGTTTCATCACCTAAAAATATAACTTTTTTCTCATTAATAAAACACTCAAATCCAAATTGTTTGGTTCCTCTTGCATTTATATCAAAAAATTCATAATTTATCCCGTTAATTTGAATTTTTTCTCCATTTTCTAAAACATGAAAATCTATAACTTTAAAAACACCTTCAAATATTTTTTGAGGTAATATTAATCTTGATATTTCTGCAATTGATTCATATACAATATCATTACAATAAATATTTATCTTATTTTGTATTCTTCCAGCAATTGCATCTACTCCTATTTTCTTAAATATCCAAATTAAACCTAATATATGATCAGTATGATTGTGTGAAATAAACATATGCTTAATATCTTTTAATTTTATATCAGCTTTTTCTAATCTTCTTATTATCTCAACACTTCCGCCAGTATCTATTAAAAAATTTTCATTATCACTTTGGATTGAAAAACAAGTATTGTATAAATCTAAAGTCATCCCATTTCCTGTTCCTAAAAAAACTATTCTTTTCATTTCTACCTCTATCTATCATAATTTCTGTTTGAAATTGAATTATCAATAAATTGCTCATATTCTGAGAAATTTTCCTTTGTTATATCTTGGTTTGGTCTGCTACTACCTATCTTTTCTATTTTTCTACATGGTTGCATTTTAAATATTTCATTTGTACTTGCCATATACCAGTTTTCAGGAATTACTTTAGTAGGATTTTCTCCATATCCATCTCTTATAAACATTGCATTAGTTAAATCTAGATGTCTTAATTTCCCATTAACTTCAACTAAATTCCAAACATGATTAACAGTTCCTTGTCCATATACAATTTCACATGCCATTCCTAAATCATCAAAATATTTTTTAGCATATGGAGCAAATTCAGCACAAACACCTTGTTTTAGTAAGCCATTCTCTACAATTTTATTGTTTAGTAATTCGCTTTTTTCATTTTTTATTGTTCTTATAGTTTCTAATAAAGCCATTGCTCTTTCTGGAATTGCATTAATTTTACTTTCTTTTCCAAATATAATTATTTTTCTTTCAGGCTGTTCTGGAATTATTGTTCCATACAATTCATCTATCGCAGATAAAAATTCTTTTAATTGCTTTTTTGATATATTTTCATCTTTATATCTTTTGTTCATATCTTCTTGCATTTTCTCTTCTAATTCTTGTTTTGCTTTTACACGTTCTTCTTCATCATAAACATTATATTTTGAATCTATTTCTTGAATCATTTTTTCCATTCCTGTGTTTTCTCTATCTATTCTTATAGCTTCTAAATACGCATAATTGTATGAAACATTTTCCATGAAATAATTGCATAACAAAAATACTTTTTGTTCTTCTGTTTCTAAACTTTTAGCAATTTTTATTAGCTCATCATAACTTTTTATTTTACTATAATCAAATTTCATATTTTCCTCTTTTTTATCTATCTTCACCTGTATATTCTTGAACATCTTTTTTCGCTTCATTCATTTTTTCTCGAATACTATATCTATCAAATATAACTAATGGAACATTTAAACCTGCATTTTTCATTTGTTCTCTTATATCATTAAGATTTTGTTGCTCATTTGCTGAATCTAATTTATCATTTCCTATATACATTACATATGATGGTTTTAATGAGGCTTCATAAGAATTTCTAAATAAAACTAATTCAGTATTTCCACCAGATTTTTTATCATTTGCAATTAATTCATCATATGATGCTGAAAAATCTTTAAATGTATTGTCACTTTCGACATAATCTATTCCTTTATTTGAATGTATGTTTTTATTAGAAATAGTTGCTATCAAACTTGGATCTAAAGTTTGTTTAGAAAAACCTAATGCAACTATTCCTCTTATTTCTTTTCCAAGTAAAATCTTCTCAGGTGTGGTAATCATTGTACACAATTGTTCTGAAGTGTTAGTAGCATACTGTAAAAATGAGTCTACTTGTCCTATTCCTTCAAAATCCAAAGCATAATCTGTTATATAATGATTTTCCTTATTTTGATATTGTAATTTCATTGCTTCTTTTTCTTCATCTGAAAAAACTACTTTTTTTCCTAAACTTTTAGAAGATTGGTCTTCTAATCTTTTTACATATGCATCAAAGTTACTCATCCTACTACTAGGAGCAAAAAAGTGAAGCATTGCTGATTCGCCCATTTGAGCAAAATCCGTTATTACAATCTCTTTTGAATCTTTAGGGTTATAAACATTTTCTATAATTTGACTTCTATTTTGTACCTCATAATCCATATATATATCATTCATCACATCTGCAATTTCACTAGCACTATTTTGTATATCCTCAAATGGCTTTTTCATTATTTCTTCTATCTTTTTAATCACTTGTAAATTTTCTTGTGTTTGTGTAGCTGATAACATTCTTTGTTTTAGTAAATCTAAATTATTATATCTGTCTAAATCATCCTTTTTCCATGTTCCTTTTAATGATACTAGTCTTTTTCTATCTTCATTACTATAAGATTTGTTTGATATTACCATATCATCAAAAATTCCTATATCCATCTCAGCTTTTATAAATTCTGAATTTTCTTTCAAATATTTTGGAGTATACATGTTAATTAATTCAGTTTCTTTTACCAACATTCCTATCAAAATACACTGTTCTGTTTTTGACATTTCTTCCCCATTAAAATATTTATCAAATATTGCTTTAAAATCTTCTTCTGAATAATATGTTATATGATCTTGTAGTTCTCCTGTATAATTCATTGAGTCTTCTTCTGGTAGTTTTAATAGACTTTTATTTCTTATATATGAATCATTATTATATGATGATATTATTTCTTGACCATATATTTGATAAATTTCTTGCAATTCATCTTTAGTTATATTATTTCCCTTTAACACATCAATCATGTTTCCATTGTTTAAAGATTTTCTTTTATAATATTGAGGAGAAATTCCGGAATTAATCTCTGATAATTCCATTCCTGTTGCTCTATTAAAAGCTATTGAATCTTCAAGCATTTCTATTACAAATTTTTCATCTCTACTTCTAACCTCTTCACTACTTAGTCCTTCAAAAAGTTTATCTCCCATTTCACATGTTGTTATAGTAGAATCATTTAACACATTAGTTAAATTCTTTTTCCCAAAAATATTAATCAACTGTTCATAATGTTTAATACCTTTAGGTATTTGAAAATGCTTGTATAATGTTTCTTCATATTTTTGTTCGAATCTTTTTAGAGTTAAGTAATTTATAATTCCACCACTTCTTCCATTTTTAGCTAAAGATTTAGAATTTCTTCCATTTTCTTTATATCTTTTATACTCGTTAACTGTTTCTTTTATACTATCTAAAAACCCCATTTTTATCTCCTTTGTATTTTTAATAATTTTATAAATAACTTACAATATCTTCAAATGTATCAAATCCACTTTCTTTATTTATATGTCCTGCTTTTGGTATAAAAACCTTTTCTGTTGCAACTCTATCTGCAAATTCCTTTTCTGCATCATATTTTACATATGGATCATTATCAGAATAAAAGCAAATTATTTCATTTGCATAAATTTTTACATCTTGTAATTCTTCAAAATACATGCTTCCATTAACAGTATCATATTCATCATTAATTCCAAAATAATTATTAAATCCGCATACAAAAATTAGTTTTTTAACTTTAATCTTATTTAAAACTAAAAATTTTGATACAAATACTGGTGCAATGCTATGTGCGATAATAGTTGTATTTTCATTTATTAATCCTAGCTCACAATAATATTTAAGTAATTTGCTCCAATTTTCATAATTTTGATACTCTGTTCCAATTGGAAAATCTGGAACATAAACTGCTTTACCTTCACTTTCTAAAAAATCATGTAACCAGCTAAACCAATTTGAATATGGATTTCCAAATGATCCATGTATAATAAAATAATTTTCCATTTTTTATATTCCTTTCTTCATCTCTTCAAGATAACCTTTAACATAATTGTTCATATCTCTATCAAATATTTTTCTTGATTCTTCAAATCTTAAAATTTCATCTCTTAAAATCGGTAAATATACATCCACAATTTCATTCAATTCATGCATATTTTCTTTCATACATCTATCCCATCTGTTTTTTCCAATATATGCAATTTTATCTGCATCTCGTAGAATTTTTCCTTCTATTGTTGGAGGTATACTTTTTCTTTTATGATTTATAACAGCAAGATAACATTTTTCTATCATATCATCATTATAGTTTAATTTTTTCATCTCTTCCTTTAAGATCTTTCCACTTTCTTCCTCATGCCCTTTATCACATACACTTCTTCCAACATCATGCCAATACGCAGATATAATACATACTTCTTTATCAGCATTAAAGGTCTCTAATAATTCTTTTTCATAATTTATAACATCTATCGTATGTCCTATAAAATGAAGTGGATCTTTTTCACATAACTTTGTTTTCTCAATTGCTATATCTATTAATTTTTTGTGTTTATTATATATTTCTTGATACTCATTTTCCTTCTCATACCATTTAGCAAAAACCTTTAGTGCTTCTACTGAACCATCAATTTTTCTTCTATTTTCTCTTTCTTCTTGATTCATTTCAGCAAGTGTCTTATCGAAATGTTCTGGCTTAAATATATACCATAAATCTGACCATTTTTCTTCTCTATCTTTTCCTTGAATTTTTTCTGCTAAATTTCCTGGATGTTTTCCATAAAAATAATGTATTTCTTTTCCGTCATGATATGCAAGACATTCCTCAAATTTACATTTTCTGTTTTCAACTCCTTGCATTAATTTTAATATTCCTTCAATACCTATTGTATCTAGTGAAAAATTAACAAAAGCTCTGGGAAAACCATTTAATGCTTCTATAAAAAATCCTGTATCTAGTGCTATGCATGGTTTTTTCACAATACTATATGCTTGTTTAACTTTTGCTGTTGCTATTTCTTTTATATCATCACTTCTAGGTTCATCTAATTCAAAATCAAATGTACTAAATTTTAAATTACTAAAATATTTTTCAGCTGATTTTACTTTTCCTTTATTATGTGTTACAAAAACTATCTCGTTCATATCTTAAATTCCTTTATATTTTTCTTTTTGAATTTTATCATATATTTATATAAAATAAAAGTGAAATTTAGGGACGCTCGAAAAATTTCACTTTTAACTCAAATAAAAACCTTGTAAGATTTATAGAATCTTACAAGGTTTTAAATATATACGTATAATTTATTAAAAATGAAATTTTTCGAGCGTCCCTAAATTTCATCTCTATCTCTTTGAATAATTGGTCTTAATACTAAATTATGCATAACAATTTCATCATTATCTTCCCAAATATCAGGAATGTCGTCTATAATTTCATATTCTCCATTTCTAACCATTCTTTGAATCATTCTGTATGATGTATCTTCTTTAGCACTTAAAGTTACTGGTTTATGGTCGTTGTGTGCCTTTTGGTTTATTACTCTAGTAATATAATTATGTATTTCTTGTGTAGCAACTCTTTCTCTTGTTGGTAATGATGCAATATCAACAATCTCAATTGAATCTTCATCATCTCCATATATAATATACCAATCATTATTTCTTGCAATTGTTAGTTCTTCTGTATAATATCCATATATATCTTCTAATTCTTCAATATCATCTATATCTTGCATCATTTTCATTTCTTCTGGATATGCTTCATCTTCAACCCTTTTTATAAATTCTAAAGTTTCTTCACTTATATTATATCCATCTTCTTCAACTAATCTTCTAAGAGGTGGTAAAGAAGATACATCTATATGTTCTAATCCACTTCTTTGTGTATATATAGTATTACTTGCTGTTTGGGCATTTTTTTCTTTTTGCTTTTTAACTATTTCTTCTTTTATTCTTTTTTTGATTTCTTCTTCCAATTTTTCTTGTGGAGTTTTAATTTTTTCTTTACCTATATCATTAATATTTCTGCATTTTGAAATAGCTCTTTGAGCTAGATTTTTTCCATTATCTCTATTATAGGCTCCAACAAATAACTTATTATCATCTAACCTTATATATAATGGTCTTCCAAGAAGATAGCTAAAATTCTTTTCCTTTTCTAATATTTTTTCTGCAACCTCTTTTGTCATTGGAGTTGGATCATATTGAGCCATTCCCATTCCAACTGGTTGACTACTGTTATACAATGCCGCTAAAACTTCTGCTTTATCTTTGTTAGAAATATCTATTGTATTTTTATCTATTTCTATATATCCATAATCTACATCATTATCATCAATTGCTTGCTGTCCTAATATTTCTTCTGCAAATCTTTTGGAGAACTCTATTGAAAAATCTTCGTCAGTTACATCATCAATATATCTTGGAATAAAAGACATAACTTGTGGTAAGTCTCCATATACTTCTAGAATTTCTTTTAAATTTTCAAATCTTTTTTCTGTAACAGAACTATTATGAAAACCACATTTTCCTTTTTCTAAATCATTTATCAATAATTCTATATTTAGCATAAATTCATCCATAGTAACTTTATCAGGCAATGTTGAACATAAAATGTCCAAAAACAAGAACATATTATCTGGGTATCCTATTCTTTTATCTCTATCCATATATTTTGCACTATATTCTTCAAAGTCTCCATCTACTTCTCTATCATAACCAACTAATTTTTTTCTAACATCTTTTAATATAAATTCTTTCATTATCTAATATCACCCCCAACATCATCAAAATCTATTGGAACTACTATTTTATCAGATTTAATTTGTTCTAATATTTCTTTCGCTTTGGTTTTACATTCTTGTGTAGCTCTTTTATCTTTCGGTAATATTTGCATTTCAACATCACCATCATTATTTATTGCTATATACCAATCTTTATTATAAGTTACATATTTACATTTTCTAACATTAGTTTTTCTTGTACTTCCAGTTTTAGAATATTCTATACCATCTAATTCTGTATTTATTTTCTCAATTTCTTTATCATTTAAATTTGATATATCACGATACTCTAAAATATCAGGTCTTGGATCTTCATATCTTGCAACTACTTCACCAAAATATAAATCATCATAATTTTTCTCAGCAAGTATTGCTTGTTCATATTTAGCATCTGTATAATTAACGTTTTCTAGCATTGTAGGTAATGGTCTCATATTTAATTTTTTCTCAGCCTCTGTCATCTTAGATTCTGATGTTCCATATGTTACTAGTTTTAAACTTTCCACCTCATTTTCGGAATTTTGAGAAACCTCTAATAAATGTTCACTTGCTTTTTGATAAACTTCTAATAATTTATCATAACTATAACTTCCTCTTGTTTCGACATTATCAAAGCACAATACATTTCCATTTCTCCAAGTCCAACTTTGTGCAATTAATTCTCCATCTTTTCTAACTACAAAAGTTCTTCCATTTTTACTGCTTATTGAATGATATAAAGATTGTCTTGATAAACCATCTATTAAGAAACAACATCTTGTTAAATATCCAACAGATAATGCAAGTGGGTTATCTAAATCTAGCATTTCATATTCATAGTTATCTATTTTTCCTTGAACTTTAGGAATTGTTGAATATTGCCTTTGTCTCATTGTAGAATACCAATCTTTGGCTTTTTGGATTATCTCTGGTTTTTTAGTTCCTATATCTCTTAATACTGGTTCTAGTTTATATTCATCAGGTTTTAAAAATATAGTTTGATTCTTAAATAAATCTAATACTCTTTTTACACTTATATTTCCATTTAATTTTTTATAAATTAAATCCCAATCATTACAAATAGTTGATAAATATCTATCAAATTCAGGAATTTCTCCTTTTAACATTCTATTTATATTTGAATTTGCAAAATTTCCACTTCCTCCAAATAAAAAATTACTTAACTTTTCATTTGTTTTTGGCGTTCCATCTGCATTCATATCTATATTTCTTAATTTTAAATCATTAAACATATACTCAAAAGTTGTAAAACCAGTTTCACTATCCAACATTTTTAAGGTTTTATCATATCCGCAAAGGAAAAACATTTTATAAGCTAGTTTTTGCACATTTTCATCTAATGGATTTGTTTGCTTATATCTTTCTTTTATTTTTGAACATAATTTTTTGTAAAGTTTTAAATTATATGTTTGAACTTGTTTTTCTGTTACATCTTTTACTATATTCTCAACTTTCTCAACATCTTTTTCTTGTGGATTACGTGATAAATAAATTAATGCTTTAGCAGTTTCTAAATCATTTATTGTACTAAATGAAATATTTCCTTTAACAATTCTATAAAATAAACTATTACTTATATTATCATCAACTGTATTGTCTCTACGAAGATTTTTAAATAAATGATTCATATATTTGGTTCTCAAATTTATATAACTTTCATTTTTATCATTTATTTCATTATCTTTCATTAATATTCTACTTAATAGTATTGCTTTAATATAATCATCATCAAACAATTTATGTGATTTGTCATCTTTAAGCTCTAAAACTGTTCTATCGAATTCTTGTTTTAAATCAACACCTTGATTTTTTAATTCTTCAAATTCTTCTAATTTCTGCTCAGAATAAATCTCTATCATTTTATTTTTTACTGATTTAGACATAAATTTTTCTAATGTTTGTGACTTTTCTCCTGAAAATCTATCTCTATATTCAAGTAATACTGTTGCTTTTACTTCATCAGAATCATATTCAAAAAGTTCTACTATCTCATTTAAATCCATTGTAGAAAATTTTTCTTTTAATTTATATATTGAATCTACTCTTTCTTTATCTTCTAGTCTTCTTATAAAAGTTTTAAAATATGGTGTAGATACTTCTGCTAATTTCCCACCTAATTCAGACCATATTTTATATAATAATTCTGAATTATTTGTTTTTAAGCAAAACATTTTCATTAAACTATCTGCATCTATATTTTGAATTTGATCTTTAAATCTATTTACAGTTTCTTCTAAATTTTCATCATTGCTAGACATTATTACTTTATAGCAATCTTCATCATTTCCTATATTTCTAGCATATTTTTGAGTATAAAAATCTATATTGTCTTGATATAATGACATAGCAACATTAGACATATCTTCTGATGAATAATCTTTAAACTTTTCTTCAAAAGTTTCTAATATATATTTTTGTGTATCTTTTCCCACTGAAGCCATAAAATTATAAAATGTATTAGGTTCACTATTCATTAATTCATCTTTGCAAACTTCAATTGCAGAAATTTGTTCTTCTTCTGGTAAATTAATAATTATTGTTTCTACAATTTTGGGCTCTAATAAATTATGATGTTTTCTCAATACTTCTTTTATACAATCTTTATCCATGTATTGTAGCGATTCTATTAATGTAAGCAAATCTAATGATTTAAGTTCATTTTTAGCACTTTCTTCAATTTCTGTATTTCCGAATCCTCTATTCTCATAAGCTAAATCTGAAAATAAAACTCTCTGAAACAATACTTCACTTGAAGAAATTCTTTCATAAAGATTAAATCTTTTTTCAACAAAATTAAGAATAGCATTAGCATCTAAAAATGGTAATTTTTCAATTTCTTTATCATATTTTTTTAACATCTCTTGTACTTTTGATAATGGCATTCTTTGGATTTTATTAACAAAAATATTAATTTCAAAACTCATTATATTTTCTCCTTTTTAAAGTTAACATAAATATATTATCATATTTAATGCTATTTTTCAATATTATTTTAACTTTTTATGTTACCCGTGCTATAATGATACTTAGCAAAAAACGTTTATTAAGCAAACTCAGAAAGGAGCTTACCCTATGACTAGAAATCACAACAATACTACTTATCGGAGAAATTCACGTAAATTAAGTGAAGAAAAACTCCGCAAAAGAAAGGTTCGGCGCATATCTTTTGCAATGCTAGCAATAGTAATAGCTATTATTATTGCTGGTGTAGCCTTATGGAACTTCTACCAGTCTCATTTCAACCCTGGTACTACTATCAATGGCGTAGACTGTTCTTGGCTTACACCCGAACAAGCACATGAAAAACTGAATATGGAACTTGGAGAAAAGGTTATATCTTTTGTTTTCACAGATGATATTACCACCTGTACTGGAAAATCCTTTGATTTAGAGGCAAGTTACAGTGAAATAGAAACTTTTTTGATTAACCAAAAAGTTGGTGACAAACAAAAAAAGTTTTATTTAGCTGAATTTTTATTGGACACGCCAGCATTGCTTGATATTATGGAAGAAAATCCACATTTTGATGAAAATGCTATGGTCTATCCACAGGATGCTTACATAACATTATCTGAAGATAATTTACTCTCTATTGTGCCAGAGGTTAAAGGAAATTACATTGATTTTGATGAAGCCGCAAGATTAGCCTTCAGAAGCATTCGAGATGGACAAACAACAATCGATTTTGCCAGTATTACCCATTCTACTCCCAAAATAAAATCTGAAGATTTGCAGATAATAGTAGATTCAATAAATGATATTTTAAATACAACAATAACTTTCAATATTAATGACAATTCTTCTTTAATTTTAGATAAATCTGTAATGAAGAACTGGATTGTTATTAGTGACGATGGAAGTTATAGTATTGATATCGACTCGAACTTACCTGCTTGGGTAGATTTATTAGCTGAAAGTTGTGAAGGTTCTTCAACAACTTTTGAATTTCAGGCAACAGATTTTGGAACTGTAACTGTTCCAGCCAAAAATTTGTCTCTTAACAAAGAAGCTGAAATTGAACTAATAAAATCAGAACTGGGTACAGCACAAGCTTATACACATACTCCCATTTACAATCTTTCTGTTGGCGATAGTTATGTTGAAATAGACATAGCAAGACAACATGTATGGTTTTATAAAAATGGTGAATGTCTTGTAAGTACAGATTGTGTAACTGGCAATAAAGGAAATCATGATACACGCAAGGGCTATTTCTTCCTTACCAGTAAAGAAACAGATAGAATTTTGCGGGGTGAAAATGATAATGGAACAAGATATGCCTCACATGTAGATTTTTGGATGCCATTTGATGGTGGTATTGGTCTTCACGATGCTGCTTGGAGAGGAGCATTTGGAGGAACAATTTACATCGGAAATGGTTCTCATGGCTGTGTTAACCTTCCCAGAAGTGCAGCCAAAACCATATATGAAAACATTGATAAAACAATACCAATTATAGTCTATTCTTCAAACTAAACTTTCTGAAAAAATATACAAAATATTTTTAGTATAAACAAAAGCCAACTCCTCTTGGGGTTGGCTTTTTGATTTATAAAATAATTTCATCAAAATCATTAGGAACATACACATTTCCTGTAAAATTTTCTTTAGCTTCTTTTATATACATTTCCTTTCGCTTTTCTCTTAAATTTTCTTGTGTATGCCATAAAATTAAATTTTTTATATTTAGATTTTCTGCTTTTATACTTGCCGATTTTGCAGTATCATGATTTTTTTCTCTTGGTTTGTATTTATCTGATTCTGTTTCTAAACAAAATGATTCATGTAATAAGTAATCTATATTTTTAACATCATCATATAATTTCTCATCTAATGGTTCGTCTCCCATAAATGCAAGAATTTTTCCATTATTTAATGTTGTTTTAAATCCATACTGTTTATCTGATTTAGAAAAAATATCCAAAAATTCTAATTCATAGTCTAAAACTCTAACTTTTTCATGATCCTTTACTATATTTATAAAAATTCTTTTATCTATAAATTTTTGTTGACTTTTTCTTAATAAAGTATATATTTGATTTCTTATAATTTCTGCAACTTCATCATGGCAATATATATTCAAATATCCTTCATACTTTCCTTTTTGCATTGCTAAATCAACAAACCTATATATCCATAACATACCAAATAAATGGTCAATATGTTTATGTGATATAAATATATTATGTATTTTATTTAAATCAATATTGGCTTTTTTAAATTGTCTTAAAATTCCATTTCCACCACCAGTATCTACTAATAAATATTCACCTTTACCATCTTCTAATACAAAACATGTATTAAAATTTTCTGTAACACTTGCTGTTCCAGTACCCAAAACTATAATTTTTTCCATATTTCTCTCCTATCTTTCACACTCTTTATCAACTAATTTTCCCGAAAATCCATAAACCTGTCTACATAGCGGTTCTTTTCTTTTTCCACCACGCACAACAACCTTTTCTAAATCTTCATATATACTATGCAATTTAATTCCATATTTTTTCATTGTTTCTATATCTATTTCTTTAAATGCAGGACATGGCAATATTGTTCCATCATATTTTATGTCTAATTTTTCAGTTCCAGCTGTGCATAAATGCGATATTTTTCCATTTAATGGAATACCTATTCTAATATTTCCACTATAATTGTTTTTTGAATTTTCTAATATTTCAGAAAATTCTTTTAATTCTTCTTGACTTAACATTAATTCTTTTTTATTAATTCTTCCTCTACCTTGTGGAACAAAATTTAAAATGCTAATATTTTGAACTTTTGACATTTCTAAGCACTCAAGTATATCTGGAAATTGTTTATAATTTGGTTTCATAGGAATAAAATGTACATCAACATTTAAACCATTTGAACTTGCTTTTATTAATGAATCCATTAAATATGTATTTAAACCTTTTCTTCCCATTAAATAATTATCTGTTTCTTCTTCAAATGCTTGCCAGTCAAATACAATTTTATCTAAGCCTAACTGTTTTAACTTTTCACATTCTTGTTTTGTTATTGCTACAAATGGTCTTGGTTCTAAGCATCTATCATAATATCTTTTCACATTATTTTTTAATCTTTCATTCCAAGGTTCATGCTTTTCTATTTCTTTTATATCTTTTTCACATTTGCTTTTAATATATTCTATCATTTCCACTGGAATTTCGGGAGCTTTTTTTATTCCACTTGTAAAAAGAACTGTTCTAATTCCATTACTTTTACAAAATTCTATCATTTCAAATAAGTTTGGATGTAACAATGGCTCTCCACCAGAAATTGATATTTCTTCTATTCCACCACTGTTTACAAAATGCATAATTGTTTTTTTAAACATTTCTAATGAAATTATTTTTTTCTTATCTTGTGATGAATTAGAAGAACAAAACTTACACTTATTTGGACAAGTTTGTATTACTTCAAAACACAAATCTTTTAACATTATTTTCTCCTTATAAATTTTTAATAATAATCTTTAATATATTGTCCATTTGACTTACATTATATTTAATTTCATTTATAGATTGCTCTATTTCACTTTCAGCTAACTTAATTTCATCTTTATCATATATATTTCCAATACATAAAGCCCTTTTAAAATTATAGTCTAACCATGCAAGTCCAGAATAAATATCTGCCAAAATTAATTTACTAATATTTTTATCTATATTTCTTTTTGCGTACTTCTTGTATGCACTAATAACAGTTTCAAATTTATTATAATTTATATTTCCTATATCTCCACCTGACCAATACCAAGCAACTTGTATTAGTTCTAAAGTTGGATTTATATATCCACTTGCTTCCCAATCTATAATATATGGCATATTATATTTCCACATTACATTTTTTCTATCTAAATCCGTGTGACTGATTATCAAATTTTGATTTGCATATAAAAGTGCTTCATTTGATTTTTGATTTAATTCATATAAAATATTAATATTTTGATTTAATATTTCAGCATATTTTTTATTTAATTTTTTAGCTTGCTCAAGATATGTATTCCAATCAAAAGTTTTTATCTCTATTTTCTTTCTTGCATTTTTTTCAATTTCACTAAAATCTATATTATGAATTTTAGCTAAAATCTCTCCAATTATTTCACAATGACTTAATGTTATATCTTGTGCATTTAATATTTTTCCTTCAAACCAATTAAAAATCATAAAATAATCATTGTCAATTTTTTTCATAATATCATTATCTAATTTTATTGCACCAATTGCAAGAATTTTATTTTTTATTACAATATCTGCTACTTGTTCTGAAAAAACAAAATTAGAATAAGCATCACTATTTTTCATAATTCCTTGATTTAACTCTTTTACTGCATATATTTTTTCATCTGTAACTACTTTGTACATTTTGTGAGACAAACCACCTGTAACTTTGCTTATACTTAAAATTTCATTGCCTAAATTATTATTCTTAATTAATTTTTCGATTTTTATCATTTATATCTCCACTTCTATCATTATATCTATCTATTATCTTTTTATAAACAAATCAGGCCTAGAAGTTTTCTAAGCCTGATTACTACCCTATTCCTATCTGTGTATTGTTTGCGGTTCATTCACCCAGCTCTGGTATATCTGTCCATTCACGCCGATGCATTTACCATAGAAGAAATCGCAGTTATTTTTTCTATTATACTGCTTTTCAGCCTCAGCTCTTGTTTCTGCTTCAATTTCCTGAAGATTGCAGAACTTGTATTCTGGCTCTTCCATAAGTCCGCCTGACTGCAGTGCTACCAAATACTTTGCCATAATTGGCTCCTTTCTTTATTAGGGCATATAAATTTGTTCCATTCTAATTATACTAGAATTTCAAAAAATTGTCAAATTTATGTAAACTTTCCCCCAAAAATTAACATCTACAGTTAATTACTCTCCTAAACACAATTCAACAATTGAATCTATATGAGATTGTGTAGTATCAAAAATAGGTATACTTATATCATTTGGTTTTATAAGCATTTCTATTTCTGTACATCCTAATATAATTCCTTCTATATGATTTTCTTTAATCATTTTATTTATAATATCTATGTAACATTTTCTTGATTTCTCTTTAATTTCACCTTTACATAGCTCATCAAATATTATTCTATCTATATTTGATACTTCCTCTTCATCACTTGGCACATAAACTTCAAGACCATTTTGATTAAGTCTATTTTTTAGAAAATCTTCAATCATAGTATATCTTGTCCCTAGCAAACCTACTTTTTTAATATTATCATCTTTGCATTTTTTCGCAACACAATCTGCTATATGTACTAATGGAATATTTATTTGCTTTTGAATATAATCTGCTAATTTATGCATTGTGTTTGTTGCAATAACAATATAATCTGCTCCTGCATTTTCTAATTTTTTAGCTATATTTCCTAATTCTATTCCTATTTGTTCCCACTCATTATTTAACATTAATTTTCTTATTTCTTCAAAATTAACATTATATATAATCATTTTTGCACAAGTTAGCCCTCCTGCAATTTTATTTACTTGATCATTTATTCTTTCATAATAATGAATAGATGATTCATAACTCATTCCACCAATAATTCCAATAGTTTTCATATTTTTCTTCCTTTCTCTTTTCTCAAATCTATAATATCACTTTCACATTCTCCAGTTCCTATAAGTGTAACTGGGATATTTGTTTCGTCCTCAATTCTTTTTATGAATTTAATTACTTTCTCTGGAAGCATATTATAATTTTTACATTTATAAGCATTCCAATCTATATACTGTGCAAAATTTAGAACTATTTGAGTTGGTCTATTAATCATAACATTATATTTCAATCTTTCCCAATTCATTTCAAAAACTCTTCTAACTTTTTTGGTAACAGTTGTATACTCTACTAAATCAACATTACATCCACATCTTCTTTTTACTTCTTCCCAAGTAATTTCTTTGCTTCCAGCATAATCACCACTATATATTTTTTCTCCAATATTCGTCTCATTACTTATTCTTATAGGATATGGTCTTATAATCATATAAATATCTTTCACTTTAAATGGACTAACACCACTATCTGCAATCAATTGGCTTGCACTGCACATTCTACTTGTAACATTAGGATAATCAAGTCCATAATTTATATCTATATCCTGACCTTGAGCACCTTCTATTAAAATATTTTGATTACATTCATTTATCATTTTAGCAGTATCTACTATCTCAATAATCTCTTTTAAGTCTATTGGAATATTTTTAAAATAATCTTTTGCTAAAATAATATCTGGTTTTCTTATAATTTTTTCAGATTGTGCAACTCCACAACCTTTAAATGTTGAGCCACTTCTAATTATTCGTTTTTCTTCTTCACGATGCTTCTCTAAAATAATCATTGCTCTTGGATGAATATATATTTTTCTGCTTCCGATTATTTTTTTATAATTTCTTATTTCTTCAAATAATATTTCTGGAGTAATTATACTACCTGCATTTAAAAGTAACTTACAATTAGGATTTAACATTGCCATAGGTAAATGACTAACTACAATTTTTTCTCCACTATCACTTACATAAGTATGCCCTGCATTAGTAGACCAATTATTTGTAGATATAGCAAAATTATCTGTTTTAGATAAATAACCGCAAATTTTACCTTTTCCACAACTTCCAGCTTGACCATCAATTACTACTGTTACATTTTTATTATTAAATGAATTACTTATAGTTTTTAAATATAATGTATATTCACTAGGATCAAATTCATCACCATAGCCTTTATCTATTGCATTCGTAAATCCTAACTTAAAATATATATGTTTTGCTATTTCATTATTATCTTCTACTCCAATAGTAAATTCAGTATATCCTATACCAATTAAATAATCTATGCAATAATTTATCAATTTTTGCCCTAAGCCTTGCCCTTGATACCTTTTATCAACTCTAAATGCTTCTAAATATACTCTTTTATTTGGTATTGTTTCTGTTTTTAATTCATGGCTTTTATAATTAACTGTTATTTCTCCAATAAATTTTTCATTATCTTTAATTATAAATACATCTATTTCTTTTTTTTCAAACTGCTCAAATCTTTTATTTTTATACTTATTCCACATTTTTTCGTTATCTGGGAACAAGTCTTTTAATTTTTCAAATTCTTGCATTTCTATTTTTTCAAATTCAATCATTTCTTCACTCCTGCTGTAAATTTAAAAACATATCCTTTTATTCTTCTATATCTTTTCGCCAATCTTTATTAAACATAGCAATTCCTTCTATATTAAACCCAAATTTTTTATAGTATTCTTCTTTATCTAATTCTGTTGTTAAAATTCTTCTTCCAAACCCTTCAAATCTTTTTATAAAGTCATTCATCATTATTTTTCCTAATCCTATTTTTTGATAATCTGGTCTTACAAGTAAGTATGTAATAAAGACATTTATATAGCCATCAGTTATTGCAGATATTAACCCTACTAAATTTTCACCATCCCATACTGTCATTACATAATCACTATTTTTTATAGCGTTATATAATCTATTTGGATATTCTGCTGTTTTCCATCCAACAGATTCAAATAATTTTATCAATTGATTTTTATCTATATCATTTTCATATTTATATATAAACTTTTCATTAATATTATAACTTGACATATAACTAATCCTCAAACATATTCTTTCTATTCTTTAATATTTATATCATAAATTAACATTTTTTTATACTATAAAGCATAAATTTTTCTAATCTTTATAAAATTCTATATTTTTCAAGAATTTAATAGTATTTCATTTTGGTTAACATAAGTGTTGTCTTTTGTAATATACTATGTTATAATTTAATATATTAAAATATAGGAGGAAAATTCTATGCGTAAAAAAAATTCTCGGAGACACATGTATCTAACATCAATCTTACAGTTGCTTGGCATAACACTATTTCTCTTTGCAGTAGTAGGAGGAATAGTAGCAGTCACTCGTAATTATATTAAGCTTAGCATAAAAGGAGGAGATTCTGAGGATACAGCTGTTGTTGTTGAAGCTCAACAAGATATTAGTATTACTCTGTTGACTCAACGTGATACAAATGAATATTATTTTTGGGATAACGATGAGGAAAAACAGGTATTTAGCTTTGCCTCGCCTTTTTCTCTCAAAGCAACTACAACTGTTCCAGATAGCATAGGAATTCACAAATTGGTTGTTGTAAGAGATTCATATTTCTTAAAAACCACTAATATCTTTTATTATAAAGTCGAGTAAAGGGGCATTGCCCCTTTACTCGTTTTTGCTTATACATTTTTATTTTTTATATAATCCCCATTAAATTCATTTGCCAAAATATCCATTTCAATACTATCATAATATTTACCATTAATATATTTGCAATTTCTTCTCCTTCCATATTCTTTAAATCCACATTTGATATAGCACTTTAATGCTCTTTCGTTAAAACTCATTAAATCAAGTTTTATATTATTCAAATTTAAGTAATTAAATCCATAATCTAATATTAGCTTAATTGACTCAGTTCCATATCCTTCATTTCTATAATCTTTATCTCCTATAAAAATTCCTAAAGTAGCTGTTCTATTAATAAAATCACAATTTTCCAATCCTACTGTTCCTATTAATTTATCTTCTAATGTTACTATAAAAAAATTATAATTTTTATTTAAGTTTTCTTCAAAATATTGTTTTTCTCCCTCTAATGTTGTTATGTAGGCACTTCTTCCAATATAATCTGTTGTTTCAAAATCATTAAGCCATTCTGTAAATTTTTCTATCTCTTCATTATTTTGTGGTGATAAATAAATTCTTTCTCCTATTAACTTTTTAAAATATTTCATTTTTACTTGCTCCTTTCTTATATTTCCATTGAATATGCTATACTCTTTACTTTAAATCCAAATTCTTCATAAATCTTTATAGCATTTTCATTTTCTTTATTTACTGTTAAATATAAATCTGTACAATTATTTTCTTTTCCAAATTCTTTTGCAAATTTCAATAGTGCTGTACCTATTCCTTTTCCTCTACTTTTTTCATCTACACATATTGCTTCAATCTGTAATTGTTTTCTATATCTCATACTAGGATTATCTTTTTCTGTAATATTAATAGTTATATATCCTAAAATATCATCTTGTATCTTCGCTACAAAAATTTCTTTTGCCTTTATTTTTTCTTCAAAATTTTTTCTGCTTATTACTTCATCTACGCTTAAAAATAAATCTGGTCTCCAATTTACATGTAATTCATGAACTTGTTTTGCTAATTTATTCACTTTTTTTAAATCTTCAATTTTAGGTATTTCAATTATTGTTTCCATATTATAATTCCTCCTATAACAAAAAGCCTTGCAAAAGATTCTTTTAAGACTCCTTTGCAAGACTTTATATATCTTACTTTATAAGTGTAAGTAACATTTTTTATTCTTGTTACCCTTTACCGCTCAAAGTTTATTACTTCTAGGTAAACTCTTAAACTATGTTTTTAATTGTAACATATTATTGTAAACCTGTCAAATCACTTTAATTCTAGTAGTTTATAATTTACATTTAATATTTCCTCTTCTTCACTAACCATTATTTGCATTTTAAAATTATATTTCTCATTTGTTAATCCTTTAATAAAAAATCTATCTAAAATGATTATATTTGATAATATTTTTTCTTTTTGCAATAATTCTCTAATACCTATCCATTCTGATGTATTTTCTTCATATTCTTGTGGTTTACCTTCACTTTCATTTGTAATAAATACATCAAAGTCAAATATTCTATTAGGATATTCTACTATCATATTTCCTTTATATTTTAAATTTCTAACTTTTATCCCTGTTTCTTCTTTCATTTCTCTAATAGCTGTTTGCTCAGGATTTTCTCCTTCTTCAATTTTTCCACCAGGTATATCATAATATTCTGATTTTTTATTTCCTTCTTTATACTTTGTAACTAATACTTTATCATCCTTTATTAAATAACATCTTACTGCTTTTCTTACTATCATTTATTTATTTCCTTCCAGTTTATATTTTACTTACACAAACTTCAATAATTTTATTTGGTTTAGGATTTTTATTTATTCTTTCAAAGTCTCTATATAAGTACTCTTCATATTCTTCTGTATACTCTATCTTAAATCCTGCTTTTAATAAAAATTGCCCAATTGAATCTTTACTATGTAATCTTCTATAAATATATCTTACATTATCTGTACCAATTGTTTTTATATCTGGATATTTTGTAAAACCAGTTTTCTCATCAAAAGTTGAACCTTCTAGCTTTGCTTCCCATTCTTCTAAACTTCTAACTGCAATAAAAAATTTTCCATCTTCTTTCATCACTCTATAAACTTCAGATAATGCTTTTTCCAATTGCATATCATTTAAATAATGTAAGACTAATCTAGCATAAATGAAATCAAAATAATTATCATCATATGGTAATTTTTCTGATACATCTTCTATTCTTAATTCTATTCTGTCTTCCAAGCCTTCTTTTATAATTATATTTTTTGTATACTCTAATCCTTTAGTATCAACAGTTGTTGCTATAATGTGACTATTAGAATTTTTTCTAGCCATTTCTATTTCCGCAGAACCTGCTGTACTAATTCCAATAGATAGAATATTTATATCTTTCTCTTTTATTAAACTTATACCATGTTCTTCACTTATACTAAATTTGAAATTTTCCATATAATATCCTCATACTTCTATCTTTAAAATATTTCTTTTATAAACTCAACTGTTTTATCAACAGCATCTTTTAATGCTTGCTTATCAGTATCAAATGTATGGCTTCCATTTTCAATAAGTTCTAATTTTGAATTTGTACATTTATTATGTACTTCTAAAGAAACTTTATATGATACTGTTTCATCTGCTAAACCATGAACAAATAACTTTGGAATCTCAATTGTTTGAATTTTATTTTTAGGCTTATATATATTAATCTCTTCAAATAAAGGAATACCAAATCTAAACAGTCTTCCAGCTTTATTATATGATTTATAAAAACCATCTCTTAAAGCTATCTCCTTATTTCTTTCTGATAAAAAGTTATCATTTCTTAATGCTTCATAATTATCTAAAGCACCATACCATAAAATTAGTGCTTTTACTTCATCAAATTTTGAATAATCTACTAAAGAAACTATACTTGCTCCAAAACTAGCACCTAATACTATTATCTCTTTATATCCTTTGCTTTTTAAAAA
Organism: uncultured Clostridia bacterium; assembly: GCA_948530865.1. Taxonomy (GTDB): domain Bacteria; phylum Bacillota; class Clostridia; order TANB77; family CAG-508; genus Scatovivens. The sequence continues at coordinate 50,430 of CAOTKV010000011.1, forward strand.
TTTAATTACAGATTCTACATCCTCAATTTCTTTTGATATAGTCATTTCATAATCAATACCACCTGATTCTCCATGTCCTCTAAAATCAATTCTTACAGTACTATAACCTTGTTTTCCTATTTCCTTAGCAAGTGTAGTAAAACTGCCTCTTTCATATTTATCTCCTCTTATTCCATGACAAAGTAATACTACTTTATCTGTTGAAACATCTGACATTAAAGCACATAACTTAATATTATCAGTACTATTAATATAAATTTTTTCTTCCATTTACTATCTCCATTTTACGAATATTGGTATATCTTTACACCTCTTCTATCTTTCTATCTATCATAAATTTATTTCCTGTAATATGATAAATATTAGGTATATTATTTCTTAATGTGACTTTGTTATCTGAATATTTATTTTCATCAATATCACAAGCAACTACTTTTCCAACTACTATGTGGTGATTTCCCGTTTCTATTTCATTTTCAAAAATACAATCAATATTTACAATACATTCTTCTATCCTTTTACATGTTAATTCTTTGGAATCATATGGTGTTAAATTTGCATATTTAAATTCACTTATATTTCTATCTACTTTTTCTCCAGCCTTATAAAGTTTATCTAGCATATCTTCCTTCGGAATACCTATTATAAATTGCTTTGTTTCTTTTATATTTGCATAAGTATCTGTTTTAGGTGAAATGGCTATTGCTACCATATTATCTGGTTTAGTAGAACAATTCATAAACATTGCAAAAGGTGCTACATTTTCTACATTATCTTTACTTATTGTAGATACTAATATGACTGGTGATGGTTGAGTTACATACACTATTTTCTCAATCTTATCTAATATTTCTAGTTTTTTCATAATTTGCTTTCTCCTTTAAAAACATTTAAAAAAATATATTTTCTTCCAAATCATCTGGATGTTCTAATTCGATTTGTAAATTTTCCCAAGAAAATAATGGATAGAAATATTGTATATTTAACTCTTCGCATTTTTCTTTACTAAACTCATTATTGCCATTGTAATAAAATCCTACATCTTCGTATTCTGCAATATTTTTAAAATCTCTACTACCATATTCCTTTGTTAAACAAACATATAATATTTTAGCATCTTTATATCTCTTTTTTATTTCATTTATACATATTTCCACACTGGTTCCTGTACTGTGCATTGCTTCTACTATTAAAAATACTGGTTGTTTTTTATTTATTTCTATTGAATCAAATGGATTAAAAATCATCTCAATCTTATTATCACCATTTTTATAAGCTATATGTTTAATTTGTATAGGCAAAAATTTTACAATATTTAATTTATTAGAAATATATACTGCTGGTACTGCACCACTTCTTAAAACAGGACATATATAATCTATTTTTATTCCTTTATCTTGAATATACATTCCTAACTGATTGCATATTTTGTCTATATATTGCACGAATTCATTATGTTCGATTCTTTTATAATTTTTTTGCATTTTGCTCTCTCCTTATATATTTATGATTCTAAAAGTAATTTATCAAAATCAGATTGATATAATTTATCTTGTATTACTCTATACTTTTTCCTACTTTCTTTTGCTAGACTGTCTTGCAAATTAATTTAATTAAATCATCTTAATTCGTCAGACAGTGTGTGGCGAATTTATTATTTTAATTTTAGTGTTGACAAATCGTTGACAATTACATTATTTTTACTGTTTCAAAACACTGTATCTATTGATTTTTTAAGATTAATTCTGTAACAGTTTCCACATGATGTGTAAAAGGAAACATATCACAAATTGATACTTCTTTTAATTCATACACATCCTCCAAAATTTTTAAATCACGAGCAAGAGTTGCTGGATTACAACTTACATAAACAATTCTTTTTGGTTTTATTTGCATAAGAGTTTCTAATGCTGTTTTATCGCAACCTTTTCTTGGAGGATCCACAAAAACTACATCTGGTTTTATATTTCTTTCCTTTATAAATTCAGGTAATGTTTTTTCAACATCACCAACAAAAAATTCTGCATTTTCTATATTATTTAATTTTGCATTTTCTTTTGCATCTTCAATTGCTTGTGGAATTGTCTCAATTCCATATAATCTTTTCACTTTTGGTGATGCAAAAATTCCTATTGTACCTATTCCACAATATAAATCAAACACAGTTTCATTCCCTGTAAGCTCTGCATATTCAACAACTTTACTATACAACTTTTCTGTCTGAGTTCTGTTTACTTGATAAAAAGACATTGGAGAAATCTTAAATTTAAAATCTCCTAAATAATCAAATATAAATCCTTCACCAAAAATAATTTTATTTTCTTTACCTAAAATTACATTTGTATTTTTACTATTTATATTTTTTACAATTGTTTTTACTTCTTCATATTTAGATGTAATATACTCTACTAATTCTTTTTCTTTTTCTATTTTTTCAGTATTTGTAACTAATGTGAGCATCACTTGATTTGTTTTTTTGCCAATTCTAATTACTATATGACGGATGCTTCCTTTTAATGTTTTTTCATCATATACTTTAATATTATTTTTCTCTATAAAATCAAAAATATCATTTGCGATTTTTTGGCTTAAGCTATCTTGAATCAGACATTCTTTTGTAGAAATTATTGAATGTGTTCTTTCTGCATATACACCCATTGCTGGCTTTTTATCAATTCCTATACCTACAGGATATTGTAATTTATTTCTATAATTATATGGCTCATCCATTTTTAAAATATCTGCAATTTTTATTTCTCTTCCTAGTGCCTTTTTTAATGTAGATTCAACAGAATTCTTTTTTATTTCTAAAGTATAATCATAATTAATATGTCTTAAATTACAACCACCACATCTTGTAAAAGTATTACAATCAGATTCATTTCTATATTCTGATTTTTCTAAAATTTCAAGCACTTTTCCATATGCTAAAGAAGTAGTAACTTTTAAAATTTTTATTCTTACTTTTTCTCCTTTTAAGCACTTGGGAATAAATACTGCCATTCCATCAATTTTAGCAATTCCCTCACCTTGAAATCCATTATCAATTATCTCTACTACATATTCTTCATTTTTTGCTATCATATTTTATCTACTACCTCTTGATCTTCCTCCAGAATTTCTTGTTCTTTCTTCTCTTGATTTATTTTTTTCTTTTTCTTTCTCTTTTTCTCCACCTTCTCTTAATCTGTCATCTCTATTTTGAATTTGTTCCTGATCTTCTATTTCTCTATCATGTTCCTTAAAGTTCCTTAATATATTTGATATTCTTCTTAAAGTATCAGCATCACATCTAATTCTGTCTTCAAATGTTTGTTTATCTAGTTTCTTCTTTTTCTTCTTTTTTAATTTTTCAAAATATTCTACATCAACAATTTCATCAGCTTCAAGTTCTTTTATAACCTCTTCAAATTCTTTTTGAGTTTCAATATCTTTAATTTTCTTTTTTATTTCCTTTAATTTTTTTAATTCTTCTTTACTTTTTTTCTTACTTTTAAGTTTATTAATTAATGAGTTTGATTTTAATAATTTCTTCTTATCTTTTTTCATATTTTATTCCTCTTCATTATCTTCATCTTTAAAATACATATCATACTCAACAATGTTTTTATCTGCAACAAGTTCAAATGCAATTTTTCTAAGTAATTTATTAGCTTCTATTACTCTAATTTTAACTTGGTCTCCTATCTTAAATCTTCTGTTCGTTCTTTCGCCAGTTAATGTTTTTCTATTTTCATCATAAATAAAATATTCATTTCCCATATTTTCAAACCTGATTAAACCTTCAACTGTACTTTCTAGTTCTACAAACATACCAAAACCAGTTATTGAAGATACAATACCAAAATATTCTTCTCCAACTTTATCTTCCATAAATTCAGCTTTCTTAATATCCTCAGCATCTCTTTCTGCTTTTGTTGCATTCTTTTCTGCCTCAGTTGAACTTTCAGCATATTTTTCAGATTTTGATTCTAGTTCAGCCATTCTATCTTCTGATAACATATAATTATTTTCTATATATTCAGAAATTACTCTATGAATAAATAAATCTGGATATCTTCTTATTGGTGAGGTAAAATGACAATAATATTTACTTGCAATTCCAAAATGTCCCTTATTCTCACTTTCATATCTTGCAAGTTTTAATGTTCTTAAAATTAATGTAGATATAACTTTTTCGTATTCTGTTCCTTTTAATTTGTCTAATACTTCAGCAAAAGCTTTTGGTTTTATATTATCTTTTGTTACTTTTATTTTCTCACCTATATTAAATAAAAATTTATTTGTTTCTTGTATTTTATCATAATCAGGCTCTTCATGAACCCTATAAATAAATGGTGCTTCTAACCAATAAAATTTCTCTGCTACTGATTCATTTGCTGTTAACATGAACTGCTCAATAATTTCATTTGCAAAAGTAGTTTCGTATTTTTTAACATCAATTGCTCGTCCATTTTCATCTAGTACTATTTTGCTTTCTGGAATATCCAAATTCAAATATCCTTGAGTAAGTCTTCTATTTTTTAATATTAAAGCAAGTTCTTCCATTAATTTAAAATAACTTATATATTTTTCATATCTTTTTGAAACTTCTTCATCTAAGTCATTTATTATTTTATTTACATTTGTATATGTCATTCTTTCTGTTACTCTTATTACTGATTTATAAACATCTGCTGATATAACATTTCCTTTTCTATTAATTTCCATGCTACAAGATAATGCAAATCTATCTTTTCCAGCATTTAAACTACAAATTCCATTTGAAAGTTCAAAAGGCAGCATTGGTATTACTCTATCAAACATATACACACTTGTTCCTCTTTTTATTGCTTCTTTATCTAATTTGCTTCCTTCTTTTACATAGTAACTAACATCTGCAATATGAACATCTAAAACATAATTTCCATCTTCATTTTTAGAAACACATATTGCATCATCTAAATCTTTTGCATCTTCACCATCTATTGTAAAAATTATGTTATCACGTAAATCTTTTCTATTTTTTATATCTTTTTTATTTATTTCTTGAGGTATGCTTTCAGCCTCTTCCTTTACAAAAGATGGAAATTCATTTGGTAAATCAAATTCTTTTATTACAGACAGCATATCTACACCAGCTTGATTTATATTCCCAAGTACTTCGATAATTTCTCCTTCTGCATTTTTTCCTTTTTCAGGATATTTTATAATTTTTGCAATTACTTTATCATTACTTTTGGCTTCTTTGCATTTACTTTTGGATATAAAAATATCTGTACCAAACTTTTTATCATCTGGAACTACAAAACCAAAATTTTTAGATTTTTGGAAAATTCCAACAATATTTTCTCTTTCTCTTTTTACAATCTTTACAATTTTAGCTTCTGCTCTTTTAGTTCCTTCTTTTTTCTTATATATATTAACTTGAACTGTATCTCCATCCAAAGCTTTATTTACACTATTTGGTGGTATAAATAGATCTTCTTCAAGACCTTCAACTTCTACAAAACCAAATCCTTTTTCATTAGCTCTAAAAATACCTTCAATTTTTTGTTTTTTCTTTTTACTCATATACATTCTCTCCATACAACAAAAAAAGCAGCACAAAAAATGCACTGCCCCTAATTTTTTATTTTTATTTAAACAACAAATATTATACCTAATGCTATTGATAATACAGCAAATACAACCATTAATACTAATGTAGCTGTTTTAATTTTTCCTTCTGTTGTTTTTCCTTTATTTTTCTCATAAAAATTATTTGCAGAGGCACCAACTATTGTTCCTGAAGCTCCACTTTCTTCTTTATTTTGTTTCATAACTAATACGATTACTGCTAAGCAAACTACTGCATATATTCCCATTAATATATATTTTACTATTTCCATTTTGTATAACCTCCAATTTTCTTCCGTTATTAACTACTTAAGTTTAACATATGAGAATTTAAAAATCAACAGTTTTATGAAATTATTTTATTTATTATACCAATTTACTATTTCATTAGGGATTCTTAAGTTACCTTTTCCAACAGCCAAACTAATTGTTGGTTTATTGTTTCCATGATAATCACTTCCACCACTCTTTAAAAATCCTTTATTATCACATAATTTATTTAAGTGTTTTATATTTTCTTCTGTAAAGTCACTATGATAACATTCTATACCATCAATATCATATTTTTCTAAAAGCTCATTTAATTCTTCTTCTATATTTTTCATCCATTTATAAATATATATATGTGGCAAGAAAACAAGTCCTCCTGCACTTTTTATAGCATTTACTGCTGTTTCTACACTTGGATAGTCTTCTGATTTATCAATATACCACTCTGTTTCTTTATTACAATAATATTTTTTTGAAAATGTCTGAACTCCATTATTCCAAAAATCTTCTGGAAGTTTAGATTGATTTTCTGGATGTCTTTTTATTTCGTCATATACTGTTTTTCCTCCCCAATCATTTTCTGGATTCCATACAATATCTTCTCTTTTGGACATAGTTAAATTTAATTTTTCACAGATATCATATAATTTATTAAAATACTTTGTTTCAATAACCTTTCTATCTTTTTTTGCATAAAATTCTTTAACCCATAAATTCATTTTTTCATAATCATAATCATATCCTAGAACTTCTATGGTACTTCCTTTATAAAAACATTTTATTTCTATTCCTTTTATAATTTTCCCTGAATAATAATTTTTTATGTCTATATTTTTCAATTCTTCATATGCTAAACATTTATCATGATCTGTAATAGATATATAATCTAGTTTTAAACTCTCTGCTTGCTTTAAAATTTCTTTAACAGAACATGTACCATCTGAATATGTCGTATGTATATGTAAATCAACCATTTTATCTTTCTTCTCCTTCTTTTTCTTTGATTATAGATTTCATTATAATACTTTCTAATTGACTTAGTTCATGTGATTCATCTTGAGTCATTCCAAATCCTTCCATTTTTTCTCTTATTATTTTTAATCTTTCTTGATATCCTGATACTCCTTGTTTAAAATCTCTTTGTCTAATTATATCCATTGCTTCTGTTACATTTCTAAACTTTTTATTAGTATCTTTACTATCATATTCAACATTTACAAAATCATTTTCAGTTTTTCCTCTTGAGTGTACTATTGTTCTCATACCATTATTTTCTAAATTAATAGCAATTTTGTCAAGCGCATCATATCTCTTATCATGTGCTTCTATACTTACTAATCTTGCAATATCTGCTGATTCCTTCATTTTTATATATCTTTCAAAATCTGATAGTAATGATTCTTCTCTTGGTACAGCCATTAAAGCAAGCCAAATATCATGCACATTACTTTCTTGCATTTTATCAACAACAATTGTATCTCCAAGTGTATTTTCTATTATTATACTCTGTCCTTGAGCTATTGATTCTTCCATTAAATTTTTTCTCATCATTTTTACAACAGGATCTGTAACTCTTGAAGCACTTTCAGGAAAATCAATTGCAAGTTTATGACTTCCAGGAACACAAAATCTATAAAAATCTGCATTATTAATTACTGCATCTATATTAAATTCTTTTTTTAATCTTTCTTTATATGTTGCAATTAAAGCTGATTTTCCAGCACCTGGTTGTCCTCCTAAAATTACTGCAATAGGTCTTTGCATATTTTGCTTTCTTGTATTATTTGATTCTGTTTCAAGTTTAGCAAGCACAGCACAAAAAGCCATATAATACTGTCTTATATAATTTTCCCATTCTTCAATTGTTGTAAATTGTGAAGACATATTATATAATCTTTCATCTATTGTTTGCCTTTTTCTAATCGGATTTATTTGTGCACAACTATCCATTTTTTATGTCCTCCTTGATTTCTTTTCCATAAACATTTATTACTTTCTCTATTGTCTCTTTATCTCCTAAAGAAACTAATTCTTTTTCTTTTAATATGCGTTTTACTTTTTCTTTATTAAACATATCTTTAGAAAATTTAATTGCTAATATTTCAGTTGCTACTGAAATGTCTGTTGCTAAATTACTCATATTTTCTCTCCTCTTAATTAATTTTTACTTATACTAACAAAGAAAATTTTTATAAACAATATCTTTCATTATAAATTCACGAAAGTATGATTTTTTTCATTTCTACGTCACATATAATTCAAACAAAAACTACAAAACACATAGTTTTCATAGAAAAATCACATTCTGTTCTTTTAAAAACTTCACCAATTTACATAATTTTCATAGTATATATTATAAAACTAAAAGGAGGAATTTTTATGTGTAGTTGTAATTGTAATCGTCGTTGCCCAAATTCAAATACTAATACCAACTCAATTAACTTCTATTCAGATGCTAATGGTGGTTTGGGTATGAATTGCTCTCCATTTCCAATAAATTATTTATATGGTCACGCTTATACTCCAAATCAAATAATGACAAAAACTTTTGAACCAGCTGTCGGATTAAAAAATGGTACTATGTTCCCGGAGTTAGTCAGTCCTTATTATCCAGGACAGTCAATAGATTTTATAAATTATTTAAGAAATGGAGGAATGTAGATATGAGTTGTGATAAACCTTGTAATAATCCATGCAATAATCAAAATAGACACACTTTATTACACGAAATAATGTCATTAAATTTTGCAATAAATGATTTAGTATTATATTTAGATACTCACCCAACAGATACTAGAGCAATAAATTTGCATAATGAATATAGTGAAAAAGTAATAGAATTAACAGAAAAATATCAAAGATTATATGGTCCATTAACTGTCAACTTTTCTTCAGAAACTTGGGATTGGATTGACGAACCATGGCCTTGGGAAAGGGGTGCTTATTAATGTATTATTATGTAAAAAGTTTACAATATCCTATAAATATAAAGCATAGAAATCCAAAGATGGCTCAAACTATTATTTCTCAATATGGTGGGCCTGATGGAGAACTTGCAGCATCACTTAGATATCTATCTCAAAGATTTGGTATGCCTGATCAAAAATCAAAAGCAGTATTAAATGATATTGGCACGGAAGAACTTGCACATTTAGAAATGGTAGGTACTTTAGTGCATCAACTTACAGATGGTGCTAGTCCTGAAGAATTAGAAAAAGCTGGTATGGGACCTTACTATACAGATCATGGTTGGGGTGTATATCCACAGGCTGCTGCTGGATTCCCTTTTACAGCTTCAGCTCTTGCTGTAAAAGGTGATCCTGTTGCAGATTTAACTGAAGATTTAGCTGCTGAACAAAAAGCTCGTGCAACTTACGAAAAATTAATAGATTTATGCAAAGACGACGCAGATGTTGTTGATGTATTAAGATATTTAAGAGAGCGTGAAGTTGTTCACTTCCAAAGATTTGGTGAAGCTTTAAATGGTGTTCAAGAAAAACTATATCAAAGAAATAAATTTTATATGAATAAAAATTGTAATGATTAA
>CAOTKV010000012.1 GCA_948530865.1 uncultured Clostridia bacterium
CTTTCAAAATTTACTAATTATACTTGAATTATAGCATTTGAAGGTTTTATTTACAATAGAAAAATTTATTTCCAATAAATTTTAATTGACATTTACGCATATTTCACATATTATAGAATAGAAATAGGTTAGTAAGTATAAATCAAGAAAGGAGTTAAAAAACAGATAGTTAGCGCCAGGACTACTTAGTAGTTGACGAGGTCTAGAGTTATCGAAATATTCGGCGGATACTCTAGTGGTATGATTATTACCATATACTAAATCAAAAAATAGTAGCAATACTATAACAAATTTTAGTAATTAATCTTACTTACACCTAATTTAAAAACTGTGTACAGAGGTAGATTCCCTACCTTTAATTTTAATACCAGTTTTATAAGAAAGGTGGTTTTTTTATGTGTGGAATAGTTGGTTATATTGGAAAAAAGGAAGCAAAACCAATATTATTAAATGGTCTTTTTAGACTAGAATATAGAGGTTACGATTCAGCTGGAATCGCAACTATTGAAAACAATGGATTAAAAGTTATAAAAAATAAAGGTCGTGTAAATGACTTAAATAATACAAAAGGAATTGATTTATTAAAAGGAACTTTAGGAATTGGCCATACTAGATGGGCTACTCATGGTAAACCTTCTAGTACTAATTCTCATCCTCATATGGATAATTCTGAAAATTTTGCAGTTGTTCATAATGGAATTATTGAAAATTATGCTGATTTAAAAGAGTTTTTAAAGTCTCATAAATATACATTTTTGTCTGAAACAGACACTGAAGTTATCCCTAATTTAATTCATTTTTATTATGAATCTTCAAAAAAATCAGGAAATTTACGCTTTCTTGATGCAGTCGCAAATGCTTGCAAAATGCTTAAAGGAAGTTATGCTATAGAGGTTTTATCTTCTATGCACCCTGATAATATGATTGTTGTTAGAAAAGATAGCCCTTTAGTTATTGGAAAAGGTATTGAGGAAAATTATATAAGTTCAGATATTCCTGCAATTCTTTCATTTACAAAAGATTTTTATCTTTTAAATGATAATGAATTTGCTTTTATTTCAAGAGATTCAGTCGATTTTTATGATAGTGAATTAAATAAAATAAATAAAGAATGTCAAAATATTACTTGGAATGCTGGCGCTGCTGAAAAAGATGGTTACCCTGATTTCATGTTAAAAGAAATTAACGAACAACCAAAATCAATTAGAGAAACTATTGGATCTAGAATTTCAAAGGATTCAAAAACTCTTCTTCCAGATATTGATTTAGATAAAAAATATTTAAATTCAATTAATAAAATTTTTATTGTAGCTTGTGGAACTGCCATGCATGCTGGTTACGCTACAAAGCCTATTTTCGAAGGATTATGCGAAATTCCTGTTGAAGTTGATGCAGCTTCAGAATTTAGATATAGAAATCCTTTAATTAATGAAAAAACACTTTGTATATTTGTAACTCAATCAGGTGAAACAGCTGATACAATAGCCGCATTAAAACTTGCAAAATCTAAAGGTGCAAAAACAATTGCAGTTTCTAATGTTATCGGTTCTTCTATCACTAGAGAAGCTGATTATACAGTATATACTCATGCAGGTCCTGAAATTGCTGTCGCTTCAACAAAAGCATATACTTCACAAATAGTTTTACTTGCAATTATTGCTATTTATTTTTCTGAGATATTAGAAAAAAATTCTGAAAAAGCTTTAGAATTAAAAAATGATATATTACTTCTTCCTTCAAAACTTGAAGAAGTTCTAAAAAATACAGAAAAAATACATGATTTCGCCAAAAAGATTTATAAAGAAAAAGACATATTTTATATAGGTAGAGGTATTGATTACTCTGTTGCACAAGAAGGTTCTTTAAAATTAAAAGAAATTTCGTATATTCACTCTGAGGCTTATCCTTCAGGAGAATTAAAACATGGTGCAATTGCATTAATTGAAAATGATGTAACTGTTATTTCTGTTTTAACTAATAGATTATTAGTAGAAAAATCTGTAAGTAATATATTAGAAGTTGTTACTAGGGGTGCCAAAACTTTTATTGTAACAAACCAAGAGTTAAATCATGATTTTGATGAAGTTATACAAATACCAAAAACAAATGCCCTTATCTCTCCTGTTCTTTCAGTTGTTCCTTTACAAATTCTTGCTTATTATATCTCTAAAGAAAAAGGATTGGATGTTGATAAGCCAAGAAATCTTGCAAAATCAGTAACAGTTGAATAGAAAATAAATATAAAAAATGCAATTCATAAGAATTGCATTTTTTATATTATTTTAATCTTCTTTTCTTTTGCTTGTTTTATTAAATAATCATATTTTGACTCTTCAGCTTTTATTTGGTAAGTAAAGTAATCTATTAAATCTCCATCAGCATATTGCAAGTTATTATACATATTGTTTAATGTTTCTTTTACAATTTTTATATTTTTCAAAAGATCTCTATTTTTTTGAGAATCATCTAACTCTGAAATTTGAACTTCTTTTACAAATTCACTATACATAAATATCTCCATTCATAAATTTATTATCACTATATATTTATGTATTTTTTCTAAAATTATTCATGATTTACAATTTTTTCAATCTCTTCCCAAACTTTTTCCTGATAAATTTTTCTTTCTGAAGAAAATGGTAATATTGTACTAAAAGAGATTCCTAAAATTTCTTTTATTTTTTCTACTTCTCCATCAACTTTAGTTACAGCAATTTTATCAGCTTTATTTGTAAGAACCATAAATGGTAAATTACTTTTTAAAATATAATCATACATAAGAATATCATCAGATGTTGGTTTGTGTCTAATATCTAATAGTAATATTATTAAAGCAACATTATTCCCCTCTTCTAAATATTGTTCAATAAACCCACCTGAAATTATTTTTTCTTGCTTAGACATTTTACTATACCCATATCCTGGTAAATCTACAAAATAAAATTTATCATCCATATTATAAAAATTAATTTGTCTTGTTTTTCCTGGAACATTACTTGTTCTAGCTAAATTTTTTCTATTGACCATAGTATTTACAAATGATGATTTACCTACATTAGATTTTCCTACTAAAACAATTTCTGGAAGATTTCCTTTTGGGTATTGTTTTTTACTTACTGCTGATATTTCAAATTTTGGATTATTTATTATCATTTTTATTTCTCCAATCTTTTATTTTTTTGGTAGCAATACTTTAGTTCCTCCCATATATGGCCATAAAACTTCTGGTACTTTTATGCTTCCATCTTCTTGATAATTATTTTCAAGAACTGCAATTAATCCTCTTGGACTAGCTACAACTGTATTATTTAAAGTTGCAACTAAATAATTTCCTTTTTCTCCTTTTGCTCTAATTGACAATCTTCTTGATTGAGCATCTCCTAAAGTAGAACAACTTCCTACTTCAAAATATTTTTGTTGACGTGGACTCCATGCTTCAACATCACAAGATTTTACTTTTAAATCTGCCAAATCGCCACTACAACATTCTAGTGTTCTTACTGGAACATCTAAACTTCTAAAGAATTCTACTGTATAACTCCACATTTTGTTATACCAATCCATTTGATCTTCTGGTTTGCAAAGGACTATCATTTCTTGTTTTTCAAATTGATGAACTCTATATAATCCTCTTTCTTCTAAACCATGAGATCCCACTTCTTTTCTAAAACATGGAGAATATCCAGTTATAGCAATTGGTAACTCTTCTTCTTTTACTATTTGACCTTTAAATTTTCCAATCATTGAATGTTCACTTGTACCAATTAAATAAAGATCTTCGCCTTCAATTTTATACATCATAGCTTCTAATTCTTCAAAACTCATAACACCATTTACAACATCACTTCTTATCATAAATGGTGGAATACAATAGGTAAACCCTTTATTTATCATGAAATCTCTAGCATATGCAATCATTGCTTCATGAAGTCTTGCAGCATCTCCTAATAAGTAATAAAATCCATTACCACTTGTTCTTCCTGCACTTTCTTTATCAAGTCCATTTAAAGATTCTATTATATCTGCATGATATGGTATTTCATAATTTGGAACAACTGGCTCTCCAAATTTTTCATTTTCCACATTTTCTGTATCATCTTTTCCTATTGGTACAGAAGCATCCATTATATTAGGAATTTTCATCATTTTTTCTTTGATTTCTTCTTTTAATTCTGTTTCTCTTCCTTCATTAGCAGTAAGTTTTTCATTAATTTCTTGAACTTCATTTTTCTTGCTTTCTGCTTCTTCTTTTTTTCCTTGTCCCATTAATGTTCCTATTTCTTTACTAATAGAATTTCTCTTCATACGAAGCTCATCACACATTAATGTTAATTCTCTACTTTCTTTATCAAGCTCTATAATTTCATCAACCAATACTAATTTGTGGTCTTGAAATTTCTTTTTAATATTTTCTTTTACCATTTCTGGATTTTCTCTTAATAATTTAATATCTATCATAATTTTTCTCCTTATCTACTATTCTTCTATTAATTCAAATCTATGTTTTTGCCCTGTTGTATTTCCAGTCTTTTGACTAACATCATCATCTTCTAAAAACATTGCTTCAGGTCTTGCCCACATATCACCTGTTCCTAAATGTGTATATACAACTAGTTTTTCTAAAGTTTCCGAATGTTTAGCAATTCCTATAACTTCTATAATATGACCTTTAAAATGTCTATACTTTCTTCCAACTTCAACTTTATCCATAACTATCCCTCTTCTCTATTTATTATTTTTGGTATAATCTTTACTTAATTCTTCACATAATTCAAATCTGTGTTTTTGTCCAGTTATATTATCTGGTCTTTCTGGAATCTCTTCTAAAAACATTTTTTCTCTTCTTACCCAGATTCCCGAATCATTTCTTTCATATAATGGTTTATAAACAACAATTCTTTCTTTTGTTTCTGAATCTAAAGCCACATTTTCAACAAAATAATAGTTTCCTTTAAAGTGTCTATACACTCTTCCGATTTCAACTTCGCTCATAATTTTACCTCCATAAACAATGTTTTTGAAATATAGGGACAGTCCCCAAATTTCACTTTAAAAAACAAAAATGCCCTTATACTATAACGTATAAGGGCGAATAATTCGCGGTACCACCTTTGTTTTTTCTTATTATATTGCTATAACCTGCAACAACTCGGTCTAGTTTTACTAGAAACATCTTAAGAGTAGATTTCATAAATACTTTTACTTATTCACACCAACCATAAGCTCTCTTTAAAAAGTTTATTTATTACTTAGTTCTTAATCAAACGTTTTACTTATTATGTACATTATTATATCATAAAATAATAAAATGTAAACCTTTTTATTATAAAATTTTTATTGCCCCTATAACTAAAGCTATAGAGGCAACTTTTTTACTTCTTAAACCATGGTCGTTTAGTGATTGTCACAACTGCGATATTTCCTTGGCTTTCTACATTCGTTTCAAGACGTTTATACTTTTTCCTTAGCTTATTTAGACGCCATTCAAGCATATCATTTTTAAAATACTCAAATAATTCGTCTGCCAATTTGGAATTGCATATTCTTGTCTTAGAGATTACCTTTAACCGGCAATAAGAGATCGAATATGAGCCGTTTTCACGTTTTTCTACTTCTGCTTCTTTTACATAAATAGAACTTTTCATGTTATCTCTCCTTATACATTAGACCTATGCTACATGATATTGATTATAGCACAAAAGCTGGAAAAGTAAATACTTTTTTCCAGCTTCATATTTATTTTTTTATTATTTTTAAAGCCTTTTCTCGTGATAACATAATTGTATGTTCACATTTACAACATTTTAGTTTGAAATCTACACCAATTCTTGTTATTTCCCATTCCTTACTACCACATGGATGTGCTTTTTTTGTTTTTACTATATCTCCAATATTATATTCCATAATATATACCTCTTTATTTTAATGCTATTTTGAAGCCACCCACAACTGTATTGTGGGCAACCTCATAAAACAGCTTATCCGAAAAGAAACATCTATCCTACATGTTCACTAATAAAGCTCTTTATTCCCTCTCGAATTTTTTTCCTCACGCTCCGCTTGCTAATTTTAACATGTGCAGTACGTGAATTGGAACGGCTAGTTATCCGAACATTAACATCATATTTGGTAGAATCAAGCTTATCTTCCAAAATATCATACAGGCGATAGTTCTTCATTTTTTCAAAAAGTATATGTACAATTTCGCCCTCTTCTTTATTGTGCTCCTCAGCCAATAACTGAATAACATTTGCACTATCCTCAACTTTCAGCTGAAAACAGTTTTCTGTTTCATAAATCTCCCTAGGTGTTGAAACTACCTCATAAATGTTAGGTTTACCTTGTGGCAACAAATTAGTTTTTTTCATACGTCATCCTCCTCTAACTTGTTGTTTTCAATAAAGCTACATATATATTATATCATATTTTCCTAATTTTCTCAAGAAAACAAAAAGTGAAATTTTCTTGGACATTTATATGTTTCACTTTTTCCAAAAAAAATTTGAGGAATAACTCCTCAAATTTTCTTATATTCTTTTTAATAATTCTTCTTTTCCTAATACTTGCATAATTTCATATAAATCTGGAGTATTACATCTTCCTGTTAATTTTACTCTTATAACTGTACTTATATCTCCAACATGACCTTTATATGAATCTGGATTTGCTTTATATTCTTTAACTTCTCTTGCATATCCAAGTTCTTCTGCTAAGTCTTTCATTTTATCAAACCATGATTGTTTATCATCTGATTCATTATAATACTTTTCAAAATATGTTTTTACTATTTTTTCAATTTCAACTTCATCTGTTACTTTTTGATATTCATATTCTGTAACTTTATCAAATTTTTCAGGATACATATAATAAATAATATTTTTAACATCAGACCATTTAGCAATATCTTTTCTTGGTTTAGCATTTCCTCTTTCAATTCCTAAAACTTTTAAAGAATATTCTTGGTTTGATAACATTTCTGCAAGTTCTTCATCATATTCTTTTGCCCATTCTAATGATTCATTATAAACCTTTTCAGCTGAATATCTTGAAATAACATTTTTGGAAACATCAAGCATTTTTACCATATCAAATAAAGCACCACTTACACTCATTTTCTTTAAATCAAATGGAAATTCATACATTGATTTATCTGGGTTTTGTTTTCTCCAAATTTCAAAATTAGAATTTGCTATATTCATTAAATATTCTAAAACCGCATCTTTAGGAATGCCTTCTTCTTTATAATAGCCTACTGCTGATTCTGGATCTTTTCTTTTACTTAATTTACGTTTTCCTTCTCCATCCATTTTCATCATTGGAGCAATATGTGCATATTTTGGTGCTTTAAATCCCATTACATAAAAAAGTTGTAAATGTAATGGAACTGAAGCAAGCCATTCATCTGCTCTTATTACCATATTTGTTCCCATTAAATGATCATCAACTAAATGTGCAAAATGATATGTTGGTAATCCATCAGATTTAATTATTACTATATCTTGATCATTTTCAGGAAAATCAACACTACCTTTTATTGCATCTTTATGTTTTATTTTTTTATCTGGATTTCCTGGTGATTTGAATCTAACTATATATGGATCTCCATTTTTTATTTTTTCAATTGCCATATCAACAGGCATATTTCTACATTTTGTCCATTTTCCATAATATCCAGTTCTCTCTTTTGCTTTTTCTTGATCAGCTCTTATTTTATCTAAATCTTCTGGTGTGCAAAAACATGGATAAGCATTTCCTTCTTCAAGTAATTTTTTTGCATAAGATTGATATATATCTTTTCTTAATGATTGTTTATAAGGACCATATTCACCATGATCTACATTATTTTCATCAATATATTCATTTGGTGATAAATCAAAATCTTTTAAAGCATCTAATATTTGTTTTGTTCCACCTTCAACTTCTCTTTTTTGATCTGTGTCTTCAATTCTTACAAAAAATACCCCTGTATCTTTAGCCATAAGTTTTGCAATTAAACTTTGGTAAATTCCACCAATATGAACAAACCCAGTTGGACTTGGTGCAAATCTTGTTACAATAGCGCCTTCTGGTAAATTTCTTGTTTTATATTTTTCTTCATAATATGTATAATCCTTTACATCTGGAAATATTAAATTGGCTAAGTCTTTACAATCCATATAAACTCCTCTTTTCTTTTTTAATCTTTTCTATTATAGCAAAATTTTCTTATCTTTTCAATATACTACCAGTTTTTTCCACTATAATATTCATAACTTTCTGATGATCTTATATATTCTAATCCTTCTTGTCTTGATTTTCTTGATTCTTTTTGTATTTTTTCTAACTGTTCTTGCACTTTATCTATATTTTGATTACTTTCTTCTTTTTTATCATCAGAGTCATCTTTTTCATCATTTTCTTCAATATTAGAATTCTGCAATTCTTCTAACATTTTATCAATATCAGATTTTAATTGTTCAGCAGTACTATTATGACCTAAGTTGTCATTTTCGTTTGCACATCCTTTTTCACATAATACTTTTCTTGCTTCTTGTAAATCTGTTATTATATCTTGCAAACTGCTATTTTCGTCGATATCAGCAATTATTGAAAGCGCAAGATTTATTCTTACACTACATTCTTTATCATGTGGTAGATTCCAATCCAAAGCTTTTCTATATTCATTTATTGCTTTACTAAAATCTCTTCTTTTATATAAAGTATTCCCATAATTATAGTGTATTTTATAAATTTGACTTGCTATTACAATTAATATTAAAACAATATAAACAATAATTATTTTTCTCTTCATTATAATTTCCTTTTATAATTTATAAATTCATATACTAACATTCCTATTAATGGTATTGCAAATATATAATATATCTCTATGTAAGAATTATCAGAACTATTTTCAAATTTTGTTACTTTCATTTTCTCTATTTCATTTATTTTATCATCTATATCAGATTTATCAGTCATATAAATATAATCAATACCTATATCACTTGCTACAGTTTTTAAATTGTTTTCATCTATTCTTGAAATAGCTTTAGGAATTGGATAGCTAGCAGTTGTATAATCCTCTAAATATGTATATTTATCATCATAATCTTTTATTTTCATTTTTCCACCTTGTTCTATTCCAAACCCTAGCACAGCACCGTTTTGAACATATTTTTGAATTGACGAAAATGATTTCAATTTATCCTCATTTGTTATTTCTCCATCACTAATAAAAAACAATATACTTACTCTATCATCAGTTTTATCAGATGATTCAAGTTGTTTTTTCATATCATCTAAAACTATATTTAATGTACTTCCTTTTGCATAAATCTTACTTGCTACATTTATTGTTTCAAGAGCTTCATTTGTTATATTTAAATCTCTAGTATATGGTGTAAGTAAATTTACTCTATCATTAAAAGTCATAACAGAAAATCTTGCACCGCCTAATTTTTCTACTATATATTCAGTAGTTTCTTTTATTCCTTGAAGTCTTGTGTTATTTCCTTGATAATCTTCTGCTATCATACTTATCGTATTATCTATTACAAATAAAATATCTAAATTATTTGTAGCTTTTTGCGAATTTGTCCCTTCAATCATTATTCGTAAATTCATAACAAAAACTAATAAAATAATAATTTCTTTTCTTATTAAATTATTTTTACTATGGTTAGTTTTCCATACAAATAAACTTGAAATAATGCAGAAAATTAGCATTAACCATATTGGTATAATCCCCTTAATTATCATATGTTCACCTTTTTATCTAATATAAATAAACATGTTATTCCTAAAATTAAAATAATAAATGGAATAAGTGGTTTATCATTTTTTCTTATTTCTTGATTTCCTTCAATAAAACTTTTTGAAGTATTTTCAATATTATTTATAATATCTTGAACTTGTGATTTATCAGACATTGTATAATATTTTCCTCCTGTAAGTTCAACAGCTTTTTTTAACTCATTTTCATCATCTTTTTGAATAGTATCTGGTGCAATTCCAAATACAATTATATTTTTTTCTTTACACAATTTTGCAGAATCCATTAAATTTATTATTTCTTCTCCTGCAAGATCATTATCTGTTGAAAATATAATTATCCTAGTTCTTTCCTCTTCAATATTAGAAAAATTATACATGCAAGAAGCTAGACCTTCACCAATTAAAGAGCTTCCTCTTATATCAGCACCTTCTTGAGTACCATATATTATGTATTGAGATTTTTCCCATTTATCTAAGCTAGAATCATTTTTCATATTAATTTCAAGACTTTCATGAAGTTTATCAAGTTCCCCTAAAATATATTGATAATCATCTGTTAATGGTGATATTAAAACAGATGAACTATTAAAAATCGAAATACCAAATCTCTCACCTCTAAGACTATTTACTGTTCTTTTTAGATTGTCAACCAGTTCAAAATTTAATTCATCTACAGATGCTGATACATCCATACATAAAAAAATATCTCTTGCACGATTTTTATTTTCTATAGTTTCAATTTTGGCAGGTCTTGATAAAAGAATTAATGCCATTAGTATTGAAAAAATACATACTCCTTCAATCAAATATGTTAATTTTCTATATTTTTTTAGAAGTTCTTTATAGTATGGTAATTCCTTTATATATTCTGTACCTGCAATTTTTCTACCATTTTCATAAGAATCGCTTTTTTTTAATTTCAGTAATATCAATACTATAATAACAGGTATACTTATAATTAAAACAAACGGATAAATTAATTCCATTTTTTTATTACCTTTCTTGTTTTTTCAATAGAAGATTTAATATCCCCTAAAGATTTCTCTGCAAATTCTGGTCTATAATATTCCTTAATAAGTTCATAAAGCATTGGCATATTTAACTTTTTTATATCTTCTAAAGTATAATTTTGAACCTTTATTCCAGTAATGCTATGCACAAAATACCTAATAATACTACTTAAATTTTGATATGCTTTTCTTATCGTAATTTCTTTTTTATCAATTTTATTTTCAAGTATAGTTAATTTTTTCAAGTATTTTAATTTTATTGACTTAATATTTGGGTTATTGTCACTTTCAATTTTAGGAACAACATTTTCCTCTTTTTTATTTTTTTCTAAAAACCATAAAACAAATATCAATATTATTGTAAGGCATATTACCCAATATAATATTGAATATGAAAATGAAGGTTCAAGATTAACTGATGTTTGCATATCTATGCCTTTCTAATAAATTTATAATTTTATTACCACATTCTTTATTATTATCAATTGTTACTGACTGAATCCCGTATTTTTCAAGCTTTTCAGTACACTCTTTAGTAAGTTCTTCTTTTGCTTTTACCTCTAGTTCATGCAATTTTGCATCTTTAAATAAAAGCTTTGGAATATATTTACTACTTTCAACGTCATATGCTTTATCACCTGTCATATATGCATCATTTATATTTATTAGTAAAATATCATGCAGTGTAGATACTTTCTTTAATGTGGTTTCTTTTATATTTTTAATTCCAGATAAATCTGTAAACACAAATATTATCATTCTCTTTTTTATGTGATTACATATATGATTTAAAACATTATCAATATTTGATATATTAGTATTTTCAACTTCTTTTTCATAAGTACCTAATATTCTTTCTATATTATAAAGTCCTGATTTGAAATTATAATAATTTACTTCATCATCTTTATCATATGCAGCTCCAACATAATCACCATTTTTATCTGCTATATATGATATAATTCCTGCACTCATTATTGCTATATCTTTTTTAGGTTCATTAAATCTAGTATCTGCAAGCATCTTTTTTCCAGTATCAAATACTAACATTATATTGTGTTTTTTCTCAGCAATATATTGCCTAATTAATAAATTGCCACCACTCCTTGCTGATGCTTTCCAGTCAATATCTTTTACATTATCACCTATTACATAAGTACGTAAATCTTCAAAGTTCATACTTTTACCTTTGTAAATTGACTTATATGTACCATCTAAAATATTTGATGTTTTTTTACTTGCATATATACTTATATTAGCTTTTATTTTAGTTATATAATTCATTATCATGGCGTTTTTATAGCTCCTATTATTTCATCAATTATTTTTTCCACACTAACATTATCTGCAATTGCAGCAAAATTTAGTTCAATTCGATGTCTTAATACTGTGTATTTTAAAGCTTTAATATCATCTGGTATAACATAATTCCTACCTCTTATTAAAGCAAGAGCTTTTGATGCTTCCATAAAAGCAATTGCGCCTCTAGTACTTGCTCCCATTGTTACATATTTAGCTAACTCTTTAGATACAACCTCTTCCACATTTCTTGTTGCATTAATAATATTAACTATATATTTTTTTATTGATTCATCAAGATACACTTTTTTAGCAAGTTTTTGCAAATATGTAATATCTTTTATATCTAAAACTGATTTATTATTAATAAAAATATCTTTTTCGATTCTATTTAATACTTCAAGTTCCTCTTCCATAGTTGGATAATCTAACTTTTCTTTTAGTAAAAATCTATCTAGTTGAGCTTCTGCAAGTAAATATGTTCCCTCTTGTTCTATTGGATTTTGTGTAGCAATTACCATAAATATATCTGGCATTTTATAAACTGTTCCACCTATTGTGGTTTGACGTTCTTGCATAGCTTCAAGCATAGCACTTTGAGTTTTAGCACTTGATCTATTAATTTCATCTAATAATACAAAATTAGCATATATTGGACCAAGTTCTGTTTCAAAACTATGATTAACTTGATTATATATTTGTGTACCTACAATATCACTTGGCAATAAATCTGGAGTACATTGTATTCTTGAAAATTTACCAGCAACTGAATCTGTTATTACTTTTGCAGCTGTAGTTTTGGCAAGTCCTGGAACTGATTCAAGTAATATATGCCCATTTGCAATTAATGATACAAGTAATGATATTCCTAAGTTCTTCTGTCCTACAATTCTTGAGCAATAATATTTCCATAATACATTTATCATTTCTTTTGACTTTGCAAGTTCTTCTTGTGATATTTTTTCTTCTGTTTCCATTTTTTTCTCCTTTATAAAATTTTCATTAGTTCTTTTAAATCTTTTACAATAATATAATTATCTAAATTAATATCTTTTTTATCACGATTCCCGTCATAATCATACAATATAGCTTTCATACCAACTATACTTGCAGATAATATTTCTTTATTTTTAGAATCACCTATCATCAAACATTCGTCAGGTTCTGCACCAATTTCATTTAATACATTTTCAATTGATTTTCTATATGGCTTCAGTCCATATTCTTCTGGACCAAAAACTTTCTTAAAGTATTTGTCATACCCAATATTTTTTATTCTCTCATATTGAGCATCTCCAAAAAAATTTGTATATATGTACAATTTATATTTACTAGATAAATACTCTGCAGTTTTTTTATCTAGTAAAATTTTTCGTATCCATTTTTTCCCAATAACATCACATAATTCATCTATTAATTCTATACTATAATTTCTATTTAAGTTTTTGTTTAGAAACTCTAATAAACCTTGCTTTGTAAAATAAAGTTCTTCTTCTAATACTGAAGCTTCATACTCATCAACAGCTACATAAATTTTATAATAGTCTTCTATATCATAATTTAATTTTTTTAAAGCATCTTTATATGTATTTATTTCTTCTTCTTCATCTAAAATTATTGTATTATCTAAATCAAATATTAAATATTTAATTTTTGAGTAAATTTCATTCATTTTATCTCCTTAAATTTTATTTTTTTACAATTATATCATATCGAAAAAATGAAATAAAGGGACGCTCAAAAAATTTCACAAGTGTAAGTCAAAATCGTGTACAAAATGAGCGTAAGCTTTAATTTAGTAAGAAGTGCAGGCACTTTCATACTAAATAAAAAAGAGAGAAATATTTAATATTTCTCTCTAATAATGAAATTTTTGGAGCGACCCTTTATTTCACATCCATAAAAATTGGAAGGATCATAGGGTTTCTTTTTGTCTTTTGGAATATATATTCTCTTAAAGAATCTTTTATTGCTGTTTTAATTGTAGACCAATCTGTAATATGATTATCTACACAATTCATAACTTCAACATTTATCAATTCTTTTACTCCATCCATTAAATTCTCAGATTCTCTTACATAAACAAATCCTCTTGAAATTACATCTGGACCGGCTACTACATTTCCTCTTGAATCCATTGTTAGAACAACAATTATTAAACCATCTTGTGATAAGTGCTGTCTATCTCTTAATACAATATTTCCAACATCCCCAACACCTAAACCATCAACAAAGACTTTTCCAACTTGAACAGAACCTGTAAGCTTAGCTTCATTTTCATTTATTTCTAAGATTCTACCATTTTTCATTAAAATTACATTGTCTGCTGGAACTCCAACTAATCTTGCTGTATTTCTATGTGCAATTAATTGTCTGTATTCACCATGAACTGGTATAAAGAATTTAGGTCTTACTAATGATAAAATTAATTTTTGCTCTTCTTGGCAAGCATGTCCTGATACGTGAACATCTGCTAATGAGCTATATACAACTTCAGCACCAATTTTCATTAAATCATCTATTACTTTTGCAACAAATTTCTCATTTCCTGGAATTGGTGTTGCAGAAATTATAACTAAATCATTAGAATTTATATTTACTTTTCTATGTTCACCATTTGCCATTCTTGTTAAGGCTGACATTGGTTCTCCTTGACTACCTGTTGTAATTATTACTAATTGATCATCAGAATAATTTTTTATCATATCTAATTCAATAAATGTATTTTTTGGTGCATGTATATAACCAAGTTCTGCTGCTGTATTAATCATATTTATCATACTTCTACCACATACAGCAATTTTTCTGTTATTAGCAACTGCTGAATTAACTATTTGTTGAACTCTATGCATGTTTGATGCAAATGTTGCAATTACAATTCTTTTTTTGCAGTTTAAAAATAATTTATCAAACACTTCTCCAACAGTGCTTTCAGACATTGTATAGCCTTTTCTTTCTGCATTTGTACTATCAGAAAGTAATGCTAAAACTCCTCTATTTCCAAGTTCTGCTAATCTTCCCAAATCTATTTTTTGATCATCTATTGGAGTATAATCAACTTTAAAATCTCCAGTGTGAACTATAGTTCCAACTGGTGTATGAATAGCTAAAGCTACAGAATCTGGGATACTATGACAACTTCTTATAAATTCTACCCTCATTTTTCCAAGCACTATTGTTTGTCCTTGTTTTACTGTATGAAGTTTTGCTGTTTTCAATAAGCGATGTTCTTCTAATTTGTTTTGAATTAATCCTATTGTTAATTTTGTTGCGTATATTGGAACATTAATCTCTTTTAATAGATATGCAATTGAACCAATATGATCTTCGTGTCCATGAGTAATTACTAATCCTCTTATTTTTTCTTTATTTTTTACAAGATAAGTAAAATCTGGAATAACCAAATCTATTCCAAGCATATCATCTTCTGGGAATGCAACTCCACAATCTACTAAAACAATATCGTTTCCATATTCAAATACTGTTATATTCTTTCCTATTTCTTCAATTCCACCTAGTGGTATTATTTTTAAATTTTCCTTCTTAAAAGAAAATTCTTCTTTAATAGCTAAAGGTCTTTCTTCAACTTTAACAATTGCTTTAGCAATTTGATTTACAACCATTGGTTTTAAATTTTCATTTTTAGATTTCTTTGTATTTGATTTTTGTTTTTTTACATTTTTAGCAACATTAGTTTTGGATGTTGATGTTTTTGAATTATTCTTTTTAGTTTTTACATTTAATTTATTTGCCTCCTGTACTACTTTATGTTGCTTTTGTGAATTATTTGTCTTTCTACCTTTTTCATTTGATTTTTTTATTTCTTCCATTTCTATTTGTATATTAAACAAACCGTCCGTTTAATATACTCTCCTTTCCAATAAATTTAATTTCTCGTATCTTTCAAAAAATTTATAATTAAGATTGCATGCAAAGAAAACTAAAGAACAAAAAAAGCTCATCTCAACAGGCTTTTTCATTGTTCTTATAATTTTAAATTATTCAATTTTTCCCGCACACTTTTATTTTTAATTATTTTCCGAACTAATCTTTTTTATATAAATCTCATTAATACTAAAAGATATTATACTATTTTTTTATATTATTGTCAACTATTCCAATTTTTAAACAAATATTATAGAATTTTATTATACTCAAAAAGAACCCCACTTTTCACAGTGGGGCTCTTTTGATGTAACTGTACATCATTTTTTTAAACATTTTTTGATCACAGTTTTCCAAGGCTACAATAGAGTGGATAAGGGTGTCGTGCCATAGATCCAGTTGTATCTTGAAAAACAACTTTAGGAGCCAACTTTCGTATATATTCCTCATTCTCCCTTTTGAACTGGTTGCTGGCAGATATATACTTATGAAGCATCATATCCCAAGTGGATATGTGGTCTTCAAAATCTTTAGGATCTGTATCGGGATTCGGAGTAACATGCCACACATCATTTTCTGTGTAGGTTGCCACAAGCCCAAACCATTCCACTAGATTGAAGAATTCCTTTGCCTCATTCTGATTTACCACCAAACTCGCTGTACGCCGATCACAGATAGATCTTACACTCTGAAACCGAATGGAAAAACAATTGTTTAACATCTCGCTTGCATTGACCATAATGTTTCCTCCTAATATTAACTATATTGTTCTTAATTGCGCTTTTAATTATACTCCTTTTAATGGTTTATGTCAACTTTTCTTATTTTTCTTCATTGGTTTAGTGTCTTTTGAAACTTTTTTATTTTTTTCTTCAAAATGCTCTATAAACTGCGTTTCATCAATTTCTTTATTTTGCATTAAATATTTAACTGCATTTTCCATTTTCTTTTTATTTTCTGTTATTAATTCTACTGCTTTCTTAAAACAATCATCTAAAATCTTATTAATTTCATTTTGAACTAGAACTGCAATTTCTCCACTGGTATTGGTTATTTGTGCAAAACCTAAAGAACTCATACCATATTGTGTAATCATTCTATTGGCAATATCTGTTGCTTTAGCTAAATCACTAGTATTTCCGTTTTCAAATTCTCCCAAAAATACTTGTTCTGAAGCCATTCCTCCTAAACAAATTACTATATTATTTAATAATTTGCTTTTACTACTTGTATATGATTCATTTTCTAATGAATATCGTACATATCCAAGAGTACCTGTTCCTTCAGCATTTATTGTTATCTTTTTAATTCCAGTTTTCTTATTTAATAAATATCTTAATGTTGCATGTCCTATTTCATGTATAGCTGTCCTTTCTTGTGCTTCATCTGTTATATTATCTACATCTATC
Source organism: uncultured Clostridia bacterium (assembly GCA_948530865.1). Classification (GTDB taxonomy): domain Bacteria; phylum Bacillota; class Clostridia; order TANB77; family CAG-508; genus Scatovivens. The sequence goes on from CAOTKV010000012.1 coordinate 17,360, forward strand.
ATGTTATTTCCATTAAATATAGTTTTCGTCATTTCTTTAATAGTTGGTATATCTTCTTTATGTATTACTTCTATCTTTTTACTTTTATTTTTTGAGTGTTTCATTAAAGTTTCTTGAAATACTTTATCTACAAATCTACCATTTCCTATATTTTCAATATTGCAAAAATAATTCATTAAAGATTTTATTTCTGGTAACGCTTTTTCTTCTAATTTCATTCCTGTCTGAAGAACTTTTCTTGAAAATATTTCACAATATTCATCACTTGTATAATCTGGAAAATCAAATGTATATCCAATTCTTGAAGCAATTCCTGGATTAGAATCTAAAAAAGTTCTCATTTCATTTTTATATCCTGCAAAAATTACTATAAATTCTCCTTTATAATCTTCCATAGCTTTTATTAAAGTTGCAATAGCTTCTGATCCAAAATCATTTTGAGATTTAGAAGCCAAAGTATAAGCTTCATCAATAAATAATACTCCTCCAATTGCTTTTTCAATTACTTCTGATGTCTTTGGGGCTGTTTGACCAACATAACTTGCTATCAAATCTTTTCTTTCTACTTCAACTAATTTATTTTCATGAATTATTTCTAAATCAAATAAAATTTTTGCAATTATTCTTGCAACAGTTGTTTTTCCTGTTCCTGGATTTCCTGTAAATATCATATGTTTATTTTGGGTTGGTAAAGATAATTTATGATTTTCAGCTTCTTTTTCAAAGATTAAATATTCTTCAAATTCTTTAACTTTTTCCTTTAATTCTTCCATACCAACCAAATTATTTAACATTTCACCAGCAATATAAGATGAAACTTGTGTATTGTTTATTTCTGTAATAGTTGGAATATCATTTATATTAATTTTATTTATTTCGCTATCTTGAGCTGTTGCATGTTTCATTATAGTTTCTTGTATTAATTTATCTATAAATCTACCATTTCCAAATGCTTTTCTTTTAGAAAAATATTCGCAAATATCTTGTACTTTTGAATCGACATTTGCATCTATTACAAATCCCATATTTGTCATCTTTTTATTAAAAATCTGTGTTAATTCCGATGATGTATAATCTGGGAAATCAAATGTATAACCAATTCTTGAAGAAATTCCTGGATTAATATCTAAAAATGATTTCATTTCGTCTTTATATCCTGCAAAAATTACTACAATATCATCTTTTCTATCCTCCATTGTCTTAATTATTGTTGAAATAGCTTCACTACCAAAATCATTTTTTAAACCAGACGCTAAAGAATAAGCTTCATCTACAAACAAAACTCCTCCCATAGCTTTATCTAAAACTTCTCCTGTTTTAATTGCAGTTTGACCAATATATCCTGCGACTAAATCTTTTCTTTCTACTTCTATTAATTTATTTTCTTTTATTAAGCCTAAATCATATAGCATTTTCGCCATTATTCTTGCTATTGTTGTTTTTCCTGTTCCTGGATTTCCTGTAAATATCATATGCATATTAGATTTTTGAAGATTTAAACCAAGATTCTTAGCTTGAACTGTAAATAAAGCATATTTCTCAAATTTCTTTACATTTTCTTTTACACTTTCCATACCTACAATATTTTTTAAGCTTTCTTCAACCGTTTCCTTTTTATATACATTAGGTGGAAAAACTAAATCGTTTTTATTATTAGAATATAATGCAATATAATTTGCTAATTCTTCTCTTGAAAATGGCACAAATTCACTATTTAAACTTACATATTCTATAAATTTCTTTCTAACTGTTTTTTCTTTTTCTCTTAATTTATCTAATAAATCTGGTTTTAAACTTTTTGAATATACATCAAACATATTATCTAAAGATAAGTTTTTTATATCATATATATTATCTTGAAAAACGAATTTTAGTTTTTGATCTAATTCAAATAAATCATCTAATTCCTTCTCTGTTGCATCTAATAAAATGTAATTAGGACAAGACATATCTGTAAGAATTTCAATTGCATAATCAAATTGCTTTTTACGTATTTCATTATATGTAAGGGTATTTAAATTTTTATATAATTTATAATCATTTATAAATTCCTTTATATTATTTATTATATAAAGTTTGCCCTGACTTATATTATTATATTTAGTAGAATAGTTAATTCCATCACGGAAATTAGCTCTCATAGAAGCAAAATTTTGCAATGAAATAATTTCTGTTTCTCCTACTTTTCCAATACTTTCTAAAAGTAATTTTATATGTTCTTCACATTCTTTTTTTGCTTTATTATTATTTCCTCTTAATACAATATGTAAATTTTTTTGACTACTATTATGTATATTATCTATTAATTTATCTATATTTTCTAATTTATCTTCAAACTTATTTTTTAATTCTTCTGTATATTTATTTTTTGCATTATCTAATTCTTCTAATTTATTTCTTTTTTCTTCTACATTTTCTTTATTAATTTCATTTAAATGTTCATTATAATATTTTCTGTCTTCTGCTATTTGCTTTTCTAAACCAGATCTTTTTAAATAATAAATATATCCAGCAACTACTATTGGACAACTATCTAATCTACATGTAAAATTAGTACAAAACTTTAATAATTTTTTATTACTTCTTACTATATTAGTCCAATTAGAATAAGTTCTTTCAAATTTATTTGAAAGTCTTTTTATATCATAATTACTTATTTTTAAATCTGAGCATCCATATAATGAATTAATTTTTACATAATTTTTTTCTGTTAATGATGGATTTACTATAATATAACCATTTTCTACTAATTGCTCGCTAAACTTGTAAACATTTTCTGGTATATTTTTCAATCCACTTTCTGTATCCCATGTAAAAGAAAAATAATTACTTTTCATTACATTTTGTCTATACTGTTCTCTATCTTTTAACTTTTCTTCTAGCATTTTTTTATTTTTTAAATAAAGTACATATCCAGCATAAAACTTTGGACACCTATCAAATTTACAACCTAAGCAAACATAATCTTTATATCTTTCACTTGATGATGAAAATGATGCTGGCAGATTTGAAATTTCATTTTTCTCAAGTTTCTCTTTTAAATCTTGCATTGTTAATTCATTTGTGCAAAGATTTTTAATGGTATTTTCTATTTTTATTTTTTTATCTTCATCAAAACTAATTTTTAAAGAACCTTTTTCTAATATTGCAATTATAATATCTATCATTTCATCTGATATATATCTAAGTCCTGTATCTAAATTCCAATCAAAATCATATTCTAGCTGTTCTAACTTTTCAATAGAATTTATTCTTTCTAAAATTTCTTGTACTGAATATTCTTTTTCTTCATTGTACATAATTTGATAGTTTTTATTTAGTATAGAATTATTGAATTCATTTATATACTTTTCTATATGAGATTTATAATCCTTCTTAATTTTAGCATTCCAAAAAATATCTGTTACAACTCCTAATAATACTTCTTCATTAGGAGTTTTTAGTGAATTATCATGAAAAATAAATCTTTCCTCATATACATTACTTTTTTCAAGTCTATTTTCAGCAATATTATATAATTTGTCTTCAACAAGTCTTATTCCAGAATCTACTTGTTCAAATATTGGAAATTTAAAATAATATTTATTATTTTCTTCTACAATTTTTGGAAGATACATAAAATATTTTTTATCACTATTCATTATTTTCATTTTAGACTTGCTTAAAATTAACTCTAATTTTTTTCTTGCGTATTCTAAATTATTCATTTGTTTTACCACCTTAAATTTATTCTACTGTTGCACCTATAATTCCTGCATCATTTTTAAAATAAGCAGTAACAATCTTGGGCTTATCATTATTAAATGTTGTATTTGGTTTGTTTATTTCCTCAATTAATTTATTTAATACTGGATGTCCTTCATAATAAGAAAAACTTCCACCAAAACAAATTATTTCTGGTTCGAAAATATCTATTAAATTACATATTCCAATTCTTAAATAATCTATAAAATCATCAATATCATCTTGTACTTCATCATGATATTTTACCATTATGTATTCTCTTAAATATTGTCCTGAAATATCTGTACCATCTATATTTAAAGTTTTAGTTATTCTATTTTTCAAAGATTTTATAGAACAATATCTTTCAAAACAACCTTTTTTACCACATGTGCATTGTATTCCATCTTTAACTAAAGTCATATGTCCAAATTCAAATCCAGAATATCTTCTAGGCTCTAATAGTTTTCCCCCCATAAATGTTGCACCACCTAGACCTGTTCCAATATTAACAAAAACACAATCATCATAATTCTTTAATGCTCCATATTTCTTCTCAGCTAGTGCTGCACATTTTCCATCATTTCTTACCTTTATCTTTTTATTATATTTTTCCTGTAATCTTGATTGCAAATCAAATTCTTTAATATTAAGATTTCCAGAAGTTATTTTTCCATTTGTTACAGTTCCTGGAGATGCTACTCCAATTCTTTCTATATCATTTAAACTTAAATTATTTTCTTGTAAAATTCTATTTAATAATTCATCTATGTTATTTACAATTGCATTTTCTATATCTTTTCTATCCTCTTCTGAAAAAAATTTATCAACAGTTGCTTTTAATTCAACTCCATCTATTAACCCTAAACCAATATGACTTCCGTCCTAAATCAATTCCTAAATTCATATTATTCTCCTTTGTATTTAAATAAATAAAAATCCGCTCAAATACACTTGCAAACAAGGAATCAATATTATAATTAAAAATAAAAATATTATTATTCCTATAATTGTATATGAGATTTTTGGTAATAAATTCATTACCCTTTTTGTTTCCTTTTCAATTTCCACATCTAAATATTCAATAATTTTTTCTAAATTTATATCTGACTTTAATGTTGTTTCCTTTTTTAACATTTCTAAAATAATAGGATTTAGAATTTTGTTATTTTCAAAAGGAACAATCCACGATTTTCCAACATATACATTACTTATCGAATTTTCAATAAGTCCTATCATGTATGTATTATCTATAACATTTTTACTCACTTCTATTGCATCTTGAAATCTTATTTTATTTTTTATACTTATATTTAAACACCTTATAAATCTTGAAAAATCTAATAAATATATAAGCTTACCAAATAAAAAATTATGATATTTAAAATAATCATACTTACTTTTTCCTTCAGTTGTATTTATATATCCTACAATTCCTGAACTTCCAACTCCTACTAGTAAAATCACAATATACCAATATTTTATAATAATTCCTAAAACTCTTGATAAAAATTTTATACCAAACGGAACTGCAATTTTACTACCATTTGAAACAAAAATATCTTCAATAAGTGGAATTCCTATTAAAACAGATATAAATATCATTACTAAAATTCCAAAAAACATTGTTATATGTGGATAAATATTTTTTTCAATATTTAATTTTAAACTTTCTTCATCTTCTAAATATGTTATAGCATGTTCTAATGATTCTTCTAGTAAATCGTTCAGTTCTCCTGTTTTTATGATATTTCTATATACATAAGGAAATACATCTAAGTATTCTTTCATTGTTTTATACATGTATATACCATTATCTAAATTGCTAATCATTTTATGTAATATCTCTTTAAATTTTATGTTATCTGTATTGTTTACAAGTGTTACTAAAGCATGTTTATTACTAAAATTAGATTTCTTTAACATCAAAAAATCTTGTGTAAATTTTATAAGTTCTTCTGTTTTTATCTTATCTGAAACTATAATTTGACTATGTAAATTAAGCTTAAACTTTCTTTTCCTTTTAGCATAAATGTCAGCAGAAAGTTTTTTCTTTTTACTTCTTGTAAACTCTCTGCAAATATCAATACTAATAGGTGTCATTCCATTTTTCTTAAGTTTCTTCAAACAAGTAATTTTATCATTTTCAGTCATTTTTAATTTTACTATTTGACCTTGAGGTGTTATTACTTTACATATAAACTTAGACATATTCCCTCCTTTCTACAATTTATTATTACTATTTAGTGTAAATTTATTGGTCCAAATTTAGTTACATTAAATGTAGTAAAATAAACATCATCTGTATCATTAACTTTTTTCCATACTCCATTTATACCATTAAAACTACATTCATTAGATATATCAGGAATATCATCTGAAATTGTATTCAAATATAAATATTCTCCATTAGAATATAACAGATCTTGTCTTATTAAATTTTTTCCACTTCCATATCTAAAATATGAAATATTATCTCTAACTGAAAAATTAGGTATCCAAGTATACATATATTTTTGCAATTCCGCTGTGTTTTTTATAACACCCTGGTCATTAATAAATTGATTTTTAATATCTTCTCCACTTTTAGGAAATATCAATATCTTTGCCCATTCTTTTGCATAATAGTTATACCACTGTTCATCTCCCTCTGTAGTAACTACATATATATTCAAATTATTAGAATATTTTATCGGAATAATTTCATAATCATCCATATTAATTTCTAAATCAGAAAAATACTCTTTTGATATTTGAGGTGGATTACATTCTTCTACAAATTTACGTTCTAAAACAGTAAAAATTTCTAATTTTTCCACATTACTCATAAGTAGAATATTTACACTTTTTTGAATATCAAATTTTTCACTTAGATTATGTATTTTTAATTCAAGAATATATCCTTTTGGAATTTCTGTTCCAAAAAATCTGTCTTCAAATAAATTTCCATCAACTGTTATAACTTGATTATTTTCTTCTATTTTTTTAGAAATTCCTATAACTGATAAATTATCGATATATTCTTCAATTTCTGAATATTTTCTTGAATTCATATTTTCCAATATATTTGTAATAATCACAGAACCATTTGAAGTATTATTTACTATTTTACTTTCTGATTTTATTTTCAAACATACTAATGTTATTATTATAGAAATAATAATTATTATAAAAAATGATAAAATTGATTCTATAATTAAAAATTTATTATTTTTCATAATCAAATTTATATGTAAAATTGGCGCAAGTTTTTATTCTCACTGTTTTGGCTATTAACAAAATAAAGGCTACACAATTTTTTGCATATGCCTTCATTTTTTACTAATTATTAACAGTGTTTGATGCCTTCTCATCAACTGTTACAACATCACTTTCATGTACAAATAATTCACTATCTAAAACAGTATAAACAGTTACACCTAATATCATTATTAATACAACAATTAATACAACAAATTTTTGTAACGCCATATTTTTTATTCCTTTCTAATTCTTTATTTTGAATTTTTCTTTTCTGTATATTTTCCTGTTGAAGACTCCTTTATTTCTTCTTTTGTAATAGTTTCCTCTTTTAATATCGTTTCACTTTTTATTTCATTATTTTCTTTAGTTTCAATTTTATTTGTTTCTAAATTTATTGGATTTGGAGCAGTAGTTATTGTCTTTACTGCTTCTTCCTCAACTGGATCTGCATATTCTGCAAATGGATCTTTTTTACCAGTCTCATAATAATTTTCAGAAGCAAATTGTTCTAAATCTTCTTTTTTTATACTATAAGATTTTAATAAAGAACCATCCTCATTATTAGTAATATCTGCATTACTATTTTCTCTTATTTGCTCTAGTGTATTTGTTACACTTTTATCTGCAATATATTCAATAGACTCAATCTTTTCACTTTTCTGCGGAATACAATCATAAAATAATAAACCAATTGTAAAAATTACTACCATACAAAGTAATAGAATTATAAATACTTCTTTTATAACTTTACTCATTTTATAGTTCCTCTCTTTTAATTATTTGTTTCTACACTTGCATTAGAAGATACTGGAATTGCAGATAAATTTTTACTATTTATAGGAACATTTTTTACAACAAATATTGATTGTAAATTTTCCCCACCTTTTTCTAGCATAAAATCACTTATTTCAAAATTTAATGTTTCATCATCCTCTAAATTATATATAAAATTAGTTATTGGAATATAATCTCCAGTTACTGTAAAATTCAAATTGCATATAACATATTCTGAAGAAATAGATGTTGCAGATGAACTTTTTGAAACATCAAATTGAAGTGTAACTCCATTTTGAGTAGCGTACTTTCCAATTATAACGCCTAAATAATCTACATCATATAAATTAGAATTATATATATTACTTTCTGCTGTTAATTCTCCACTTTCTATTAAAGAATCATATTCTGCTTTTTTTGATTGATATTTTTTTGTTGCGGAAGATAATAATTTTCTAATTTCTTCATATTCTGTTACATTTTTTTCATTTAAACTTGTTAATAATGACTTTCTTTCTTTACTAGCTTTGCTTACATCTGAATAACTATATATTTTAAAAGCTCCTATTTTTACCCCAAATCCAATTATCAAAAAGCATATTATTGCAAGCACTATTAATAGAATTCCTAATACGTATTTTCTCATTGTAAATCTCCTTCTATTGTAACTTGAACATATGAATCATTTTTCGTTGCAATTGTTGATTGAACATTTACAAGAACTTGATCATTTTTTATAGCTGCTGAAAAATATCCTAATTGTTCATATTTTTCTGATTGTGCTTCAATTACAATATGTTTATTTTCTGTATTTTCTATTGATATAACCTGGACTTGCTGAGGTATTATATACATTATTTGATTTAATAAATTTGGTATTGCATCTTTAGAAATAACTCTACTATTAGCTGTACTATTATTTGCTTCATTTAATGAATCCACATTTTCTACTATTTTTGTGTATACTTCTGTTTGTTCTTGAATTTGATTAAGATCATTTTTCATGTTGTTTAAACTATTTTCTGTTAAAACAATTTTTTCTTTTGTACTTGCTATTTGAGAATTTATTCTTTTCATAACACTTCCACTTAAAGTAGAAAAACATATTATTGCAATTACAAATACAGCAATTCCTCTTACTAAAACTTTTTCATTTATATTTAAAGGACCTTCAAGCATTTCCTTCCAATTTTTCACATCAAATTCTTCTATTGCATCAAAATCTATATTATCAAACTTTGATGATGGAGCAAAATTTAAATATTTGTTTACAAATCCTAGTCCATCTAATGCTAATGAAATGGCTGAATTTACTTCTATATATTCTTTAATTGGTAATCTCAAAGAAGTACTATCCACAAAAAATGGTTTTAAAACTTCACATGATATTCCTATAAAAAAATTTTGGAAATATAAATCTATATTATTTATATTGGCTCCCATTCCTGTTATATATATTTTATCTATTCTATCTTTAAAATTTTTAAATAATTTTTTTGCTTCACTTGCAATCTTATATATAACTGGCATTACAAATTCAATATATTCATTTTCATCTTCATTTACATTTTGAATTTCACTATCATATATAGTTATATTTTTAAATATATTATAAGATTTCTTCCAAGACATTTCTCTTTTATTTACTTGAGAAACAACCTCTTCAAGATTTGAATTTAAAATATCTACTCTATTAATTTGACCATTTACAATTGTTGTAATTTGTGTTTCATTTTCAATATTTATTATTGCTATATTATCAGTTTCGTTTTGATCTATAAGATTTGTTATACTTGTTGAAACTGGTGAAATTGATGCTAATTTATAATTTTTCAAATTAGCAATTTTTTGTTCTAAATCTTTTTTATTAACTGATATATATATTGATTTAAATTTATCTGGATCTTCTCTATTATCCATAAGAATATATCTTGATTCTAATAATTTTTTATCATATCCTTTTTGATCACATAACATCTCAAATTCTATATCTAATGATTTAGTAATATCTTTTTTTTCAAGCAAAGAATATACATCAAAATAGTTATAAAGTTCATTTGAAATATTTATACTTATTGGAGTTTTTGTGCTATCTGTTTCTACAATAATTTTCTCTATTGTTTTTTCTAAATCTTCAAAAACTTCTACATTAGAAGACTCTATTTTGTATGTATTTTTAACTCTTTTTACTTTTGCATATTTAACTAAGTTTTTATCTACATATATTCCCAAACAGCTTAGCATAATTGTCTCCTTTTGGCACTTTTTCTATTTATATTTATACCTTTAAATTAGCAAAAAGTCAATATATATAGGGATTATTATACATAAATGTAACAAAAGAAAGTGCGTTTATACACTTTCTTTTATAACACCTTCTTTATATGAAATTAATAGTTGTTTTAAATCATTAATTTCTTCTTTCAACCTCTCTCCAATATCTGTATCTGCAACTCTTTTTCTTGTTAAAATATTCTCTTTTAATATTGTTTGTGATTTTATATCTAGTCCTTCTTCAATAGCTTTATTTTTAGACTCAAATGGTTCATTCATTGCAAGAACAAGACCATTTGAATTATATGTTAAAGTATATCCTGCAATTCCAGTAGTAGCTTGGTAAGCTTTTGCAAAACCACCATCTATTACAATAAGTTTTCCACCTGCTTTTACTGGACTTTCTCCATCTTTTGCTTTTACTGGAACATGGCCATTAATTATATGGCCTTCTTCAATATCTGTTTCAAAATTTTCTAAAACTTTATTACAAATTTCTTCTTTGTTTATCAATGTATAATATGGATTTTTATTTTCTTTATGAGTTTCTTTATCATCTATAAAATATCTTTCAAAAGTTGCTGCTTTTTCTTTTCCAAATAATGGTGATTTAGCTCCGCACCATAAATACCACATAAAATCCACTGCCTCTTCATTTTCTTCTGTTTTCTCTCCAAAATATGCTTTATGAGCAACATTTTCTAAATGTTCCAAAAGTTCTTTTCCTTTTAAAGATTTTCCCATCACTTCTATTTTTTCAAATTCACCATTTTCCTTCATCGGAATACATCCATGAAATAATATATTAGAATTAAATTTTTTATACATATGTCCTTTAGCATATAGAAAATTCACGTGTCTATTTAATTTCTCACTATGCATAAATGAACTTTTTAATCTTTCTATAATTTCAGCTTCTTCTTTTGTTAATTTATATGGATTTTTAGGATCAATAGTTGGAAAGTATTTATCATTTAATACATATTCTTTTCCACCAATTTTAATTGTTCCCTTTTCAAAATCTATTTTATCAAGTAATAATCTATCTTTCATCTTATATTCTGGATGTTTTTTTACCAATTCTCCCTCAATTTTAAATTGAATAATAGAAATAGCCTTTTGAATTTTAGATAAAATAATTTTATCTGTATTGCTATATTTTGAAACATCTTTATTTCTAGGCATAAACTTTTCACAAGAATCATTTTTATAAATTTCTGTTGCAAATATTGATAGTGGCCTAATATTAATGCCATATCCTTCTTCTAAAGTTGATAAATTATCATATCTACTACAAATTCTAATAACATTTGCTATACAAGCTTCATTTCCACTTGCAGCCCCCATCCACAATATATCATGATTTCCCCATTCTATGTCCAAACTGTGGAAAACCATTAATTTATCAACAATTATTGGAGCTCCTGGTCCTCTATCATAAATATCTCCTACAATATGCAAATGATCAATTGCCATTCTTTTTATTAAGTCTGAAATAGCTACAATAAACGAATCAGCTCTATTCAAATCAATAATACTATCAATAATTTGATTATAATATAATTCCTTATTATTATCATCTCCTTGTAAATGTAATAATTCATCAATTATATAATCAAATCCTTTAGGCATAGCTTTTCTTACTTTGGAACGAGTATATTTAGAACTTACAGCTCTAGTAACTTCTATTAATCTGTATAAAGATATTCTATACCATTCATTTAGATCATCTGATTTTGATTTTATTAAATTCATTTTTTCCTCAGGATAATAAATTAAAGTTGCAAGTTCCTTCATTTCTGCTTTAGTTAAAACTTTATCATATATACTTTCAATTTTACTTTTTATTATTCCTGAACCATTATTTAATATGTGAATAAAAGCTTCATATTCACCATGTATATCACTCATAAATAATTCAGTTCCCTTTGGCAAGTTTAAAATCGCTTGCAAATTTATTATTTCTTCACTAACTTCCTGAATATTTTTATATGTTTTACTTAATTGTTTTAAATATTTATCCATAAAAACTCCTTAATATAAATAAATTTCATTAATTTTTTTATTTTTTAAAGTAATTAAAAATTTACCGTTCCTTGCTGGTCGTCTCCACTACGTTTCGCTCCCAAACTGCGCATCACTCAAAATTTTTAATTACTTTAAAAGAATATAGATTTTATATGAAAGTTTTATGAATAATTAATGTATTTTATGGAAAATATAAGTATGAATAAAAAAATTATAGGGAGATGATTATTATTAAACCAATTGAAAGTAAAGAAGATTATCAAGAATATGTTGATTATAAAACTCCAAATTCACCTATATTAAAAAATTGCTTTAATGCATTTTGGGTTGGAGGATTAATTTGTGCTATTGGACAAATTATTTTTGAAATATGTATATCAAGAGGTCTTGATGAGACAAATTCATATACTGTTGTATCAATGCTTTTAGTATTTGCTAGTGCATTTTTAACAGCATTAAATGTTTTTAATAAAATAGGAAAATTAGCAGGTGCAGGTTCGCTTGTGCCTATAACAGGTTTTGCAAATTCAATTGTATCACCTGCTATGGAATATAAATCAGAAGGTTATGTAATGGGCGTTGGTGCAAAAATGTTTACAGTTGCAGGTCCAGTACTTGTTTATGGAATTTCAACAAGTATACTTGTTGGGTTAATTTATTTTATTTTTAATTTAGGATAGGATGGTGATTTTTATAAAAAAGGTTGGAAAACAAAGTTATATTTTATCAAATCCAGTTAATATAGCATCAACGGCTAGTATAGTAGGTCCAAAAGAAAAAGCAGGTCCTTTGCATCAATATTTTGATCAATGTTTAGAAGATGAATTTTGGGGTGAAAAAAGTTGGGAAGCTGCTGAAAGTAAAATTATAAAAGAAACAACAAATCTTGCCGTTGCAAAATCTGAGCTTGCATCACAAGAAATAGATTTTTGTTTAGCTGGAGATTTATTAAATCAATGTATAGCATCTTCTTTTGGATTAAGAGAAATAAATATTCCATTTTTAGGAATGTTTGGTGCTTGTTCTACTTTTGTAGAAAGTTTGCTTGTTGGCTCTACATTTATTGATGGAGATTTTGCAGAAAATGTATTATGTGGTGCATCTAGTCATTTCTGTAGTGCAGAAAAGCAATTTAGATTTCCATTAGAACTTGGAAATCAAAGACCTCCTTCAAGCCAATGGACTGTAACAGGAGCTGGTTCTGCTGTTCTTACAAAAAATGGTACTGGTCCATATATAACAGGATATACACCTGGAAAAATCGTAGATATGGGAATTAAAGATGCTAATAATATGGGTGCTGCAATGGCTGGAGCTGCACTAGACACTTTAGTTAGACATTTTCAAGATACTGGCCGTTCTCCAAATTATTATGATGCGATTTTTACAGGAGATTTAGGACATATCGGTAAAGATATTTTAATAGATTTAGCTTCAAGTAAAGGTTATAACATAAAAGCAAATTATAACGATTGTGGTGTATTAATTTTTGATAAGGAATCTCAAGATACACACTCTGGAGGTTCAGGATGTGGTTGTATTGCAAGTGTTTTCTCAGGATATATTTATAAACAACTTCAAGAAAAAAAATACAAGAAAATTTTATTAATGGCAACAGGTGCTTTGATGAATTCAACATCATCTCAACAAGGTGAATCAATTCCAGGTATAGCACATGCTGTAAGTATTGAAATATAAGATAAAGAAAGGAAAATTTATATGAACATTGATTGGATAATGATTCTAAAAGCATTTTGTATTGGTGGCTTGATTTGTGTAATAGGTCAAATACTAATAGATAAAACCAAACTTACTCCTGCTCGTATATTAGTAACATATGTTACCTTAGGTGCAATTTTAGGTGGTCTTGGAATATATAAATATTTAATAGATTTTGCAGGTTGCGGTGCAACTGTTCCTCTTACTGGTTTTGGAAATCTCTTATCAAAAGGTGTTGTATCTGAAGTATCTTCAAATGGTATAATTGGTGCTTTCACAGGTGGTATTAAGGCAGCTAGTGGTGGTATTGCTGCTGCAATTTTCTTTGGATACATTGCATCACTTGTCTCTAAACCTAAGATAAAGAAACAATAATTGCTATTATTAACATAATGTGCTATAATTCAATTATGGGATTTGATGTTCAACATTTTTTGGTTAGCCTGCTAACTATTTTGTTGAACAACAAGATGGATTGGAAAATCACACTTCTAAGAAAGGACAATTCTTATGAAAAACACTTCTATCTTTTCCAAGCTTGTCACACTTCTGTTGACTGCATGCCTTATCTTTGGCATCTGCCAAACTGCATTCGCAGCCGACATGACAAACGACCCTTATGGGTACACGTACGATGATGCTGCCAATGGGCACACCATGTACAAGTACTATAGCTACAACAGCCAAAGCGGAAGCTACTCTGCTACCCGCGTGTTTTACAGCGAAGGTACTTCAGTGTACATCGAAAGTGGGAACCTTTTGGTAAGTTCTACTTCTGCTGGTTCTGGTTCACGGTACAATGGTTTCGGAATAACTGGAATCTTTTATATGATCACCAGTAATGGAGGACTCATCAGCATTGATAGCAACAATATGGTTAATACCATTCTTGCTTCTGGCGCAATGAACCTCAATTACAATTATGATGATCTGGCAGAAACTGTTACCACAACATCTGGAACGCTGAATCTTTCGACTCTGAGTCCTACCACTCCCACCACTCCGACTGTTCCTACAGTACCGAATCAGCCTGGAACTATCAAAACGAACAATCGTGTTGAAATCTACACTAATTCGGCTGGAGAAATGGTGTACACTGCGTACAGTGCAAGCACAGTGAAAGTATCCATTACCGTTAGTAGCGATGGTCTGAAAATTCTTAACACCACAAACGATGTAAGACTTTCTGACACTCTCAAAGGCGTTAAATTCATGGGCATTGATTCTTCGTATAATGTCTACATGTACGAAACAAATGGTACTTTGTATCGTTTCATTTTCGGAAATTGGTATTCTGCAGAGAAAATTGTTCTTGATGGCAAGTTCAAAACAATGCGCACTGATGAAAACGGCTTTTTGAGCACCATCATTACTGATAAGACTACGTACACTCTCAAACAGCTTACTCCTTCTACTAAATGGGAGGCAAGCTATACGTACGCTGTCACCAAGGATGTATATGCAACACTTTATACAAAGGGATCTGCCAAGAGCACCACTTTGATGCTCACAGATGGCATTCTCACCTTGAACGGTAAGGAAGTTGATGACAAAGTGACAGCTTTCGGTTTCATTTCCGAGTCCAAGTTCTGCTACATCAGAAATGGAAAAGCATACACTGCTCCTATTTCTGATCCTACAGATTATCACAGACTCTGTTCTGATGCAGTAAACTTCAAAATGAACGATATTGGTCTCGTAACAAAAGTCGTCCTGTCCACTGGAAAAACAGTCAAAGCAGTATAACTTTTCATAACCAAATCCCATAACATCAAAGTCAAATCCAATCCATCTAACGGGGGCACCTTCGCCCCCGTTTCTTTTATTTTTTTATCTTTCACCCTAAAAATTTGTTATAATTGGAATTTTATGGTATAATTATATTATGGGATTTGATGTTCAGCGTTTTTTAGTCGGTCTTCCGATTATTTGTTGAACTACATTATGGGTTTTGGAGATTTAATCAGGCATAGAAAGGTATAAGGTATAGAGAATGAGAAAAAATCTTCAAAGAATTATTTTTGCAATTGTAGCAATGGCAATCCTGTTTTCGGGAAAAAGCGTTTACGCAGCAAACAACAATACAGCACCATATGGTTACACATACGAAGATTCTGCATCAAACCGCACGATGTACAAATACTATGAATATGGTAAAACATCATATGCATGCACTCGTGAATTTTATAGTATGCTGAATAGAGTATGTACCAAAAACGGTACTGTTGTAACTGCATTATCTGCTGGTTCTGGTTCACGGTATAATGGTTTTGGTTTAACTGGAATCTTCTATTCTGTAACCAGTAAAGGTGAATTGATTAGCGTTGACAAGAATAATAAGGTAACTACCTTAATTCCTTCAGGCGTAATCTCCCTTGCTTACACAGCAGATGAGCTTGCAGACATTGTTGTTACATCATCTGGAAACAAATACTTGGAAACATTAAAGGAAGCTCCTGTAAAGGATAATCCTGTAGATGCTCCATCACCTGCTCCATCCAAACCAGTAAATACAGCAAAAAATCGGGTTGAAATATACCAAAATTCTGCTTCAGAAATGGTTTATGATGCATACAAAGCAGGCAAAATCAATTTTTCTATTGTTACCAGCAAAAATGGTCAAAAGGTTCTAAATGTATCAGAAAGAGTTCGGCTTTCTGATTTCGCAAAGGGCACAAAATTTATGGGGATTGATCCTTCATATAATGTGTATATGTACGAAGTCAACAATAGTGGTACATTGTATCGCTTCAAACCCAATAATTGGTATTCTGCTGAAAAGATTGTTCTTAGCGGTGCCTTTAAATCATTTGAAACAAATAAAAATGGCTTTATTGAAAAAGTGGTTACAAGCAAATCTTCATATACTATCAAACAGCTTACTACTTCGGGTAAATGGAAAGCCAAAAAGACATATGCTGTTGATAAAGGAAGTTATGTGACACTTTATATCAAGAATTCAAGTAAAAGCCACACTCTGTCCATCGACAAAGGTGTTCTGTATTTGAATGGAAAAGCCATAGCAATTGGTGTTTCAAGAAAATTTGGGTTTGTCTCAGCAAAGAAATTCGCCTATATAAAAGGCGGAAAAGTTCGCACAGCAACAATTACGAGCCCAGTGAAACAAAAGGTCTTTGTATCAAAGGTGAAGGACTTTAAAAAGTCAAATGGACTAATTAAAAAAGTCGTTTTGACAAATGGCAAAACGAAAAAACTTTCCTAATAACCACGTGACATGCATCGAAAATAAATAGGAAACTAAGCAAGGTTATTATAGTAACTTGTTAATTATATTAAAATCCCAATAGACACTTAAAATCTTCAAAACTCATCCAAAAGAGGGCGCAATGCGCCTCTTCTTTTTTTATTCTTTTTATGCAAAAATTTTTTTCTATTGTCTTTTCCTAGATATAATTGTGTTTGATAAATCGCTTTCAAAAAAGCGAACATTTTTTCGAAAAATGTATTGACATTTTATATTCATAATTGTAAAATAAAACAAACAAATATTTGCGAACATTTATTTTGTAAGAGGAAGTAAAAATGAATATTTTAAAATTAGTAAAAGTTAGTAATACAAAGGAAAAAGTAGAATTAAATAATGATAATTTCTTGTTCGGAAAAGATGAAACCTTACAACCAAAATTTGCAAAAATATTTGGTTTAAATTACTCTGTAAATATTTATTATTTAAAAATAACTTCTCCAGAATTAAACTTAGAAAAAAATTGTATAAATATTCATCTACCTATCTCTTATAGAAAAAAAAATAATCAAGAATTAATAAATATAATATTATTAAAAATGTATACAAAAATTGCAGAAAGTGAAATTGAAAATATAATGGAAAAAGCAAGACATGAATTTGATTTTGCACCAGAAGATTATGAAATTAAAAAGATTTCAGGAAGCCTTGCTACATGTAATAAAGATTTACAAACATTCACTATAAATCCTTATATTGTTAGATATTCAAAAGAAATTGTCGAATATATTATATTTCATGAATTCTGTCATTTAAAATATAAAAATCATACAAAAAGCTTTTATGATATGTTAAAAAAGTATAAACCAAATTATGAAGCATTAGCAAAACAAATTTCAAATCTAAAATATTAAAAATTATTATTTGTGTTAGTAATTTTGATTAATATTATATTATGCTTTGTTAGAATAATTCTAAAAATTTATCGTTCCTTACTGGTCGACTTCACTTCGTTTCGCTCCCAGCTCTGCATTAACTAACAGTAATCACTTTGTTCAACTGTTAGTAAAAAACTGCGCATCACTTTAAATTTTTAAATTATTCTACAAAGCTTCAATAAAAATGTGCAAAAAAATTACTTACAAAATAACAATTTCAAAATAGCCTAAGACATAATTTTCTGCTTGATATCAATTTTACAGCAGTTCCTTAAACCCTAGACTACTAGAAACTTTATTTATTATAGTAATTTTAAATTTGGCACTTAATATTTTTTATAATAATTTTCTGAAAGAAAAGTTCGAATGTAAACAAAGTATTTTATTAGTAGAATATTTTTAAAGAAAATAGGGAATCTCAAACTTGTTTTTGAGGGCGCTGTTTTCTTTAAAATTTAATTCTACTTTAAAATACAGCGGAATAACGAGAACTTTGAAAGAAGAAAATGTATTATAAAAAATATAAGCTTTACAATTAAAATTACTCACACAAATAACAATTTACTTAACTTAAAAGAGAGCGCTAATTCTAGCGCCCTCTCTCCATATTCAGTTTTATCTTGCTTTTACCAGCCACGACGTCTTACATTCTCAAATGCACGTCTAATATCATTATTTGATGCTGGAACTTTTCCTCCACAACCACCAGAATCAACAGAAATTCTGGTTTCGCTTCCGCCACATCCACTTCTGCTTTCAGAAACATACAGATATTTGGTTGGGCTTCCACAACCACCATAGCTAATAGGAATTCTCATTTCAGAAGAACCACCACAACCTCCAAAACTACCACCACCACATGACATAATGTTTACCTCCTTACTGTTTTTGGGTGTTTATCATACTCAAAAATTTCGATATATTCTCGTTCTTGCCATCCCAGTCGTAACATATATCTCCATTTTGAAGTATAATCAAGTCATTAATTTCCACAACATTTGCAAATTGAACAGCGGTCGTCATAACACCTCTATGGTAATTAATTACCAGCTCATCATCGTGCTTTTCATTAAATTTAATGAAAGTACACGTATCACAAACATTGCAGAAAGTATGAGATTGATAATAGTAAGCTGTTGCCAAATCATTTATTACTTTACTATCTGTCATCTCATGTAAATCACTCTTGCTTTGTGTAACATAGTTACTACGTAGGTTTAAAAGTAACGAATATGGCCCACCTTTCATCTTGGCAATTCTTGTCCATCTACTAACATATTTTTCTATGCTTTCAATAGAAAAAGAACCTTCATTTTGCTCAACAATATTAATTCTTACAGGCTTTTGAATTGTTGCAATTACCTCATCTTCTGCTATTTGATGCAGAATTTCTGAATCTTCTTCATAAGAATGAGTGTGTCTGGAAATGCTAATACTTTTTATGCACTCAGTGGAATTCACGAGTTCTATAAATTCTTTGCTATTTCTCTTAGGTAAGCTGGTGTTGATATAAACAACTTTATTATCAACAATTTTGAGTAATTCTCTCAGTTTGTCTACATCAGCACTTGGCTCACCACCAGTAAAAACAACAATTGGTAACATAGAATCTCTTATCAATCGCAAACTTTGTCTTACTTTTTCATAATCACCTTTTATCCGCTCATAGTCTTTTTTAGAAGAGCAGAATTTGCAATTGTTTGTACAATTCCACGGTACATATACTGTAACAGAAAAATCGCTTCTTCCAATTGTAAAGTCATTAATCATAATGTCCCCCTTATTTTTTAATGAATGATTTTATAGTTACATATAGATAAAACCTTAAAGTTATCCATGAATTTCTTCTATTGGATATAGATAAAATTAAACTTTAAATATTATATCACAAATCGAAAGTTATGTAAACATAAGAGAATCTATTTCTTAAAATGAAATAGATTCTCTCATTAACTATTTTACTACAATATTATAAATTTTTCCTTTTACATAAATTTCTTTTACAACATTTTTTCCTGAAATAGCATTTTGAATTGCTTCAGTATTATCAACTATTGCTTTTAATTCTTCTTGAGAAGCTTCTTTAGGAACAACAACTACTGCTTTTACTTTTCCATTAACTTGTACTGGAATTTCAATCTCATCATCAATAGTTTTTGCTTCATCATATATTGGCCATGGTGTTTCATTTATTGTTTTACTTTCCCCTAATATACTAAACAATTCTTCAGTCATATGTGGTGCAAAAGGATTTAATAATTGTAAAAATGTTTTATATTCTGCTTTATTAATTTTCTTATCTTTATAGAATTCATTTGTCATTTTCATAAATTCAGCAACAGATGTATTAAACTTCATCTCTTCTATATCAGAAGTTACTTTTTTAATTGCTTTATGCATCATTTTTTCATGTTCAGGAGAATATTCATCACCATCTACTAAAATATCTTGCATATTCCAAACTCTATCTAAGAATTTTCCACATCCACGAATTGATTCCATAGACCATGGAGCTGTTTGATCAAAAGGTCCCATAAACATTTCATATACTCTAAATGTATCTGCACCAAATTCTGCAACTATATCATCAGGATTTATAACATTTCCTTTTGATTTAGACATTTTTTCTCCATTACCACCTAAAATCATACCATGAGAAGTTCTCTTTTGATATGGCTCTTTTGTAGGTACAACTCCTATATCATATAAGAATTTATGCCAGAATCTTGAATATAATAAGTGAAGTGTTGTATGTTCCATTCCACCATTATACCAATCTATTGGAGACCAATATTCTAAAGCTTCTTTTGAAGCTAGTGCTTCTTTATTATGTGGATCCATATATCTTAAGAAATACCAAGATGATCCTGCCCATTGTGGCATTGTATCTGTTTCACGTCTAGCATCTTTACCACAACATGGACATTTTGTTTTTATCCATTCTTCTTGTTTTGCCAAAGGTGATTCACCATTTTCTCCTGGTTCATAGTCTTCTATATCAGGAAGTACCAAAGGTAATTCTGATTCTGGAATTGGATTCCATCCACAATCTTCACAATATACCATTGGTATAGGTTCTCCCCAATATCTTTGACGAGAAAATACCCAATCACGTAATTTGTAATTTACTTTTCTCTCACCTAATTTATTTTCTTCTATATACTCTATTGCTTTTTGAATTGCTTCTTTTGATGATAAACCATCTAAAAATTGCGAATTTATAGCAACACCATTATCTACATCAGTGAATGGTTCTTTCATAAATCTATCAGTAGAATTACTATCATAAAACCAATAATCAAACTTAGCCATTAATTCATTTTGTACTTCATCACCTTTATTATCAGCTTTTGGCATAATAACTGGTTGAACTGGTAAATTGAATTTTTTAGCAAATTCGAAATCTCTTTCATCATGTGCAGGAACAGCCATAATCGCACCAGTTCCATAAGTACTTAAAACATAATCTGAAACCCAAATTGGAATTTGCGATAAATTATCTAACGGATTTATTGCTTTAATTCCTTTTATTTCCACTCCTGTTTTTTCTTTATTAAGCTCAGCTCTTTCAAAATCAGATTTTAATGCTGCTTTTTCTTTATATTCATTTACTTCGTCTAAATTTGTAATTCTATCTGCATATTTTTTAATTAATTCATGTTCTGGAGCAATAACCATATATGTTACACCAAAAATTGTATCTGGTCTTGTTGTATATACTTTCAAATATTGTCTTTCTAAATTTTCATTTTCAACCTCTTTATCATAAAGAGTTATTGGACTATTTAATCCCAACTCTTCTTTTGACATTTTAGAATATACTTTTAATGTTCTAAAATCAGGCATTACTTCAAAGTTAACTTCAGCCCCTTCACTTCTACCGATCCAATTTTTTTGTTGTGCTTTTATTTTATCTAAGAAATCAATATCATCTAAATCATCAATTAGTCTTTGTGCATATTCTGTTATTTTTAGCATCCATTGTGATTTTTCTTTTTGAACAACTGAACTTCCACATCTTTCACAAACCCCATTTACAACTTCTTCGTTTGCCAAACCAACTTTACATCCTGTACAGAAATTAATTGGCATTGTAGCTTTATAAGCTAAACCATGTTTGTATAGTTGAATAAATATCCATTGTGTCCATTTATAATAGTCAGGATCTGTTGTATTAACTTCTCTTGACCAATCAAAAGAAAATCCTAATGATTTTAATTGTTCTCTAAAATGATTTATATTATTTTCTGTTGTTATTTTTGGATGAACATGATTTTTAATAGCATAATTTTCAGCAGGGAGTCCGAAAGCATCAAAACCAATTGGATATAAAACATTATATCCTTCCATTCTTTTCTTTCTTGCAATAATATCTAATGCAGTGTAAGATCTTGGATGACCTACATGTAATCCTTGACCTGATGGATATGGAAATTCTATTAAACCATACCATTTCTTCTTATTTGAAAAATCTTGTTTTGCATTAAATGTACCTTCTTTGTACCATTTTGATTGCCATTTTTGTTCTACTTCTTTAAAATTATACCCCATAGCTTTCTCTCCCTTTTTTACTCTATTTTCAATGTTAATTATTATATACCAATAGTTCAGTTTTTTCAAGTTTTATAAAGTTTTTTAGAATTAAAAAAAGGAATATGATAAGCATATTCCTTTTTATATATTTAAAATTAAGCTTTTTTTGCAATTTCAGCTAATTCAGCAAATGCTTTGCTATCTGAAACAGCGATTTCAGCTAACATTTTTCTATTGATTGTAACATTAGCTTTCTTTAGTCCTGCGATCATTCTGCTATATGTTAAACCATTCATTCTAGCTGCTGCATTAATTCTTGCAATCCATAATTTTCTAAAATCAGATTTTTTATCTTTTCTTCCTACATATGCATACATTCCAGATTTCATAACTGCTTGTTTAGCATTTCTATATCTGTAGTGTTTTGCTCCATAGTATCCTTTTGCTTGTTTTAATACTTTTTTATGTCTTGCTCTTGTTGTTCTTGCTGTTTTTACTCTTGCCATTTATTTTCAACTCCTTCTATACTAAATTTAATTCTAGTTACCATATGGTAATAATTTTTTGATTCCTGCTACTACAGTTTTATCTGCGTATGCATCTTGAATTTTTCCTGATTTCTTTTGTCTTGTTGTTTTTGTTGCTAAACGATGTCTTCTATTAGCTTTTGTTCTTTTAACTTTGTCTGTAGCTGTATAAGAATATCTTTTCTTTGCAGCTTTATTTGTTTTTAATTTTGGCATTTTGAAATCTCCCTTCATTATTTAATTTATATTTTTTTTGTTAAAATTACAAACATTGTTTTACCTTCTAAGAATGGCTTTTTCTCAACTGTTGATATATCAGATAAGTCTTCTATGAATTTGTTTAAAACAATTTCTCCAGCCTTAGTATTATTCAATTCTCTTCCTCTGAATCTTACTGTAAATTTAACTTTATTTCCAGATTCTAAAAATGTTCTAGCATTTTTACTTTTAAAAGAAAAATCATGATCACCAATATTTGGTGTAACTCTAATTTCCTTTAATTCAACAGTTTTTTGATTTTTTCTAGACTCTTTTTCTTTTTTTGCTTGTTCAAA
This sequence comes from uncultured Clostridia bacterium, assembly GCA_948530865.1. GTDB lineage: Bacteria > Bacillota > Clostridia > TANB77 > CAG-508 > Scatovivens. The sequence goes on from CAOTKV010000012.1 coordinate 40,878, forward strand.
TTTGTATTTTCCATAATTCATTAATTTACAAACTACTGGTTTGCTATTTGGAGAAACTAAAACTAAATCTAGGTTCTTCTCTTCAGCATATTTTAACGCTTCATCAATAGAAATAACTCCTATTTTTTCTCCTTCTGCACCAATTAATTGAACTTCTTTTTCTTTAATTTGTCCATTTATAGGCAATTCTTGTTTAATAGTAAAACACCTCCAAAAAAAAATTTGACTTATTTTAAAAAGCCAAATCCACATACTAAATTCCATATAAAACGTTGAAATTTAACCTTATGCTCACACTTAAGATAAGGTGAGAAGTGGATACTTCTTCTTAAAACACTAAAATGATAACACTTTTTAATTATTTTGTCAAGAAAAAATTTAAAAGTCTCTTAAAATTTAAGAGACCTTATCAGTTATTTTCTAAATATTGACATAAATTTATTTTTTATCTTTTTGAAAAATCCAATTTTTTCTGAATTTTCATTTAATGGTAAGTTATCAGTAGACGCATGAATATCACTTGAAATTTCCTCATCAACCATATCTGTATAATCTTGAATATCTGGATTATTTTCTGTATATTTTTCATATCTTTGCACTTGACGTGGTTTAGAAAAATCTTCTAAGTCTTCTTCTCCAGTTACAACAGTTGCAGAGGCATTATCAAATAACTTTTCAATGCTGTATTTTTCACGCATTTGCTCTTCAAGCTTATGCTGGTTATTAAGCATTATATCATATAATTCTTGTTTTCTTTTCTCATCTTCACACCAATATTTTAAATGTAGTAAGGCTATAATTTCTAATGTATATCTTTTTAATCCTTGCTTCTCTAATGGAACATATGGATTTATATGTATCTCATGATTTGGATCTTTGTATGTTCCGAAGAACTCCAACATTTTGGGTGGAATTTTATCTATATATCTTTGATTCATATGATGTATAATATAATCTACTTCTGCATATGCTCGTATATCTTCTAACGTAATTACAACACTCATTTGTAATCCTCCAATTCTTTCTTTTGTAACTTTCTATCTTTCTACATTATCTTTATTTACTTCTTGTCCTATTTCTGTTTTTCCATTTTCTAAAATATCATTTACAATTTGCTCTGCCGTTCTAGTATCTTTGGCTAAAGCCTTTTGTTGTTCAGAAACCTTTTGACCTGCTTCTATTGTTGCGTTCAAATTTGTATTTTCTGCATTCGCTAGTGAAGCCTGCAACATAGCATTTTCATCTTTTGTTGCTGAAAGCATTTCTGCTGAATATTTAGCTACTAATACTAATTTTTCTTGAACAGCTTCCATCTTTTCTTCGCCAATCCAACCAATAAATGTATATGAAATTCCATTTGTTGCTTCTTTTTCTGGTGGATTTCCTTTGTATTTAACTGTTGCTCCAGCATTTACTAGTTGATGATCTAAAATTGTTTTTCTGTCATCATCTAAAAATATGACTTCAAATTCTTCCACTTGCAGTACCTCCTATTATCTTTAGTATTCCTTTAAATTATATTCTTAATAAAAAAATTTTTCAAACTTATTTATATTACATTTTTAATACAAATATAATACAAAAAGTAAAAAAAAAGACACGAACTAAATCGTGCCTCTCTATAATTTCAATAAGATACAAATCTTATTAGTTGTTAACTAAATCTTTTAATGCTTTTCCAGCTTTGAATACTGGAGCTTTTGATGCTGGTATTTTGATTTCTTCTTTAGTTTGTGGGTTTCTTCCTTTTCTAGCTGCTCTTTTTCTTACTTCAAAAGATCCAAATCCAACTAATTGAACTTTATCACCTTTTGTTAAAGATTCTGTAACAACATCAACAAATGCGTTTACAGCTTCTTCAGCAGATTTTTTTGTTTCTCCTGTTTTTGCAGCTACTGCTGCTACTAATTCAGCTTTGTTCATTTAAAATTACCTCCTAATAGATTTAAGTATTATGTAGAATATCTATTATTTTGTTCTACAATATCTTTATTCGCCAAAATAAGCTAAAATCCTTCTTTTTTTCAAAAAAATTCTCAAAAATCATTTATTTTTCAAGGGTTTCAGAACTATATTGTTCAAAAGCCTTTATTTTTCAGCACTTACAAGTTTTTTCATTTTTATATAAAAAATCAAAATATTTACCATATATACTATTATTGCAATTAATATTGAGAAAATTATGGTAATTATCTCCGAAAAATTTATCTGTAAAAACCAATAATATAATTTATTTGAAATTATAATCATAATTATACTAAATACAATTGGCTTACATATTTCTTTAAATAAACTAAACTTTATATATATACATTTTTTTAATGAAAAATACAATATTATAAATGATATAGCATTTGAAAAAATATTTCCTAATATTGCTCCTTTTTCAAAAATTCCTTCTATTGGTATTAAAACTATATTAAAAATTATTTTAGAAATTAATCCAACAACCGATGAAATTAATAATATTTTTGTTTTTCCAAGTCCTTGAAGAATTCCGCTTATAGTTTGTATCAATAACGCAAAAAATATACCAAAAGATGCTAAAGATAATAATTCATATCCTTCTATTGCATTTGGAAATAGTAATTTAAATATTCTTTCTGAATAAAAAAACATCCCAAATATACAAGGAATACCTATAATACATGTACTTCTTAAAGAAAATTTTATTTTTTCTACTATTCCATCTAAATCATTCTTTGCTCTTTTTTCCGAGATTTCAGGCACTAGTGCTGTTGAAAGAGCAATATTAAATGATAATGGTAATGCTACTAAAATATCAACTTTAGAACTTAAAATTCCATATTTTCTTTTTGAATATTCTTCTCCTACTATATTTTTAAGTAATCTAACAATTGTAATAGAATCAACATTTTTTCCTAAATTTCCAAGCAATGAACTTATTGTTATTGGAATTGAAATAAAAATAATTTTTCTTATTATATTTATAATTCTTTCCTTATAAAATTCATTTCCAAATTTTATTAAATTATTACTTTTATATTTAATACATATATACATTAAACTAAATAAAGTTGCTAAAGTAGTTGCTAAATTTGCTGTTGATGCCATTGCCTCAGTATTATAATTAGAGACCTTTGATACTATTTCAACTAAAATAATTGTAAGAATTGACTTTACAACCTGCTCATAAAACTGGGATTTAGCTGTAATATATATCATACCTTTACCATTAAAATAGCCTCTCATTACAGAAATTATTGAAACAAAAAAAATTGCTGGTGATAAAACTTTTAAACTTAATTTAGCTTCTGGAATTTGAATAATATTATTTGATATATATTCTGAAAATGCAAATATAACAATACTTCCACAAAATCCTACTATTGAAAATATTAATATAGAAATTTTTAATATTCTTTCTTCATTTTTATAATCACCTATAGAATTTTTTTCAGAAATTAATTTAGAAATTGCATTTGGTACACCAATTGAAGATAAAGTAAGTAATAATGCATAAATTTGATACCCACTCATGTATATTGCATTTCCCTCATCTCCAAAACCAACTTTATTAGTTAAATATAAGCTATATAATACACCAAATATTTTTACTAAAACTTGTGAAATTAATAGCGAAAATATTCCTGCAAAAAAATTATTTATTTTCATTTTACCAATCCTAATTTAAAGTTTTTTATAAATTGTATTATTTTAATTAGCTTTATATGCTTAGGTCTTAATTTTTTTGCCAAAATTACAAGGTTTTTTCGTTAAAACGCTTGATTTTTTTCACATTTTGTAAGATAATAAAGATGTATAATTTTGTTATAAAAAGGATAGATTTTTATGAAATATATAGATATGTTTTTAAAGAAATTAAAAACTGATAGAAATACATTTGCAACATATGTATTAACATTAATTTCAGTTTATATAACAATTGATAGACTATCAGAAATTTTATTCATCATGTTTTCTGGAATTTCTGTGTCATATTGGGGACCTATCAAATACACTTTTGCTATGGCATGTGTAATTTTTGCATTTTATTTTTCACCATCTTCAAAATTTGTTGAAGATAAAAATACAAAACTGCAATTTTTCTATACATATACAGTTATTCTCTATATAGTTGTTGTATCTATGGTTATCCAATGGATTAATCAACTTGGTTGGTTAATGCTATTTTCTGTACCTAACTATCCTTACATAATAACAACTTTTATGGATTTAATAAAACCAGCATTCTCAGCATTTGCTTGGTATATTCCAATATGTAGTTTCTTCCCATTCTTTAAATGGTTATATACAACAATTGATGATACATTATTTATTAAAGAATCAATTTGGGATTATGGTGGAATAGATTTATCAGATAAATCTATTGGTATGGGACCTTATACTTGTGAAATGTTCTTATGTAAAGATAGAGAAACTGGTAAAGCTATAAAAACACCTGAAGCTAGACGATTTGAATCAACATTAATTGTTGGGGTATCTGGTTCAGGAAAAACATCTATGATGTTTGAGCCAATGATAGCTAGAGATATAGAGAAAAAATATTTCTTTAAAGAATCAGCAAAAGAATTAGGATTTACAGCATTAAAAACAAATATTGCAACATTAAATTCTCCTTATTCTAATGAATATATAAATGAGAACTTCTCATTAAATATGATTACACCAGTTAGTGGTAGAGAAAAAGTATTTAAAACATTTTTCTCAAAACTACTTTACCAATATAATGGTGATAAATCGGTATATAAAAATCTAGGTCTTACTTACCTAGCACCAGATTATGAATCAATAACACATGTTATTGATGTAGCAGAAAATTTTGGAATAAAATATCATATCGTTGATCCTAGTAATAATACATCAAGTGGTTTAAATCCATTTACATTTGAGGATCCAATAAAAACATCAATTGCAATATCATCTATCTTAAAAAGAATGTATTTTTCAGAATATTCATCTCACGATGAAGCATTTATGAGAAATATAGTAACCCAAGCAATTGAAAACTTAGTATTATTATTAAAAGAAACTTATCCAAGACTTCATGAAGGTCTACTTCCTAACTTAGAAGATTTATTAGACTTATTAAACGATTTCAGCTTAATTGAAGAAATGGCTGAACAAATGAAGACCTTCCCTGATCTTGTAGAAAAATATAGAATTCAATTAGGATATTTCAAGAAAACATTTTATAAAGGAGCATTAAATATTGCTGAAACAGAAAAATACTTACAAGCATCTGCAGCACAACTTGAAAATTTACTTAGATTCCCAGGAGTTAGAAATATCTTATGTAACAGAACAAATAATATTAATTATGATAAAGCATTACAAGATGGTGAAGTTACATTTGTGTGTACTCGCCGTGGAGACTTAGGAGCTGGTGTTCATAAAGCATTTGGTCTATTCTTCCTATTGCTAATGCAACAATCAGTTTTATCAAGACCTGGAAATGAAAACAATAGAATACCACACTTCTTATATGTAGATGAGTTCCCTCCTTTCGTTTGTAAAGCAACAGAAGATATATTCACTTTATATAGAAAATATAGAGTTGGTACAATCATTTCATCACAAAACTTAGCACAATTTGGTACAGTTAATGGTGAAAATTTCAGACAAACTATTTTAGCAAACTGTACAACAAAAGTCGTATTTGGTAATAATACACCAGAAGATAATGATTGGTGGGAAAAAGAACTTGGTGAAAAGAGACGTTGGACATTCACTCATGATTATCATACAGATCAAGGAAAATATGATGATAATTATAAAGGTATTAAATGGGCATGGATTCCTTACTATAAAGCTGGTAAAGTTCAATCTTTAAAATTCAAATATGTTATTTATAAGACTAAAGATTTATCAGGAAAGAGCTTAATTGGTCAAGCAAAAATAGACTTCTTAGAAGCTCGATATAAAGAAAAACAAAAAATCAAAACATATAACTTTAGTAAATTTGCAAAAGGTTCATCTGCTTCACATGAAAGTTCAGATTATGAATCTACTGATAACAAATTTGATTTAAAACATATAAACTTTAATGGAAAATCAGACAATCCAAATGATATGGATCCCATTCAAATGAACAATTCAGATATGAATTATAGATTTGATAATGAAAACGCAATTACATCTTATAATTCAAATAATAACAATAATAGTTAATAAAAAGTGAAATTTAAGAAGCATTTTCTTAAATTTCACTTTTTTAATATCAAAAAAAGACCTTAACTATAAGTTAAAGTCTTTTTACATCCAATTATTCTAATATTTTAAATTCTATATTTTTAGCTTCAAATTTTCCTGTTGTTTCATTCTTTGTAAATTCAGTTAATGATTTATCTAATGAGCCAGCATTTTGTTTTAAATCTGTAGTATAGTAAACTTTTATTTTATCGAATTGTAATCCTTTTTTTACTACTTCTTTAAATGTTTCTACCATATGCTTATCATCTTCACAAACTAATATTAATTGTGGTCTTGCCTCAAATCCAGAATCAAATGGAACAAAGTTCTCTAAAAAATCTTTATATAATCTCATTCTATCTATAAATTTTGTTTTCCAATCTTCTTCTCTTCTAACACATTCAAAAATTAAGCTTAATGTTTTTCCTGATTTTGATATTTTTACTTCTCCATGTCCTTTAAATGCTTTACCATTCATCTTAGCTGTAATAGCTGTTTTTACTTTATAGCTATCAAAATTCTTAGCTTTTCTCATATAAGCAACTATTACTTGATTTCCAGCTAATCTTTTTTTCATTAAAGCTACTGGTTTTGTATTATCTGTTGGTTGCCATTTGCATTCTACTTCTTTAGAATTTAACAAATATTTCCCCATTTTTTCCATACAATAAACTCTATATATTCCTTTTCCTTCTTCTGAAGTAAAGTAATATCTAGTTAAAATTTTTGTTTTTACTAATTGTTCTAACTTTGTGTTTAACTTATCTTGTGATTTAATATCTTCTCCTTTAAATTTAAGGATTTGATAAATTTGTCTTGAAGTTAAAAATTCAAATTCATTTACTAAATCTAGTATCTTGAAATGCACATCTGTAATATGACCAAGGTTAATCTTATGGATAATTTGATTTATTGATACATATCCATCCTTGCCATCAAATGTTTTTATTTCTCCTTCTCTAATAGCGAATGGAGAAACGGTAGTTTTAATTTCTTCATCTTCTACCATTTTTAAATAACCTCCCATAATTTTATTTTAAACAATCAAAAGTTTAATTTTTTTTCTGTCTTTAATGATTTTTTTAATATAGACATTTACCTTTTGCCCATATTCTAAACCATCTTTATACTCAGCAAGCCCCACTAAATTAGGTTTTAATTCAATAAAAATACCATTTTTAAATTTATCTGCTTCTTTAACAATTCCTTCAACAATAGTTTTTTCATTGTATTCTTCTACATTTTGCTCCCAATTTCCTAGTAGCTCTTTGTATGTTAAGACAATTTTATCATTTTGCTTGTCTATTGATTTTATCATAACATTTATTTTTTGTCCAATAAAAAATCTTTCTTCAGGTGATTTAATTCTTGAAACTGATATATCTTCTATATGTAAAAGTCCTACAACCCCTCCACCAATCTCAACAAAAACACCAAATTTTCTAATATTTCTTACAATACCATTTACAATATTTCCCTCTTGCAAATCATTTTTAACCCAATCTAAAGCTTCTTGTTGAACCTTTTTCCTAGATAATAAAACATTATTATCATCATAAATTTCTTTCACTTTAAACTGTACAAAATTATTTACTTTATTTCTGCAAATATTAGGATTGCAAAAGCCAAACTCATCTATATTTATGGCTTCAAACTCATTTCTTGGAATAATTCCTTTTATATCATCCCCTAATTTAACATGCAAATTGTAATTTGAATCACATTCTGAAACAGTTCCTTGCAATACAGTTCCATTATAAAATGCTGTATTTACTGAATTTCTGTCTAACTTTTCTTTTGTTTCTATCCACCCTTCTGGAATAAATTTTGGGTATTCCATATCTTATCCTCTTTCGTAAATTATTTTAAACATTTAATTTAATATTTGTTTAACTTCTTCATTTCTTAAATATCTCCAAGTTCCTAACTTTAAATCTTTAACTCCGATATTTCCAATTTTAGCTCTATGTAGAGCCAACACTTTTTTCCCTATTGCTTCACACATTTTTCTAACTTGTCTATTTTTCCCTTCATGTATTGTTATTTCTACACGAGAAAAATTCTTTTCCTTATCAATTTTCATAATTCTTGCTTTCGCAGGCCTTGTTATATATGAATCATCTATTTTAACACCATTTTGTAATTCTTTTATATTCTCTTCTGAAACTATTCCGTGAAAGTGTAACTGTATATGTTTTTGTAATTTCATGTTTAGGATGAGTAACTTTATAAACAAAATCACCATCATCTGTTAATATTAATGCTCCTGATGTATACATATCTAGTCTTCCAACAGGTACTATTCTTTGTTTAACTTTTACTAAATCTAAAACAGTTTCTCTATCAAATTGATCATCAGCAGTAGTTACAACACCTATTGGCTTATTAAGTAATATATATACATTCTCCTTTTTCTGTAATTTTATAATTTTTCCATTATATTCAATTACATCTTTTGTAGGAATAATTTTAGTTCCAATTTTAGCAACTTCGCCATTTACTTTAACTTTTCCTGCCTCAATTAATTCTTCGCATTTTCTACGTGAAGCAATTCCAGCTTCTGCAAGAAATTTTTGAAGTCTAATTTCTTCTTCCATTTTATGTTTAAACGTCTTCCTTTCTTAATTTTTCCAACACTTCTTCAAAATATTCTGGCAAACATGCTTGAAGTTTCATTTCTTTTCCTGTAATTGGATGTTTAAATTCCAATTCAGAACTATGTAACATCTGACCTTGAACACCAAAAGGATTTTTTCCATTTGAATAAACAAAATCTCCTACTATTGGATAACCAATTTGTGATAAATGTACTCTTATTTGATGAGTTCTACCAGTTTCAATGTTTACCTTAAGTAATGTATATCCTGAAAATCTTTCTATAACTTCAAAATGTGTAATTGCATTTTTTCCATTTTTTGAAACTGCCATTTTAGTTCTATCTTTATTACTTCTAGCAATTGGCATATCAATAGTTGCTTGGTTTTCTTTTGTTTTTCCTCTTACTAGAGCAATATATGTTTTTTTAACTTCATGATTTTTTATTTGCTCACTCATATTAATATGTGCTTTATCATTTTTAGCAATAATTAAAAGACCTGATGTATCTTTATCTATTCTATGAACAATTCCAGGTCTAATTTCTCCACCTATACCAGATAAAGAATCTTTGCATTTATTCATAATTGCATTTACTAATGTTCCATCTGGATTACCATTTCCAGGGTGAACTACTAATCCTTTTTGCTTATTCACAACTAAAATATCATTATCTTCATAAATAATATCTAATGGTATATCTTCAGCTTTTATTTCAATTTCTCTTGGCTTTTCCTTTATAATAGTAATTTCATCACCTAATGAAATTTTATATGCCATTTTAGTATTTTTACTATTTACTAAAACATTTCCTTCTTCTATCATTCTTTGAACAGCTGCTCTTGAAAGATCTTTATCTTTCATACTTACTGCTTTATCTATTCTTAAACCAACTAAATCTTTATTTAATTCATCAATAACATAAGTATTTTTTTCCAAAACTTACATCCTCTCTAAAAACATTTAATCAAATTTTCCTTTTGTTATATCTTTTGTAAAAGTAATTTTTATCAAATAAACTGGTAACGCTAACATTCTAAAAAACCTAGATGGTTGTAATATCAATCTCCAAAACCACTCTATTCCTAAAGTTTGAAATATTTTTGGAGCTCTTTTTATTTTACCAGCTTCATAATCAAATGTACCACCTTGTCCAGCTGCAACATCAACTTTAAGTTCATTTTTATGTTTTGCAATCCACTTTTCTTGTAATGGTGCCCCCATTGCAACAAAAAGAACATTAGGCTGTAATTTATTTATTTCAGAAATTACAGCTTCTTCTGATTCATTCTCAAAAAATCCTTCATGATATCCTACAATATTAATATTTGGATAATCTTTTTTTACATGTTCAGCAGTTAACTTGGGAACATCTCCTTTACCTCCTAAAAAGTAAAATGACCAATTTTCTTTTTCTCCTACTTCTAATATCTTTCTAAAATAAGATTGTCCTGGTATTCTTTGCTTAAAAGGTTTGTTTTGTTTTTTTCCTCCTATCATTACACCAACACTATCAGGAGTAGCAAGTTCAGCACTTCTTAAAATTTCAAAAAATTCTTTATCTTTTTGTGCCATCATAATAAACTCCGTATTTGGAGCAACTACTATTTTACAAGACTTATTGCTATTTTCTATTAAATTCTTTGTTATATTTCCCGCATCTTCTATATCAATATTATCTATATCAATGCCTAAAATTCTAACTGTATTACGCAAAATCCTACACCTCTAATTTTTTCTTGAATAATCTATTAGGAAAACTACTAATAAAATCCATCCTAATACAACAAATATATCAGCTAAATTAAATGTAATATTGTAAAACTTTATAAAATCAAATACTCCACCTCTAAATATTCTATCAATTAAATTACTAATACCACCAGAAATTGCAAATGAAAGTGCAAGTGCTGTTTTAGTATCAATTCTTTCTAATTGATTTTTTATAAATGTAATAATTATTAATAATATAAAAATTGTTAATACAATATTTTTGCCATTACTTCCATCATTAAATCCAAATGCCATACCTGTATTAGAAGTAATTTCTAGTCCAAACTTTTCATTTCCTATAGATCCATTTACTAATTTATTGCTAACTAATAGCTTAGTAGTTTGATCTACTACAATTAGTATTGTAACAACAATAACTAATAGTCTTATAACTTTATTTTTCATTAATTCCCCTTTGCAGTTTCTGATAATCTTTCAAAAATTTTAAAATTACCTTCACTATAAATTGTTTTATAATTTGAATCACTTTCTAGAATCATTGCAAGTTTTGCATTTGAATATAATATAACATGGGTTACACCATATTCTTCAAACTTACTTTCATAATCAACAGATATAGCAGGTATATTTAATGCATCTGAAAAAATATCTCTTCCTTCTATTCCATTTTCTTTATCTTCATTAAATTCTGGTGAATATAAATCACATCTTGAATCTATGAACACTGGTATTCCTCTAAATAGTAAATAAGCGCCATAATTGTATTCGTTATATAATTTTAAATTATTTACATCTAAATTGCTTAAAATCCAATCTGATGCTTTTACTGGATATGATGATTCATCTATATAGTCACTTCTAATAGTTGGTTTTATGATATGTGCACCTAATATTACAAATAAGCATGTAACAACAATTGCTCCAAACCAATCTGCAACAAATCTCTCTAATTTTTTAAAGGTTTCACTATCATATTTGTCTACCATATCTCCAATTAATCTTGCAAGAATTGGAGCACATATTATTGCAAATATTGATACTTGTCTTCTTGAATAAAATGATAATAGTGTTAAACCAACAAGCATAAATAAATCTGGTAATTTTATTTTTGTATCTGTAAATATTAAAATTAGTAAAAATATAATTAAAGTAATAGCAAATTCGTTATTTTCTGCAAGAGTTAATGGTAAGTGTTCATTTATAGATCTCATTGTATTTCCATTCATAGTTTTTGGAAGATATTTATAAGCTCCATCACCAGCAGGATTTAAAAATCCAGTACATGCACCAAATAACATTACACCTATTAATAGTAAAACTACATGATTTTTTTTCACTTTTATTTTATAAGGTTTTTCTCTAATTATATTTCTCTTTCTTTTTCTCTCTGACTTTATAAATTCAAGTTTTTCTATTCTTTTTGCATATTTTTCTTTTTTTGCTTCTTTTTTAGTAAATTTATTAATTATTTTAGTAAATCTTGAAAATATTCTTACATCTAAATCCCAGTCGACAAAACATGTTAATAAATATTCAGCTATATATGGTAAAAATAGTACAAAATAGAATGGGAATACTGCACAATGCAAATTAGCAATTAATAATGGTATTAATACTAATGGTATTGCATATCGCGCTTTTTTTGTCTCCAAAAATTTCTCTATAAAAAATACTGCCCATACAAATAATATAAATGTTACAAGTTGTGCTCTAGCCGCAATAAACGACTTCATTAAATAAATTGCTCCAATTGTAAGCACAAATGATACCACTTTATTTTTTGATTTTTTATTACATAACATATAAATTGATATTCCCAAAATTGATGTAAATGCCATTGTTGAAACATATATACCAACTTGTCCGAAATTATCATAAATTAGAAACATCATTAAATCATATAGCCAATGTGGATATGTATATGGTAATTCATGCCAAGAAAAATTATCTGTTGTTAAATCAGAAACTCCATTATTATAAATATATTCCCCTATTGGAATTGTATAAAATGTATCATTTTGTAAAGTTTTTGGTGATATAGCACTACAAAATATAATAATACACACAACTGCTACTATATGAAAAATTATACTTATTACTTTATTATCTTTTGTAAAATCTTTTTTTTCTATTATTTCTTTTGCTTCAACCTCATTTGGTTTAACATTTTCATTTTCCATTTCGCAATAACTCCTTATGATTATAGATATTTTGAATTATATCAAATCTTCAAAAAAAAATATATACTTTTAATTAAAAAAATACCAATATATTTTTATATTGGTATTTTACTTATTAAATAGCATATTTGTGACCACATTCATTTAGTTTATTTTTCAAAAGTTCACTTTCTGCTTTATAAACTCTATTAAAAAATTCATGTTTAGTTATAAAACTTTCATTTGTCATATAATTTGTTGTAAATATAGAAACGTTTGAACAATGATCAATTACTTTCTCACATATAGTTAAAATTTCTAAAAATGCAATTCCACTTTCTACATTACATTTTCCTTCTTTTAATCTTTCTATATGTTCATTTCTATATTGTTCTCTTTGCACTTCTGCATATTCTTTTAATGCCTCAATTTCTATTGCAATTTTAATATCTTTTTCTTCAAAACATTTTATTGTATTTAAAATTACATCTTCTGTAATATTATACATTCTTTCACAATTTTTATATGCTGACTCTGAAAACTTAATATTTTTATCATTCATATCTTCTACTATTTTAGAAAATTTAAATGTATAATCTCCTACTTTTTCAAACTCAGATTCTATTTTTAGCAAAGTGGTAACAGTTTTTGATTCTTGATCAGACAAATCAAAATTTCCAAGTTCAACTAAAAATCCTGTAACCTTTTCCTCAATTTTATCAATAGCATCTTCTCTTTTTTGCATTTTTTCTAATCTTCTTCTATCAAACTTACCTAATAATTCCATTGACTTTCTAAAACTTTTTTCAGCAAGTTCAATCATTTTTTCTACTACTGAAGTACTATTTATTATAGCTATATTAGGCATTTTAGTAAATTTCTCATCTAGCATATTTAATACTGTTAAATAATCGCTTTCATCATCGTCATCATCTTCATTTATCTGCTTATCTCTAATTGTAAGAATAGTCAATTTTTCAATAAAATTAACAAATGGTAATAACATTATTGTTGATACTACATTAAAGAATGTATGAAAATTTGCAATTTGTCCCATATCTATTGATGAATTCCAAAATGTAAATCCAATAAAGTATTGATATGTGTATATAACTATTAAAAATATTATTGTTCCAATTAAATTAAAGTATAAATGTACTGCAGCAGCTCTTTTTGCATTTTTTGAACCACCAACACATCCAAATATTGAAGTAGCACATGTACCAATATTTTGTCCTAAAATTATTGGTAATGTAGTTGCATATGTTATTATTCCTGAAGTTGATATAGCTTGCAGAATACCGACTGTAGCAGCAGAACTTTGTAGTAATGCAGTAATAAGAGCCCCTGCAATCACTCCTAATATTGGATTAGATAATGTTGCTAAGATTTGTGATAATATTGGTAATTTACTAAAGCTACTTGCCATATCTATCATTGTAATCATTCCTGTAAATAATAATCCAATTCCCATTATCATTTGCCCTATATCTGTTGATTTTTTATTTTTAGAAATTTCCATTATTATTACACCAAGTAAAATAAATATTGGTGCTAATGTTTGTGGAGTAAACAATGAAATCCAACTATCTCCACTTAGACTTGTAAGTCTTAAGATTTGTGATGTTATTGTTGTTCCAATATTTGCCCCCATTATTATAGGAATAGCATTTTTCAATTTTAAAATATCTGAATTAACAAGTCCAACAACAATCAGCGTTGTTGCAGAAGAACTTTGAGTTGCAACTGTAATTAATATTCCTGTTAATAATCCTTTAAACATATTATCTGTGGCTGATACTAAAATTTTCTCAAGTTTTCCACCTGAAATTTTCTTTAGATTTGCACTTAATATTTTCATTCCATAAATTAGTAAAGCAACACCACCAAGTAATTTAATTACTGATATTAATATATTCAAATCTTTCACCTCTTAATATAGATATTGTATCCATATTTTAGATATATACGCATACAGTTTTATTATATATATTTATATCGAAAATTGTCAATATAAAAAAGAAATACGTCCACATACCAACCTCTGTTAGCACATGAACGTATATAATTTGCTAAAATTTATATAAATTTAATTTATATCTTAAACAACTTCTTCAGTTTGTTCTTCATTTTCTTCTTCACTAGCTATTTCCATACTAGCAATTGAAACTTCATAAGCAACTCTTGTTTCTACAGTTCCATCTTCATATTTTTTCTCATAATTTCTTGATTGAACTCTACCTGTTATTTTTACTTCAGTTCCAACTTCCATATTTTGGCAAAATCTAGCATTTCTTCCCCAAGCAATACTTGGTATGTAATCAGATTTGTTATAAGCTCTGTTAACAGCTAATAATATGTCTGCAATTTCTCTTCCAAATGGTGTTTGTCTGTAAATAGGTTTTTTACAAACATATCCAACTAATGTAACTTCGTTTGTTACTTCTTCCTTATCTTCTTCGCTTTCCTCTTGTTCAATAACTTCTTTTGCAAATACAGTTAATATTAATCTGTTTCTTTCATTTTCATAATTGTTATAAGATCTAAATTGACCTTCAACTCTTACTTTTTTACCAATTTCTAAATCTATTGTTGTTAATAATCTTTCTGATACAGTGATTGGTATAATATCAACTGTTGAACTTAATCTAACAACTTCAAGATTAAACACATAAAATTTTTCTCCATAAATTTCATGACTGTAATTTTTTTCACTTACTACCTTTCCTACTAATACTAAGTGATTGTTTTCTGAATAATTTGTATTCAATTTCGTTTCCTCCTTAATATTTATCTACTGTATTCTTCATATAATGTTCATCTTTTCTCGTTTTTTTACCATAAAACAAATATATTATATCACAGCTTCATCTTTTTGTCTACATAAAATTGGATTTTTTTCCATTTTTATTTGAATTTTACATTATTTTTATATGTTTTTTCGTATATTAAAGAGAATTATTTGGTAAACTTTTTATTTGCAACCGTTTTTTAGTTATGTTAATTGGTAACAAACTTTTTAAACAGTTTTCCTCTTTCTTCAAAATTCTTGAAATATCCGTAGCTAGAAGCTGCAGGAGATAATAAACATGCAAAGTCTTTTTTAGTAACTTCTTTAGCAATTTTTACAGCATCTTCCAATTCATTTGTAAAATATACATTTTTGCCTGAACCTTCTAGTCCTTCATATATATATTCACCTGTTTTTGGCAAGCATATAATATTTTCAACATTACAATCTTTAAGATATTCTATAAATTCAGCCTGATTAACCCCTCTATCCTTTCCACCTACAATAACTGTATTTACATTTTTTAAAGCTTTAATTGCTTCAATTGTAGATTCTGGAATTGTAGCAATTGAATTATTATAATACTCTACACCATTTATATTAGCTACAAATTCTAATCTATGTTCTAGTGGTTTAAATTCCTTTATTGATTTTACTGCATTTTGAATATCAAGATTTAGTATACAACAGACAGCAAATATAAACATTATATTATTAATGCTATACATTCCCTTTAAATTCATATCTTCATCAATATTCATACATTTTTCGTTATTACAATATATGAAATTATCTTTCAAAAATACCTTATTTTTTACTTCAGGAATTTTTTCAATAGATACAGCAAAATCATTTTCCTTATATTTAAAGTTATAATTATTCATAAAATGATTATCAAAATTGTAAATTAGAAAATCATTATCATTTTGATATTTTGCAATATTGAATTTTGCTTCAATATATTTTTCTAATGATTTATAATGATCTAAATGTTCTTCATAAATATCCAAAATAATTCCAATTTTAGTAGATTTTTTAACAAATTCTAATGCATGTGAAGAAAGTTCTATTACTGCAATACTATTTTCATCCATATTCTCAACATCATTAAAAATTGGTTCTCCTATATTTCCTAAAAGAAACGCAGACTTTTCTTGGTCTATTAAAGTTTTATACATCAAAGAACTAGTTGTACTTTTCCCTTTTGTTCCTGTAACACCTATTGTACATATGTCAAAAAATTCTAAAAATAATTCTAGTTGACTAGTAATTTTATTTTCAAAAGTTGAAGTATCTATATCCTTTAAAGAAATTCCTGGTGCTTTTAAAATTAAATCATATTGATCTATTCCAACTAAATAATTTTCTCCTAAAGATACTTCTAAAAATGGGTCTTCCATTAATTCTGTTTTACCATCTAATAAATTAATATTTTTATCTACTATATATAATTGTTTTTCTGGAAAGTTTTTTCTTAAAAATCTATAGCTTGATTCACCTTCCATACCAAATCCTAAAATAACAATGTTTTGGTTTTCTAAATAATTTAATAATTCTTTTAACATATGGACTCCTTTATAATTTACTATTTATATGAATAAAATTATTATTTGTGTGAGTAATTTTATTTATATAACTTATATTTTTTATAATA
>CAOTKV010000013.1:0-2480 GCA_948530865.1 uncultured Clostridia bacterium
AGAACAAGAAAAAATAGCTAATTTTTTAAGTCTGTTAGACCAAAAAATAGAAATGCAAAACAAAAAAATAGAAACCCTTAAGATATATAAAACAGGATTATTTAATAAAATATATGAAGAGAAAATGAAAACAATTAAAGAGGAAGAAATAAAAAAATATGTTTATTTACAAGGAGGATATGCTTTTAAAAGCAAGCTGTTTTCTAAAAATGGTATACCGATTATAAGGATTGCCAATATTAATGAAAATATAGTAGATTTAAAAGATATAGTTTTTTATAATGAGAAAATTGAAATAGATTCTAAATTTGAAATAAATACTGGAGATATATTGATAGCTATGTCAGGAGCTACTACTGGTAAGATAGGAATATATAAAGAAAAAACGAAATCATATCTAAATCAACGTATTGGAAAAATTGTTTTAAAAAGCGAAGATATAATTTATTCATATTTATATTTTTTATTTGAATTAAGTTCATATAATATGCAATTAAATACTAAGTTAGTAGCAGGGGCACAACCTAATATTAGTCCAACTGATATAGAAACTTTGAAATTCAAAGTGCCATCAATAGATATGCAGGAATATATATCTAATATTGCTATGAGCATGAATAAAAAAATAAAAATAGAAGAAAAGAAATTACAAAAATTAAATAATGTAAAAAAATCATTATTGCAACAAATGTTTATATAGAGTAGCTTTTAGCTACTCTATATTGATATATATAAGAAAATGTTATAATATAGCATCAAGAGGTTGAAATATGTATAGTAAAAAAGTAGAAGATTATTTTAAGAGTCCAGTAAATTTGGGAGTAATTGAAAAGCCAGATGGAATAGGAATAACTGAAAATGAGATTTGTAGTGATATAATAAAAATATATATAAAGGTTAATAAAAAGAATATTATAGAAGATGCAAAATTTCAAGCCAAAGGATGTCCGCCAGTTATAGCATCATGTTGTATAGTGACAGAGAATATAAAAAATATGAATATAAAAGAAGTAATATGCATGGACGAAAAATTTGTTATTGAAAAACTAGATGGATTACCAAAAGAAAAGGAACATTGTGCAAAATTAGTAATAAATACTTTAAAAAAGGCTATAAAAAATATAGAATGGAAATCTTTATGATTTATATTACAAAGAGAAATAGAGTATTTTTCAAGATAAAAATCTTTTTGGAGTAGAATAGTATTTTAAAAGTATGCTATAGTGTTAAATATAAATATTTTAAAGATAGGAAATAAAATAATATGGGAAACTATAATTTTAATAAACTACTAGATTCAAAGTCATTTGAATTATTAGGAAAAGATATATTAGAAATAAGAGAAAATCTAAAATTTGAAGTATTTTCTGATGGCAAGGAATTGATATAAGATATGAAGACAATAAAAAATTAATTATTGGACAAGTTAAGCGTTATAAAGAATTCAATAGTTTATATAATGATTTAAAAAATAAAGAAGTAAAAAAAGTTGAAAAGTTAAAACCAAATAGATATATTATAATTACTTCAGTAGAACTAAATCCATTCAGAAAAGCAAAAATAAAAGAATTATTTCCTAAATATATAATATCAACTAGTGATATTATAGGAGAAGCAGAATTAAATAGTTATTTGATAAATGAAAAATATAAATCTGTTGAAGAGTCATATTATCAATTATGGATTAATAGTAGTAATATATTAAAAAACATCATAAAAAAAGAAATTCATTCTGAAATTTATAATAAAACTAAAATAATATTTCAAGAAATTAAAGATTCAAATATTACATATGTAAAGAATGAATATTTTAAAAAACTTGAAAATTTGAAGTGTTTATTAATATGTGGTGAAGCTGGAATAGGTAAAACAACCTTGGCTTACAATTTAATATCTAATTTTTTAACAAAGTATAAAGAAACAGAATATATGGTTTTAGATAATATAAGTGAATTTTACAAATTATATAATGAAGAACAAAGACAATTAATTTTTATTGATGACTTTTGGGGAATAAGATATTCAGAAGAACAGAAAGCTACTGAATTGAAAAAAGTAATTGAAATTATTAGTAAAAGCAATAATAAATATCTAATATTAACTTTTAGAGAATACATTTTAAAGCAAGGATATGTTGAATATCCTGAAATGGAAGCTTTTTTTGATAAATATAAAATAAATTTGAATATAGATGAATTTAATGACTTATTTAAAGCTAGAATTTTATTTAGAAATTTAGAAAATTCAGATTTAGAGTATGATGCTATATATCAATTAGCTAATGCTTCTATTAGAATTATAAATAATCCTAATTATAGTCCTAGAGTGATAAGTGCATATCTAAAGTATATTAATGAGATTGAATATGAAATTATTGATTATGAAGAAGATATTATAAAATATTTAAATAATCCGCAAGAATTGTGGAAAGAGATATTTTCAAAACAATGTGAGGGTGCACAGTTACTTGCAATTTTAAT
>CAOTKV010000013.1:2580-53579 GCA_948530865.1 uncultured Clostridia bacterium
GGAAAGAGATATTTTCAAAACAATGTGAGGGTGCACAGTTACTTGCAATTTTAATACTGTTATTGATGAATATGTGGAAACTATTATTAAAGCATCAAAATGCTTAAATAGCTTAATTCGTTTATCAAACTGTAATAGTAGTATGAGTTACGACTATAATATAGATTATAATATTATAGATACAGAATTTAATATAAATCAAGAATTACAAAATAAAATAATAGATAAGATAGTAAAAGAATTTAATCAATTATATTATATTGATGAAGATGAGATAAAAGAAGCTTATATTGAAAAAGGAAGCTGTGTACCTCAAGTAATTGAAGTGTTGTATTTATATAAAGAATTTAATTCTACAATATTAAAAGAGTTTATTTATCAAAAAACTGAAGAAATAATGAAGAGCTTTTATGAAAAATCATTTTTTAATTATAATGATTCATTAGTATTATTTGATATGATTGAATTAAATATAGAATTAAATATAGGCAATAAATTTGATTTAGAAAAGTTTTTAAAAAGATATTTGGAAAATATTAGATTTAGTAGGCAAATATTGTTTTTGAAATGGAATGAAAAACTTTTTCCATTGCAATATAAAATGTTTTTAGAAGAAAAAAAGATAAAACAATTTATTATACAACTTACAATATCTGATGCTGAATATTTTTATGCTGAATTACTTTTTTCTGAAAATAATGAAAAAGTATATGAAATGATGGATGAGCTTACAAATTATACAATTCCAGAATTATTTGATGAATTTAAAATAAAATACAGAAAATCTATAATCTAACAGGTAATAAATTATTCTTTGCCAAAAAAGAGTGGTTAGATGAACTAAATTATAAATCAGAAGTTAATTATGAGTATAAAAAGAATGTAGAATATAAAAAACGAAAGTTAAATCGTGAAGAAGAATTAAAAACTATACAAAATGAACAATATGAATTAGTAAATAATTATTATGAAAAATTTCCTAAAGATGATGAAATTATGCAATATTTTTACACTAATTTAGAAAATAAAAATATTTCAGAATTTTTTGATAAGATTATTACATATTTGAAATCAAATTTTAATTATATTAATGATAATACAATAAAATCTTTAAAAGAATTGGCATATACTACTTTAAAAGAAGATAGAAAAACAATATGTGAAAGTCAATTTTTAAAATGTATAAATTATGATGAATTGATAGAGATGACGCATTAATAAATATAGTTTATGATATTTTTTCAGCAGATTGCTGTGATTTTGAGTGTTTATTTTATAATATTTGTGAAATATATTCACAAATTAATACAGATAGCTTTAATAATAATTTTTTATTACCTATATTGAAGAAATTTATTAAAGATATAGAAAATAGTAATAAGTCTATTATAGTAGAGAAATTTATTGAAAGTGTTGAAGCTTGTATCTGTGTCAGCATTGAGATTGATGAGAAAAATGAAAATTATATTGAACTACATAGTAATGATATAGCAGATGGAAATGCAATAATTGCTTTAGAATACTTAGGGTTTGATTATCCAGACTTAATTTATACAGGTAAATAAAATAAAGAGATGATGGAGATTTTTGAGAAGTATTTTCCAAAGAATGATGAGAACATTTATGAAATCAATTTATCAAAAAATTATGATAAACTACAAGGTTTTGTTAAAGAAATAGGAACATATGATTATATTTTAAATTTTTATGAATTGATATGTAAAAAATTAAAGAGATAGAAAACCCCCAAAACTGCTAGTTTGGGGTTATCTTATTTCTCAATTTGACCACTTTCTTTTTCACAATCAACATGACTTTGTAAATCATCAAGAGTATCAGACAAATCATGTATTGTAACAGATTTTTTTGAAGCATCAATAGCACTTACTGAAAAGAATTTGGAATTTCTTTTTCTATATTTTTGACTCAAATTTTCCATTTCTTCAAAAGTCATTTTATCAAATCTAACTAGTAGTTCATCAATGTTTTTGAATCCAGTAGGTTGTGTATCTGTTATTTTTTCTTCATCTTGAGAATCACTTAAATAATCAATAGCATTTCTAAAAGATTCAATAAGTTGTTCTATATGTTCAGTAGATAAATCAAATTCAGTGATTTGTTTAATATTTTCAATTTGTTTTCGAGCAATATATTCTTTAAAAACACTTTCTACTAATGGCATATTTTCATTAATATAGTCTAAATTTTTTTCTTTATGATTTTCAATTTGTTTTTTTAAAGAAACAATTTTTGCACTTATTTCTTCACGTTTATTTTGGTCAATAGTTGCATTTAAGGCTCTTTCATACATTTCTATATCAGTTAGATGTTCTATTAATGGAAACATTAATGATTGCATATCGTATTTTTGTTTATTACTTAGATTGTTATTTTTATAAATAGAATCATGAGTTGCTTCTTGAGCAATATACATTCCATATGTTTTAACTTGTATTTCAGCAGAAAGATTCTCTAATCCAGAAGGACACCCTTTAGGAAGAAAATCATCAACATTTATTCCCAAATGAAGACTAGAATAGCCATTGTTTTCGGGTAAACTACCATCAAAATTGTGAGAATATGTTATGTTGGATAAATTTTCTTCAAGACTGTTTTTAATTAAGCTATAATTATCAGGAAGATCAACAACAATCATAAAAGCAAGTAAATCATAAATTTCACTTGCAGGAATATTCTTTTTTGCAATTTTTTCAGATGCTGAAGTAGCTTTCTTTATTCTCCCATAAATATTGATATTTTTATCTTGAAATTTGTCAAAAGAGTTATCTTTCAATTTATTCAATTGGGATTTTATTGAATGAAATACTCCAGAATTTTTAATACTGTTAATTCTATTTGTAATTTTTATTTGTTCATCTTCAATATTTATAGATGTTTCGCTCATATCTTTCCCTCTAATGCTCAATTTCTTTATCATTTAAAAAATTTTTTATCATATCCATAGTTTCATCTAATTTTTGAGCTAAAATATGCGATTGTTTTTCTGCATATGGTGTTATTGTTCTTAATGTTTCATCATATTTATATTTTATTTTTCCATAATTTTTTGTTTCTGGATATGTTCTCATATTATGAATTCTATCAGCTAATTTTATAGAACCAAGCCATGGGAATTTTTCTGATGTAAAAATCTTTTCAGTATAATCATCAAATGGTTGATTTTCTCCTCTTGATAATAAATTAACTGCTTCTGCAATATCTTCACCAAATTCATTAGTAATATCTTCAAATGTACAATCTGTATCTTCAATAGTATCATGTAATGCTGCAACAGTTAAAACAGTATCAGAAGTTATATTAGCTTCATTAGTTAAAATTTTCATAACCTCATAAATATGTGTAATATATGGGATTTTTTCTCCATCTTTTCCTATTCTATATTGACCAGCTTTAACATGATATTTGTTTGCAAAGTCAATAGCTTTTTTCCACATAGGTTCTTCAATGTCCCATTCGTCATAATTATTCCAATCTTCCATAATACTCCTCTTTATTATATATATTATAGTATAAATATATATCAAATTTGTCAACAATGTCAACTGTTTAGAGAGAATAAAAAAATGGGAATTTGTAAATTATTTAAGTTTATGATATATTATTATATATTTAATGAATAGGGGTTAAAAATGATAGAAGTAGTTGCAGGAATTATATATAAAAATAATAAATTTTTAATTGCACAAAGAAACTTAAAAAAGTCTCAAGGAGGTTTTTGGGAGTTCCCTGGAGGAAAAGTTGAAGCAGGTGAGACTTGTGAAGAGGCTTTGAAAAGAGAAATAAAAGAAGAATTTGATGCAGATATTGAAGTTAAAGAATATGTTGGTGAAAATATTCATCATTATCCAGAAAAAGATATTAAATTAATTTTTTATAAAGCTGAATTAATTAGTGAAGAAATTAAGCTTTTGGAACATGAAGATTTTAAATGGATAACAAAACAAGATAAAAATAATTTTGAATTTTCTGGTGCAGATAAGGCTGTTTTCGAATTTGATATTTAAGTATTGACAATAATTGAAAAATTATCATATAATATATAAAATTTATTTAGGAGACAAATGCCATGAATAATTTTAAAAATGTTGAATTAAATAATATGTGGCAAGTATGGGCAAAGAATCGCTCATACAGTTTTGTCGTGCTATAAATTTTAAGTATAGAATAGATTTGGCACATGTATGAGTGAAAAGCTTATACATGTGCTTTTTTGTTGTATTAAAAGGAGGTGGTGCATATGGAAGTAGAATGGCATTGGAAAAATGAAAAAATAAATTTAAAGAAAGAAGGAAAAGATTATGAATTATGGAGAATTTGGTGGTCAATATGTGCCACAAGAGTTGAAAGAAAAATTAAATGAGATTGAAAATGAATTTAAAAAATCAATAGAGGATAGTAATTTTAATGAAGAGTATATTTATTATTTAAAACAATATGTTGGGAGACCAAGTCCACTATATTTTGCTAAAAATCTTACTGAATATGCTGGAGGTGCAAAAATTTATTTAAAAAGAGAAGATTTGAACCATACAGGAGCTCATAAAATTAATAATACTATTGGTCAAATTTTACTTGCCAAAAGAATGAATAAAACTCATATAATTGCAGAAACAGGAGCTGGTCAACATGGGGTAGCAACAGCAACTGTCTGTAGTTTATTTAATATCAAATGTACAATTTTTATGGGAGCTGAGGATATAAAAAGACAAAAAGTAAATGTTGAAAAAATGAAATTATTAGGTGCAAAAGTAAAAGAAGTAACAAGAGGAGAAGGAACATTAAAAGAAGCGGTAGATGAGGCATTTGAATATTTTATCGAACATCAAGATGCGTTTTATTTAATTGGTTCTGCAGTTGGGCCAACTCCATATCCTGAAATGGTAAAATATTTTCAAAAAGTAATTGGAGAAGAAGCTAAAAAACAGATATTAGAACAAGAGAAAAAGTTACCTAAAGCTATAATTGCATGTGTTGGTGGTGGAAGTAATAGTATAGGATTATTTAATGATTTTATAAAAGAGGATGTAGAAATTTTTGGTATTGAAGGTGCAGGAAAAGGTTTAAAAACAGGCAAACATGCTTCTGCAATATATGATAATAAAGTAGGAATATTACATGGAATGAAAACTTATATAATACAAGATGATGATGGAAATATAAAAGAAGCATATTCGATTTCAGCAGGACTAGATTATCCAGGAATTGGACCAGAACATGCATATTTGAATGATATAAAACGAGTGAAATATGATAGTGTAACAGATATAGAAGCAGTAAATGCATTTAAGATTTTAAGTAGATTAGAAGGAATTATTCCAGCAATAGAAAGTAGTCATGCAATTTCATATGCTTTAAAAATTGCAAAAAATTATAATAAAAATGATTCTATAATAGTAAATTTATCTGGTAGAGGAGATAAAGATGTAGAAAGAATTTTAAATTTATAAATGCCAAAATCCCAGTTCGTGAGAACTGGGATTTTGCTACATGTTTAATTAATCATGCAAGTCTGGAGATTAGTCAATTACATGGGTCTCCATAAATTCGTCACGGCCGACACGGTAGACACCATCGCTTGTAGCGATCATGAAGTCACCAATCTGCAGCTCTGTGGCCTCAGCGTCTCCATTTTCGTCAGTGTCCATCCATTCATCCACACAGTGGGTGATGCCAGCAGCGTACAGGTCAGCAGTTACCTCGATACAGATACGGTTTTCGGCAGGGGTCGTGATCAGCAACAGATCTTTCTTCAGATTAGCGAACATGTCCGCCATCATAGATTTCTCAGTCTGATCAGCGATGCTGTCGAGAATTCCGCAGAGGTTAATGAGACCAGTAGCAGAGTTGGTACCTACCATCTGGACCTCCTTAGAGCTTGCCACCTTAGACTGTTTCCAGCAGTAGCAGTCAGGACGACCATTCATGAGTACCTTTCCACCGATAACACGAAGAACTACCTGGAAGATAGCTTCATCGTAAATGTTACCAGAGGGCTGCTCTTTTGTGCTTACGCACTGCCGGATCATCATGCCTGCAAGACCAAGGTCGCTCCATTTTGGGAACACAATGTTCTGCATTTCCAGTTTGGTGCAGCCTTTCATTTCGCCCATATCCATAATCATAGTTGTCATTCTTTTTTTGTTAATTTTCATAGTAGATCTCCTTTTCATAAAAAAACACATTGGTTTGGATACATAATAATTATACCATAATTATTATAACTAGTCAAAATATACCTATATTTTTAATTATAAATATGATAAAATAAAATCTAATAATAAAAAAGAGGTGCAAATATGTTAAGAAAAGAAATTGAAAAATATAAACCATGTAATGAGCAAGAAGAGAATGATAAGAAAGTAATGTTAAAATGTATTGATTCATGCAATGATGTATTAACAAGAGAAAATGAAGTTTTTCATTTTACTGCTTCAAACTGGATAGTTAATAAACAAAGAACAAAAATATTGATGATATATCACAATATTTATAATTCATGGGCATGGACAGGAGGACATGCAGATGGAAATGAGAATCTAGTAGAAGTGGCATTAAAAGAAGCAGAAGAAGAAACTGGACTTAAAAATTTGAAAGTTTTGAGTGATGGAATATATTCTTTAGAAATTGTAACAGTAAATGGACATGTTAAAAGAGGAAAATATGTATCATCACACTTACATTATGATTGTTGTTTTTTATTAGAAGCAGATGAAAATGATCCAATAAGAATAAAAGAAGATGAGAATAAAGGGGTTAAATGGGTAAATATAGAAGATGTATGTAAAATAGTAAGTGAGCCTGTTATGATTCCAGTATACACAAAGCTGAATGAAAAATTAAAAGGATATTAGAAAAAATGAGCCTAATTTAAGGCTCATTTTCAATTTCAAAAGGTTCTAAATTTTTAATTGCAGGATTATAAAGATTCTTTCCTTTATAATCAAACCTAGAATCATGACATGGACAATCCCATGTTTTATCAATATTATTCCAACTTAAAAGACATCCTAAATGGGTACAAATAGGTTTTACAGCAAATACTTTTCCATTAGGATCTTTATAAATACCAACTTTTTGATTATCAATTTCTACTACCATTCCAGTATCATTTTGTATTTTTTTTAAGTCACCTTCTGGAACTTTAAATTTATTGAGTACAAGAGAATTTGTACTTTCTTTTATCATATTACCAAGTTCTTCACTATTTTTTATAGGATGAAGTCTAGTAGCTTTAAAAACGTCTTCATATTCATTTTTTTGTCCTAAAATATTGTCTGTAATAATATTAGCGGCAACGTTTGAAGATGTCATACCCCATTTATTAAATCCAGTTCCAACATACATATTAGACATTAAATTAGAAAATTCACCAATATATGGTATTTTATCAAGCGTGATACAGTCCTGAGTATTCCATCTATAAAGTACATTGCATTTTGGATAAAACTTTTTAACTTCACTTTCTAAAATTGGATAAGCATTAGATAAATCAATTTTACTTCCAGTTTTGTGGTCAGAGCCACCAACAAGTAATATCTTTTTATCTTTATAACTTGCAAATCTATATGAAAAAATAGGTGATTGATTATTTATATACATTCCATCAAAAGATTTATCACCAATATCAACACCAATTACATAAGATGTAGATTGATACATTTTCAAGAAATAATATCCTGGAGCATTAATAAAAGGATAGTGAGATGCAAGAACTACATATTTTGAATGAATTTTATTATTTTTTGTGTATACTATAAATTCATCATTTTCTTTTTCAATGTTATAAACAGTGGTGTTTATATAAATATTTTCTTTAATTTTATTAGCAAGTCCATAAGCATATTTAACAGGATTGAATTGTGCCTGATTAGGAAATTTGATAGCACCTGAAATTTTGAATGGAAGTGGAGAAGATGTAACAAATTCACTATTTAATCCTAAAGAATTTACAGTATTGTTTTCAAGTTTTATTTTTTCCACTTCATTTTCATCTGTTGTATAAACATAGCTATCTTGCATTTCAAAATCACAATCAATTTGCTCTGTATTAATAATATTTTTTATGTTTGAAATAGCAAGCTGATTTGCATCTAAATATTGCTTGGCAGATTTAATTCCAAGAGAATCCTCCAAGTATTTATATATAAGGTTATGCTGACTTGTTATTTTTGCAGTAGTATGTCCACTTACTTTTTCCATAATATTATTTTTGTCTATAACTGTGACTTTGACACCGTTTTGAGATAAGTAATAACCACAAGTAAGACCTAAAAGTCCACCGCCTACAATACAAACATCAGATTTAATATCTTTATCAAGAGAAGAAAAAGATGGTGTATTTTTTACTGAATCTAACCAAAAAGAACTCATAAATTTTCCATATAATCAATTAAAAAATTGATTCCTTTCTTTACAAATAATATTAGTATAAGCGAAATTGTAATTTTTAATCATAAATGATATAATTCGAACATTATAGGAGGAAGATTATGAAAGAGATAATAAATGAAATAAAGAATTTTAACGAGGAAAGAGACTGGGGAAAATTCCATACTCCTGAGAATTTAGCAAAATGCATTTCGATAGAATCAGCAGAACTTTTAGAATGTTTCCAATGGGATGCGGAAAATTTCAATAAACAAGATGTTTATGAAGAACTTGCTGATGTTTTTACATATTGCTTTCAAATGGCAATGGCTTTGAATGTTGATCCAAAGGAAATTGTTTTAAGTAAATTGGAAAAAACTAAAAATAAATATCCAGTTGATAAATCTAAAGGGAAATGTACAAAATATGATAGATTGTAAAAGACAAAAATATGTAAAAAATGATAATTTTATAAAAAGCACTAGTAATTAACATAAAAATGTGCTATAATTAAAAAGCGTTGAGAAAACGACTAAAAATTAGGAGTGAAGTGCAATGAAATATGTATTTATAAATTATCCAAAATGTTCTACATGTCAAAAAGCAAAGAAATTATTAGATGAAAATGAAGTTAAATATTCAGAAAGACATATTGTTACAGAAACTCCTACATATGAAGAGTTAACTGCAATTATTGAAGCAAGCGGTTTGCCAGTAAGCAAATTTTTCAATACAAGTGGAATGCTTTATAGAAGCATGAATTTAAAAGAAGAGTTGAAAAGTGCTTCTGATGAAGAAAAAATCAGATTACTTGCAAGCAATGGTATGTTAATTAAAAGACCTATTTTAGTGAAACGTAATAAAGTTTTAGTAGGCTTCAAAGAAGATGAATGGAAAGAGTTAAAATAAGTTAATAATAAAATCCTTATTATACATTAAAGACCACCGAAGTTTTAAACTAGCGGTGGTTTTTTGCTATTGTAAAGAGAAAATAATATAGATATAATAGTAATATAAATGTAAATGGAGAAAATAAATGAGAAGAAATATAATTGTACTAATAGAATCTATAATGTTTGCAGTATTTTGGGTATTTGGAGTAGAAATTAATAAAAATGGTGTTGTAGATTTTCAAGATACTTTAATGTATTTTAAAATTTTAGGATTTATAGCAATATTTTTTATATGTATAACAGTGTTATATATTTTTTTAGAGAAAATGGAAGAAAAAAGTGAAAATAAATTGTCTGAAGAATCTTCAAAAATAAATTTAAAAAAATATATAATTATAGCTATAATTTTTTTTATTTGCTGGACTCCAGTTTTTTTGGCAGTATTTCCAGGATATTTTTGTTATGATGCATCAGATCAGTATAAAGAGTTTTCAACTAATTCATTTAAGACACATCATCCGATATTTCATACTATAATACTAGGGAGTATTGTACATAGTGTATACTTATTAACGGGTTCACATAATGCGGGAATAGCAACTTTTACTGTTTTACAGATGATATTTGCGAGTTTTGTATTTTCATATTCAATATATTTTATGGAAAAATACAAGATTTCAAAAAAAATTAGAATATTAGGAATTATATATTATTGCTTTTTTCCAGTAATTCATATGTTTGTTTTTAGTTCAACAAAGGATACTTTATTTACATTAATAATGTTATTACTAATTATGTGTTTAATAGATGTTTTTATTCTTAAAGAAGAATTTTTTAAAAAGAAACTAAATTATATAAAACTTTTTGCTCTTACTATATTATTATGCTTTTTAAGAAATAATGGATTTTATATAATTATTGGATTAATAGTAATATCTTTATTTTTATGCTCTTCTAAAATAAAGTTTAAATTTATAATTACTATAGCTATATCTTCTATATTGTTTTCATATATTTTTGGAATTATAACATTATTACCGAATGTTAGACTAGCTTCTCCAAGAGAAATGCTTTCTGTTCCAATTCAACAGATGGCATATGTTTATAATTATTCTTATAATATTACAAATGAAGATAAGCAGAAAATTCTAACAATGTTTGAAGAAGATATTTTATATCAATATGTTCCAGAACTATCAGATCCAATAAAAAAATATTTTATATATGATGAATTTTTTTTGAATTTTAAATTTTATATAAATCTAGGATTAAAATGTAAAGGAGAATATATAAATTCTTTTTTATTAAATACAGTGGGATATTGGTATCCAAATCAAATCATTAATGGATATAATAAAGCAAAACAAGGAATATATGAGAATAAGAAAACATCTTTTTTCTTTTCAGAAACTATAATGCCAGGAAGTAGACATAGTTTTTTCCCACAGTTAGAAAAAATATATTATAATTTGGCTTCTCAAGCTGTTGTAGAAAATATACCAATAATTTCATTATTATTTTCTATTGGAGCTAATATGTGGTTAATATTTATGATATTAGGTTATAGTGTATATAAAAAGAACAGAGCAATAGTTATAGCTATAAGTATGATAATATTTACATGGGGCACGATGTTATTAGGTCCTATTGTTTTAGTAAGATATATTTTAATATTATTTTTTATGTTTCCGCTAAATATAGCTCTTTTAATAAATAATAATAGATTTAAAGAAAATTAGATAACTAAAAATACATTAATTATAATAATTAATGTATTTTTAGTTAATATGAAATTATTGATTTAGCTTTAAGGAGTTTTTCTTTCATACAATGAGAAATTAGTATCTTTATAAATTACGTTATAATTATTATCATTTGCTATATATGTATTTAATCTTTCATTATTATATAATAAAATATGGGTGAAATTATATTTTGAAAATATTTTTTCATAATGAGTATTACCAGTATAAGTTTGTATATAATCATAAAAAATATCAGTATCATTAAATTCACTGCAATATACATCTAATCTGGAGTCTATAAATACA
Organism: uncultured Clostridia bacterium; assembly: GCA_948530865.1. Taxonomy (GTDB): domain Bacteria; phylum Bacillota; class Clostridia; order TANB77; family CAG-508; genus Scatovivens. Next base: position 13,913 of record CAOTKV010000013.1, read on the forward strand.
GGAATTTCATTAAACATTAAATAACTTCCGAAGTCATATGAACCATAAATTCTAATATTTTTATAATCTAAATTTTCCTTAATATATTTGGTTGCTTTTGTTGGATATAGTTTTTCATTTATAAAACCAATATTTTTATAATTATGCATGTTACTTATAGTAAAGATAGATACTATGCAGATACATATTATTATTGATATTGGATAAATGATTATTTTTTCTAAAATTAGCATTTCATTTTTTATATAGTTATCAGAACTTTGTGATATTAAATCACATATTACATAACATCCTAAAGGAATTAAAAGATAAACATATCTTACACTAGATAAAGTCATATATAATAGTCCAAGTATAAGAAAAATATGTTCTAATTTTATTTTTGTAGGAACAAATGCTAAAAATGCAATAAAAATAATTAAAAAAATAACTAAAGACACATGCTGAACAGGAATTATTGGTTGCATTTCTGCAATATATCCCATAGATTTTAATTCTCCAAAATTACTATATCCAAACATTGATTTTAATATGTAAGTATATGGAGTGGAATGAATAGGAGTTAATAAACCAGAAAGCATAATAATTAAAAGTAAAATCATTACTCCCTTCATATTATATGAGTCCTTTTTGGATATTTTTAAACTTTTTCTGGCATTTAATTTATTTACTATTTTTGTATATAAAAATAAATCCTCTGCATAATAATTATACTTAGAAGAGCCTTTTTCTAATATTTCTAATCTTTTTTCATCTCGTTTTATAAATCGAGAATATACTTTTTTTGGAGTAAAATAATTTAGGAAAGCAGCAGCAATATAAGGTATAAATAGAATTAAATATAAAGGCCATGTAGCAGCATGAAAATTCGCTATAATAATTGATAAAATTATTAAAATAATTGAATATCTTTTTTTATTAGTATCAATAAATTGTTCTATACAGTAAATTTCTATAATAAAGCAAATGAAGGATATTATTTGAGAACGTGCTGTAAGAGATTCTCTTAAAAAGTAAGAAAATAATAATACAAGAAGTAATGAAACTACAGGTTTATCATATTTTTTAGTTAAACAATAAAATAAAGTTATATATGTTAATGATGATAAAATTATTGTAAAAATATAAATTCCATTAAAATTATACAAATTATAAATTATATAAGTTACAACATCAAATGCCCAATGAGAAAATGTATATGATAGATTAGGAGTGAAAGCCCAATGTTCCTGCATATCAATACCATTTTTGAAAATATATTTTCCAATAGATATGTTAAAAAATGTATCGTTTTGAAAATCTTTTGGAACTATTCCAATAATAAAAATAGTAATTATTATTGAGTAGAAAATGAATGTTTTAAAAGAAAGCTTTTTCATAAATAAATAGTTAGTACAACTAACATCCTCCTTTTTGATATTTTTTTTATTATATCATAATGCATTAAATTGTAAATAAGTAAAAATCTGTTTAAAATAAATAAAAAATATAATTAAAACTTTTTTTAAAAAAATATTTACAAAAAAAAAATGATATGTTAATATAAATTTAATTGATAAATAATATAATATACTGAAAAATGTTGAAAAATGACAAAAAAAAGTATATAATATATTTAAGCATGGTAAAAAGGAGGATTTTATTATGAAAAAGAATGTAATCAAAGTAATAGCTATAGCAATGCTTATACTTCTTGTTGTTGCAACAATTACACCAAATGTATTTGCTGATGACGCATTTTATTTTAATAGTGTTTCAGAAAAAACAGTAACAAATGGTGCTAAAGATAACTCTGGTGCAGCATCAAGTGTTAACAGAATCATTGGTGCTATGTTAACAGTAGTTCAAGTTGTTGGTTCTGGTGTTGCTGTAATTATGTTAATCGTTTTGGCTATTAAATATATTTCAGCAGCTCCTAGTGATAAAGCTGAAATTAAAAAACATGCTGTTGTATACGTAGTTGGTGCTGTAGTATTATTTGCAGCTTCAGGTATCATCGGTATTGTTAGAAACTTTGCAGGAAACGTTAGAGAGCAAGGATCAGGTGTTGATTCTAATCTTGAATAAAAGTAAGAAATTAAAGTTTACTGTACATAGTGATAAAAACCTTAGAATTTATTCTAAGGTTTTTATTTTGATATAAATATGCAATTTTAGTGAAAAAGAGCAATTTTTTATTTACAAAAAGAAGTTTTCTATATATAATAATTTCAAAGTAAAACGTTTTAAGAAAGGCTTAATAAAGTACGAATGACAGAAAAAAAATTAAAATTAATTTCATATTTATATTTAATTATACCAATTATAATATTTGTTATTGGATGGGTAAAATTAATTTTTTCAATTCCAATAACAATATGTTTAATAATAATTCTAAAGCTATTATATAATCAAAACAAACATAATAATGAAAATATAATGGGATTAAAAAAAATAATACCTATATTTATTATAGTATTATTAATATGTATAACATCAGGGCATGGAGGATTATTTTATCAAAGTAGTGATTGGAATGCAAGAAATGCTATTTTTAGAGATTTGATACAACATAAGTGGCCAGTATATTACGAAAAGTCAAATACATCCCTTACATATTATGTTGGACAATGGATGGTACCAAGTATTTTTGGAAAAGTAATTATAACTATTTCGAATATTATCAATAATATATTTCCTAATATATTTACGAGTATCATGAAGAATTTATCAGCTGAAATTGCTTTTTATGTGGGAAATATTGCGCTACTACTTTGGAATTCGATTGGTGTATTAATTGTAATTTTATGGTTAATAAAAATATTAAAATTAGAAAAAAAATACGATATATATTTAGCCACTTTTATTTTTTTATTTTTTAGTGGACTAGATATTTTGGGAATGTCAATATTTGGTACTTTTAGTGTATTTTTAAATAGAATACATCTAGAATGGTGGGCTGGAGTATATCAGTTTAGCTCTATGATTACACAATTATTTTGGGTTTTCAATCAAAGTATACCAGTTTGGATTATAACTTTAATGTATTTGGAAGAAAAAAGAGTTAATAATTATATGTTATTAATATTACTTGCATTACCATTTTCACCATTACCATTTATAGGTCTTATTATATTATTTGCATGTAATGGAATAAAATTTTTAATCGAATCAATAAAAAGTAATAATATAGTAAATTTTGTAAGAGATATTTTTTCAGTTCAAAATATTTTGGCATTTATTTCTATATTGCCGTTATATGGATGTTTCTATTTTGGAAATTCATCTGCAGTAGGAAGTGCAGATGGTGGTGGGTTCACTCTTATGACAGATTTGCTAACACCATTTGAATTATTTAAATTATTAATATTTTGGTTTATCGAAGCTGGAATATATGGAATATTTCTTATAAAAACTCAAAAGAAAAATCCACTATTTTATATAATAATGATTGCTCTATTTATAATCCCGCTATTTCAATTAGGATATGAATATGATTTTTCAATGAGAGTTTCTATACCACTATTATTAATAGTAGATGTATGGATAGTACAAAAATATTTAGAAGAAAAAAACAAGAAAGGAATAACATTAACTTTTATATTTCTAACATTAGTATTATGTATAGGATTAGTTACTCCGCTATGTGAGTATTCTAGAGCTATTTATTGTATAAATAAAAATAATAAAATAAATCTTGTATGTGATATTACAAAAACATATACAAAATTAGATGAAATTGGAGCAAATTTTGTGACTCAAAATCCAAAGGAAAATTCAATATTTTTTAAATATATTGCAAAATAAAAGATAGAAGGAAAGAGAAAATGAAAAGTGTAATTTTAGCAGGGGGGTTAGGAACTAGAATTTCTGAAGAATCATATTTGAAACCTAAGCCGATGATAGAAATAGGTGATCAGCCAATTTTATGGCATATAATGAAAGAATATTCTTATTATGGGGTTGATGATTTTATTATATGTTTAGGATATAAAGGATATAAAATAAAAGAATATTTTAATGATTATTATTTACATACATCAGATGTTACGTTTGATTTTAAAGAAAATAAAATGATAACACATAATAATCATTGTGAAAATTGGAAGGTAACTCTTGTAGATACTGGTTTACATACGTTAACGGCGGGGAGAGTAAAACGAATAAAAGAATATGTAAATGGAGAAACTTTTTTCTTAACATATGGTGATGGTGTTAGTGATGTGGATATAAATAAATTACTAGAATTTCACAGAGAACATGGAAAAATTGCAACAATAACATCATATTATTTTGGACAAAGATTTGGAGTTATAGATGTAGATGAAACTGGAACAGTTACTGAGTTTAGAGAAAAAAAATCACAAGATGGAAGTTTAATAAATGCTGGATATATGGTTATTAATCCCGAAATATTCGATTATTTGCCAGAAGAATGCGATAATATAATGTTTGAAGAAGTTTTAGAAAAACTAGCTAAAGATGGACAACTTGCTGCATATAATCATGAGGGATTTTGGTTTGGAATGGATACTCAAAGAGATAAAATGCAGTTGGAAAAAATGTGGAATTCAGGAAATGCAAAATGGAAGAAATGGAAAGATTAGAAAGCTATGATAGATTTAGAATTTTATAAAAATAAAAAAGTATTTATAACAGGACATACAGGATTTAAAGGAACATGGCTTTGCAAAATTTTGAGTGATGCTGGAGCAATAGTAAAAGGATATGCTTTAGAGCCAGAAGAAAATAGTTTGTTCGCTAAAATTAATTTAGGTAGAAAGATTAATTCTATTTATGGAGATATAAGAAATTTAGAAAATTTAAAAAAAGAATTCGATGAATTTAATCCAGAAATTGTAATACATTTAGCTGCTCAACCAATAGTTAGAAAAGCGTATGAAATGCCAGTATATACATATGAAACAAATGTAATGGGTACTGTAAATATTTTAGAATGTATAAGAACAAATAAATCTGTAAAATCTTTTTTAAATGTAACAACAGATAAAGTGTATGAAAATAATGAAGAAGAGTATGCGTATAAAGAGGAAGACAGACTTAATGGATATGATCCATATTCAAATAGTAAATCTTGTTCGGAATTAGTTACAGATGCATATAAAAAATCATATTTTTCTGATAATAGTGTTAGAATTTCTACTGCAAGAGCAGGAAATGTTATAGGTGGAGGAGATATTTCTCGAGATAGAATCATACCAGACTGTGTTAGAGCTGCCAAAAAAAATGAAGATATAATTATAAGAAATCCAAATTCTATAAGACCATATCAACATGTTCTAGAGGCATTATTTGCATATTTAATGATAGCCCAAAAACAATATGATGAAAAATATGTAGGAAATTATAATGTTGGACCAAATGAAGAAGATATTATAAGAACTGAAGAATTAGTTAAAATATTTTGTAATAAATGGGGAGACGTTAAATATATAAATCAGACAGCTAATGGACCTTTTGAAAGTAATTATTTAAAGTTAGATTGTAATAAAATAAAGAACATTTTTAATTGGAAACCTATTTGGAATATAGATAAAGCAGTAGAAAAAATTGTTGAATTTGAGAAGTGTGATATAGAAAATTTAGAAGAGTGTATGAAAAAACAGATTGAAGATTATATAAAATGATAGATGAGGAATATTAGTGGAAGAAAATAATATTTTGAAAAAAATAAAAAATTATATTACAAGTGAAAGAAAATTTGCTTTTTGTACAACGTTTATTACAGCATTATTAGTTCACTTTACATGTTACTCACAATTATTATCTATTTCAGATACATTTGCTAATGGAAGTTATTATTTACCAAGAGAGTGGGAAATATCGATTGGTAGATGGGGAATATATTTTCTTAATATATTAAGATTTGGAATTGTAAGTGACTTTTTTATATGCTTAATGTCATTTTTCTTTCTGAGTTTAACTTCGATTTTAATAAATGATTTACTGAAAATGAAATCTAAACTACTGATTATAATAATATCAATAATAATTGCAACTGCGCCATATGTATATAATATATTATTGTATACATATACTTCAGATAGCTATTTTATAGCAATGTTTTTATCAATATTATCTGTTAAATTTTTATTAAAGGAACAAAGAAAGTATCATATATATGGAATTATAGTTGTTATTTTTTATTTATCCATATATCAAACTTTTTTATCATTTACAATTTGTTTAGGTATTATGATTTTATTTTTAAATTTAGCCAAAAATAAAATCAATGTAAAAAAATTTCTAAAAAAAAGTTTTGTATTTATAATAGATATAATTATTTCATTAATATTATATTATATTATAACAAAATTAATATTAAACATATTAAATATATCTGTTACAACATATTATGGAGTACATGATGATTTCGGATATATTATAAAAAATTTATTTAAAGGAATATATTGGACTTATGAAGATTTTTATAGATTTTATTTTTCTGATGTAATGTTTAATAATTCCCCATATTTTAGACAAATAATTTATATAGGAATAGTAGTATTATTGAATATAAATATAATTATTTTTATTATTAAAAACAATTATGATTTTTCAAATAGATTTATAAAAATATTAATTTTATATGTATTATTTTTGATGTTGCCAATAATGCAAAATAGCATACGTTTAATAGTTTTAAATTCATCACTTGCACCAACAATGTGTGCCCCATATATAATTCCTATTATTATATATATTTCAAGCATTCAAGATTTTTTACATACCCAAAAAATAAAACGAAGACTAAACTGTATAGGAATTATATTAAGTATTTATTTAATATATACATATATACTTATGGGAGAAGCAACATATATTTCATTAGAAAAAAATTATAATCAAATTTATTCACAGTTAATAAGAATAATAGATAGAATAGAAAATAATGAATGCTATTCAGAAGATATAAAATTAGCAATAATTGGAGATAGAGATTTTAAACAAAATATTTCTATATATAAGTTAGCATCGATAAGTGGTAGAATTGGATTTTATGGTCTTTATCCTACAAATTCAATATATAATACATATTTAAAAGAAGAATTTGGAATAAAAAACGAATTTGCAACAAATGAAGAGATAGAAAAAGTTTGTGTAACTGATGAGTATAAAGAAATGAAAAATTTTCCAGATAAAGAATCTGTAAAATTTATTAATAATATAATGGTTATAAAATTAGAAGAATAAATATAGAAAATTTATGGAGAGTACACATGGATGAGAATAAATTTATTAGAACAATAGATAAATATTTTACATCGAACAGAAAATTAGCTTTTTTAGTAACATTTTTTACTGCACTAATAGCTCACTTTACATGTTATTCTCAATTAGTTGCAATAACAAATACATTTGCTAATGGAAGTTATTATCTACCAGGAGAGTGGGAAATATCAATTGGTAGATGGGGTATATATTTTTGGAATATATTAAGATTTGGAATAGTAAGTCCATTTTTTATATGTTTGACATCATTTTCGATTTTAGGGTTTATATCAATTTTAATTAATGATTTATTAAAAATAAAATCTAAAATTTTAACAATATTAGTATCAATGATAATTTCAACATCACCATATGTATATAATATTTTATTATATACATATACAGCTGATACATATTTTATTTCAATGCTATTAGCAGTATTAGCAGTTAAATTTTTATTAGAAAAATCTAAAAGAAATAATATATATGGAATTATTTGTATTATTATGAGTTTTTCTATATATCAAACGTTTTTGTCTATAACCGTTATATTGTCAATTATGATTATTTTTTTCGAATATATAAGAAATGATATAAAGTTTAAAGAATTTTTGAAAGATATTTTGAAACTGCTATCTAAAATTACTTTTGCTTTAATTTTATATTATATTATAACTAAAATAATTTTGAAAATAAAGGGAATAGAAATATCTAATTACTATGGTATAGAAGATGATTTTAGATATATAATATTAAACCTATTTAATGGTGTAATTGGAGCTTATGAAGATTGGATATATTATTATTTTTCTAGTTTATTCACTGGGAAACTGAAATATATTATAAGTGGTATTTATTTAATGATATTTATGATGTTAAATATCAATATTATTATGATGATTTTAAAAAATGGTAAAAATTTTGAAGATAAATTTACTAAAATTTTATGTTGGTATATATTATTTTTGATATTACCAATAATGCAAAATTGTATTAGATTAATAGTTCCTACTTCAGCAATAGCACCGACTACTATTGTTTCATATATTATTCCGATTATTATATATGTATACACAATTCAGCAGATGAGTTGTTTGACAAAAAGCAATAAAAAAATGAATTTTTGGGGAATTTTGCTAACTATATATTTAATTTATTCATATACATTTGTAGGAGAGTCAACATATATTGCATTAAAGAAAAATTATAACCAAATTCATTCACAGTTAGTAAGAGTGATAGATAGGATAGAAAACAATAAAGATTATACTCCAAATATGAAAATTAAAATAATTGGTGGTAAGGACTATAAAACTTATATTCCAATATATGAATTTGCTAGCTTAAATCGAAGAGTTGGTTTTTTCGGTGATGTAGGAAATATTCCATTAACCTATTTAAAAGAAGAATTTGGAATAAAAAATGAATTTGCAACAGATGAAGAAATGGAAGAAATATATAATACAGAGGAATATAAGAAAATGAAAGAATTTCCAGATGAAGAGTCTGTAAAAGTAATTAACAATGTGCTGGTTGTAAAATTAGAAAATAGTGAATATAGTATAAATAAAATAAAACAGGAGAATTAAAATGTTTGAAGGTAAATCTGAAAAGGAAGCAAAAAATGAAATTTTAGATATAGTAAAAGAGTATTGTAATAAATATCATAATGTAAAAAAGGAATTTAAAGAAGGAGATAAAATAGCATATTCATCAAGAGTATATGACTATTCTGAAATGGTTAATTTAGTAGACAGTTCTTTAGAATTTTGGCTTACATCAGGAAGATACACTAAAGAATTTGAAGAAAAATTTGCTAAGTTTTTAGATGTAAAATACTGTAGTTTAGTGAATTCTGGTTCTTCTGCAAATTTACTTGCTTTTATGAGTTTAACCTCTCCGCTTTTAAAAGAAAGGAAAATAAAACGAGGAGATGAAGTAATTACAGTTGCAGCAGGATTTCCAACTACTATTTCACCAATAGTTCAATATGGAGCAATTCCAATATTTGTAGATGTTACAATACCAGAATATAATATAGATTTTACCATGTTAGAAAAAGCATTATCAGAAAAAACAAAAGCAGTTATGATTGCACATACTTTAGGTAATCCATTTGATTTAAAAAGAGTAAAAGAATTTTGTGATAAAAATAATATATGGTTAATAGAAGATAATTGTGATGCATTAGGAAGTAAATATATAATTGATGGAAAAGAACAATTTACTGGAACTATTGGAGATATTGGAACTTCAAGTTTCTATCCACCACATCACATGACAATGGGAGAAGGTGGAGCTGTATATACTGATAATCCACTATTACATAAAATAATACGATCTTTTAGAGATTGGGGAAGAGAATGTAGTTGTCCATCAGGAGTAGATAATTTGTGTGGATATAGGTTTGACAGACAATTTGGAGAATTACCAATTGGATATGATCATAAATATGTATATTCTCATTTTGGATATAATTTAAAAGCAACAGATATGCAAGCAGCGGTTGGATGTGCCCAACTTGAAAAAATAGAATATTTTTCAAAAAGAAGACAAGAAAACTTTAATAGATTAAAAGAAGGTTTAAAAGATTGTACTGATAAATTAATTTTACCAGAAGCAACTGAAAATTCTATTCCAAGTTGGTTTGGATTTTTAATCACTTGTAAAGATGGAGTAGATAGAAATAAATTAGTTAAATCATTAGAGAAATCAGGAATTCAAACTCGAAATTTATTTGCTGGAAATATTATAAAACATCCGTGTTTTAATGAAATGAGAGAGAATAATATAGGATATAGAGTAGTTGGAGAATTGAAAAATACAGATACAATAATGAATAATAGTTTTTGGATAGGTGTTTATCCAGGAATGACAGACGAAATGATAGACTATATGATAGAAAAAATAAGAGATAATATTAAATAATTTATTAATAAAATGAGGGTAAAATGAATGGACTAAGAAACAGTGTTTTTAATAAAGTTTTTGATAGATGTGAAAAAAATATAATTACAAAAAAGTTAATATATTTTACTATTCAAATAGGTATTGCAGACTTTATTTATAGAATCTTTAGTAAAGATTATTTGGAAAAGAGAGAAGAATTCTTTGATGAAAATAAAGAAAGAATAGAGAAAAATATAAATATTTTAGAAGATGAAAATTCAAAAGAAATTTATAAAAAAATGATATTATACAGATGTAAAAGAAAAAGAAAAGACTTTCCAAATTATAATTTGAAAAATATATATTTTCCAACCGATATAATTAAATTAAAAAATAATGAGATATTTGTAGATTGTGGAGCATATATAGGTGATACAATAGAAAAATTTTTTTCAGAAAGCAATTACAATTACGATAGAGTTGTTGCTTTTGAACCTGATAAAGATAATTTTGAAAAATTAAAAATATTTGAAGAAAAATATAAGAATATTTATTGTTTTCCTTATGGGACTTGGATAAAAAAAGAAATATTGAGATTTAATTCAGGAAATCTTGCGGGTTCATCAATCTCAGATGAAGGAAGCAATACGATTGAAGTAGTTAATTTAGATAGCATAGAAGAATGCCAAAATGCTACTTTTATAAAAATGGATATAGAAGGTTCAGAGTTAGAAACTTTAAAAGGTGCTGAAAAAATAATTTTAAAAAATAAACCTAAATTAGCAATATGTATATACCATAGTGATAATGATATGATTGATATAATTGAATATATACATAAATTAGTTCCAGAGTATAAAATATATTTAAGACAACATGGAATTAATGAAGCAGATACTGTAATATATTGTATTTAGAGAAAAGGAGGAAAAGGAGGAAAAACATGGATAAAATAGATGTTATTCAAAAAATCAAAAGAGAAAAAATAATTTCTGTAATAAGAAGTGAAAATCAAGAAGAGATAGAAAAAATAATTGATTCAATAGTCGCAGGAGGAGTGCATTTAATTGAAATTACAATGACAGTTCCAAATGCAGTAGGAATAATAGAAGGACTAGTAAAAAAATATAAAAATACAGACGTTACAATAGGAGCAGGAACTGTATTAGATGCAGAAACAGCAAAATTAGTAATAAATGCAGGAGCAGAATTTGTTGTTAGTCCTATTTTTGATAAAGATTTAATGAAAATGTGTAATAGATATAGAGTATTAATGATTCCAGGGATAGCTACACCAACAGAAGCAAATGTAGCAATGGAACATGGAGCAGATATAGTAAAATTATTCCCAAGAAATGCATATGGACCAGAAATTATAAAAGTATTTAGAGGACCATTCCCATACATTCAAATAATTCCAACAGGAAATATATCATTAGAAGATTCAGATAAATGGGTAAAGAACGGAGCTATTGCAATTGGAGTTGGTGGAGAAATTGTAAATCCTGCTAAAAAAGGAGATTTTGATAAAACAACAGAAATGGCAAGAGCTTTTATAGAGAAAGTAAATAGTTAGTTTTTGAAAGGAATAGTACTAGTAAATGAAAGTTAAATTATCAGATTATGTTGCAGATTTTTTAGTAAATAATGGAATAACAGATATGTTCACAGTAACTGGTGGCGGCGCAATGCATTTGAATGATAGTTTTGGACATAAAGAAGGCTTACATTGTATATATAATCATCATGAGCAAGCTTGTAGTATAGCATCAGAAGGATATAATAGATTAACAAATAAGTTATCTGCTGTATGTGTTACAACAGGACCAGGTGGAACCAATGCAATTACAGGTGTATATGGTGCATGGGTAGATTCTATACCAATGTTTGTTATATCTGGACAAGTTAAAAGAGAAACAACAATTGCATTTACTGATGTGAAACTAAGACAACTTGGTGATCAAGAATTTAATATTGTAGATTGTGTTTCAACAATGACTAAATATGCTATTATGGTAAAAAATCCAGAAGATATAAAGTATCACTTAGAAAAAGCTTTATATTTAGCAACAAATGGTAGACCAGGACCAGTTTGGATTGATATTCCAATTGATGTACAAGCAGCAATTATAGAAATAGATGATTTAAAAGGATTTAGTGCTATTGAAGAAGGATTAAAAGAAAATCCAATATATGATGAAAAATATACTAATTTGATATTAGAGAAAATTAGAAATTCAAAAAGACCAGTTATTTTAGTGGGAACTGGAATTAGACTAGCAGATAGCCACAAAGAATTTTTAAAGCTAATAGAAAAATTAAAAATCCCAGTAGTAACAGCATGGAATGCACATGATGTACTTGCAAATGATAATCCATATTTTGTTGGAAAACCAGGAACAGTCGGAACTCGTGGAGGAAATTTCGTTGTACAAAATAGTGATTTATTAATTTCAATTGGTTGTAGATTAAATATCAGAATGATTAGTTATAATTATAAAAGTTTTGCTAAAAATGCATATAAAATTGTTATAGATATTGACGAAAATGAATTGAAAAAGCCAACAATATCGGTAGATATGCCAATACATGCAAATTTAAAAGATGTAATTAATTCATTATTGAATTCAGATTATAACGAAGATAAAAAGCATGAAAAATGGCTAAAATGGTGCAAAAATATAAATGAAAAATATCCAGTAGTACTTGATAAGTATTATGAAAAGAGTTCACCAGTAAATCCATATATTTTTATAGATAAATTATTTGATGAATTACAAGAAAATGATAAAATTATTGTTGGAAATGGAAGTGCTTGTGTAATAGGGTTTCAAGGGGCAAAAATAAAACAAAATCAAAGATTATTTACTAATTCAGGATGTGCAGCTATGGGATATGGATTTCCAGCAGCGATAGGTGGAGCTATTGCTTCAAGAGGTGAAAGAGTGGTATGTTTAGATGGAGATGGAAGTTTTCAAATGAATATACAAGAATTACAAACAGTAGTACATAATAAATTGAATTTAAAAATATTTATTTTAAATAATAATGGATATCATTCTATAAGACAGACACAAAAAAATTTATTTAATCTACCTTTAGTTGGAGTATGTAAAGAAAATGGTATAAGTTTTCCAGATATGGAAAAAATTGCTTATGCATATGGAATAAATTTTAAAAGAATAGAAAATATTCAGAATATTAATGAACAAATATCAGAAGTTTTAAAGACAGAAGGACCTATTATTTGTGAAGTGATATTAGATGAAAATCAAAATTTTGAGCCTAAACTATCTTCAAAAGTTCTACCTGATGGAACAATGCAATCACCTGAACTTGATGATATGTTTCCATTTATAGACCAAGAAGAATATGATAAGATAAAACGAGAAGTTTTAGAAATATGAGGAAGTAAATATGAAAAAAATTTGTATATTTGATTTTGATGGAACACTGATGAATACTATAACAGATGTCGCTATATGTTTTAATAAAACATTAGAAAAGTTTGGATATAATTCTCATCCAATAGAATTATATAATAATTTTGTTGGTGGAAATTTAGAAACTGTAATTGGAAAGTTATTAAGTTATAATCAAACTAAAACTGCAACAGAATCAGATATAAATAATATAAAGGCTTATTATTCAAATTTATATTTAACTTGTAATAAAGAAAATACTAGACCATATGAAGGAATAATTGAATTATTAAAAAAGATGCAAGAAAATAATATATTACTTGCAATAAATACAAATAAAAAACAAGCTTTAACAGAAGATTTATGTGATAAATTTTTTAAAGAAATAAAATTCGAAAAAATTATTGGATATTCTGATGATTATCCATCAAAACCAGATCCAACAGCAGTATATGATATTTTAAAAAGTACAAATTTAGAGAAAAAAGATGCGGTATATATTGGAGATGGTTTAAGTGATGTAAAAACTGCTGAAAATGCAGGTATAGACGTTGTTTTTGTTGAATGGGGACAAGGCAAAGAAGAGGATAAGAATAACAAAGCAGTAAAATTTATAGCAAAAGAAGTTAAAGATATATATGATTATATTGTTAATTGAGGTATTATATGAAAAAAGTAGTTGTAACAGGTGCAACAGGAATGATTGGAGTTACTCTTATAAATCAATTACTTTCTGAGAATATTCAGGTGCTAGCTATTATAAGAGAAAATTCAAAAAGAAGAGGTAACTTAAAAGAACATAAAAATTTAAAAATTGTTGAATGCAATTTAGAAAATTTAAGAAAATTTCATATTGATGAAAATGATTATGATATTTTCTATCATTTTGGATGGGATGGGACATTTGGAAATGATAGAAATCAAAAAGAAAAACAAATGCTAAATGTAGAATATACATTAGATGCTGTTAATTTAGCAAAGAGACTAGGATGTAATACGTTTATTGGTGCAGGTTCTCAGGCAGAGTATGGTAGAGTTGATGGAATAATTACATCAGAAACAGAAGCAAATCCTGAAACAGAATATGGAAGAGCTAAGTTATTAGCTGGAATAGAAAGTAGGAAATTAGCAAATGAGATTGGAATAAATCATATATGGACAAGAATTTTTAGTGTATATGGACCATTTGATGGTGAAAACGCAATGATAATTACAAGTATAAGAGAAATGCTAAATGGGATATCACCAGATTACACATTAGGTGAACAAAATTGGGATTATTTATATTCAAAAGATGCATCAAATGCACTATATTTACTTGCAAAATATGGACAAAATAATAAAGTGTATTGTATTGCAAATGGAAAAACTAAAAAATTATATGAATATATAGAAATTATAAAAAATAGTATTAATTCTGAAATTGTTCTAAATCTTGGAAAAATCCCATATGCTGAAAAACAAGTCATGAATTTATCGGTAGATATAAGTGAATTAATAGGAGATACAAATTTTATGCCCAAAATCAGTTTTGAAGAAGGTATAAGAGAGACAATAGAATGGTATATAATAAGGAGTAACAATGGATAAAATAAAAGTATGCTCAATTTGTGGAAAAAAAACAGAAATAATATATAAGATTCCATTTTGTGGATTAATTGGAATGGATAATTATTATGAAGAGAGTATAGGATATTGTTCCAATTGTGGATTTTTGTTTAATGCTAATCCTTTTTCAGAAGAAGAATTAGAAAAAAGATATAAATATTTATCTAAATATGAATTCAGTGAAGATAAAAAAGAATTTATAGAATCCAAAGATTATATAAAAAGAAGCAATATTCAAAAAAATTTTATAGAAGAAAACTGTTATGATATAAGTTCTGTTTTTGAAGTGGGTGCAGCATCTGGATATAATCTAAATTTGTATAAAAAAGATAACAAGAAAGTTTTTGGTATAGAACCATCTAATAATAATAAAAAATTTTCAAAGGAAAACTATGATATAGAGATATATGCAGATACATTTCAAAATTATTTGAAGGAAGATATATCTAAAAGTAAATATGACTTAATTTTTTTGTCTCATATTTTGGAGCATATAGTAAATCCAAGGGAATTTATAAATGAGATAAAAAAATTCTCAAATAAATATATTTTTATAGATGTTCCAACATTTGATTACAAATTTAGTGATGAATGCTTTGGAATGTTTAGTGATGAACATGTAAATTACTTTACATTTGAATCTTTGCAAAATCTTATGTATAGTGCTGGATTTCATTTAATAAATGTACGTATAGAATTTTATTTAGACTGTTATGTGGCAGCAGGAACACCAGCTATATTAACTTTATGGGAAAAGAATAAAGAGGGTACTAAATATAATAAAAGAAAGATAGTAAATAATACAATAAACAAAGTTAAAGAATATATAGAAGATTCTGAGAAAATATTAAGTAAGATTAAAGAAAAAATAGATAGCATTTCTAAAAATCAAAAAATTGCAATATGGGGTGCTGGAAATCATACATCAAGATTATTAGCAATGACAAACTTAAAAAGTAAAAATATAGTTTGCATATATGATTCTGATACGAAAAAACAAGGACAAGAGATTATAGGAATAAAAGTTTCTGAATTTGCAGAAGAAGACATAATTAAGAAAAATATAGATAAAATTATTATTTCATCATATTCATCAGAAAATGCAATATATAATTCAATAAAAAATATAGTACCAAATGATAAAATTATAAAGTTGTATAATTAATAAGAAGGGAGACGTTATAGCTAATAACGAAGTATAAAAATGAAAAAAATAAGTGTTTTAATTCCATGCTATAATGAAGAGGGAAATGTTAAAGAAATTTCAGAGGCAGTTATAGAAGAAATAGAAAAATTAGAAAACTATACATATGAAATTGTATTTATAGATAATCATTCAACAGATAAAACTAGAAGTATTTTAACTGAGATGTGTGAAAATAATAAGAATATTAAAGCAATATTTAATGTTAGAAACTTTGGACAATACAAGTCACCATATTATGGATTATTACAAACAACTGGAGATTGTACAATATCAATGTGTGCAGATTTTCAAGATCCAGTTAATATGATACCAAAATTTATAAAAGAATGGGAAAATGGTTACAAAATTGTTGTTGGAATAAAATCAAAAAGCAGAGAAAATCCAATTATGTATTTTTTTAGAAAATGCTATTATAAATTACTAAAGAAAATATCAGAGGTTTCACAAATAGAACAATTTACTGGATTTGGCTTGTATGATAGAAAATTTATAGATGTACTTAGAGATTTAGATGATCCTACACCTTTTTTTAGAGGAATTGTTGCTGAGTTAGGATATGAGAGAAAAGAAATTAAGTATACTCAAAGAAAAAGAAAGAGTGGAAAAACGAAAAATAATTTGTATACTTTATTTGATTATGCAATGCTTAGCTTTACTTCATATACAAAATTTGGATTACGTTTAGCAACTTTTGGAGGGATTATAGTATCAATTCTTAGTTTTATAATTGGTGTTGTATATCTTGTACTTAAATTATTGTATTGGGATAGATTTAGTGCAGGTTTAGCACCAATGCTTATAGGAACATTTTTCCTAGGTGCAATTCAATTATTTTTTATAGGTTTTTTAGGAGAATATATAATGGCTATTAATGAAAGAGTAAAACATAGACCATTAGTAATTGAAGAAAAAAGAATTAATTTTTAGAATAGCTTTTGATTATAAATAACTATTTACAAAAAAGTAAAAAAGATATAAAATTAATATAAGAGAAGTAAAAAATAAGGAGCATGCCCATGAATAAAAAAGTGTTTAAAAAATTTATAGCAATAATACTATTATCAGTAGTTATAATTTCAATGTGCTATTCAAGTTGTTTGGCAACATATTCAACAATAAATCCAGCATATATAATGGATGGAGCACACGAAGATTCTGGAGCAACTGCTGGAATTAATAACATATTAGGTGCGATATTAACAGTATTACAAGTAATTGCTACAGGTACTGCTATAATAATATTAATAATATTGGCAATGAAATACATTGTGGCATCAGCTGGAGAAAAAGCTGATATTAAGAAAAGCGCAATACCATATTTTACAGGAGCGATAATATTATTTTCAGGAAGTGCAATTATAGCAATAATAAGAAGATTTGCAGTTAAAAATGTAGTATTGACAGAAGAATAATGAATTAGAAATTTTCTAATTCATTTTTATTTTTCATATTTACAAATAAGAAATTATAGATTAAGATATATATTGAAAATATTATCGAAAAATGATATAATATAAGTAATAACGAATGAAAATAAGGAGGAAAATTATGAAAAAAATAAAAAATATTATATATATTAGTTTATTAATGAGTATTATTTTTTCAGTATGTCTATCTAATAGTGTATATGCGGAAGATACACCAGCCGCTGGAACATCAATTATGGATAGTATAAATACCATGGCTGCAAATACTGAGGACAAAACAGGAGGTGCTATTCAATCTGCTAAAAATATATCAGGTGCAGTTGTAACAATAGCAAAAACAGTTTCTGCTGGTATTGCAATAATTATGATAACAGTATTAGCAATGAAATATATGTTAGCAGCTCCTAGTGAAAAAGCAGATATAAAAAAACATGCTATTCCATATGTTGTTGGAGCAATTATAATGTTTTCTGTTTCAGGAATTCTATCAATTCTTCAAAATTTTGCAGGAGTTTTTGACTAATGCATATTATAAAAATATAAATAAGGAGAGTTATTATGAAAAAAATAAAAAATATTTTTTGTGTAATATTAGCAGTCATTATTATCTCAATATTTGTTCAAAGTAATGTATATGCAACTGGTGCTGCAGGATATAGATCAGCTCTAGGAAGTGAGCAAGTGTTTGATAGTGCAAGTGATCCTAGTACTGCTAATGGGAAGGTAACTAGCGTATTAAATGCTGTTATATCTATTGTAAGGATTGCTGGAATGTGTATAGCAATAACAATGCTACTTGTTGTTGCTATAAAATATATGTCAGCAGCACCTGGAGAAAAAGCAGATATCAAAAAAGCATCTATTGCATATGTTGTAGGTGCACTAGTATTATTTGGTGCAGTGGGTATATTAGGAATTATCAGCAGTTTTGCAACAACTAATATAAAGGTTAGTCCTACAGCAGCTACACCTGATGAACCTTAAAAATAAATATAGGAGATAAAGTTATGAGAAAATATATATTAAATATAATAATAGTTTTTTTAATAATATTGTTAGCTACTTCTGTATTTATTAATATTGCTCAAGCAGAAACTGGATTTGATGCAGCAAAGATAACAAAAACAACCACAGCCTTTGATAATAATGAAAAGGGAAAAGATTTTTCAAATATTGCTAGTGATATTTCAAAAAATGCAATTGCTATAATGAGAATTGTTGGTGTTACGATTGCGATTGTTATGTTATTAGCTGTTGCAATGAAATATATGGTTTCTTCTGCTGGAGATAGAGCTGACATCAAAAAACATGCTATTGTTTATGTTATAGGAGCTATGGTATTATTCGGAGCAGTAGGTATTTTAGGAGTAATAGATGATTTCACTAAAAAATCTTTACAATAAAAGGTGGGAAGAAATATGATGAAAAAAATAGTGATAATTTTAATAGAGATTGTATTTATTATTTCAGCATATGCAAATATTTTGCAGTCCAATGCTGCAGCAAAACAGATTACAAAAACAGAGGTGACAGGGTTATATAAAGGAACTATAGATAGTAAAGCTGGAGATGCAAAAACAGCGACTAAAGACATAATAGGCGCAATATTAAATACTATAAGAGTTGCTTCTGCTGGAATTGCTGTTGTAATATTAATTGTTCTTGCTTGCAAATATATGCTAGCTTCGGCAGGTGATAGAGCAGATATAAAGAAATATGCTATGAATTATATAATTGGAGCGTTCATTATGTTTGGGGCAACAGCAATTACGTCAATAATAAAAACATTTGTAGATAATACTATTAAATAGCTTAAAGTAGGAGATGATATGATGAAAAAAAAGAAAATGATAATATTAGTTACACTGATTTTAGTTGTGATTTTTGCTTTTGGTTTTGCTAATACTTGTTTTGCTGCTGGTATTAAAGATGTTGATGGTCTTTTAAAATCTTCAAAGCTACAAAAAGTATCTCAGAAAGATAGTGGAGCTAATAGTTCTGGAATAGTCAAAGGAATTAATAGTATAATTGGATTAATACAACTTGCAGGATCAGGTATAGCTATAATTGTTATTACACTTTTAGGAGTAAAGTATATTTTAGCGAGTCCATCTGATAAAGCTGATGTAAAAAAATCAATAACACCTATTATAATGGGATGTATATTCTTATTTGGAGGAGTTAATATAGTTGGTATTATAGCAGCATTTTCAGGTGATGTGCTAAAAACTAAATAATAAATTATATAAAATATAATAAAAACAGGAAGCGTTTTACTTCCTGTTTTTATTACATTTATGTTAAAAATATCAAATCTTCGACAAAAATATTGAAAAAGAATATTTATTTGAGTATAATTAATATAATAGTATTAATAGGCTCAAAAGGAGGAAAAAGATGTATAAATATGTAAAAGTTTTAAAAAAGATAGTATGTATAGTAATGCTATTTTTGATACTTAACAGTTTTTACAGTGTAAAGGCTGCAACATTAGCAGATATGCAAAAGGATATAAAAAATTTTAAAAAAAAGGGAGAAACAGTAACAATAGATGCAGATAAGGCATTTGAAGAAATAGCAGACATTGGAAGCATTTTAACAACAATAGGTGCTGGTGTTATGGTAGCTGTTGTTACATACATGGGAATTAAATACTTAATTGCTGGACCTGAAGCACAAGCAAAATTAAAAATACAATTAATAGGTGTTGTGGTATCAGGTTGTGTTATATTTGGAGCATACTTCATTTGGAAAACAGTAGTTGGAGTTGCAAATACATTCTAAAGATTAAAAGGAGAGCGGGATTATGGGAACTTATCAAATACCTCGTAATTATAGAGGTGAATCAAGAATTTTATATATTTTTACAGTAAAATCACTTATTACAACAGCAGTAGGAGCTATGGTTGGGTCATTATTCTTTTTACTATTTAAAAGTTTAAACATGACTCCAGTAGGAATTGGTTGTATGGCATTTTTTGCATTTATAGGATTTGCACTTGGAGCATTAAAAGTTCCAACAATTGTTATGTTCCCAATCACAAAAAGAATAGGTGGAGAACCTATTGGTGAAATAATAATGAGATATATGAAATTTAAAAAGAACAAAAAAATATATACATATACAAAGGAGGAAAAATAGATGGGAAGTGAAATGATTCCTTTACTACAACTTGGAATATTCTTTATTTTCATGATAATGGTATTGCTAATAGCAATTTATATCTATTTAATGAAACCTAAGACGCCAAAAGAAAAGAAAGAACAAGAACATATTATCGAAAGTGAAGAAGAAGGAAAAAAGAAAGTTGATCAAGATTATGGAAAATTTACAACTAATTTAACAAGAGAATCAATTTTCGATTTTATGGAATTTGAAGAAATTGTTGATAATATGATTGTAAGAAAAAATGGCACACAATACATAATGGTATTACAATGTAATGGTGTTAACTATGACTTAATGTCTGAGCAAGAAAAGATTTCCGTAGAGGAAGGTTTCGTTCAATTCTTAAATACATTAAGATTTCCTATCCAATTGTATATTCAAAGTAGAACTTTAAATTTAAGAGATATAATTGAAGAATATAAAGCTAGAGTAGATAATTTAACACTTGAAATTGATAGATTAGATGCAAGAATTGCTCAAGCAAAAGCACAAGGTAATAGAGCTTTAAGAGAAAAATTAGAGTTTGAAAAGAAAAGAAAAATTAATATTTTAGAATATGGAATAAGTATTACAGATTATGTTGAAAAACTAAGTTCTAATAAAAATGTTTTACAACAAAGAACTTATGTTGTTGTTTCATATTATTCTGCTGAAATTGGTGGAGGTCTTGATAAATTTTCTAAAGAAGAAATTTATAATATGTGTTTCTCAGAACTTTATACAAGATGCCAAAATATATCAAGTGCACTTGCTACATCACAAATAACAAGTTCAATATTAGATTCTGAAGAATTAGCAGAATTATTATATATTGCATATAACAGAGATGAAGCAGAATTATTGCAACTTTCTAAAGCATTAGATTCACAATATGATGCATTATATAGTACAGGAAAAGATGTCTTAAAGAAGAAACAAGAAAAATTAGATCAAGAAATTAGTTTAGCAGCTATAGATATGGCTACAGATAGTATATTAAAAGCTGATAAGAGAAAACAAATTGAAGAGTTAGAAATTCAAATCAGTAAAGAAGAAAAAATAAAACAAAAAGCAAGCGAATTATTAGATAACTATAAAGATCAGTTAGATAAACGAGTTTTCAAATATGCAAAAGAAGAAATAGAAAATAGTGGAAATAAAAAAGAAGAAGAAGCTAAAAAACAGCTAACAGAAGGAAAAACAAAATCTTCACAAACAGCATCTCCTGTTGTTAGAAAAAAGATAGTGAAAAAAAGAAGAGCTGAAAACTAAAGAAGAGGAGGAGAATTAATAATGTTTGGAAGTAAAAAACAAGAGTCTACTAATGAAATTGAAAGTGTAAAAAAAGAAGAAGTAAGTGTTCTACAAAAAAATAAAAATGCTTTAAAAGATTTAATAGCACCTGGTGGAGTTGATGCAAGTTATACAAACCATATAGAAATTTCATCAGCGAGAACAAGATATGCAAGAAGTATGCAAGTTGCTAACTTGCCTAGAATGTGTACATTCCCAGAATTTTTAAGAGGAATGTATACTTTTGGAGATATAAATGTTTCTGTTTTTATAAATCCTGTTAGTGAATCATCTTCACAAACAGATTTGAATAGAACAATTAACGAACTTGAATCTGAAAGAATTGTTGCTTTAGATAGAGGTGATATAAACAGAGAGAGAGTTATAGCACAAAAGAAAGAAGAAGCAGAAGAACTTCGTGACTCTATTGCAGCAGGATTCAATAAATTATTTGATTCATCAGTTATTGCAACAATATTTGCTTATAGCATGGATGAATTAGATAGATATACAGAATTATTATCAAATGAAATGTCTAAAAACTTAATTGATATTAAACCATGTTGGGCAATGCAAGATGAAGCATTTAGAAGTAATATGCCATATGGGGATAACAAAATGACAAAGTCTCATACATTTGATAGAAGAGCTATGTCAACTGTTTTCCCATTTTTTACATCAGATGTAGGGCATGAGCAAGGTATTCCTCTAGGATTTAATAAACAAACAGGATTACCTATACTTTATGATAATTTTAGTTCAAAGTTAACTAACTATAATATGGTTATATTTGGTAAATCTGGTGCTGGTAAATCTGTTACAATCAAAACTTTAACAGCACGTTCAGCAGTTCTTATGGGAATTGAGAGTTTAGCTCTTGATGCTGAAGGTGAGTATACAGTTGTTGCTGAAGCACTTGGTGGAGTTAATGTTACATTAAGTCCTAACTCAAAAACAGTTATAAATTTATTTGATATTGAACCTGAAAATGTAAAAGATGAAATAACAGGTAAGGAAAGAACAGTATTAAGTGTTGAAAATAAAGTAGAAGACGTTACAAACTCATTACTTACAATGGCTAGAGGTAGTACAAGAAGCCAAGAAGTAAACGAGCTTACAAAACAAATTATTTCTGAAGCTGTTGCTGAAGAATATGCTGCTTTAGGTATAACAAATAATGTTGAAAGTTTATATACACGTGATGAAAGTGGTGGACCAATAGATATTTCTAATAATTATTTAGGAAGAACTAAAAAAGAAATGCCAACAATTGGTTCTTGGTTTAAGAGAATTCAAAGAAAAGCAGAAGAAAATGATAACCCAGATTATCGTTTCCATTACAGTTATTTAGTAAAAGTTATGAAACAATATGTTAGAGAATATCAAGGACAAATGGCATATTTTGATGGACAATCAACATTTGAATTATTAGATGGTTTACCATTTATTAATATTGATATTTCTCAACTAGAAGAAAGATTTGCAAGACCTCTTGCACAACAAGTTATGCTTTCTTGGGTTTGGGAAAAATATGTTAAGAAAAATAGTGAGGATAAAACAAAAGCTTCTAAAAAGAGAGTTCTTGTTGATGAGGCATGGATGTTACTTCCTTATCCAGAAGCTGTTGATTTCTTAAATACAATGGCTAGACGTGCTAGAAAGAGAAATGTTTCACTTGCAGTTATTTCACAAAAATTCCAAGATTTTTATGAAAAACAAGAAGTTCAAGCGGTTTTAACATCATCAGAAACAAAACTATTTTTAGCACAAGATAAATCAGAAATTCAATACTTAAAAGAAGTATTTAAACTAAGTGAAGGTGAGGCTGGATTCTTAATTACATGTAATAGAGGTGAAGGCTTACTTAAAGTTGGTGGAGATTCAGCTATTATAGGAATTCAACCAACAAGAAAAGAATTTGAATTCGTTGAAACAAATCTTTCAAAACAAGCTGCATTAGAGAAAGCGAGAAAAGAAGCTGAAGGAAATCAATAAATGGGGAAAATAAATGAAAAAAGTTTTAACTAGTATATTAATTATACTATTAATGTTTAATTTCATATGTTGCAATGTAGTATATGCTGATCCACCAGCTCCTAAAAAAGAGGAAATAGGAGATACAGCACTTCAAGGGGTATATATGAACGAAACTGATAATACTCTTGATGAACAAGTAGCAGCTAGTACAGAACGGAGATACTAGTGAAACTGGAACAGAAAGTCCATTTAGCTCAGTTATTTCTGGTGCTATAGGTGTATTTATGGGACTTGTAGCAAGGTTAATAAACTTACCAGCTTTAGAAGTTGATTTTATTATTAGTCATTTGGCAAATAATCCTTCTAAAGGAAATATTGATGATGGACTGGAAGAAATATTTTGGTTTTCAATAGATAAAACAGTCTTTAACAGAGTTGCTTTATTTAATATTAATTATTTTGATACAGATGAGTCATATGAAATTGCAGATGGAGTTTCAATAACAGCAGACGATAACAATTTAGCTGTAAAAAATAGTATTGTAAAAAACTATTATATATGTCGTTTTATAGCGTTAGCAATAAGTTTAGTTGTTTTAATTTATATAGGAATTAGAATGGCTCTTTCTAGTGTTGCATCAGAGCAAGCTAAATATAAAAAAATGCTTATAAGTTGGATTGAAAGTATTATTATTTTATTTTTAATGCCATATATTATGAGTGCACTGTTTATGTTTGGAGAGAGTTTAACAAAAATATTTTATGGAATAAGAAATAGTCTTTTAGGTACTAAAGTTCCTGGAACTTCAGGTGAATTTGGCGTTTTTGAAGAAACTATTCGCAATAAATTATTTGGAAGATTATATAATGATTCTGGAATAAGTTTAGCGACATGGTCAATTGTATATTGGATATTACTATTCACAGAAATTAAATTTTTATGGCTTTATTTAAAAAGATTATTAATGGTTGGTTTTTTGATGATGATATCTCCATTAATAACAATCACATATTCAATAGATAAAGTAGGAGATGGAAAGGCACAGGCTTTTAGTATTTGGCTTAAAGAATTTATTCTTAATGTTCTTATACAACCTCTCCATGCACTACTATATATAGTATTTATTTTTTCTGCAAATGCTATTGCGGCATCATCTCCATTAGTTGGAGTTGCTTTATTACTTGCAATGGGACAAGCAGAAAGAATGGTTAAAGTTGTATTTGATATGAAAGGATCTGTAACTTTAAGAGGTGTAAATAAATTTATGAAGAAAGAAGGATAATATATTGAAAAATAATTCTTTATTAAAAATAATTATTTTATTTTTTATAATATTATTCTCTATTTTATTGTGTATTTCAATTATCTTTGTTAATAAATTAAAAAATGAAAATACAGAATTAGCAATAATTAATGATGAAACTCCAAAGAGCGTTGAAGAAGTTATTACAAAATCAAATTCAGAATACATAAAAGAAGAAGAAAATACAGTATATGTTAAGTTTTCAAAAAAACTGTATGATAATAGTGGGAATAGTAATGAGTCATATTTTAATAGTATAATAGATAAATTGAAAGTGTTTTATCAACAAAAAGATTTTATTTTAATAGATAAGGAACAAGAAATACAGGTTGAAGCAAGATATGAAGAAAACAGATATATAGTAATTATTAATGGTATTGAGGATTATTTTGAAAAAGGTACTGAATTTAATGAAATAAAGTATCCTGAAATTCAAACAATGTATACTCCAAATGAATATTTAAAAGTTTTAACTGCCTCAGGAATGTCTCCTAGATGGATTGAAAAATCTTTAGGAGAAGGAAATGAACTAGATAATGGATATATTTCATATTTGGAAGGAAAAATATTGACAAGGACTACTAAAGTTAATACTATAAGAAATATTATATTTACAAATAAATATGAAGAAGAGGTTGTAAAGAATATTAAAGTAAAAACACCATTAAGAGATATTGAAAAAATGTATCCAGATAAATCATATGGTAGTACAAATGAAGAGTATTTGGGATATTATACAGATAACTATTATTATTTCTTTTATGATGATGAAATTTCAGTTTACCCGATTTCATATTATGAAAATGAAGAATTTGAAAAAATTTTAATAGAATATTTAGAAAATAATGATTTAGAAAGATTCATTAATTCAATAAAGAATACTTTAAAAGATTATGATTATTTTGAATATGATCCAGAAATTATGAGTGCTCATATAATGTTTTCTCATAAAGGATATGAAATAAATATTGAAGAAAATAATTCTAAAGGAGTTATTTTATATAGTAATTATTATTTAACAGATACTACAAGAGAACTTATACTAAAAGATAAGATTACGTTTAAATCAAAAGAAAATGCTGTTGATAAAATAGAAAAAGAAAGAAGACGTAATAGATAGGAGTTATAAATGAAAGAAAATGAAAATCGCAATCTAAGAAACTATAGAATAGCAATAGTGTTTCTTATTGTTGCGATTTTTATGTTATTTGTAATAGTTTCAATGATAGTGAGGGTATTTAATTCTCATAAAAAAGATACTTCTACTGAATTATCATATGATAATCTCACAACAATTAAACAAGTTGTTGAATATTATAAATCAAAATATATATCAGATGATTTAGCTCAAGAGAATGGATATAACAAAGAGATAAAATTAGAATTTGCTAAATTACCATATGAAGAAGATGATACAAGCAACGAAAAATATTATACAAACTTTATAAATGATATTGCAAAAGTAACAAGATATGCAAATTTTATTATGCTTGATGAAAAAAATGAAATTACGATAAAAGTTACTTGTAGAAATAGAAAAGTAGAAAAAATATTAATAAATGATATCGAGGACTATTTTATATATATGGATTCTCAAATTAGCATGAAAGTTTATAAGGAAATTGAAATAACTAACTTTGATATATCTTCAGAAATATTACAAAGAATTGTTGATGAAAATTGGGAAAATTTAGATTATTTTGGAAAAAGAGATAGTATATATGATGAATATTATATATATTGTAATCAAGGAATAAAAATTAAACCAATTCAAAATAAAATTTATAATATAATTTTTGATAAAAATTATCAAGGAAATGTTATTAATAATTTATTTCCAGGAATTGATTTCAGTTCAGTAAAGGCAGAGCTTGGAAATCCAACTTTTGAAGATAAAGAAAATGAAGTAATTGGGTATAAAGGTGAGAAGATTTATGTTTTTTTCTCTAAAAGTGAAATTTCATTATACAGAGTTTCTAATGAAGATACTGATGATTTCTTTAAATTAGCAGATGAATTTATAAATTCAAAAATTGACTTGTTAGAATTTATGAATCAGTTAACATATATGTGGACTGATTACAATAAATATGAATATTCAAAAGATACTATATATTTGTCTTATCCCCTAAAAGGTATTGAAATTAAGGTGAATTATGATGACATAGATGGAATTTTGGTGTATAATAATATTAAGAGTAGTTTGTCTAAAATTAGTAGATATTTAGAAAATACAAATTTTGTGGCAAGATTGCAAATGGATTCTGTTTTTGAATCTGAATGTAAAAGAATAATTAAAAGAGATAATGAAAAGATTTGTTCAGACAAATATCTAGAAACTTTAAATGAAAATGAAAAGAATATTATAGGGGAAAGTTTAGAATATTACTATTATCCAGAAAAAGATGAAAATGGTAGTATTTATAGTATGAAGTTTATTTCTCAAAGTACGGATAATCCAAATAGAGAATTAAATGATAACATTAATTCATATTTATGGGTTTCAAATTATAATTTTGTATACTCTAAGACTGGAAAAGGAATATATATGTATAATTTGCAAGATGGTAGAGTAACGAGAATTGTTGAAGGAAAAGATCAATTTAAGCTTAAAGAATATAAAGATGGAATATTATATTACGATGAAAATGAGATAAGCATGTAATAGGAAAGGAAAGAAGATGGCACAATTAAGAGAAGTTTGTAAAAAGATAATTTTAATGGTTATTATGATTTCTATCATAATGGGATCTTGTGCTGTTCCAAATTCTTATGCAAAGCTAACAATTCAAGATGGTGAGTTTTATTATGCAGGTACAACTAAAGGAAGTTATGTTCCAAGTGAAGGTATATTTTCTTGGATATTTGATATGCTTGCACAAATTGCATCATTTTTATTAGCATTAATTCCCAATGTTTTAAGAATGGCTTTTGTAGGATATGCTGCTGGTGGTGAAAAATTATTAACATGGGCATTAGAATCTACTTCAGGGGTAAATGCACAAGGTGAAGATATTAATTCAACAGATCTTACAGCATTAAGTGATTCAACCAATAATGTAACTGTACAATCTATTGTTTATAATATGCTTCCAGCTTTAAATGTTAATTTTTTTGATGTAGGAAAAACTAAAAAAGAATTATACATAAAGGAAATAAAAGAAAAAGATGCTTCGGGAGCTTTGAAAACTAAAAAGGTTGTTATTTCACCAACTGGTCAACAATTAAATTGTAAGAAATGTGGAAAATCAGTGTTAGAATGTTGTGGAGAATTAGATGATGACATTAAAGAAATAAAATGTTATGCAACAGGTACAGAAGGAAAAAATGATTGTGGATGTAATGGTTGTGAAGCATGTAAGAAATATGCACAATTAATGGCTGCAAAAGACCCGATAATAGTACAATTAAAAACATTAATTGCAGTATGGTACTATTTAATACAATTATTGGCAGTTGCTGCAATGGCAGTTGTTTTGATTGCTGTTGGTATAAAAATGGCAATTTCTACAATAGCATCTGACAAAGCTGTTTATAAAAGAATGTTGGTTGACTGGGTTGGCGGTGTTATAATTATTTTTACAATGCATTATATTATGTATTTTGCAATTAATATAAATGAAACTTTAGTCAATATAGTTAGAGAATCTGCAAATGCAATTAATAAAGTTCAATTAGCTGAATTAGCAGATACAAAACAAGGAAATGAAGAAGTAGAAAAATCTAATCAAGATATAGAAATTGATGTATATGAAGAAATAAGAACAAGAGCATATGATATGAAAATGACAGTAGGATTAGTAGGTATGATTATGTATATTACAATGGTATTTATGGCATTTAAATACACATTAATATATATAAAAAGATGGTTAACACTTGCTGTGTTAACATTAATGGCTCCAGGTATTGGTGTTGCATATGCATTACAAAAAGTACTTTCAGGTAAGTCAAGTTCTTTGAAAACATGGCTTACAGAATATATGTTAAACTTGGTTATTCAAGTAGTGCATGCACTTATATATGCAATATTTATTTCAGCTGCTTTAGCATATTCATTACAAAATGTTTCAGGTGTGATAATAGCATTAATTTTAATGAATTTTTCATTAAAAGCAGAAGGCATATTTAGAAGAATATTTAATTTAGATCCAGGTAATAAAGGGTTATTAGGTTCAACAGAAACTGCTGGTGATAAAGATAAAATTATGAATAAAGCAAAATCTATTAAGGGAATGATGTTAGGTGCAAGTCCTGTTTCTAAAGCACTTACATTTCCACAGAGAGCTATAGCAGGAGCTGCTGGAAAAACTATAGCAGCAGGTGCTTTGGCAGGAGGTGCAAAAGCAGCAAATCTAGCATCTAAAGTTTCAAATCATGTATCACCAAAAGCAGAAAAAGTTTTTAATGCAGGAAAAGAAAAAGTTTCTAATAAATTAGATTCAATAAAACAAGGAAATGGATTTTCAGGAAAAATTTATTCAGCAGGCAAAACAATTACAAAACCAATTTCATTAGCAGGAAATTTTGTTAAGAAACACAGTAAAAAATTAATTCAAAAAGATGAAGACAAAGAATTAAGATTATTAGGAGAAGCTGAACTACAAAAGAAATTTTCAGAAGCTGCAAGTAAGTATGAAAAAAATCCTCATGATAAAGAAAGTGCAGTTGATGTATTAGAGGCTAATAGAAGATTAGAAAGATATAGAGAAATAACATTAGGTAAACAAGCAGGAAATCTTACGGTTGGCGGTGTTGTGGCAGGACATGTTAAAGGTGTATTTGATATAAATAATTATTTTGATGTTACTTTTGACAAGAATGGTAATAGAAAGTATGAAATGAAATCAGGACTTATATTTGGAAATCGTCAATATAACCCAGAAACTGGAAGATTTGAAAAAGATACTAGTAATGCGGCTTATACTCAATTAGGAGCTAGTAAATTACTAGGATTTACAAAGAAAGATAAAGAAATATTTAAACAACAAATTATGGCTCCAGCTTTGAAAGGTGTTGGTGGACTTGCAGCAATGTTTATGGGAATGGGAACTTTTGTAGGGCATCCAGCAGTTGGATTAGGATTACTTGCAGGAGGAGCAGTTAGTACAGGAGGAATGGCAAAAAGATTTCATCGCTCTAAAAATGGACAAGGAAGATTAAAAGTAATACATGGATATAAAGTTCAAGGATCAATAATACCATTTAGATTAAAATTTGGAAGTTTTGATACTCCTACAGTTGCAAATATGAGGTCTAAAATTGTAATGCAAGCTAATAGAGAATTAGCAGCGCAATTAACAAAAGATATTGAAAATAGACATCCAGGTTTTAGAGAGAGAATAAAAAATGGACTATTAACTCCTAAAACAATAATTCCAGCAACAGCAGGAATTGCTATAGGTACAATATCATTACCAGCAGGATTATTAGCAGCAGGAATTGCAAGAAAAGGTGTAAATGTATTAAGAAATAAAAAAGGCTATAAAGATACTACTCCAAGTAGAAAGCAAGATCCAAAAAATAAAATGTATAAAAATAGATATGATCCATATGGATATGAAGCTGATAGCCAAGTGGTAAGATTACATTCAGTAGGTGCTTCGGCCCTTGATATAGTTGATTCACATCATTTTAAACAATTAGCAGATCAAAGAAAAGTAATAGATGATGAAACAGCAGATTTAATGGGAGAAGTTGTTTTAAATAAAGGTAGAAATAGACAATCAAGAAATATGAATAATTTTAATAAGCAAATAGATGAATTGCTTGACAAACAAGACGATGAAGCTACACAAGTTGCTATTATGGCAGCACTTGGATTTGTATATGATCCAAAAACTGGAACTAAAACATCTATTAATGATGAACTTGATGTTGAAAAAAGAGATTTATGTGAGACAATTGATATTGTTGATGAATCAGGAAATATAACAGAACGCGAAATTACAGCTCAAGATGTAAAAAGAGTTAATGAAGCACTAAATGAAGCAATTTTAACTCGTATTATGGAAAAAGCTGAACGTGGTGAAGAGATAGATATTAATAGTGAAGCAATGTTATTAGATATAGTAAATGACGTTTCAAAACAATCAGGAATTAAGGAACTATTATCTAATAACCAAGGTGTTGAAGTACTATTTAAAGGAAATATGAATGCAATAAAAGAAACAATAAAAGATAAAGCTGCGTCTGCTAATAATTTTGCTAAAGCTGAAATGGCAAAAAATCTTCAACTAACAGGAGAAGAATTTGATGTTGTAAAAGAAGCTATAATAGAAGTTGCAAAAGATTCTGCTTCAAGCGATGGTGAAATAGATATGTCGACTTTAAATCAAGATAAGATTTTTGCTAAAGTACAAGATAAGTTAAATGAATCTTCAAAAAAACCAAGTGACGCTAAATCTCAAAAATCAGGTAAAAAGGAAACAAAAAATGCAAATAAAGTAGATTCTAGTGTTGATCAAATTCTTGAGAAAAGTAAGGCAATAGCCTATAAAAAAGCAATTAATACATTACTAACAGATAAAAGTGAAAATTCTAGTGTTGAAGGCTCTCTAAAGGTAAATATAAATGATGGAAAAGCAGAAAGCAAAATTGATAGTGTTTTAAATTTACAAACTGGAGTAGATTCATTACAAATTAGAGATAGAATGATAACAGAAAAAGTAACATCTAGAAAAGTTGATTTTACTAAAAAACAATCTAAAGCAGAATTAGCGGAATCTAAAGAAGCTGCAAAAAAATCTGTAAGAAGAAAAATGTTTGATTTATTAGATTCATATTCAAATACAGCGATGAACAATCCAGAATCTGATGAAACGATACAAGATAAATCAAGTGAAGAGAAATTGCCAATTGTTAAAAAAGCTAAGAAAATGTCTGTACAACAAAAACTTGATCAAGCAGTTGCTGCTATAGATACAATTATACCTTCAATAGAAGAAACAAAACCAGTAAGAGATACAATGATACAAACATTATTAGATATGGCAGAAATGCAACAAGAATTAATAACAGTTAATGAATATGCACAAGAAAATTTTTCTCCTAAAATTAAAGGAAAGAGAAAACAAAAATATTTACAAGCAGTACAAACATTAAGTGATGCAAAACAAGAAAAAAATAGAGTTGAATTAACAGAATTAAAAACTGGAAAACCAGTTAGTAATGAAAGAAAGAAGAAAACTAGATTAGATGTACTAAGAGCAGAAAATACATTAGCACAAGTTGGTCCAGTACAAGATGTAGTTAAAGCTTCTCAGGATATTGTTGCTGAGATGAAAAAGAAAAGATAATTGTAAGAAAGGAGATTGATTATAATGAAAAAAATTCTAAAAAGATTATTAGTAATATTATTAATATTTCTTACAATTAATGCATCTATATTATCGAATGTTGCACATGCAGGAGTAGTAGATGATTTTATTGAAGGTGTTGCAGCAGGCATTATTGGTATTTTTGCATATCCAATTCAATTATTTTTATCATTATCTGGAAAAGCAATAAATTTAGTAACTGGAGGTGTTGCTGGAGTTGACGATGAAGATGGAAAGGTATTAGAAACAATAACACCATTTGATATATTATTTAGTCAGGAAACTGGCAAAATAAATATAGTTAATGTTAATTTCTTTGATTCTAAAATAGAGTCGGATTCTATAGTAGGAACAATTCAATCAAGTGTTGCTGCATGGTATTATATTTTAAGAATGATTGCATGTGCAATATTACTTGTTATATTAATATATGTTGGTATAAGAATGGCTTTAACTACAATTGCATCAGATAAAGCAATGTTCAATAAGATGTTAACAGATTGGGCATGTAGTGTTGCTTTAATATTCTTATTACAATATATTATGATATTTACATTTAATGTAAATGATGCTTTAGTAAAGGCAATGTATACAATTGCCCAGTCTTCTGTGGATGAATCAGAAATGACAATTGCAGATGCATTTGGTGAAATATTTTTAAGGGGATTCCATTTTGGTGTAGATGGAATTGGAGCTTCAGTTGTATATTTTATATTAGTAATACAAACAATTGGATTACTTATATCATATATTAACCGTATGCTTAAAGTTGCATTTTTAATGATAATATCTCCATTAATTACGCTAACATATTCAATAGACAAGATGGGTGATGGAAAAGCACAAGCTTTAAGCACATGGTTGAAAGAGTTTGTTTATACTGTATTAATACAACCATTTCACTGTATAATATATATAGTAATGGTTGGAACAGCACTTAATTTATTAGTAACAGCACACCATTCTACTAACTTAGGATTTGCAGTACTTGCAATTATGTGTGTGAAATTTGTACAAGATGGTGAAAAAATTGTTAGAAAAATATTTCATTTTGAAGATGATAATAATGGAACATCTATCGCTGCAGGTATGGCAATGTCAGCTATGGCATTAAGTAAATCAAAAAGTATAGGTAAATCTTTAAAATCTGGTGTTACTTCAGCAAAAAATCTAGGAAGAAATGCAAAAAATATGATTGGTCATATTGGAACAGACGCATTAGTTTTAGGAAGTATGATTAGTGGAAAAAATAAGGTAACAGATTCAGAAGGAAATACTCATAGAATGTCTTATGCTGAAACTAAAGAACAGATAAAAGAAAATAAAGAAAAAAAATTTACAGCTAGTCTAGATAAAGAACAGGAAGCTCAAGCACAAAAATTGATGAAGGCAAATCCAGGTATGACTAAACAAGAAGCTTTAGAAAAAGCAAAAGAGCCATTAAATAAAAGAGCAGAAGAAATTCAGAAAGCAAATCCAGGTATGTCAAAATCAGCTGCTATGGCAAGAGCAAGAGCTGAAAAAGGAAGAGAAGCTTTCTATAATGAACATAAAATAAGAGGTGCAGCACATAAAGCTAATCGTAAGATTAATGGATTTACATCTAAAGTTTCAAGTAAAGTAAATGCAATAAAACAATTAGATACTTTTAAAGATTTACAAGGTATTGCTTCAGCTTATATGGCTATGGGAACAGGAGTTGCAGTTGGTGTTGGAATGTATGGAAGTGGACAAAATTTAATGCAAGCTAGCATGGCAGGAGCAGCAGCATACGGATCAATGAGAGAATTTAGTAAGGATACAACATCAACACTAGTAAATGATGCAGTACAAAGTGTTGCTGCATTAAGTGGAGAAACCTCAGAAGAAAAGGAAGCAGAACTAAGAGAAATTTCACAAAAAGATGGTTCAGAGTATGAAGATGGTTCAGATAGAATAAAAGATATACTTAATAATTTAGAGAGACAGTTACAAGCTTTAGGAATGGATAAAAAGTCTTCAAATAAATTTAAAAATAGAATACATAATGAAGTTAGAGCAAATGCATTAAAAGGAAATCCAACAAAAATTTCTGATATAGTAAAAAATAATATAGAAACATATAATAACTCAGCAGAAGGAAGCAGTAATCCAATTAATATGGCAAAAGACTTTTCTGCATTAAATAATGCAGCATTTATGACAAGTGATTTTGAAAATGAAAAGATTACATATAATAATATACAAAAACTTGTATCTGGTGGTGCAAGTATAGATACAGCAATTGATGATATTCTTAAACAATATAATGCGTATAATTCTTCTGATCTTCCACCAGTGGATAGAGAATTTTCATCTGAAAGATATGAAAGTAATGATGTTGAATTTGAAAATCCAATACATGAGTATAATGATAATGTAAGTGAATTAGATAAAGAAGTAGAAAGTGCAACACAAAAAGAAGTTGATAGAGTAATTGAAGAATTTAAAAATTCAGGACAACAAGATCTTGATGAAAATTTTGCTAGAGACATAATGGATGATGCAAAAGCAGAAATTACAACAGAGTTACAGGATAAAATTAGAGAAGTACTACGAACAGTAGAAAAAGAAGGAGCATCGAAAACATCTGAAATTCAAAGTTTAACAACAGAATTACAAAATCAAATAAAGACATTAGAAAGTGAAAAAACAACGTTAATAAGTGAAAAAGATAAGGCTCTTAAATCTGGTGATGTAGCAGAGATAGTCAGAAAGCAAACAAGTTTGGCAGAAAATATTTATAAAACTCAATATATGCAAAGTGCAATAAATTATATGAGTAATGATGGCAAAAATGGTGGTAATGGAGGAAAATAAGATTGAAGAAGATTACAAGTAAAATATTAGTAATTTTAATATTAGTAATTATATTATTTGAAACTTGTTTTTCAAATAGTCTTATTTCCTATGCTGGTGAAGATAAAGTTGGATTATCTCAAGAAGGAATAGAAAATATATTGAGTTTAGCAAATGGAATAGTATCAATAATTTTATGGATTCCTAAACTTGAAATAACAACACTTGTAAGTTTATTTTACAAATTAATTGGTGAAATTGCTGAGATGGAGAATACTACTTCTCCAGGCTCTATTACACCATATAAAATATTTTTTGGAAAGTATGATTTACTAAATGTAAATATGTTTGATAATGTTGGAAAATCAGATGGATTTGGACTTGCATTTAGAAAATCTATTGCAACTTGGTATTATGTAGTAAGGTTAATAGCAGTAGCAATATTATTAGTAATCCTAATTTATGTTGGAATTAGAATGGCTTTATCTTCTATTGCAGATGATAAAGCTAAATATAAAAAAATGTTATTTGACTGGGTAGTAGGATTAGCATTAATTTTTATTATGCATTATATAGCATTATTTACAGTTTATTGTAATGATGCAATTGTGCATGCAATAGATATCGCATATTCTTCACAAACAGATAATGCAGAAGATATGATTAATAAAATTGCTTCTAAAGCAGCTTTTGGTGGTGGAATGATTTCATTTTTTGCATTATTAGTTTATGTTGGAATTGTAGCGCAAACAATATTTTTCTTACTTGCATATATAAATCGTGTATTAAAAGTAGGTTTTTTACTAGTAATATCTCCATTGATAACAGTAACATATGCAATTGATAAAATGGGAGATGGTAAAGCTCAGGCTTTAGAATCATGGCTAAAAGAATATGTATATACAATTTTAATACAACCATTTCATTGTATAATTTATTTTTCATTTATAAGTATAGCATTTGAATTGGTTGTACCGAAATCTGGGCTTGATATTAGTTATAATCAATTAGCAGCTGGAGTGTTAGCTATTTTTTGTATAAAATTTATAAATGATGCAGAAAAAATTGTAAGAAAAATATTTGGATTCCAAGATGATAACAGTAAAACATCAATGGCAGCTGGTGCAATGATGGGAGTTGCTCTAGTAAAAAATGCTGGAAAAATGGCTACAGGTGTAAAAAGAGGAGTTAATACACTTGGAAATGCTGGAACTAAATTAAATAAGATGAAAAATAATTTTATAAAAGATGCTCCTAAAATGCAAGCTATAATGGGAGATAAAGGACCAGCAAAATATTTAGGAAAAGCTATTGGAAAAGCTGGTAGAGGAGTAGATAAGCTTAGCAAAGGGGTAGACTCTGTAAAAGGTAAAGTAAAAAATAGTGGTGTAGGTAAGGCAGCAAGCGCAGCTAATAAAAAAATTAATGGAGCTAAAACAGTATATGGAAAATTAAAAAATACTAAAGGTGGACGTATTGCTGATGCTGTTGGTAGAAAAGTTGCTGCTGCAAGTGTAGCTGCAATAGCTTTTGCTGCAACATATGCAACTGGAGATACAGATGCTTTATCAGCAATAGGTTATGCAAATGCATTAGGATCTGCTACAGATAAAATGTTTGATAATTCACATAAACGAAATCAAGGAAATGCTGTATTAGATGCTAATGAGGCTGATAGAATTGAATATGAAGATTTGAAAGAAAAGAAAAGTGAAGCCGAAAAAGACTATGAAGATGAAAAGGCAGATTATGAGGATGCTAAACCAGATATAGAAAAACTTAAAGAAGCAGATAATTATGATGAACAAGCAGATAATTTAAAGAAAAGTGTAGCTAAAGATGAAGCAAAACTTAAAAGTATGGATAAAACAACTCCTGAGTATAAAGCATTAGATACAAGCATTCAGCAAAAGAAATACGAAATAAATAAATTGCATAAAAAATCAGAAGAAATTAAAGATAATTTAAGCAATGAAACAGTAAGAGAACAAGCTAAAAAAGGATTAAAATCATCACAGATAGATAAAGGGTATAAAGATAGAATAAAAGATAAGGAACATAAAGCAAGAGCTTTAGCAAGAAATGTAAGAGAATTCTATAGTGAAAAAGCTACAAGACAAAGATTTAAAGAAAGAAGAAATAGTGTAACTGAACAAACTATTAAAGATCAATCTAAACAAATAGAAAAATTAATTCAACAACTAATATCAAAACGTGATCAAATGGCTGGTGCAGGAAATGAAAATGGTGAAAATGATGCAGTAATGTCATATGAAGATATGATGGATGGAAAAAGAATTGCAAGTTTACTACAAGCAAACATTCAAAAAGATTATTTTGAACACTCAGGTTTATCAGCTGATGAGTTATTAAGAAAAGCAGGTGGGGAATTTCTTTCAATGGATTATGGGGAAGGTACCGCTGACAAAAATCTT
Organism: uncultured Clostridia bacterium; assembly: GCA_948530865.1. GTDB lineage: Bacteria > Bacillota > Clostridia > TANB77 > CAG-508 > Scatovivens. The sequence continues at coordinate 51,971 of CAOTKV010000013.1, forward strand.
GCCAAAGAAATGAATGATATAGCCAGCGAATTAAGGACACTAGTAAGAGAGCAACAAGTTAATTATCGTGTTCAAGGTATAGATAAGGCAGCAGAATTAGATAAAGCAATGGGAAGAAGTTCAGAAAGATTTGAACCAGATGTAATGGGAGAAATTTTGGCAAATGCAGCTCGTAATGAAAAAGCAGTAAAAGATGCTAATAACAATTAAACAAAGGAGAATAATAATGAAAATTAAAGGTGAAAACAAAGTACCAATAATAATAGCAATAGGTGTTATTATTGTAGTAGTATTAGTTGTAAAAGATTTTAAAGATCGAGATCAATCTACAAATTATAATAACTTAACTTCTGAAGAAATAACAGCAGCTGTAAACAATGAAATTGCAACAATGGAAATAAATACTTTATCTACAATGGATGAAAGAGATAGAATTGAGCATTATGTTTCTTCATTTGCAGATGCTATTGAAGAAGAAGATTATGAAAAAGCATACTCTATGCTATATGATGATTTTAAGAAAAATTATTTTCCTAATTTAAGCAGTTTTGAAGAATATGCAAAAAATAAACTTCCAAAAGTTGTTTCTTTTGAACATACAAACTTTGAAAGAAATGGTGATTATTATATTTTATGGATAACAATGTCTGATCCTCTTAGTGGAAAAGGTTCAGAAAGAAAAATGAATTTTGTTGTTAAAGAAAATGATTTAAATGATTTTGTTATATCATTTTCAGTTATATAGGAAAGGAAGTTTAGCATATGACTTATACGGATTTAAGATTAAAAATTAGACGTTGGTTTAGAAAGTATTCAAAATTAGTATTAGTTTTGTTTTTGGGATGGTTTACAATATTTATTATAAATTATTATATGAGCCATCAAACAATTAAACCTGAGCCAGAGACAACATATGAAATGCATACATCAGTTATGGATACTAGATCTACAGTTCCAACATCAATTCAAGATACAATTGAAAAAATGATAGATGAATACGTTGGATATTGTAATGAAGGAAATTTTCAAAAAGCATTTAATATGTTATCAGAAGATTGTCAAAAATATGAATATGATAATAATGTTGTAAATTTTATGCAACATGTATATACAAAAATGCCAACGAAAAGGCATCACGCAGTTCAAAATTATTCAAATACAGAATATGATGGAAAAAAACTATACATTTATGAAATTAAGTATACAGATGATTTATTAGCAACTGGGCTAACAAATGCTACATATGCATTTACTTCTGAAAAAATGGTATTTTATAATGAAAATGATGAAGTTAAAATGAATGTTGGTGACTATGTGTATCATTCAGATATTAAGAAAATATCTGAAAATGAATATTTAAAAATAGATGTTATAGATAAAATAGCAAATTATAGCTCTGAAACATATCAAGTTAAATTTACTAATAGATCAAATTATAAAGTTGTAATTGCAGATGGTGTTGAAACAGAAGAAGTTAGTTTAGTTTTATCAAATGAAACAAGACAAAGAGGTTCTACTTTTGATATTGTTTTAGATCCACAAGAAGCTCAAACTTATACATTTGAATTTCCTAAATTTATGGATGATGGAGATATATCACAAAGCTTAT
>CAOTKV010000014.1 GCA_948530865.1 uncultured Clostridia bacterium
TTGGTGGAGATGAGGAGAGTCGAACTCCTGTCCAATACCCCTTCCAAATAAACTTCTCCGAGTGCAGTTTGTTATTAAATTTTCCTTTAAATATCCCAAACAAACAAAGTTTATTTAAAGTAGTTTTCAAAATATCCTACTAATAACGAAAACAATTATTAGCTTCGTTTCCCACTAATTGTCGCCTTATCTTAAGCCGTGGGTTTCAAAAGTAAGACGTCGCTGGCTTAGGCAGCGAATGCTAATTCTTTATTATCAGCGTTTATTTTTAATTTATGCCTTTTTAAGTGGCCAGGCATCTCCACTACTCGCTATTTATCCTTCTAGAATACTGTCGAAACCAAATACACCCCCATACATAAATATATGCTAATAAATTTGGCTACTTTACTATTATACAATATTTTAATTACTTATACAATACTAATTACTTCCTACTTAAAATTTTTTATTGACAAAATCTAGAAAATATTGTATATTATAAAAAATTATAAAGGAGAAGAAAAATTATGCAATCAGTTAATAGCATATTTTCATATAACTACTTTAGTAGCGTAGCCTTTTTTGGTTTCTATGCTTATTTTTGTATGAAAAAAGCTATTAGTAAGTTGTTATAAATTTATCTTATTTCTTTGTATAAATAAATTTAAAATTAATGCCTTACTTATTAGCTTAAGTAAGGTTTTTTTAGTGCCATAGAAAGGAAGAATTTAAAATGGGAATAAACTATATAGGAAAATTATCTTCACCAGCAGAAATAAAAAACAAATACCCTGTAACTGCTGAAATGAAAAAATTAAAAGAAAAAAGAGATTTAGAAATTAAAAATATACTATCTGGAAAATCTGACAAGTTTTTGTTAATAATTGGACCTTGTTCTGCTGATTGCGAAGAAAGTGTTTTAGATTATACAAAAAGACTTGCAAAAATTCAAGAAAAGGTTTCAGACAAAATTTTTATTATACCAAGAGTTTATACAAATAAACCTAGAACTACTGGTACTGGTTATAAAGGAATGCTTCATCAACCAAATATATTAGGAAAAGAAGATATGAAAAATGGTTTAGAAGCAATAAGAAAATTACATATAGATGTTGTAAAAGAAACAGGATTAACTTGTGCAGATGAAATGCTATATCCTGAAAATTATGAATATCTTTCAGACATACTTTCATATGTTGCAATTGGTGCAAGATCTGTTGAAGATCAACATCATAGAATGACTGCAAGCGGATTTGATATGCCTGCTGGTATGAAAAATCCTACAAGTGGAGATATGTCTGTAATGTTAAATTCAATTTTAGCAGCTCAAAGTTCTCACAAGTTTATTTATAGAGGCTGGGAAGTTGAAACATCTGGAAATAACTATGCTCATGCAATTCTAAGAGGATATGTAAATAATCAAGGAAGCGCTTCCCCAAATTATCATTATGAAGATTTAATTGCATTAAATAATGAGTATATGAAAAAAGGTCTATTTAATCCTTCAGTAATTATAGATACAAATCATTCAAATTCAGGTAAAAAATATCAGGAACAAATTAGAATTTCTAAAGAAATTTTAAATAGTAGAAATAAATCAAATGATATAAAAATGCTTGTAAAAGGTCTTATGGTAGAAAGTTATATCGAAGATGGTGCATGTACTATACAAGATAAAGTATATGGAAAATCTATTACAGATCCTTGCCTTGGTTGGGAAAAAACAGAAAAATTAATTTTTGATTTAGCAGAAATGCTATAATGTAAAATTTTCAAGCGTCCCTAAATTTCATTGATTTTTTGAAAATTTTAACATATAATAATATCGTAAAAAATATTAATATATTTTTACATTAAATTACTTTTTAAAGAATTTAATTTCTTTAAAGATAAGGATTTATTTATGAAAAAAATTATTTTTAAAGGCTGTGGAACAGCTATTGTTACACCTTTTGATGAAAATGGTGTTAATTTTAAAGAATTCGAAAAACTAATCGAATTTCAAATCGCAAATAAGGTTGATAGTATTATAGTTTGCGGAACTACTGGTGAATCTTCAACTATGACTATTGATGAAAGAAAAAAAACAATTGAATTTGCTGTTAAAACTGTTAATGGTAGAATTCCTGTAATTGCTGGTACTGGTGGAAATTGTACTGCAAGTGTTATTGAATTTACAAAATGGGCTGAAAGTATTGGTATAGATGGCGCTTTAATTGTTACACCTTACTATAACAAAACTACTCAAGATGGCTTAATTGCTCATTATTCTGCAATTGCATCTCAAACAAAATTACCTATAATCTTATATAGTGTGCCAAGTAGAACTGGTGTGAATATTTTACCTCAAACTTGCAAAAAATTATCAGAAATAGAAAATATTGTTGCAATAAAAGAAGCTAGTGGTAATCTTTCACAAATTGCTGAAATTGCACATCTTTGCAAAGATAACTTAAATATTTATTCTGGTAATGATGATCAAATCACTCCTATTCTTTCTGTTGGTGGAATTGGCGTTATTTCTGTTTTATCAAATATTGCTCCAGAATATACACATAATATTGTAGAAAATTTTGAAAATGGAAATTTTAAAAAATCTATCGAATCACAAATAAAAGCTATACCACTTGTAAAAGCTCTATTTTGTGAAGTAAATCCAATACCTGTAAAATCTGCTTTAATTATGATTGGATATAATGTTGGTATTCCTCGCCTTCCTCTTCTTGAAATGAGTGAAGCTGGAAAAGAAAAACTAAAAAGTGAATTATTAACATTTGGTTTAATAAAATAGTATGTTAAAATAAATTATATAATTTTTTAAAGAATAGGAGTATTTATCTTGGACGCTGAAATTACAAAAGACAATGGTCAAAATTTAATTATTGCTGAACCTAGCATAAATGAATTTAAATCAATCATTAATGATATTGCTACAAATCCTAATGTATTATCATTAAAAAATCGTGTTCAGCACAAAAATAAATCTAGATATTATCACTGCCTATGTGTATCTTTTTATAGTTATGCAATTTGTAAAAAATTAAAACTAGACTATGTATCTGCTGCACGTGGAGCAATGTTACATGATTTTTATTATTATGATTGGAGAGATAAAAATGTTGAAGGTCAAAAAAAATTTCATGCTTTTAGACATCCTAGAATTGCTCTAAATAATGCTAAAGATTTATTTGATCTTAATGAACTTGAAGAAGATATAATTATAAAACACATGTGGCCTCTTACTCTTAGATTTCCCGCACACAGAGAAAGCTATATTGTAACTTTAGTAGATAAATACTGTGCTTCTCGCGAAATGATAAAAATGCTTAGAAAGAAATTCAAATTTTTATAGAAATGGAGAAAAATATGATAAAAGTATTAATAAATGGATGTAATGGAAAAATGGGACAAGAAGTTGCAAAAGAAATAAGAAAAACTCAAGATGTTGAAGTTGTTTGTGGCTTTGATAAAATAGATACTGGTGATAATTCTTTTCCTGTTTTTACAGATATAAACAATATAAATTTAATACCAGATGTAATAATAGATTTTTCTGTACCTCAGGCTACATTAAATATATTAGAATTTGCTCATAAAAATAAAATTCCAACTGTTATTGCTACAACTGGCTTATCGGATATGGATTTAGAAAAAATAGAAAAATATTCAAAAGACTTCCCTATTTTCAGATCTCCTAACATGTCTTATGAAGTAAATCTATTATCAAAATTGGTTGCAGAACTTGCTCAAAAATTATCAGATTCAGATATTGAAATCGTAGAAACACATCATAATAGAAAAATTGATAGTCCAAGTGGTACTGCTCTAATTCTTGCAGATAGTATTAATAAAGCTTTAGACAACTCAATGTGTTACGAATATAATAGACACGGAAAACGTGAAAAAAGAAGCAAAAAAGAAATTGGTATCCATTCTATTCGAGGTGGAAACGAAGTTGGCAAACATTCTGTTATATTCTTCGGAGATAACGAAAGTTTAGAAATCACACATAATGTAAATTCCAGAGCCGTATTTGCAAGTGGCGCTGTAAAAGCTGCTACATTTATAATTCATAAAGATTCTGGCTTATATGACATGAATGATATTTGTTAAATTTATAAAGAAAAAAGCATGTATTTTTTACATGCTTTTTTCTTTAAACGCTAAATTTTCCTGTTTATTACAGTACTTATATTCTATATATTATTTCAAAAATTAATTAGAAAAATTTATATTAAATATTGAAAATTTAATAAGAATAAAAATTGAATTAAAATAAAAGAATTAAAAATATTTTGAAAAAAATAAGGCAAACAAAAAACTCTATGTTTATTTGCTTGCCCCTATATTTTGAAATTTTTTGAAATTCTATATTAGAATATTTGTTATTATAATAGATATCTATCTAAAAATCAAGCTTTTTATCTATTTTTCAATATTATCTTTAATTTTCTTTACTACCTTCGCTATTGTAATTTTTTCTTTATTTTCATTTGATTCATTTTTAATTGCAAATCCAATTAATATTGTTCCTATTAATAATAAATATATCCACCATGGTATGCTAAGCCAAAATTCTCTTGTTAATGCTAATGCATTTAAAATAATTCCTAATGTTGTTACTACAAATATTGCTCCATATTTTTTGTTATAACTATATATTAAAATAGCCACAAGAGAAAGTACGTATATCATTCCATCTTTTTCGCTACTATATGACCCTAATGCAGTAAGATAGATTAAAGAGAATAAAATATATTCAAGATTATCTGTATTTTCTGTATATTTATTAATAATTGTTTTAGTAAATAATATTGCAACCACAGTTACTCCAATCATAGTAAAAGAATAATATTCATCTAGCCCAATCTCTTTCAGTATTGTACTATATAAAATTAAACTACATATATAAAGTATTCCTCTGAAAATATCATTTTCTTTGCTATCTTTAAATATGTAAAAATGTGTTCCAGCCCAAATTAAGCAAAATATTTCTCTTATATAGAAACTTTCAAAATTTCCTAAACATGCAAATAAATATATTCCTGAAGTTATTGTCTCTATTGATATTCTCTTTTTATAAAGAGAAATAATTGATAGATATACTGTAAATAATGTTGTAAATATTATTCTAATATCGTTGCTTGTAGAAGCTAAACTAATATATGCTAGAAATTCTAATATTGTTTTAAAAATTTTGCTATATCTATCTTTTAAAACTTCAAATTTATTTTCAAAAAACCTAATACATATTGCTGTTATTGTTGGAATTAAAAGTATTGCATCATTTTCTAATTCTAAAAAATTAGCTCCTGTATATAAAACTAAACAGCTTGTAATATAAGAAATATATTTAAAAATTCTAAGCTTTTTATTTTTCATAAAACTATAACTATAAATTGCAAGTAATATAATAAAATAAATAACATCATCTAAAAATGCTGGTTTTATAGTAGAAATCACAAGATATGCACTTACAATAAATAAATGAGATATAATAAAAAATCCTTTATTTAAATTTTTATTTTTTACTAATTCACCAATTACAAAAACTAAAATTGCTAAAATAATATAATATGAGTATCCCTTATCAAATACATTTAAAATATTGCATCCAATAAGAATTAAACAACTTGGAATTAAATAACTTAATATTAGTTTTCCTTTTTCTTTTGATTCTGCAAATGCAATCAATAGTAATATCCCTTCTATTATTGCAATTATAAATGGTTTTATAATTAATTCGTTATTACTTTCAATATATATAATTGCCATATTTATTATTGAAATAACTATTGAAGATTTCTGTAAAAATTCATTCTTTGTATTTCTTAGCAATAATTGTTCTACTACAAATACTACTAAACAATAGCAAATCTGTAATAAAATTCTAAGATTTTCATTTAATACATATGAATTAGCAAATACAGAGTACATTCCCAAAATATATATTACAGTGTTAAAAAACCATGCATTCAATTTTATATTTTCTTTTTTTATATAAAGAGTTATAAAATTAATTGCAAGTAAAACTAAGATAACAGCCTCTTGTATTCCCTTACTATATAACAAAAATATTGTTATAAAAGCTGAAATATATGGAATCGCTTGATATATATTTTTTATAAAATTTACTTGCCCCATCTCTTTATTTCGAGATACTAATAATAAAATTATGTTATATAATAATAGATTTATTATTATTAGTCTCACACTACTTTCAAAAATCAAACTAAATAATATAACTGATGATACTTGTGCAATAAAACTTGCATAAAATAAACCTTTATTTTTATTAGATTTATAATTAATGAAATATACTAATGATGTTATAATTGAAGAACAAGTTAAATAAATATATTTTCCATCACCATATATAGATAGAAAATCTCCAAACAATCCAAAGATTGAGCAAGATATTAAGCATATTGGAATATACGCCATCGCCATATAGAAAAATGTACTACTTGTTTTTTCTAAATGGAATTTGTTTTTAGCTATTTTACTTGCTCCCAAAAATACAACTACTAATAATATAATTACTAATGTTTTTAGTAAGTTTGGAATTGCATTCCAAGTAGAGGTAAGAAAAACAATAGCTGATAAAATTATTAATAATGCACCTGTTATCAATATACTTGTATTTTTCTGTTCATTTGGATTTACTTTTTTCTTTTCTTTTATAACTTGATTAACACTTACATCTTTTTGAACTTCTTTTACTACTGGTTCAATTTTTTTATCTTTATTCTGTTTTAACTCTTTAATTTCTTTTTCTAATTTTTCAATTTTCTTGCTAGTACTATATACATATGCAATAAAAATTATTAATAAAATCCCAGCCATAGCTTTCTCCTACAAATTTATTTTTTTCTCCTTATAATCCATCCCTCTTCTACTTTTGTAGGAATTTTCAATATGACTTTTTGCTCTTTTACTCCTGGATTTACTGTATCAATTTCTTCCATTGTATCAGCATCCCATAATTTTTCTATATCAAACTTTAGTGGTTCTATTTTTCCTGGTATTATTAATTCTAAAGCATCACCAATACTTAATTTATTTCTAATCTCAATTAAAACTTTATCATCAATTTCTTTTATCACTTTTCCACCAAATTCATAATTACTATTATATTGACGACCTGAATAATCTTGAAAATCTTTATTATTTCTATCATTAAAATAAAATGTTGTAAGACCTCTTGTTTTAGTTTTTTCTAATTCTTCAATATACTTATCTGCGTTAAAATTATCAGGATCTCTCATATAATCATCTATTGCATTTCTATACGCATTAACGACTGTTGCAACATAATATTCTGTTTTTAATCTTCCTTCTATTTTTAAACTATCTAATCCCATGTCAATAATATCTGGAATTTCTTTAATTAAGCATAAATCTTTTGAAGAAAAAATGTATGTTCCTTTTTCATCATTTTCTACTGGCATTAAGTTTCCTGGATTATTAGTTTCTTCAACATAAACATTATAAGCCCATCTACAACTTTGCGCACAATCTCCTAAATTACCATTTCTTTGTGCTAAAAATTCACTCAAAAAACATCTTCCAGAATATCCAAAACATAATGCACCATGTGCAAACATTTCTATATCTAAATCTTCTGGCTTATTTTTCATTATTTCTCTAATCTGTTCTTTATTTAATTCTCTTCCTAAAATAATTCTTTTAGCACCATTTCTTTGCCAAAACTTACATGTATGATAGCTTACAGTATTAGCTTGTGTACTTATATGTATTTCAGTATCTGGAGCATATTCTCTAATAATATCTACAACTCCACCATCAGCAACTATTATCGCATCTACTTTTAATCTATTTAATTCTTCTGCTTGTTTTTTTATTTCTTCATAAGTATCATCCCAAGCAAAAATATTTATTGCAACATGCACTCTTTTTCCTATGCTATGTGCATAATTTATAGTTCTTTCTAAATCATCATCTTGTATTTCAGATCTTGAACGTAATGATAATTTTGGTGTTCCACAATATACTGCATCAGCTCCATACATAAAAGCAATTTTAGCTTTTTCAAATGATCCTGCTGGTGCTAACAATTCTACTTTTTTCATCTTAATATTCCTTTTTTATATATTTGATTTAAAAAAATCTAAGAATATTATATCATTTTATCAAAATATCTTCAAGATAATTCAATAAAAGCATTGAAAACATTGATTTTACTAAGATTTTATAGTATAATAGTACTTGAATTATGTATTTTCATAATAGAGGTGATATTAATGCAAACAGATAAAAGATTTTGGGAAACCTCAGAAGTAGATTTAAACCTTAGACACTACTCTGGTCACCCATCTGACGCAATAAAATTAGTAAAAAGAAATATAGAAAAATATTTAAGAAAACCTGGTGTTCCTCAAAAAGATCGCGAGGTTTATTCTGCTATGTATCATGCTTTAGATTACTATAAAAGCATTCTATATTCCTCTGCCTCAGATTTTTCAACAGGTCCTACTTTTTTAAATCATTCATTAATAAATATGAAAAAAGATTATGACTTTCTAGCACAAAAATATAATTCAGAAGATCCAACAGAATTACCTGTCATAACAATGAATGGAAGAATAAAATCTCCAATAAGTGCTGTTGAAAAAATTAAAGATAAAATTGAAGAATACCTTGAAAGAGGAACTGATTTAAAATATTTAAATGAGAGTTTAAGAGATTTTATGGGAGTAAGAATTATTGTAAATCCTCCACAAGATGTACAAAATTTAGGAAAATCTTCTGAATTAAAATTATTACAAAATGTTTTAGAAGATTTACTACAATTTCATGGAGTACAAGATAAAACTGTAGAAGATGTTTACAAATTTATTCCTGTAAATACAAAAAATAATCCAGATAAATTAGAAAGAATGCAAAAAGATGGAAAACCTGATTTTTTACCTAATTATTTAATACCTATTGTCAAAAATTATGTTGATCATCCAAAGAAAAGTGGTTATAGTAGTTATCATGTTTGTGCAACACCAGAATATTCTTCAGAAGTAAAAAGAGCTATTTATCCACCTTATATAATTCCACCTGTAAAAACAGAATATTCATTTGAATATCAAATAAGAACTAGAAAGATGGATGAAGAAGCTGAACATGGCACATACTGTCATGATTATTATAAAAAAGTAGGAAATTATCATAGATTATCAATACCATTTTATATTGAATTAAATAAAGAACAAAATAGATTTAAATCATTAAACTTAGAAGAATCTTGTCAAAAACATTTTGGATATGTTCCATTTTTGAGAATATACAATCCTACTGGAGAATATTTAAGAGATATTTCATTAATAGATTTTAGAGATTTATTTACAAGTTCAGAAAGAGATGCAATTATTGATGGTAAAAAAAGAATTTACTATTATCCAGAATATGGCGGATTTGAAGTTTCTAAAGAACCAAATCAATTAATGGTTGCAGATAATTTTATTACACCAATTTTCTTAACTAAAGATGATATAGATAAACTAAATCATTCAGAAATTGAATATGAATCATTATTAGAAAATTCTCATGCAACAGATTCAATATTAATTACTGGAGAAAATTCTGAATATACTGTAAAACCACAAGTTGAAGTTTATTTTGTTGAAACCGCTGAAGATAGAGAAAAAGCAGCAAAAGAACATCCAGATAATACACCAAAAACGCACATACTACCAGTTGATTTAGATGAAGATGCTCGTTAATATAATAAAAGAAATGCTAAAAAACAGCATTTCTTTTTATTTTCATTCTATTTGATTTTCCAAATACTTTTTTCCTTCTTTTTCATCTAAAATCTTTAAATTAATATTTTCTTTTTCTAATTCCCTTAAAATAGATAGTGTTTCATCAGTAGAATTCAAATCTATAACAACTAAATTATTATAAAAATTCCTTCCCATAGAAATTTCTCTTACGTAGTTTTCAATCCCTTCTTCTGCATTTTTTACTGTCATTATTAATTTTACATTTTCTTCAATTTTTCTATATGTACTTTTTCGTGTTATTTCTTGTATCATAACTAATATTCCATATATAGCAAAACACCAAATAAAGCCATACACAATAATTTCCAGCATATTATATCCTCCCTTTTGTATAATTATGCTATATATTATGTTTATTATTAATTATTTGATACAAGATTTAAATATATATAATCTATTTTTTCTGAAGATATTCCTATATCTTTTAAAATCATATAAGCATCTTCTTTATCTAATTTCTGAAAACACTTTTCATCTTCTAATATATTTTTTATAATAATATTCCTTTGAGCATTTTTTCCTATACTCTCTAAATATTTAATCATAGATTCATTCATCAGTCTTATTTCTTTTAATTCCATTCTATCTTCCTTCCTCATCAATCTTTGGTAATGTATGTTTATCATCTTCGTAAATAAATTCTCCTGAATTTAATTTTTTAATAACTTCTCCAGCAGTATGAACTGATACATCTAGTTTTTCTGTATCTATTGAATATACAGTACTACCTGTTTGCATATTTTCTATTTTAGGAGTTATTAATAATATTCTTTTATATTGCTCTTTTCCTGCTATTTCTTTCTTTTTTCCAACAAAAGCTTTTTTTAATTCCTCTCCAAAAAAACCTGTTTTATAATATAAATTCAATGTTTGCATAGCTTCATTTCCAAAAATATTATTTTCTTTCATTACTTCTGTAAATGCCTCAATTTTCTTTTGAAGATTATTTGGAATATCTTCCTTAGGTAATGATTTTAATTGTTCAACATATTCATTTATCCCTATTTGTTCTTTACCATAAACCTTAGGATATACCTTATCAAGAGCTTTTTCAATTAATCCTTCTCTATCTGAAATAATTTCAATTCCTTCAAATTTAATTCCATGTTTTGCTTTCATTAAATCATTTGTTGAATTAGATTTTGAATTTATTGCCTCTACAGTTGCTGAAACTTTATCAGTATAAAAACCAGCCAAGAAATGCCCTTGATTTATTCCTTTTGAAATTATTACAGCTTCTATATCTCCTTCTAGATCATTTATCATTTTCGAAAAAACTCGTGAAAAGTCCCAACAAGTAATTTTAGCATTTGGAATTATTGATTCTAAATTCTCTTTACAAAATTCAAAATCATATTTAGAAGTTTTAAGTTCATCTCTATAAAAATACCCATCATCATATTGTAACTCTTTACATAATGAACAATAAATATGCATTGCTTTTTCTTCTAAAGTACCATCTTCTGGAAATCCTTTATAGACTGCTGTTTTAAGTTCTGGGTTGATTGTCCATTTTGGTTCCTCATCTTGTCTAATTATACAATCTCCCACATAAGTTAATGAATTAAACCTTCTAAATTCGTACATTGGATTTACATATCTATCCATATTATATGTATCTAATATTTGGTTATATCTATCTACATATTCCTGTAGTTCTGGTATATAAAAATTATTATAAATTTCTTTACCATTCTTTAATTTTCCTTTGTTGTTTCTATTTCCAAAAATATTTCCTAATTGTCTTAAATATTCCCCTAACTGTATTTCCTCATCATTTATTACAAATTCTTTTTTATTACTTTCAAAATCAAGAAATTTTTTTAAAGTATCATCATCAGTCAAAATTTGAAATACTTTATCTAATAATTCTTTATCTGTTTTTTCTGTTATTTTACTTTTCTTTAATGCATCTATATCTCTTGTTTTCAATAATCTTTTGATTCTTTCGTAACCTTTAGAATACTTTTCAAACTTTGGAAGTAATTCAGAAAATTGATATAAAATATCATGTACTGATGTTTTAGGAGCACCAAAATATGATCTTCCAACAAATTTATTATTCTCATATGTTGTCTCTAAACCTAATTGGGCTTCATTTTCAGGGCATTCACATGAATCAGTTGTATAATAAAAATAAATCTCTTCTAAACTTCCACCATCTCTAGGTGTTAACTTTTCTATACATTTATTAAAATCTTTATCACTTAAATTTAATATTGTAGCAATTCCATCTACAACTCTACCATTAATTTCTTTTTCTGTTATTATATTCATATATTTCTCCTATAGATTATATATTAACATATAGTTTTTTCTTTTGCAATGAAATATAGGGACGCTCGAAAAATTTCAGTATACATAAAAATGAAATTTTTCACCTGTCCCTATATTTCACTAACACATAAAAAAAGAAGCCTTTCGGCTTGCTTTTTTATTACTAAATTATACTAACATTAAAATTGCTTGTTTGCTATTGTCACCTTTTCTTGGTTCCATTTTTAATATTCTAGTATATCCACCAACTCTACCTTCATATTTTGGAGCTAGTTCATTGAATAATTTATCCATTAAGTCAACACCTTCAACTTTGTTAACTTTTTTCATTAATTTTCTTCTAGCATTTAATCTTGATGGCATATCTTTTTGTCTTTTTTCCATTTTTTCTTCTTTAACAACTTTAAGGTATTCTTTACCATTTTTGCTTGTTACTTTTTCTGTAACTTTTCTACCTTTTTCATCAAGTTTAGCTTTTACAACCTTAACTTCTACTTCTTCGTAGTTTTTATGTTCTTTAACAGCTAATGCAATTACACTATCAACAATAGCTTTTACTTCTTTAGCTCTAGCTTCTGTTGTAACTAATTTACCATTTAATATTAAATCAGTTGTTTGTGTTTTAAGCATTGCTAATCTTTGATCAGTTGGTTTTCCAAGTTTTCTTGTTCCTGCCACTTTACTTTCCACCTTCCTTAAAAATATTATTCATCTTCTGATGTAAAGTTTAATCCTAAAGCAATCAATTTATTTGTAACTTCATCTAATGATTTCTTTCCAAGATTTCTAACTTTCATCATATCTTCTTGTGATTTATTTGTTAAATCTTCTACTGTAGCTATACCTGCTCTCTTTAAGCAGTTATATGATCTAACTGAAAGCTCTAATTCCTCTATAGGCATTTCTAAAACTTTCTCTTTTTTAGATTCTTCTTTCTCTACCATAACTTGAGTATTTCTAGCTGTTTCTGATAAGTCAATAAATAATTCTAAATGACCTGTCATAACTTTAGCAGCTAAACTCAAAGCTTCAAAAGGTTTTAAACTACCGTCTGTCCAAACTTCAATTGTTAATTTATCATAATCTACCATTTGTCCAACTCTAGTATTTTCTACTGTATAGTTAACTTTCTTTACAGGAGTAAATATTGAGTCTATTGGTAATACATCTATTGGATTATTGTCTTTTTTATTCTTTTCAGCAACATTGTAACCTCTACCTCTATTAACTGTCATTTCCATGTGAACATCACAATTGCTAGATGTTGTTGCTATATGTAGTTCTGGATTTAATATTTCAACTGTTCCATCTGTTACGATATCAGCAGCTGTAATTTCTCCAGCACCTTTGTGATCTATTCTAATAATTTTTTCATCATTATCAAATACTTTTAGTCTAACACTTTTCAAATTAACAATTAACTCAGGAACATCTTCTACAATTCCTTGAACTGTAGAAAATTCATGTACTACGCCGTTTATTTTAACACTTGTTATAGCAGCCCCTGGCAATGATGATAATAAAATTCTTCTTAAAGAATTTCCTATTGTCATTCCATATCCACGCTCTAATGGTTCACATATGAATTTTGCATAATTCCTCTTATCGTCTGTCTCTATACATTCGATGTTTGGTTTTTCAAATTCAATCATTCTTACCTCCTATGGTTACAAACATAACCTTATAAAATTTATATATATCCTACGTACGTATCCTAAGTATTCTAATTATTATTTAGAGTATAACTCAACGATTAAGTGTTCTTCAACTGGTAGATCGATTTCTTCTCTATTAACAACTCTAACAACTTTAGCACTTAAATTTTTGTTATCTAAATCTAACCATTCAGGTATTGGTCTAGCACTACCAGCTTCAACATTAACTTTAATAACATTATTGTCTTTTCTGTTTTCTCTTATAGTAATAACATCTCCTGGTTTTACTAAATAAGAAGCTATATCTGTTTTAACACCGTTAACTTCAAAGTTACCATGTGTTACTAATTGTCTAGCTTGAGGTCTTGAAACACCAAAACCTAATCTATATACAACATTATCTAATCTGCTTTCTAATATTTGTAAAAGGTTTGTACCTGTAATACCTTTTTTATTAGAAGCCATATCAAAATATCTTCTAAATTGTTTTTCACCTACTCCGTAGAATGATTTTGTTTTTTGTTTTTCTCTTAATTGTGTACCGTATTCAGATAATTTTGTTCTTTTTTGTCCGTGTTGTCCTGGAGCATAATTTCTTCTTGTTACACTACATTTATCAGAATAACATCTTGAACCTTTTAAGAACAATTTTTGTCCTTCTCTACGGCATATACGACATTGTTCGTCTTTATATCTTGCCATTTGTTTAAATACACCTCTTTCTTAAATTTTTCTTTATATCAATCAATTCTTTTATACTCTTCTTCTTTTTGGTGGTCTACAACCATTATGTGGTATTGGAGTAACATCTTTAATCATTGTTATATCCAATCCTGCAGTTTGTAATGATCTGATTGCAGCTTCACGACCAGCACCTGGTCCTTTAACAAAAACTTCAACAGTTTTTAATCCATGTTCCATTGCTACTTTAGCTGCAGTTTCTGCTGCTTGACCAGCTGCAAATGGTGTACTTTTTCTAGATCCTTTAAAACCAAGTTCTCCAGCACTAGCCCAAGAGATAACATTTCCTTGAGTATCTGTTATAGAAACGATTGTGTTATTAAAACTAGAATGGATATGAGCTGAACCTTTATCTATGTTTTTTCTTTCTCTTCTTCTGATACCTGTTTTCTTTACGTTACTAGCTTTAGCCATTTGGTATTTACCTCCTAATTAATTTTATTTTTTACTCTTACTTACTAATTTTCTAGGACCTTTTCTTGTACGAGCATTAGTTTTTGTTCTTTGTCCTCTTACAGGTAGTCCTCTTCTATGTCTAATTCCACGATAGCATCCTATTTCTGTTAATCTTTTTATATTTAAAGCTACTTCTCTTCTTAAGTCACCTTCTACTTTAAATCCTTCCATAGCTTTTCTAATTTTTGCTACTTCATCATCTGTTAAATCTTTTACTCTAGTATCTGGGTTTACACCAGCTTCTTTTAGAATTTTTTGAGAACTAGGTAAACCAACACCATATATGTATGTTAATCCTATCTCTACTCTTTTTTCTCTAGGTAAATCAACTCCTGCTATACGAGCCATAAATTTTTGCACCTCCATAAATTTTCATCTTTACTTTGTTTTTATTTGTTAGCTTGCCTTGATAATTAAACCTGAAATGTATTATATAAAATATAATAGTAATCTAATTATTTTTGGCATATATATAAACACAGTATGAATATCAGATTTTTCTGACAGCCGCTCCATAGACTGTGTTAATATCATAATTTGTTTGGATAAATTAATTATCCTTGTCTTTGTTTATGCTTAGGGTTTTCGCATATAACTCTAACAACGCCTTTTCTTTTGATGATTTTGCATTTTTCGCAAATTTTCTTAACTGATGGTCTTACTTTCATCTTTCTTCCTCCTAAAAAATATTATTATTTTGCTCTCCAAGTAATTCTTCCTTTAGATAAATCATATGGTGATAACTCTAATTTTACTTTGTCACCTGGTAGAATTTTTATATAGTTCATTCTAAGCTTACCAGAAATGTGAGCTAAGACTTGATGACCATTTTCAAGCTCTACCTTAAAATTAGTATTTGGTAATGTTTCTACAACAACTCCCTCAACTTCGATTACATCTTCTTTAGACAAATTAAAACCCCCTTTACTTAGAACGCAAAGTAAGCCTTTATAGGCATTATTTTCGTATATTTATTACTTCTCAAGATTGACTCTTGAGCAATAATCTAGAATATTATATCGCATTTTTATAGCAATGTCAATATTTTTGGCTCATTTTCTGTAATTAAAATTGTGTTTTCATAATGTGCCGCTAAGCTTCCATCCTGAGTAACAATTGTCCAACCATCATCTAATTCCCAAATGTCAGGTTTTCCAGCTATTACCATAGGTTCCACAGCTATTGTCATGCCTGGTTCAAGTTTTGGTCCTCTACCTGGTTTTCCATAATTTGGAACTCCAGGATCTTCATGCATTTCTTTTCCTATTCCATGACCTTGAAATTCTCTAACAACAGAAAAGCCAAACTGTCTTACATAAGAATCTACTGCATGTGATATATCACCAATTCTATTACCTGCTTTGGCATATTTCATTGCTTCAAAAAATGCTTGTTTTGTAACTGCAACTAATTCTTGTGCTTCTTTACTACAATTTCCTACTAAAAATGTTCTTGCAGCATCTCCATTATAACCATTTTTTAATACAACTAAATCTACGCTAACTACATCACCATCTTTAATATATACATCTTTAGATGGTATTCCATGAATAACTTCATCATTTATAGAAATACATAATGTTCCTGGAAAATTTGGAACTCCTCTTACTCCACTTGGATATCCTTTTTGAGCTGGAATTCCTCCATGTTCTCTAATAAACTTATCTGCCATTTCATCTAGTTCTAAAGTACTCATTCCAGGCTTTATTATTTTTTCTATATATTCATAAGTTAATGCAGTTATTTTGCAAGCATCCTGCATTAACTCAATTTCTCTTTTTGATTTAATAGTAATCATCTTATCCCTCTTTTTCTATCCACATATTGCAATTTTAATGAAACTTAACAATTTTAGATTTCATTAAAATCTATTTATTTTTTAAATACTCAATAACATCACGAGCAACTTCATCTTTCATTCTGTTTACAGATTTGCTAAGTACTGTTGAATATAAAGCTCCAGTCTCCTTGTAATAATCTGCAACTGGTGCTGTTTCTCTGTGATATACTTCTAATCTATTTTTAGCTTTTTCTAATTTATCATCATCTCTTTGATATAATTTGCTTCCACATTTATCACAAATACCTTCAACTTTTGATGGATGTAATACTGTATTATAAACAGCTTTACAATCTGAATTTGTACAAATCACTCTATTTGTAATTCTTTCTAATATTTCTTCTTCAGGTGTTTCTAAGTTAACAACTATATCAATTTTCTTTCCATCTTTAGCAAGCATTTCATCAAGAACTTTAGCTTGATTTACAGTTCTTGGGAATCCATCTAATATTAACCCCTCTTTAACATCGTCTTCTTTTAATCTAGCAGTAATTAATTCTACTGTTAAATCATCTGGAACTAATTGTCCTTTTGTCATATAACTATTAGCTTTTTGACCAATTTCTGTTCCTTCACTAATATATTTTCTAAAAATATCTCCACTAGAAATTGCTGGAATATTAAATTCTTTTGAAAGAATTTCTGCTACACTTCCTTTTCCAGAAGCTGGAGCTCCTAACATAATAATAACCATAATAGTTACCTCCTAAAAACTTAAATTTATACTAATCAAATACTACATTTTATATAATATTTGATTAATATAAATTTATAAGCACATTTAGGTGGCTTTTCTTAAGCCACCTAAACTTTTGTGCAAATTTATTTTTCTAAGAATCCTTTATAATGTCTCATTACTAATTGAGATTCTAATTGTTGAACTGTTTCTAATGCAACACCAACTACGATAAGAATTGATGTACCACCAAATGAAATATCAATATCTGTAAATCTCATTAACATTGGAAGGATTGCAATTAAACTTAAGAATAATGCTCCAAACCAAGTTAATTTATTTAATATTGCTGTTATATAATCTGCTGTTGGTTTTCCAGCTCTAATTCCTGGAATAAATCCACCATTTTGCTTAATATTTGTTGATACTTCTGCTGGATTAAATGTTGCATATGTATAGAAGAATGTAAATCCAACTATTAATAATAGATATACTATAGCGTTTGCTAAACTATATCCCCATGCAACTCCAGATGTAGAAGTAGCAATTGAGAAATTATATAGACCAGCTATAAAGCCTGTTCCTCCAATTTTATCTGCTGCAAATATTTGAATAAGCATTGCAGGGAATGTCATGAATGATGATGCGAAAATTACTGGCATAACTCCAGCCATTGCTAACTTAAGTGGAATATGTGTATTTTGTCCACCATACATTTTTCTTCCTACAACTTTTTTTGCATATTGTACTGGAACTTTTCTTTCAGCTTGTTGTACAAATACAACTCCTGCTACTAAAAGAATTGCACCAATTATAATTGCAAGTGCTGTAACAATTCCAACAGTATTTACTCCTGTTTCAGTTACTATTATGTTCCATAATGTAACTATTCCTGATGGTAATCTTGAAATAATACCTACAAAGATAATCATTGATATACCATTTCCAATACCTTTGTTTGTTATTTGATCACCTAACCACATTAATATAGCAGTACCTGTAATTAAAGATAATACAACTATTGAACCTGTTAATAGTCCTGGATTAATAAATATTCCAGATCCACTATATGAAATATAGATTCCTAGTCCTTCAACTAAAGCTAACACTATACTTAACAATTTTGTATATTTATTAATTTTTTGTTTTCCAGCTTCTCCACCTTCCTTCATCATTTTTTCTAATGAAGGTATAATCCAGCCTAACAATTGAATAACAATTGACGCTGTAATATATGGTGTTATTGTCATTGAGAATATTGATAATCTTGAGAAAGCTCCACCTGATATTGTGTTAATTAATCCCATTATACTTCCTGTTGCAGAACTCATTTGCTCACCTAAAGCAATTGTATCTACACCTGGAACAGCGATATAACAACCAAATCTAAAAATTACTATTAATAATAGTGTATATAAAATTCTTTTTCTTACTTCTGGAGTTTTCCAAGCATTTTTAATAGTTTTAAACAACTAAATCACCTCAATCTTTCCACCTGCAGCTTCTATTTTTTCTGCAGCAGCTTTAGTAAATCTTTTTGCTTTAACTGTTAACTTTTTATCTAAGTTTCCTGTAGCTAAAACAACTATTCCATCGTTTATTTTTCCAATAATTCCTTCAGCTAATAATGTTTCAGCTGTAACTTCTTTTGCTTCTGATTTATTAAGCATTGTTAAAGTTACTTCTGTATAATTTTTAGCATGAATATTTGTAAATCCTCTTTTTGGTAATCTTCTATATAATGGTGTTTGACCACCTTCAAATCCTCTTCTTACTCCACCGCCGCTTCTTGCTTTTTGTCCTTTATGACCTCTACCAGAAGTTTTTCCAAGACCTGAACCAATTCCACGTCCAACTCTTCTTCTAGTTTGTCTTTTTGTAGCTGGCTTGATGTTTCCTAATTCCATCTTTTTGCACCTCCTCTATTTGGTTTTTATTAATTTCGAATTTATTATATCATTAAATAATACAATTTCAACAAATTCTATAAAATTTTTATTATAATATTTCGCTAACTTTTTTACCTCTTTTTTTAGCAACTGATTCAACAGTTTGCATATTTTTAAGAGCTTCAATAGTAGCATATACAACGTTTCTTGGATTATTTGTTCCAATAACTTTTGTATTTATATCTTTATAACCTGCAAGTTCAAGAACTGGTCTAACGCTACCACCAGCGATAACTCCAGTACCTTCTGCACCTGGTTTTAACATAACTTTAGCGCTACCAAATCTACCAACAAATTCATGTGGTATTGTTGTTCCAACGATTGGAACTGTTATTAAATTCTTTTTAGCATCTTCAATAGCTTTTTTGATTGCATCTGGAACTTCTGATGCTTTTCCATTACCAACACCAATATGTCCTTGCTCATCTCCAACAACTACAACAGCGCTAAATCTAAAAGTTCTACCACCTTTAACAACTTTTGCAACTCTGTTAATAGCTACTACAGTTTCTTTTAATTCTACTGATTTTTCTTCCATGAGAATTTTTTTCCTCCTTCTTTACTTAATTAGAAATCTAATCCTGCTTCACGAGCTGCTTCTGCTACTGCTTTTACAACACCGTGATATATAAATCCACCTCTATCAAAAACTACTTGTTTGATATTTTTCTTTAAAGCTTTTTCAGCAATTACTTTACCAACTTCTTTAGCTGCTTCAACATTTGCTGCTTTTGTTTTAATATCTTTATCTAAAGTTGAAACATATACAAGTGTTTCTCCTTTAACATCATCAATAACTTGAGCAATAATGTTTTTATTAGATTTTGTTACAGCAAGTCTTGGACATTCTGTTGTTCCAGAAATTTTTGTACGTACTCTTGTGTGACGTCTTGCTCTTTCAGCTTTTCTATCTATCTTAGTAATCATTTTTTCTCCTTTCTAGGTTCCCTTATAGGGGTATATTTAATCCCAAATTTGGTATATCTTTAAGGGATTAAATATACCCCCTAAAGTAACTTTTACCTAACATTATTAATTAATGATCTAATTTCTATTTTTTACCAGCTTTACCTTCTTTACGTCTAATAACTTCTTCAGCATATTTAATACCTTTACCCCTATATACTTCAGGTGGTCTTTTTGTTCTGATAACAGCTGCTGTTTGACCAACTAATTCTTTATCCATACCTTTAACAATTATTTCATTTGCATTTGGTACATCAAAAGTAATTCCTTCTGGAGCAGCCATTTCTACTGGATGTGAATAACCTAAGTTTAATAATAAGTCATTTCCTTTTTTGCTAGCTCTATATCCAACACCATTAACTTCTAATTTTCTTTCAAAACCTTTTGTTGTTCCTTCAATCATGTTATTTAATAATGTTCTTGTTAAACCATGTAAACTTCTGTTTTCTGGTTGGTCATCTGGTCTAACTACTGTTAGAACATTACCTTCAAGATTGATTTTCATATTTTTATGAAATTCTTTCTCTAAAGTTCCTTTAGGACCTTTTACAGTAATTTTTTGTCCGTCTATTTTAATTTCAACACCATCTGGTACTGTAATAGGTTTATTTCCTATTCTAGACATTTTGAATTTCCCTCCTTTTTTTTATTATTTCGATTATTTTTATTTCATCTTAGTGGAAGAGTCTACCAAACATAAGCTAAAACTTCTCCACCTATACCTAATTCTCTAGCTTTTTTATCTGTCATTATTCCTTTTGAAGTAGAAATTAATGCAACACCTAAACCATTTAACACTCTTGGTAATTCATCTTTAGATGCATAAATTCTTAAACCAGGTTTACTGATTCTTCTTAAACCATCTATAACTCTATTACCTTTCTCATCATATTTTAAAGTAATTCTAATGATTCCTTGTACATCGCTTTCAATTTCTT
The DNA here is from genome assembly GCA_948530865.1 of uncultured Clostridia bacterium. GTDB lineage: Bacteria > Bacillota > Clostridia > TANB77 > CAG-508 > Scatovivens. The sequence goes on from CAOTKV010000014.1 coordinate 21,278, forward strand.
CAAAAGCTTTTATATAACCTTCTTCAAGTAATGTTTCTGCAATAGCTTTTTTCATTTTTGATGCTGGAACATCAACTGATTTGAATTTTTGGCTATTAGCATTTCTTATTCTTGTTAACATATCTGCTATTGGGTCTGTTGTATTCAATTTTTTTACCCTCCTTTTTTAATATTTTTTATTTTTAAGTATTTCTCCAAAATTTTATCAAAAACAAGTATTACAATGTGGACGTTATTAAAAATTAAATGAGCATACTTTTGTATGTGATTTTAATTTTTAATGACAACTAATGATGTAAGACGAAGTTTTTCATTAAAATTTTACCAGCTTGCCTTTTTAACACCTGGAATCTCACCCTTATGAGCTAATTCTCTAAAGCAAACACGGCATATACCATATTTTCTAATGTATGAATGTGGTCTACCACATAATTTACATCTATTATATTCTCTAGTTTTGAATTTTTGTGGTTTTGCACATTTTACTTTTAATGATTTTTTAGCCATTTTTTTCTCCTTTCTTAAAAAAATTAATTTTTAAATGGCATTCCTAAAAGTGTTAGTAACTCTTTAGCTTCTTCATCAGATTTAGCTGTTGTTACAAATATAATATCCATACCTCTTAATTGGTCTACTTTATCATATTCGATTTCTGGGAATATTAATTGTTCTTTTATACCCATTGAGTAGTTTCCTCTACCATCAAATGAATTTGCTGATACTCCTCTAAAATCTCTAACTCTAGGAAGAGCAACATTAAATAATTTTAATGCGAAATCATACATTTTTCCTGCTCTTAATGTAACTTTGCATCCTATTTTTGCACCTTCTCTTAATTTAAATGCTGCAATTGATTTTCTTGCTTTTGTTACTATTGGTCTTTGACCAGTAATTAAGCTTAAATCGTTCATTGCATTATCTAAAGCTTTAGGATTATCTTTTGTATCTCCTAAGCCTATATTTATAACAATTTTATCTAATTTAGGAACTTGCATTACTGATGAATAATTAAATTTTTTCATCATTGCTGGAACTACTTCTTTTTCATATTGTTCTCTAAGTTTTTCCATTTCTAATTATTCCTCCTTTCTAAATACTCTTATTTTAATTTTGCACCACATTTTTTGCAAACACGAACTTTTTCGCCCTTTTCTTCAACATATCCTACTTTTGTAGCTGCTTTACATTTTGGACAAACTACATTAGCTTTTGCACTATGTATAGCGCATTCTACAGAAATGATTCCGCCTTCTTCACCTTGTTTTCTAGGTTTGATATGTTTTTTTCTTATATTAACACCTTTAACAACTATTTTGTTTGTTTTTGGTATAACGTCTAAAACTTCTCCAGTTTTTCCTTTATCATTTCCTGATAAAATTTTAACTGTATCACCTTTTTTTATTTTCAAATTTTTCACCTCTATTTCTTTTCATTTTTAATGAATTATAGAACCTCAGGTGCTAAAGAAATAATTTTCATATAATCTTTATCTCTTAATTCTCTAGCTACAGGTCCAAATATACGTGTTCCTTTTGGTGTACCATCATCACGTATAATAACTGCTGCATTTTCATCAAATTTTAAATAAGAACCATCATGTCTTCTAACACCTTTTCTTGTTCTTACTACAACAGCTTTAACAACTTCACCTTTTTTTACAACGCCGCCTGGTGTAGCTGTTTTAACAGAAGCCATTATTACATCTCCTATTTCGGCAACTTTTCTATGTGAACCACCTAAACATCTAATGCACATAATTTCTTTTGCACCAGTGTTGTCAGCTACTTTTAATCTAGTTTGTTGCTGTACCATTGATTTGTTCCTCCTTTTATTTTTCTCTATACTAATATAGATAATCTTATTTTATAACTGCTTTCTCAACGATTTTAACAAGTCTGAATCTTTTATCTTTTGATAAAGGTCTTGTTTCCATAACTTCAACTTTATCTCCAACTTTACATTCATTGTTTTCATCATGAGCTTTTAATTTATATGTTCTTTTTACAGTTTTATTGTAAATTGGATGAGCAACAGATGTTTCAACTGCAACAACTATTGTTTTATCCATTTTATCAGATACAACTGTACCAATCATAGTTTTACGAAGATTTCTTTCTTCCATTAGGATGTTCTCCTTTCTTATTATAATTATTGATTATTATTATTTAATTCTCTTTGTCTTAAAATTGTTTTTATTCTAGCTATTTCTTTTCTAACTTCTCTTATTCTTAGTGGATTATCTAATCCGTTTGTAGCTAGGCTAAATCTTAATTTAAATAATTCTGATTTTAATTCACTTAGCTCTTTTTCTAGCTCTGGTGAAGACATTTCTTTTACTTTACTATTCTTCATCATTATCACCACCTACTTCTGTTTCTCTTTTTACAAATTTTGTTTGAACTGGTAATTTTTGAGCAGCTAGTCTTAAAGCTTCTCTAGCAACTTCTTCAGAAACACCTTCTAGTTCAAATAAAATTCTTCCTGGTTTTACAACCGCAACCCAGTATTCTGGAGCTCCTTTACCTTTACCCATACGAGTTTCAGCTGGTTTCTTTGTTACTGGTTTGTCAGGGAATATTTTAATCCAAACTTTTCCACCTCTTTTAATGTAACGGTTAACTGCAATTCTGGCAGCTTCAATTTGGTTTGATTTAATCCATCCAGCTGTTGTAGCTTGAATTCCGTATTGTCCTTCATTAACTACATTACCTCTTGTTGCTTTTCCTCTATTTCTACCTTTTTGTTGTTTTCTAAACTTTGTTCTTTTTGGCATTAATGGCATTAGTCGTTACCTCCTTTTGCTTCTTTTTTAGCTGGAAGAACTTCTCCTTTATAAATCCATACTTTTACACCGATTTTTCCATAAGTTGTATCAGCTTCATAGAAACCATAGTCTATATCAGCTCTTAATGTTTGTAGTGGTATAGTACCTTCTTTATAAAATTCTGTTCTTGCCATATCAGCTCCACCTAATCTACCAGATACAGCTGTTTTGATTCCTAATGCTCCAGCTTTCATAGCTTTTTGCATTGATTGTTTCATTGCTCTTCTGAATGAAATTCTTCTTTCTAGTTGATTTGCAATACTTTCTGCAACTAATTGTGCATCTGTATCTACATTTTTAACCTCAACAATATTTAAATTAACTTCTTTTTTTATCATTTTTTCAAGTTCTGCTTTTAATGCTTCTGAAAGGTTTCCACCTTTACCAATAACTAAACCTGGTTTAGCTGTGTAAACATTAACTTTTACGAATTTAGCAGTTCTTTCGATTTCTATTTTTGAAATTCCACTAATAAATAGTTTCTTTTTCACATATTCACGAATTTTATGGTCTTCAACTAGGTATTCGCTAAATTTACTGCTATCAGCATACCATTTAGAACTCCAATCTCTAATAACACCTACTCTTATTCCATTTGGATGAACTTTTTGTCCCATCGTAAATATCCTCCTTTCTCTTATTTACTCTCTCTTAAAACTATTGTTATATGACTTGTTCTTTTTCTAATTCTAACTGCTGAACCTTTTGCAGCTGGTCTAATTCTTTTTAATGTAGGACCTTGGTTTGCATATATTTCTGCAACATAAAGGTTAGCTCTATTCATGAAATGATTATTTTCAGCGTTTGCTATAGCTGAATTTAATAATTTTTCTAATATTTCAGCTGAAGCTTTTGGTGCGAATTTAGCTATATTTTGAGCTTCTTCAACACTTTTGCCTCTCATTAAGTCTGCTACTATTTTAACTTTACGGCTTGAAATTCTAGCATAACTTAATGTTGCTCTTGCTTCTGCTACTTGAGTAGTTTTCTCTTCCACTGTTATATCCTCCAATTTCTAAATTTTTATTTTTTTGTTGTTTTATCTCCTGCGTGACCTTTAAATGTTCTTGTAGGAGCAAATTCTCCTAATTTATGACCGATCATTTCTTCTGAAATATATACAGGAACATGTTTTCTACCATCATGAACAGCTATTGTGTGTCCAACCATTTGTGGATAGATTGTAGATGCTCTTGACCATGTTTTTAATACTTCTTTTTTACCTGTTTCATTCATAGCTTCAATTCTTTTCATAAGTTCTGGAGCTACATAAGGTACTTTTTTACTTGATCTTGACATTAGTTTTCTCCCTTCTATTATTTTCTTCTCTTAACTATAAATTTATTAGATAGCTTTTTCTTATTTCTTGTCTTATATCCAAGAGCTGGTTTACCCCAAGGAGTCATAGGTCCGCTATGTCCAACTGGAGCCCTACCTTCACCACCACCATGAGGGTGATCATTAGGGTTCATAACAGATCCTCTAACTGTAGGTCTAATTCCCATATGTCTTTTTCTTCCTGCTTTACCTAATTTAATATTTTCATGATCTGTATTTCCTATTGTTCCGATTGTAGCTCTACATCTTACAGAAATTAATCTCATTTCTCCTGATGGAAGTCTTACGTGAGCATAAGCACCTTCTTTAGCCATTAATTGAGCTTCTTGTCCAGCACTTCTTACTAATTTTCCACCTTGACCTGGATTTAATTCTATATTATGAATTAATGTACCAACTGGAATACTTGATATTGGCATTGCATTTCCTGGTTTAATATCTATATTTTCACCAGAAACTACTTTATCACCATCTGTTAATCCTTGTGGTGCTAAGATGTAACTTTTTGTTCCATCTTCATATTGTATTAAAGCAATATTTGCACTTCTGTTTGGATCATATTCGATACCAATAACAGTTGCTGTCATATTGTCTTTTTGTCTTTTAAAATCTATTATTCTATATTTTTGTCTATTTCCACCACCTTGATGTCTTACTGTAATTCTACCATATGAATTTCTACCTGCATTTTTTCTCTTTGTTGCAAGTAAAGATTTTTCTGGTGTCTTTTTTGTGATTTCTTCATATGTTGAAGAAGTCATATTTCTTCTTGATGGTGTATATGGTCTGTAATGTTTAATTCCCATTTTTACTTTCTCTCCTTTTATTAATTTATTATCTGGGTTATTTCCCAATATTTTTTAATCTCTAAGCACCCATAAATTCATCGATTGAATCTTTATACTTCTTAGAAACTTTAACTTCTTTTCCACCTTTTCCAAGGTATTTCATATCTGATACGTTTGTATCAATTGTTACGATAGCTTTTTTCCAGTCTGGAGTTCTTCCAGCTGCATATCTAACTCTTTTTTCTTTTCCTTTTACAGTCATAGTATTTACTTTTAATACTTTAACTTCAAATAATTTTTCAACTGCATTTTTTATTTCAACTTTTGTTGCTTTTTTTGCTACTTTGAAAGTGTATTTTCCTTCTTGCATATCCATGCTACTTTTTTCAGTAACGATAGGTTTTATTATAATATCTTCTGCTACCATGATTAAGCATACACCTCCTCTAATTTCTTAATTGTATCTACTGTAACAACTAATTTTTTATTTTTTAATAATTCATATACATTTATTGTATTTACTGAGCTTGTTGTAACATTAGCTAAGTTTCTAGCTGATTTTTGAACAACTTCATTGCTAGCAGGTAATACTATTAAAGCTTTTTCTTCAACTTTTAAGTTTTTCATAGCATCTGCCATTTGTTTTGTTTTGATTTCTTTGAAATCAAATTTATCAACAACTACTAAATCATTTTCTAATACTTTTGAACTTAATAATGATTTAATTGCTAATTGTCTTTCTTTTCTATTAACTCTATATTTATAAGATCTTGGTTTTGGTCCTAAAGCAATACCACCTTTGATCCATTGTGGAGCTCTGATAGATCCTTGTCTAGCTCTACCTGTACCTTTTTGTTTCCAAGGTTTTCTTCCACCGCCTCTTACTTCAGCTCTAGTTTTTGTACTTTGTGTACCTTGTCTTTGATTAGCTAAATAATTAACTAAAACACTGTGTACAACTGCTTCGTTAGGTTCGATTCCAAATATTTCTTCTTTTAAATCTACTTTACTAACTTTTTTTCCTTTTATATCATATACATCTATACTTGGCATTTATTCTTCCTCCTTCCTTCTATTTAGACGCTTTAACTGTTTTTCTAATTTTTAAAATGCTTCCTTTATTTCCAGGTACTGACCCTTTTATTAAAATTGCATTTTTATCTAAGTCTACTTTTACAACTTCTAGATTTTGTACAGTAACTTTTTCTACACCCATATGTCCTGGTAATTTTTTACCTTTGAAAACTCTACCTGGTGTAGATGTTGATCCCATTGAACCTGGTCTTCTATGATACATAGAACCATGTCCCATAGGTCCTCTTGATTGACCATGACGTTTAATAACACCTTGGAATCCTTTTCCTTTTGTGATACCTTGAACATCAACTTTTTCTCCTGCTTCAAATGTATCAACTTTTATTTCAGCACCAACTTTTACGTCAGTTAAGCATTCTGGGCATGCTCTAAATTCTCTTAAATGTTTAGAAGCACTTACTCCTGCTTTTTTGAAATGTCCTTGTTCTGGTTTGTTAACTTTTGATTCTTTAACTGTTCCAAAACCTAATTGAACAGCATCATATCCATCAGTTTCAACTGTTTTTACTTGAACTACTGGACATGGTCCTGCTTCTATAACTGTTACTGGAATAACTACACCTTTTTCATCAAATATTTGTGTCATTCCAACTTTTCTTCCTATTATTGCTTTCATCTTTCTTTTTCCTCCTACTATTGGCTCGAACGTGTAATAATCATTTTCTTCAATAATATTACTCGTTTTAGCTTGGTTTGATTTTTAGAAATTTCTTTCTTATTTATAAATTATAATTTGATTTCGATATCAACACCTGCTGGTAACTCTAATTTCATTAAGCTATCAACTGTTTTTTGTGTTGGATAAAGAATATCAATAACTCTTTTGTGTGTTCTCATTTCGAATTGTTCTCTTGAATCTTTGTGTTTGTGTGGAGAACGTAAAATAGTTACTATTTCTTTCTCTGTTGGAAGTGGAATAGGACCTGAAACTTTAGCTCCTGTTCTCTTAGCAGTATCTACTATTTTTTCAGCAGACTGATCTAAAACAACATAATCATAAGCTTTTAATCTTATTCTAATTTTGTCACTTCCTATTTTTGTGTTTGATGTTGCCATTTAAAATTTCCCTCCTTATTAAATATTTGGCTAACGGCAAGTTATCAACGTACCCTGGTGTTTCTTATAACCCCATTTTAAAATCCAAGTTTTCTTTAGTGCTTAAAATTTTATTTTAAACTTAAAAATCTTGGATAAGTATGTACATTTATCAAACTTATCGCCTGGTCTCTGCCAAGACATACTCCACAGAAGTTCCCTCCACTTAAAGTGTAGCCACATTCTGCTTCTTCGCTTTATCTTACGCTTTAATATTATACTACGGGTATAAGGCTTTGTCAACATATTTTTTCATTTTCTTTACAATTTTAGAAAAACATTGAATTTATATCAAATATTAGTGAAATCGCTGTTTAACAAAAGGCACAAGGCACATTCCTATTAAATAAAAAATAACCATAATTTTATTTATGGTTATCTATATATTTTTTATTGATTTTCTTCTACAACTAAAGAGCACTCAATATCTTTTTTACCTTGTAATACCCCATTATTATACTTTAATAAACTAACTGTTGGATTTCCTACAGCTTGTGGTATTTCTACCATTATTTCCATTATTCCATCATTATCAATATCTAAAACTTCTACATTATTTATATTTAAATAATATTCAGCAGTAGAGTCCTTTTTCCATTTACTTTTTTCAATAGAAGCTAAATCTCCAATTTTTGCTCCTTTTGAATCTACTAAAGTAATTTTTGAAAATCCAGTTGTTTTATTTGCAAGAATTAATATATATTCATCTGTTTGATTTCCATCTAAATCTACAATTAATGTTTTTACAGAATTATATTCTGATATATTAGGATTATTATCAGAAACAATTGTTGGAACTGTATTTACTACTTTTACTTGCCTTGGTATTGCATTATAATCTTCAGAAATAGCAACTTTTCCAACATTATCTATTTTTACTAGCCCTTCATATAGTTGTGTTGATAATATTCCAAGCATTGGTTCTTTGAATCCATAATTCTCATAATTATAATATGTTATAACATATTTATCAGCAGCATCACTTGTATTATCAATATATTTTAATGTTACTTCATCCATTTTTGAAGTATCTAATATTAATCCATTATATAGAACAACTAATTCTTCATTTAAAATCTTTCTAGTATTTGAAGCATCTGCAACAGCAGATGTGTTATTGGTAGAAGAATTTGTTACATCTGAAATCGCTGAATCAATAATATTAGCAATTGAATCAACAACTTCATTTGTTGCATTATCCTGAACAGATGTATTTACTATGTTTTCTGGTAAATTTGAAACTATTTCTTTAACATTTTCCTTTTCTTGATGAATTAAGTAGTATGTTAATGCTCCTGTTCCAATTATTAAAACAATAAATGCTGCAAATATAAAATTGCCTACTGTACCAATTTTTATTTTTATTGGTTCTGATTCATTGTTTTTTACAAAAGACTCTTCTTTAGTTTCTTTTTTCTCTTCCTTTTTCTCTTTATCTTTATCTTTGTTAAGCTCTTCCATAACATATCTCCTTTAAAATTTTAAGTTCGAAATTTTATATTGTTTTTATTATCCTTGAAAAAGCTATATTATATTTGAACTATTAATGTATTCTATTATTCTTCCAATTTCATTTGTCATAGTATCTTGATATTTTGGTTCTTCTTCAGTAACTTTATCTAATATTGTATATTCATACTTATTTAAAAACTTATGTGTTTCAAGTTCAATTATTTCCTTTTTAGTTATCTTTCTACTATCATAAGGTAAATCTTTACCTTCTTTTTCTTCAACAATACTTTGCACTTTAGATTCTAATATTATATAGTTTCTTCTTAATTCAGTAGCTAATGCTTTTAAATCTATAACATCATCTTGAACAAGCTCATCATCTTCATTATCATCAATAAACATTGCAATTTTTGCCATTAATTCATGTATACTGTAATTATGAGCTAATCTTAATTTTCTTGATAATGTTTTTCTTATTACCATTTGTCTATAATTTATTTGTTCTATCATAAAATCATCAATTTTATTTTGACCTGTAAATAGACCTATAAATCTACTAAATCTTCCTTTTTCTTCAATGATTTCTAAATCATCTCTTAATTTTTTAAGTTCTGCTTCTCCACAGATTTCCCTAATTTTTTCTGCAATTCCTCTTTTTAATTCATTCTCTTCTATAATTGCCATTTCATCAAATCTACTTACCTGACTATTTCTAACAGCAATTTTAGGATTATTTAAATAATTTAATAATGTACTTATTTCTATACATGATTTTGAAACAAGCTCTAAATCTAATTGAGTTCTTTCATTAAATTCTTTTAAACATAATTCATTAGCTTTATTATCTATTTTTTCAACTAACTCTTTTAATACCTCTGTGATATTTCTCATTTCAAATGCATTATTTAAAGCACTATAAGATGTTCCCATATTTCCAGCAATTTTAGCATGATTTTGTTGTTTAGTAATTAATGTATTTATATCATCTAATAATCTTTTTACTCTCTCAACATTTTCTAAACTCTCTGCTTTTACTCTTTTTTGAGTTTCATTTTCTTCAATTATTTCTTGATTTTCAACTTCTTCAGGTTCTTCTTCTTTTTCTTGTTTATTCTCTTCAATTTCTTCATCAGCTGTTTTTAAAGCAACTGAAGTTACAAATTTTTCAGGTTCAACCTCTTCAGTTTCAACAATTTCAGCATTTTCTAATTCTGCTTTTTCCTCGATTTCTTCTGGTTTATACTCTACATCTTTAAATTGCTCTTCTATTTCTCTACATTCAGCAATCATATAAACAGCAATATTTCTTTTCCAAATATTAACAAAATCTATATTTTCTTTTCTAAGCTCAAAAACATTAGTTGAAATTTTCTTAAGATCATTTAATTCTTTAGTTACTCTTTCAACATCATTATAATCTGCAATTCTATCTACATCAGAATACTCTGAATCAACTTCTTTTTCATCAATAGCTGATTCATATTTTCTAAGAAGTTGCTCCATTTTTCTAATATTATCAAAATTAATTGCATTTTCTTTTTCAATTTTTATACATTCTTCTATTTTTCTTTTTATAGAATAAGAATTTTCTAATACATAATTATAAAGACCATTTCTTTCAACATCTGTAAGTTTATCTAAATTTTGCTTTTCTAAAACTATATTGTAATATTTAAAATATTTAGAATTATCTAGATTTATGTTTTTATCTTCTTCAACTTTTTTAACTTTTGTAAATGGTGCTATTAAAATCTCTTTATTATATTTTTCTGAACCTAAGATATTTCCTATATTAAAATATGGTATGTTTTCTTCTAACGTTATTGTTATTCCTACTGGCCTATTCCATTTTTTTGCAAACTTTTGTTGTGCTTTTTTATCTGTAGTTGCAGACCAAATTCTATCTATAAAAGGTTCCATTTTTAAACGTTCAATTTCAGATAAATTCGTTCCTCTAAAAAATGTTACTTCTTCATGTTTTGATTTGCAAAAGCTTTTCATGAATAATTTATATAAAATTTTTGTGTTCATAAGATTTTCAATAACAGATTCTCTGTCATATGGAATTTTTACAACTTTATTTTCAACTTCATCACTTAATAAAGCTATATCAGTTTCACAATTGCTTACCAACAACTGATTCATAGCTTCATATTTCTTGCTTACATACGCTTCAAGCGTTTCAAGTTCTTCTTTCGTAAAATCTAATTCCATCATATGTACCACCTTACAATTTTTCACAGAATAATTGTATCATTTATATATTTTTTAAGCAACAATTTTATAACATTTTTTTAAAGTATTATATTATATTTAAATTATTTATATACGTAATTATTCTATCTATTTCAGTAGCCATAGTATCTTGATATTCATATCCTTCTTGGTCACATACATATGATATTCTATATCCATATTTATTTAAAAATCTTTGTGTCTCAAGTTCTATAATTTCTTTTTTAGTTATCTTTTTATTAACATATAAAGAATTCTTACCATCTCTTTGACTTATAATAGTTTGAACATTAGAGTCTAAAATAGTATAATTTTTCTTCAATTCTTCTGCTAATATTTTCAAACTATCAACATCATCTTTAATAAGTTCATCTTTCTCATTTTCTTCTATAAACATTAATATTTCTGCTAGAATCTCTTCTATATCATATTTTTGAACTAATGTTAATTTTTTTGATAATGTACTTTCTATCGCCATTTTTCTATATTTAATTTGCATTTCTAAACAATTATCAATTTTATTTCTTCCAATAAGTATTCCAATAAATTTTTTAAATGTTCCTTTTTCTTCTATAATTTTTAAATCATCTTTTAATTTTTTTAATTCTGCTTCTCCTCTAATCTTCCTTGATCTTTCTGCAATGCTTCTCTTTAATTCTCTATCTTCTATTTCAATCATTTCAGGAAATCTACTATATTTATTGCTTATCATTGAATTTTTTGAATCATTTAAACACTTTAATAAAGCTGTTATTCCAATATTAGTTTTAGCAATAGTTTCCAAATCAAATTTTAATTTTTCAAAATTTGTTTGATTACATATTTCAGCTAATTTTCTATCAATTTTAAATAGTTGTTCTTTTAAAATGTGAGCAGAATGTTCCATTTTAGAAATATTGTTTAATGGAGTATATAAAACTCCCATTTTTTCTGCCCTCTGTTGATTCCTCTTTTGAATACCATTTAAAACTTCAATATTTGCCAATATTTTTTTTGATGTATTTATATTTTTTCTGCAATCTAATTTAATTCCTTGGTAATAATCAGTTTCTTTTAACTTAATGGCAATTTCTTCTGAACTATTTTGCTGTTTTATATTAACTTTATTATTTAATTTTCCTTTAATTTTTAATTTCACTCAGAATTCACCTTTACTTTTTATTAGAACAATTTTATCATTTATATATTTTTTAAACAATAATTTTTTTGTTAAGTTATTATTACAAAAAAGCAACTCTTAGATTTCTTCTAAAAGTTGCTTAAAAACAATTTATTTATTTTTTCTTTTTAAATATTAATCTTAAAGTTCCTAAAGTTATCATTCCACCAATAAAATAATATATATAGTTTCCTATTCCTCCTGTGCTTGGCATTTCAAGCTTTAATCCTTCTTTTTCTCTATAGTAGTAACTAACTACTGTATTTTGTTTTATTTTTCCTGTTGCATTTTTTGGTATTTCTACTAATTCATATTTTGAATAATCAATTCTTTCTTCTACCGCTTTTGTTGTTTCATATGAATCTTCAATATGATATTTATTATTTATGTATCTATCATCAGGATCTAGAGATATTCCACTATTTTCATCTTTTAATGGTACTGGTGTATTTGTACCTTCTAAATAATGGTGAACTGTTAGTGTGTATGTTTTTTCTTTATAATAGTAGTTCACAATAATTATTGGTGTTTCAGATTTGTATACTCCCATGTAATTTTCTGGAAGATATATATCATTTAGAAATTCATCCTTATTTTCATAATTCAATTTCTCGACTAATTCTAAAATTTCTTGTTCAGATTTACCTGCATAAAAATCTTCATTAGTAACTATATCATAATTTGTTTCTAAATTTGGCATTGTTAAATACTTTTCATTTTCTTTTCCTGTATAACGTTCACTTGGAAGTACTTTTTCTAATGATGTTTCAACATTTCCAGTCCATAAATAATGATTAACTATTAATTCTAAAACAGCTTCTTTTTTTGAAAATTCAACAACAACATGAATATCTTCTGTTACATTTTCAAAAATATTTAATGTACCTACACCATTTTCATCAACATTAAAACTATTTATTAAATTACCATTTACTTCAACTGACTTTATTGCATAACCTGAATCAGGTGTTATCACAATTTTAGTTTCTTCAGATTGATTTTTTCCATGATTTACTCTTTCAACAAAATGCATTCCACTTTCAATATATTTTACACCATCTGTCTCACCTTCAATTACTCCAATTCTACCTGAAATTGTTCCACCTTTTACTTCTGTTCCACCTTCATCATGTGCTCTTACTTCTGTTGTTATTTTATATGATTTAGATTTATTTGTTATTGTAATATTATCACCACTTAAAAATTCTATTTGTGGTTTTGCAGTTTTTATAGCAACAAATCCATTTGAATAGTTTGGAGCATTTGAAATTAGATTTGTAGAATTTTCAGCATCTTCTTTTTTGAAATTTGTAGCATTTAATGTACTAGAGTTGAAATTACCACATGCTACATAATTTCCTTCATCTGTTTCAGTTACTTCTTCTACATTTTCATAACCTGCACCTAAAATATTACTTGCATAATCTACTTTTTCATTTGAATCTAATTTTATTATAAATCCTTCTGATGTAAAATCTTGAGTTCTTGCTTTAAAATCATACTTGCCTGTAAGTGTTCCATCTCCATCTACATCAAGTCCTTCTGCAGAATAATACCAACCACCAATTAGTAATCCTCCATCATCTGTTGATTTCATACTTGAAATAAAATCATCATGGTTACTTGATAAAGTATAAATAATTCTATTAAAACTTCCATCTTCCTTTAATTCCATAATTGCAGAATCATATTTAGAAGATTTTGGTGTTGTACTAATTATTGTAGTTTGGTTCATTCCAGTTACAGAACTTCTTACAGCACAATTATAATTTACAGCAACAATTAATCTATTATCTTTTGTATTTTCTATATCTGAAATCATTACATTATCATTTGTTTGCATAGCATCATTCATAGGATATATTCCATAATAATTAACATTTGAACCATCTAAAGAATATTGAGAAATAATTCCTGCTAGTCCTTTTTTTCTAACTGATCCAAAAACTGCATTTTTTTGAGTAGTTAAATATATACTACTATTATTACTATTATATGATGTTATACCATTTATAGAAATTGCTATTCCAGATTTTGTTTCTGTTACATCACTTACATCAACATCATTTTGTCCACCTATTCTTTGACTCCATCTATACATTCCTTCTTGTGAATATGAAGCTATAAAACCATCCATATTTCCAAGATTTTCAAATGATTCTTTAGGTGTATATGTATCTTTTCCTATACAATCATAAAAATTAAAGGTTTTACTATAATATTTTCCAGCAACAATTAAATCTCCTTGATGCTCTCCTTCTGCTTTAATTTCTATAATAGTATTTATTTCTTCATCAGAAGTTCCTCCAAGTCTAATAGCCCAGGCTACATCCAAGTTTTGTGTAAATTTAACTAATACTGCATCTTTATTTTTTAAAGCATCTTCATATTTATTTTTACCAGCACTATCTGTTTTAGATATAGATTCAATTTTTGTATCTCCTAAATATACTTCATCACTTGAAACATATCCTACTGCTGCATAACCTCCATCATATGTTTGTATAATTTTATTAAATGCATCATCACGTTTTCCACCAAATGTTTTTGAAGCTACATATTTTCCATCTCTATCATAAGATACAATTATAGCATCATTATATCCTTTTGAAACATGTTCTTTAGTGCCATCTCCATTTACATCAACTCCATCTTCACTTTTAACGACTGAATCTGAAATACTTCCTACTGCTACAACTCCACCAGTTGCTCCTATATTTGAAGTTACTGAATTTATATAATTCCAGTTATTTCCTGTAATTGCATTTATCAAATACTCTGGCTTATTGTCTTTTTCTAAACCAATTTCAAAATAATATGTTCTATCTTCTTCGTTTTCAGGTAATAAATAACCTTTTGGAGCTTCAACTTCTATTGCTTTATATTTTCCTGCTGGTAAAAGAGCTGAAATTTGACCATTTTCATCAGTAGTAAATCCATAACCAGAAATTGGCTCATATGAATATTCATATGTATACTGATACTTAGTATCAGTATACACTCTTGCATTTTTCATAAAAGCTCTATCTTTTCCCCAGTTTCCATAGTTTCCTTTTTGGAAAATAAATTCTAATTCATAGTTCCCTGCTGGTAAATCTAATTTAACAGATTCAAATATTACATTTCCATCATCATCAAGATTTTTTCCATTTTTTCTATTAGAAGTTTTTTCTACTGTATTTGTATCTATATTGGTAATTTTATAGTATGAATATTCTTGTACTGGTGAACAAGATACTCCCCAATCAAATTGTAATTGTTCTCCTGCATTAATAGTAAATTCTGATTTCATACTTGTAACAGAATTAGAAATATGATAATTCTCACTTTGCCATACTCCATCACTATTTTTAGTCCATATATAATCACCACTTGACGTAAAATCTAATTCTCTTTCAATATCGGTTTCTTTAACTTTTTGAGTTACATGTTCGATTTGAGTTTCAATATATTCACCTATTGGATTTCCTTTGGAATCTACAACATCATTTCCTTCCAAATCTTTAATAATAAATTTAGCACCTGAAAGTTTTTCTCCTGTATCTTCATCTATTTTATTCAATCCAAATATTACTTCATCTTCAACACCAATTTGTACAATATTATTTTCAATTATTTGTATATCTTTATTTCCTGTTTCTTTATTATTTCTTATTACATCTTGTCCATCTATTGGTGTAAAAACAAGATTTCCAGCATTATCTTTATATGCTTTAAATGTTAATCTTGTATTATTTATAGAATATCCTTCTGGAGCATGAGTTTCGTAAATTGTATATATTTTTGATGTATCTATTTCATTACTGCATTGATATAATCCACTAATTGTAATAACACCATTTTCATCAGTTGTATAAGTTTCACCAGATGCACTTATTCCTTCACCATATATCTTATACTCAGCTCCTGGCAATACTTCTCCAGTTGTAGAATATTTCACTAATTTAAAATTATATGTTGGAAACTTTTGATTTTCCAAATCTAGTTTAATTACTAAATTTTCATTTTCATCAAATCCCACAACATGACTTGTAGTTGTTCCATTATCTACATATTTAGTAAAATTATATACAGCTTTATCATTCTCTTTAGTTCTAGTTACTGAAAATACAATATCTTCACTTGGTAAATTATATCCTGGTGCCTTTATTTCTGTAATTGTATATTCTTCATTTAGTTCAATTCCAGAAACAAAAACTTTTCCATTTTCATCAGTTTTTATAATTTGACGCTCTTTGCCTTTTCCATTAATAACAAATCTTATATCCTTTAATGGCTCTTTACTCAAATCATCTTTTTTTTGAATAAGAAGATTTAATTTAGCTTCATTTTCTACATTAATTCTTATCTTACAGTCTTTATTAGTATCTTGCTGAAAAACTTCTGTACTTCTTATTGATGAATAAACGTCTTCTAATTTTGAATAAGTTCCATCTGAATTTAAGAATGCTATATATATTTTTTCATTTTCATCAGTATATGCATAAAATTCAACTTCTTCATCATTTAAAACATATTCATCGCTAATTCTTTCTTCTTTTAAAATATAATGTTTTCCTACAAGTAGTTCTGGTATTAAAATAGTCCCATTATCATCTGTAAATTTAACATAACTAGAATTTTGTCCTTTTTCCTTAACAGAAAATACTACACCTGGTATTGTTTTATTTGTATTTTCTTGATATTTAATAATTTCCAAATCATATTGTTTAGCAACCATAAATCCTAATTTTGATGATCCAGTTCCTGTATAAACTAAACCTTCTGCTGTTGATAATGCAAATTCTACATTGTGTTGTGAATATGTTGTTAAATTAAATGGTATACCATCAGGAATTGAAATTTCATATTTGAATTCAACTTTCTCTCCTTTTTTTAGAACATATTCTTTATCAATAACAATTAGATATGTCTTTACTTCATTCCAATCATTTTGTGTCCAATTTGTAGTATCATCTTCTGAAATCCATCCATTCTCTGGTAAATCCTTATTATTAGTTGGTGTTTCATTTTTTGAATAATATATTTTTGTATATGGTTTTACCTCAGGTGTCATCTCAAAAAAACCACCATTTTTCATATAAGATGTAAATTCTGAACCTAAATCTTGTCCGCTCATCAAGTTTTTATTACCTTTAAAAGGAACTATACCAAGTATCTTAAAATCAGTTACGTCTGAATCATAGTTATTTGTAAGAGATACTGTTATTGTAGCATTTCTATTATTATTAATCTTTACAACTCTTGGAGCTATTGCAACATGATTTTCATCATTATAATTACTTGCAATTTGAGTTGTATTTAGTGATGTTCCTGTCTCTAAATTCAAAAATGTTTTATCATAATTAACAATTTCTGTTACATTAGAATCCTCATCTAAATCATATTTGTCTTCTGATGAACTTGTATACTCACATGGAATTCCATTAATTGCAAAAAGTTCTACTGTTTCTGTCGTTTTAACAGATCTTTGATCTGGTGATAAATTGCAATCAATATCAATTGTATATGACTCTTCTTGCTGATTTTTGGTTATAATTTTTATATACCAATATCCATCAATTTCATAAACATCATATGCTGATATTACAACATTTTTATTATTAGTTTTAACATTATTCACTTCTACAAAAGCTATTTCTTTTGGAATTCTTACTAAAAATGTTCCATTTTTCCATTTACGTTCATTATATTTGTCAGTTTCTGTCTTAATTCTTATTAATTCATTTTCTGTTGTTACATTTGTAGCAATAGTATCTTTAGAAAGATATATACGTGCAACAGATCTTGGAGCAATATATTTTGCCTTTTCTTGTATATTCTCTGTATTTAATATTTTTCCAGTATCTTTTTGAATAAATCCAGCAGTTAAATATGTATAAATATATGATAGATCATCAAATTCTGGTTTAGTAAATGTCTCTGTGATAACTTGATCATCAAGTTCTTTTATATGTTTTACATATAAATATGAATTATTTGTAGTACTACTTGTTTCAACTCTTATATGTTTTACTGATGAATCATAATAATATGGTTTTGAAGTATTATAATTATTCCAATCAGCTGATGTAAATGTTTTTAATAACGTATTAGTTTCATTATTATATATCTTAATCCATCCATCATTTCCAAGCGTATCTGTTGCTCCAACAAAATAAATTCCTTTATTTGTAGTCATTTTCTCCATTGAAATATAATTTCCTGATACATTTAAGAACTCATCAGTTTTACCAGTTGTTTCATTCATTATTAATCCATCTGTATCACCTATATTTCCAGTATATGCTCTCCATTCAACCACATATTCATCATCTACTTCTTCTAAAGATGCACCATTATATATATTTAAAGGTTTATCTTTATGAACTAAGTACGAATTATACCCTTCTCTTTTATATGTACCTATTGCAACTCCAAAACTTGGTGGAATTACTTCACCTTCACTCAATTCTCTCCAATTTAGTACTATTATTCCTTTATCAACCTTTGATATGTAAGGATTTTCAAATCCATCTTTTGTATTAGGATTATTAAAACCTTTATTTTGAGCTTCCATTGGAATTAATAATTCAAATTCACTTTTATTTTCAGTGATTGTATTATAAGCATCTATTGGATATGTAACTTTAAAATTAAATTTGTTACTTCTTATTAGTTTTGTATAATAATCAGTTTCAATATTATAAGCATTAGAAATTACAATTCCATTGTCATCAAGTGTCGCAACTTTTTTGGCTATAAATTCTCCTGTCTTTTCATCATAAGTATATTCTACACCATTTCCTGTAATTTCAACTTTAGTAGGTTTATATCCATTTAATTCTGGAATTATTCCTGATAAATTAGCTTCAGACATTATTAATTGATTTTTTGATTCTTCTGTTGTTACAGTAAATTCTAAATTAAATTCTTCACCATTAATACTATCTTCTAAATTAGAAGATGAAATAGATTGTTGCTTTGGAGTAATATTACAATCTACTTCGCCAAACCAATCTACTATAAATGGTATTTCTTTTTCAAAATCAATTAAATTACCTTCTTCATCTTCATATGTCCCAGCAAAAATAATACTGTTTTCCATACTATATTTTGATGTATCATTACCAATTGCAGAAGCTCTTGTACTGCTTGACGTATAATAACCAGAACAAACAGTTCCAATAAATAATTTTTGCATTGATTCATCTATTTCGCCTAATTTTATTGTTTTAGTATTATTTGATATATAATTATTTGACACATAACCATCTTTTACAAAAGATGTTTTTAAGAAAAAGTTATTTGAATTAATAGTAATTGTGGCATTTTTTAATTTTCCTCCACCAAATACACTTAAATCCATATATAAATTTGATTGTTCTCCAACTCTATTACAAGTTCCTCTAACCTTTTTTGCAATTCCATTTGCACCTTCTTCTAAGAAAAATGCATCAAAATTTATATTTATTCTTTTATTAGTTATTCCACCCTCTTCTTTTCCATAGACTTCGTTATCTTTATCTAAAACTTCATCATATCCTTCAACTCTAGAAATCTTAGGAGATATAAGACTATTATGCTTTTTATTGTTGATGCTAAAAATTGCAATAATTGTAGCTATAATACATAATATTATTACTAATAACATATATTTTTTATTTAACAAATTTAACTTTACAGGGAAATTATTTTTTCTTACTCTTCTTTTATTTATTGAAAATGCAGCTATTCTTTCATTAAAGTTAACTTTTTCTTTTGATGCAATTTTTCTAATTCTAGAAGATAGTTTAATTTCACTTCTCTTAATTTTCTTTTGCTTTTTTGCAACTTTTCTGTTATTTTTAGAATTTCTTTTTTCAGCTTTTACAATTTTTTTCTCACTAGCTTTAAAGTTATTTTGAATTCTTGGAACTTTCTTTTTTCTTCCTAAACTATCCTTTTTATTTTTCATATAACATATCTCCCTCCTTTCCTAGAAATTTATATTTAATTAATCCATAATACAAAGTACAGCACGACATCCAAAAGATAAATTACTTGAATAGTATTGGTAATATATTCCACCAATTCCACCAGAATCTAAATTACCACTTTTATAAACGCTTGAATAATAGCCACCTCTTACGACTTTAGCAACATTACTTGCAGAATTACTTATTGAAGTAGTTGCATCATATACATTTCCTGCCATATCATAAATATTATTCAATTTTGTATATTCTGTACTTCCAGAAGGTATCTTTACACCTGTTCCCACATCTTTAAAAGCTTGCTCACCATTTATATCAATATAATCAAATGATGCATCTTTTGTATTTCCAAATGTTGTTGAATCTCTAATATATGTATTATCTGTTATTTGAACATTTGTACTTGGAATTGATACTTTGCAATTTCTTAACCACCTAATTACTGCATCCCATTGAGATGATGATATCATTGATGTAAATACATTTTCATTTTCATCACTTAAATATTTACAAGATTCATACATTGCATACCATGATATTCCAGATATTTGATTATTTCCCTTTTGAACTACTGCATTTTGTGGCTCTACACTATCAAGTCCACCTGTTTCATATCTTCCAATATAAAAACCACCATATTTTTCTATACTTTTAATCATTCTATTATAATTTTGTTCTATTTCTTTATTTAATAATTCATATCTAGTAATACCATCCATATTAGATAAAAGATAAGAATCTTCATCATTTGAATAAACAGAGCCACTACCTGCATAAAAATTATTTATATTTGGTCCTGTTGCATAACCACTAGCTGGTTGATCCATATAACTACTATACCAAAATGTAGTTTCTTTCATTTTTCCATTATTAATGCTGTACATTTTATTTAAATCACTACTTGTCATTGGAATCCAAACATATTGATTTCTAGTTTTTTGCAATTCTAATGTATTTGTATCTGTTTCTATCATCCAAGCACTATCTTCTGATAACAGTTTTATTTCTGCATTATCAGAAACTATTTTTTCTGGTTCTGGTAATGGTTCTTCTAAATCCTCATTATTTGAATTTTCTATTGGCATATCTATAACTAAATTTTGTTCTGATTCAACTGTATTTTCTATATTCTCATTAACAAAATTATCTTCTACAATATTTAAAGTATTATCGATTTTATTATCTATAATATTATTATCATCAACTTTATTATCTACAATATTTACTTCTTCATTTTCTTTTTCTATACTATCATTATCTTCATTACTAACTTGTATTGTATTTTCTTTATTTTCCCAATAGCTCCAATCTATATCTTCACCTTCATAAATTACAAATCCACCATTTACTGAATTTTCTCCTGGAATTTTTGATGCAGAATATCCATGAGGTATTGGAACCCATATTCCATCTGAACTTTTAGACATATGGACACTATCACTAATTGGAGGAATTGTTTCTTCATTTGTAGCTTGAGTTCTTCCAGATACAGAAATAATAATTAATACAATAATTATAGCAACAACTATCAATAAAGAAATCGCAACTCCCCTATTTTTAATTATTTTTATTGCAGCAACTTCAAGTCTGCTTTTTTTATTACCATCTTTTATATTTTGCATCCATAATTCTCTCTTTCAAATAAATTTAAAATTAAATTATTTCAACAATATTTTATCAAAAATTACATATTTTTCCAACATTATAAACTTTCATTCTGATATCATTTTTATTACTTTTTTATTACTTTTTATTACTTTTAAAAACAAAAGTGAACGATATGATAATTACAAAATACAAAACTTTACTGAATCGTCCACGTATTTGTTCGATGCAACGATTTTGTTGTACAAAATCGTGTGCAAAAATTAGCGAAGCTTTTATTTAGTAAGAAAGCGCTCTGCACTTTCTTACTAAATAAAAAATAAAAGGTAAGAAATAATTTCTTACCTTTTTCTATTTTACTTTAATATTTCTAACGCTTTATTTAGTTGTGCATCTTCTTCTGAATTCTCATCTAATTCCACAACATAATCTGGTTCAATTCCCACTTTATTAATTTTAGTTTCATTTGGTGTATAATATTCATTTACAGTTAATTTTAATGCACTATTATCATTTAGTAAATACACACTTTGAATTACACCTTTTCCATATGTTTTAGTTCCTACTACTTTGGCTTTACCAGCATCCCTTAACGCTCCGATTAATATTTCTGAAGCACTTGCAGAATATTCATTAGCTAAAACAACTATATCACAATCGATTATAGGATCTTGTTCTGCCTTGCTATATTCTTTATTACCAGCTGAATCTACTGTAATCAATAAAGTTTGATCTTTAGGAATAATCATATCAGCAATTTCTAAGGCTTCATCTACTAATCCACCAGTATTGTTTCTTAAATCTAATATTATCTTTTTAGCGCCTTTAAATTTTAAATCTTCAAAAGATTTTCTTATTTCATCTGCACAATTTTCATCAAATGTTAATAAAGAAACATAACCAATATTATTTTCTTTCATCTCGCTTTTTACATGATACATTTTTATTGCTTCTCTTGGAATTTCAAAATCCAAATATTCATTTTCTCTTGCAATTTTAAGTTTAACTGTTGTTCCTTCTTCTCCTTTAATTTTTGAAGACACAATATCTGACGAAACTCCTAATGCATTTTCACCATCTACTTCAACAATAATATCACCTGTTTTAATTCCAACTCTTTCTGCTGGTGACTGTTCTATTGGAGCTAAAACAACTATATTATTGTTTTTATCCACTCCCATATAAATTCCTATTCCAACATAATTTCCCATTGTTAAGCTTTGGAATTCTTCCCATTCTTCAGTAGTCATATATTCAGAATATTCATCATCTAAACCTTTTATATAGCCTTTTATTGTTTCATCAAGTATTTTTTGCTCATCGATTTCTCCGATAAATTGATTATCTATTAATTTTCTAAAGTTCTTTAAAGTCTTTCCTATTTCATCAATATTTTCTTCTGCATTTCCTACTGCTTCATTTTTATTTAAAATACTATTTTTAAAATAATATTGAATTGTAAATTCAGAAGAAAATACTATTGCAATTACAACTAATATAATTGTTATTAAAATATACTTAAATCTTAAATGTTTCTTTTCTTCTTCAAATTCTTCTATTAACTCGTCTTCACGACTTTTGTTTTCTTCCATCTTTCCTCCAATTATGTTCTAAGGTAAATACGGTGTTGGATTTGTTCTTCTACCTTTTGAATATACCTCAAAATGCAAATGATTTCCTGTTGAATTTCCTGTTGAACCGACAGAACCAATCTGTTGCCCTTGTGATACACTATTTCCTTCAAAAACAAGTCTAGAACCAGCTTGCATATGTGCATATAATGTCATTGTTCCATCTTGATGATCTATAATTATGTACTCTCCATAACTTACATATTTTCCATTTCTCATTTTAGCTGTAGATGTATATACTACTCCAGATTTTACTGCAAAAACTGGTGTTCCTCCAGCACATGCAAAATCCACTCCTTCATGTCCTGAATATCCCAAATATCCTGTTGTTATATTAGCTCTTGTTTTTCCTGGTAATGGTGAGGTAAATCCTGCTGCACTAGGTGCTACTGGAGCACCAGTATATTTAGCAGAAGCTTGAGCAATTTTACTTTGGATTTCTTTTTTATGTTGCTCATATTCTTCCAATTCCTCTTGAAGAGCTTTTTCTTCTTCAGACAATTGTGACACAACTGCCTTTTTTTGATTTCTAGAAGCTGCTAATGAGTTTTGTTTATTTTTCATTGCATTTTGTGTTTGTTGAATTTCACTTTTAGCAGATTCTAAATAATCTTTTTCTGCTTGAATTTTATCTTTTGTATCAGCAATTCCTTTTAGTAATTCTTGATCAAATTCTGCAAGTTGTGAAATTATATAGTAATTTGAAATAAAATCTGCTAATCCATCAGATGAAAGCAACATGTCTAAATACGATGTACTTCCGTTTTCATACATAGCAATTAATCTTTTATCTAATAATTCCTGTTGTTCATCATATTTTTGTTGTTGCTCTACTATATTTGCTTCTTTTTCTGTAATTTGAACATTTACAGATCCAATTCTAGCTTGAAGATCTCCAATTTCATTTTCATATGTTGAAATTTCTGCATTTAATTCGTTTATTTGATTCAAATTATCTGTCATTTTAGATTTCGTTCCAGCTATCTCAGAATTTATTTCCTTAATCTTTTCATCAATTTCATTCTTTTGTTTATTTAATTCTGAAGTTGTTGCTGCATAACAAATTCCAATTGTATTTATCCCTAAAATTAAAATTAAACAACTAATACATATTATTCTTCCTATTTTACTAATATTCATTTTTCCTACTATTTATTTTCTCCTTTTGAATATTTAGGTTTTTTGGTTCCTATAACCATTACTCTTCTTCTTTATTTTCTTCTTGCTCTTGTTCATCTTTGTTACTTAAAACATCAATATTATTTTCAGCACTTTCTTCATTTGGCTCTATATTATTAGCCGTAGAATATGATGTTATATAATCAAGTGGTTGAACATAATCACCATTAATTCTAACTTCAAAATGAGCATGTGGCCCTGTTGAATATCCTGTTGAACCAACTTTTAATACAGGATTTCCTTGATAAATAGTATCTCCAACATTTACTAATATTTCAGAACCATGTGCATATAATGTAGTAATTCCACCACCATGATCTATTATTACCATATTTCCATAAGCCCTATTGTAACCTGCATAAGTTACTAACCCATCATTTGCTGCAACAAAATTAGATCCGTATGGAGCTCCTATATCAACACCAGTATGTAATTTAAAAATACCAGTAATTGGATGAGTTCTCATACCAAATGGAGATGTAATTCTAGTATAACCTGGTGTTGGCCAAGCCATTGTTCCACCAACATATCTTTCGCTCACATTTGCAATAGCTAAAATTCTAATTTCTTTTTCAATTTCAGTTATTTGATTTTGGTATTCCTCAATTATTTGTTGAAGTACAAGTTCTTGTTCTGTTAATTGTTGGATTTTATTATTTTTAATAACAGACATATTAGTTAAAGAAATAGCATTTTTTTCTCGAGTTTCTCGTGATGCACTTAAAATTGCTTTCTTTGTTTCTAAAGCTTCTTTTAATCTTTTATTATATATTTTTTCATCATTAACTGTTTTTAATAACTCTTCATCTGCTGATGATATTTCTGAAATTAAGTAGTAATTTGAAAATAAATCAGTAATACTTTTTGAACTAAGTAAAACTTCCAAATAAGAATTTTCTCCCATTTCATACATTGCAACTAATCTTTTTTCCAACAATTCTTTTTGTTTCTCATATCTTTTATCTGATCTTTCAAGTTCGTTTTCAGCTCTTTCAATATATTTAAAAATTTCATTTTCTTGAGCTTGCAATGTTTCAACTTCCAATTGTTTATCACAAATTTTTTGATTTATTTCAGCAATTTCTACAACAGTGTTAGATAAATCACTTTCTATAAATTGGATTTGAGCATTTGATTCTTCTATTATATTTTGCAAGTCTGCTTTCTCAAGTTGCAAATCATCCAATGTTTTTTCTTCATCCTCTTCTTGCTTTTTATTCTCTTCATCTTGCTGATTTTCTTCTCCATTTAATTCTTCTTGATTTTCTGAATATTCCTCATCAAATGTTTCTGCATTTATTGGAACTAATAAATAATTACAAGATAAACAAAATATTACTAAAATTACAAAATTAATTTTAATAAATTTTTTCATGAAATTGTTTATACCTCCAAATATTTTTTCATTGATACAGAACTTCCTATTATACCAACTCCTATTCCTAAAACTGCGTATACTATTGCTACTGGTTTTGCAATTTCTATAAATTGAAGTAATGTTATTCCCATCTTCTGTAATACATTTGAAGTTTCTATACTTTTAATTACAAAATCATATAAAACTCCTACAATTACTAATGTAAGAATTGCAGCAATTATTCCTATTATTATCCCCTCTACTAAAAAAGGCCATCTAATAAAACTATTTGTCGCTCCAACATATTTCATGATAGAAATTTCTTTTCTCCTAGCATGAACAGTAAGTTTTATAGTATTGGATATGATTGTAATTGATATGACAAGTAATATTATAAATATTACTCCTATTGTTATTCTAACACCTCTTACTATTGTTATAAGAGTATTTATAGTATTATCACTACTAGTTATGTTTTTTATAATTGAATCATGTTCTGTTGTTTCTTCAATATTAAGATCAACTTGTCCTACTCTTTCTGCAGTAGCAATCTTAGCTCCGATTCTTCTAACTTCTGCTTGAATTTCATCAGATTTTTCAAGATCAGTTAAAGTAACAATATAAGATGCTGGGAAAATATTTTTATCATTTTCATATCCTTCAAGAACTTTTGAATTTTCTGCACCTAAGCTCTCTTTAAAAGAATCTAAAGCTTGTTGTTTATTTTTGTATCTTACACTGTTTACACCTTCTAATGCTTTTATCTCTGTTTCGAAATTATTTTTTTGTTCATCTGTAACTTCATCCCATATAAAAATTTCCATTCCTTGTTTTAATTGAACTTGTTCTAATATAGAATTAATATTTACACCTATTGCAAAAAATATTCCAAACAAAAACATTGTACAAATCA
The DNA here is from genome assembly GCA_948530865.1 of uncultured Clostridia bacterium. GTDB lineage: Bacteria > Bacillota > Clostridia > TANB77 > CAG-508 > Scatovivens. The sequence goes on from CAOTKV010000014.1 coordinate 47,904, forward strand.
TTGTTATAACTGAGATAACAGTTGATTTTGTATTTTTAAACATATTTTTAAAACCTTCACCTATTAAATAGGATAATCCATTATACCTCACTATTATAACCACCTTTTTTATCATCTCTTATGATTACACCTTTATCTATTTGTATAACCCTTTTTTTCATCTTATTTACTATATCTTTAGCGTGTGTTGCCATTACAACAGTTGTTCCTCTAGCGTTTATATCATTTAATAAATTCATTATATCCCATGCTGTTTCTGGATCTAAATTTCCTGTCGGTTCATCTGCAATTATCATTGATGGATTATTAACTAATGCTCTTGCTAAAGCAACTCTTTGTTGCTCTCCACCTGATAATTCATTTGGATAACATTTAGCTTTACTACTTAAACCAACTAATGATAATACCATTGGAACTTGTCTTCTTATATGTTTTGGTGTTGCTTTTACTATATACATTGCAAATGCAACATTCTCGTAAACTGTTTTATCAGGAAGTAATCTAAAATCTTGAAAAACTACTCCCATACTTCTACGTAAAAATGGCACTCTTTTTGCTTTCAAAAAAGTGATATCTTTTCCATTTATAATTATATTTCCTCTATTAGCTTCTTCTTCTTTTAGAATTAATTTTATTAATGTAGATTTTCCAGAACCTGATGATCCAACTAAAAATGCAAATTCACCTTTATCTATTGTAAAAGTTGCATTATGAACCGCCTCTGTTCCTGTATCATATACCTTTGTGACATTTTTAAATTCTATCATTTAAGTGATTTTCCACCTTTCCATATAATGCTATTTTTCTCCTATATCATAACAATAACAATAAAAAAAATCAATACTAAATATAGATATTAATATAATATTTTAGTTGGATTAAAATAAAATTAAAAAAGAGAAAAATTTTAAAAATTTTTCTCTTTTT
>CAOTKV010000015.1:0-29379 GCA_948530865.1 uncultured Clostridia bacterium
ATATATTATTCATATACAGTTCCTTGTTCAAGCAATTCTCATAGAAGTTCTAAATAAATTTTGTGGCACCCTTTCAAGAACAAGCTTGAACATTTTCCACAAAATTCTATTAAGACCTTCTAATTTCGAATTACTTTCAAAAGCGGAACTTCCATTCATAATATATTTGATATTAATAAAGCTAGAAAAAGAAATTACTACTCACCAAATAATAATTTCCAAACTGCATAAGACATAATTTTACAGCAATTACTTGAGTTCTAGGCTGTTAAAAATTTTATTTATTGCAGTAATTTTAAACTTTATGCTTAATATTTTTATATAATAATTTTCTGAGAGAAAAGTTCGAATGTAAACAGAGTATTTTATTAGTAGAATATTTTTAAAGAAAATAGGGAATCTCAAACTTGCTTTGAGGGCGCTGTTTTCTTTAAAAATTTAATTCTACTTTAAAATACGGCGGATTACCGAGAACTTTGAATAAAGAAAATATATTATATAAAAATATAAGTTATACAATTAAAATTACTCACACAAACAACAATTTTAGAAAGGCTCTTTATGAACGCAATCCAAATACAAGCACTATTTATAAATTTAATAATATATTTATTTATGATAACGCCTATTATAGTAGTTTCTCTAAATAAAAAAATATATGCTACAAAAAAATCTCTTTTAAGTAGTCTTATTTATTGTACAATTTTTGAAATAATTTTCTCAAGCATACTATATATTTTTCCAAATTTAATATTTTCTTTATTTACAAAAAAATCTGGAATTATTAATTATGCAATCTATAGCTTTAAAATCTTATTTATCTCTAGTAGTTTATTTGCTTTAAAAATACTAATACCAGCTAATTTATATAATCAAAATAAACGAAAAAAAGTAGCGACTCTTGTTTTCACAAAAATCGCTATTTTAATATTTTTAATATTTATATTTTATAATTTATTGAATACAAAAGGAATCCTATTCTCTTTTCCTATTTGTGATTTTATTTTTTATATTATATACATTTTAGAAATTATTAGATATTAAATCTAAATTTGCTTCAATAGCATCATTACTTGGAACTCCACTTTTTGCATTTATTACTTCATTATTGCCATCTATATATACCATTGTTGGAATTACAGTAGCATTATACATTTCTTGGCATTCACCATTTAAATCATAATATATTTTCATAGATATTTCACTTTTTAGTTCTTCTGGAATTTCCTTTGAAGTACTTATCATTAAAAATTCAATTTTATCTTTATAATCACTATATCTTCCATTTACTTTTTTTAATACCTCTACAGAGTCCTCATTTTCTGGATTCCAAAATAAAATCATTACTGGTTGTTCGGAAAATTCAGATAATTTAACTTGTGTTTCATCTTCTGTATAAATAGAAATATCTTGATAAGAAACTCCCTCTACATCTTGTGTATTTGAACTTTCAATTTCTCTTTGTGGTTCTATGTTTTCTTCTAAAATTTCATTTGTATTATTTATATTTGTATTGTCTATATTTTTTTGTTTTGTACTCCACACCAAAAATATTAATGCTACTAAAAATAATATAATAGCAATAATAAGTAAAATTATATTTTTCTTTTCTTTCATTATTCCTCCTTTTCATCTGTAAAATCTTTAAATATTTTATCAATAATAATTGTTTTTGTAAATATTTATAAAAATTGTTATTTGAGTGAGTAATTATTTTGTAGATTATTAATATCAAATATACTATTCATATACAGTTCCTTGTTCAAGTAATTCTTATAGAAGTTCTAAATAAATTTTGTGGCACCCTTTCAAGAACAAGCTTGAACATTTTCCACAAAATTCTATTAAGACCTTCTAATTTCGAATTACTTTCAAAAGCGGAACTTCCATTCATAATATATTTGATATTAATAAAGCTAGAAAAAAGAAAATAATACTCACCAAATAACAATTTCAAATAGCCTAAGACATAACTTTCTGCTTGATATTAATTCCTCAGCAGTTACTTGAATTCTAGGCTATTAGAAATTTTATTTATTGCAGTAATTTTAAATTTTGCACTTAATATTTTTATATAATAATTTTCTGAGAGAAAAGTTCGAATGTAAACAGAGTATTTTATTAGTAGAATATTTTTAAAGAAAATAGGGAATCTCAAATTTTTTTGAGGGCGCTGTTTTCTTTTAAAATTTAATTCTACTTTAAAATATGACGGAATACCGAGAACTTTGAATGAAGAAAATGTATTATATAAAAATATTAATTATACAATTAAAATTACTTATATAAATAAACATTTGTATTTCCTTCTCAATCATGCTATAATAATACACAATATCTATAAGAAAGGAAATTTACATATGGATTTAAATATTGAAAACAATAAAAAAAATTTATCAAATAACTCATTTTCAAATGAATTAAAAAATCAAGTTGAAAAAACTATTTTTTTCTCTATTGATAGGTTTGAAGGTGATTTTGCAATTTGTGAAAATAAAACTACAGGAGAAATGGTTAATATAAAAAAATCCCTTCTTCCTGAATCTAGTAAAGAAGGGGATATTATTAAATTTGAAAATGGTGTATATATCATAGATAAAACTGCTACTCAAAATGCCCAAAACGAAATTAAAAATATGGTAAATAATTTATTCAATAAAAACTAATTTCCATCTAAGCTTAAATTTACTTTTATAATTTCATTTGTATTTCCATCACTTACAAGTTGAATAGTTCCATCATTATCTGTCCTATATATTGTACTTCCAATTTTATTTAGTCTTTCTAAAATTTTATCTTTTGGCAAATCATAACTATTATCTTTTCCTACTGAAATTATTGATATTTCTGGTAATACTTGCTCTAAAAATTTTTGAGAACTACTTGTGTTTGATCCATGATGTCCTACTTTTAAAACATCTACATCATTCCACTGCCTTTTATCTTCATTTGATTTTTCAGCATCTCCCATAAATAAATATTTTTGAGTTCCAAAAGTCATTTCAATAACTATTGATTCTTCATTAATATTTTCAGGTTCTGAATTATCAACACTCATTATTTCACAATTTGTTTCACCAACAGTAAACTTATCACCAATATTAGCTTGTGTAATAATCATATTTTTATTAGTTAATGATGTTAATAATCTTTTATAAAAATTTGTTGTAGATGTTGTGTTATATGGTAAATAAAATGTTCCTATATCAAATGAATCCACAATATAACTCATTCCCCCCGCATGATCTTCATGTACATGTGTTCCTACAACATAATCTAATCTTGAGATTCCTAGTCCTCTAATTGCATTTACAATTTTTTCGCCATCTCTACTATTTCCTGCATCAATTAGAAGTGTTTGACCGTTTGAAATAATCAACTGACAATCTGCTTGACCAACATTAAAAAACAATATATTTAATTTTGATGGATCAATATTTATATTTTCTGATACACTTGTTATTATTTCTGTATCATCTTTTACTCTTGGAGTTAATGATACATTAGATGTATCTGATGTATCTACTACATTTACAATTCCTGAAGCCTCTATTTCTTTTTCTATGTTTGATAATATTCCAGTTTTCTCTGCAACTACCAATATCAGTATAATTAGTATTAATATAATAAATTCTTTTAATTGTTTATTAATTTTTTTCTTTTTTCTTCCCATATTCTAATTTTAACAATAAAAAAAGTGAAATTCAAGGAGCTCATCCTAAAATTTCACTTATAATATATTATCTTCCTTCTTCTGAAACATATCTGCCTTTATAAACTAATGATTTATCCTCTATACTTAATTTAGCAAATTCATATGGTGTAATTGCTCTTCTATCTTTAAATAGTTTTGCAATTTTTTCAGCATCTAACTTTTCAAAATTGTATACTGAAAATGCTTTCTTCTTTTTAGAATTTTCTAGCAAACTATCAAAATATTCTTTATCTCTAGTTATTGCCTTTTTTACTTCAATTACAGAATTTAAACCTTCTTTATCTGCATTTCTATATCTATAACCTAACCAAAATGGATACATTTTAGCCATTAATTCATGATTTTCATTTGGCGTAACTATATCTAAATAACTTCTTCCTGAAATAGTTGAATATATATCTTTGTCTGTTAAATATTTTACAAATGCATGAAATGTTTCTTTTTCAGATTTTGTCATTGCTGTTTTATATGGAAGCATTGGTTGATGCACAGCTTGATGTGCTAATGATGAAATAAGTTTTGCTTCATATATTTTATCAGCCTTTTTTCCCATCGCTTTTTGGCATTTTCCAAAATACATGTATATTTTTTTATCTGTAAGTTGACAACTTCTGTGTGTATCAAAATTTGGATACATTATATATGTATTTACATTTCCAACAACTTCTGGCTCATACCCTAAAACTGTTTTTATGTGTTTCATTACTTCTGCTTCTCTAGTTTCCCATGCAGATTTTATATAATTTTTATAAGATATTGTTCTTTCTACAATTTCTTGTATTTCTGGTGTATCTTTTAAATGATTTAAATCATCAAAAAACACATCCAATCCTTGTAATTCTTCATCAGATAAATCATATTCATATTTCATTCTATTTTTTAACATCTCTTTTTGAGAATTTGTTCCAGCAAGAGGTGATAGTGATAGAATTCCTCCGAAAAAATTACTTCCGTCTGCATGTATTAATTTTCTGTTTCCAAACACATTTGGATATTTAACCATAAATCTTGTAATAGCTGGTGAAGAATCAATTATTCCTTTTTCTTTATATAGAGCCTTTCTTTCTGGATTATTTCTTGTAACAATTCTTGCTCTTATTTCTCCATCTAGCATATTATAAGCCACAGCAGTTCCGTCAACTGCAAAATTCATATTTGATTTATTCATACTTCCTCCTATATATGTAATTTTACATTTATAGATTTTAACTCAAGGTATTAATACCTTCTTTCTCATAAGTATATTGTTATACATAACTTTGGGTGTTTAATAACGCACTCAACATCATAATTATATCACACTTTGTGATCAAAATAAATACTTTTTCATGATTTTTATGTGAATTTATTAATTATTTTATTAAATCTATCATATATACAACATATACACTAAAATACATAGCTCCTGCTAACTTAGACATTTTGTTTTTTCTTATTATTGGTAAAATTCCTAAAACAATCATTCCTATTAGAAAAAATATTATATCTTTATTGTATGAAATAGAATACTCTATTGGCTTTACTATAGCAGTTGCTCCAACAATTAAAACAATATTAAAGATATTAGAACCAATTACATTTCCTATTGCTAAATTAATTTCCCCCTTTATTGTTGCTGTAATCGATGTTATTAATTCTGGTAAACTTGTACTAATTGCGACAATTGTTAAACTAATTATTTTTTCACTAACTCCAAATCTTAGTGCAAGTTCTGAAGAATTATTAACAACAAAATCACTTCCATATTTTAGTCCTATTATTCCTAATACAATTTTTATAATTCCTTTAAAAATTTCTTTTTTACTAAAATTGCTTTTTTCTTCATTTGGTGAAGAATCTTTTTTCACCATAAAAATATTATAGAAAATAAATAATACAAAAAATGTAACTAAAATAAGACCTTCGAATTTAGTTATTATTTTTTCATTAGAATTATTTCCTAAAATATATAATAATGCAGTTAAAAATATAACTATTGGTATTTCTAGTCTAACAGTTTCCTCTTGAAATCTTAATGGTTTTATAATTGCGCAAATTCCAAGTATTAAAAATAAATTTGAAATATTACTTCCAACAACATTTCCTATTGCCATATCTGAATGATTTGTCATAGCAGATGTTAAACTTACCATTAATTCTGGCATAGATGTTCCTATTGATACTATTGTAAGCCCAATTACAATTTCTTTTATATGAAATTTCTTAGCAATCAAACTTGAACCATCAACTAAAAAATCTGCTCCTTTTGAAAGCAAAAAAAATCCTAAAAATATTAACAAAAAATTTATTATCATAATTTTTCTCCTATGCATTATTTTGTCTAAATTTATACAAAAATATTCTATTGATTTAAATTTAAATATTATTTATAATTAATATGGTGATTATTTTGAAAGAAAAAAAAGATAAAAGTTTCAATATATGTCTTATATTATTTAGATTAATTTCAGTTGTAATTATTATAATTTGTTTAATACTATTATATAATTGGCACAAAGAAAATACTGAAAATTCAAGCCTTTCAGATGAGCTTTCTGACTCATTTATAACTGCTACTTCTGAAGTTACTCCTAAATCAGAAAGTGATACTTCTGAAAATAGCTCAACAACTTATGAAAGTATAGAAGTAAATTTTGAAGATTTGTTATCTCAAAATCCTCAAACAGTTGGCTGGATAAAAGTTAATAATACAAATATAAATTTCCCTATTGTTCAATCACAAGATAATAATTTTTATTTAAAACATAATTTTAAAAAGAATTATAATAGTGCTGGTTGGATTTTTGCAGATTATACAAATAATTTTGATATTTTAGATGAAAATACTATAATTTATGGTCATAATAGACAAAATGGAACTATGTTTAGTAACTTAAAGTTTTTATTAAAGCAAGATTGGTTTAATGATGATGCAAATAAAACATTTATATTTAATACTAAAAATAATAAATACATAGCACAAATATTTTCTGTTTATAAAATAAGTAAAAATAATTTAACTTTAAATACTTCTTTTGAAAATGAGACAGATTTTGCAGAAACAATAACTTCTTGGAAAGAAAGTAGTGTATGTTCTTTTGATATTACACCTAATTATAAAGATAATATTATAACATTATGTACTTGTGATAATAATACACAATATCGTATTGTTGTTCATGCAAAATTAATAAATGTCGATTAACATAAAAAATTGTTGAAAATTGTTGACTTTTACTTATTATAAGAGTATACTTCTTTCTCAGGAGGATTTATTATTATGAGTATTTTTGATAATTTTAAAAGTGTTTTTAATAATAAAAACAAACAAATATCTAGTGAACCAATAGATGTTTCTTCATCTGAATTTTATAATCCAACATTTAATATTCCTAAAAGTATTTATGAAGAGCCAACACCTAATTCAATAGCACATAATATTACTGCAAAACAAACATTTGCATTATCTTTTCTTTTAGATATGGCATATGTTGCTGCAACAGCTGATAATTCTTTTTATTTGCCAAAACCTTATAAGATTTCTCATGCTGGAAAAAATAGGAAAATTTTTGAAGAAAAATTTAACTCAGATATTGTTTTTACAAGTGAATATTATAAAAAGAATATTAAAGTTAGTAAAAAATTGGATAACTATGTAAAACCAAGAAAAGAACTATTTGAAATTATACAAACTGTATATCCCGAATTTTGTCATAATATGGAAAATAAAATTTCTCATGAAGATTATGAATTTTATAAAAAAAATAAAGTTAGTCTAAAAAAATGTTTACATTGCAAAGATACATATTCTGATACAGTAAGCTCAAAAGATGTTTTATTAGGATATCAAGATAACTTAGCAAATATAATAGATACTTTAGATTTTTCAAAAGCTTGTAAAATAGAAGATACTTTTGTTGCATCTGAATTAATAACATTTTTTGATAAATTTTCTGAGCTTTCTGATGAAGATAAAAAATCAATAATTAAACACAAAATTAAACTAGGCAATGGTACTATAAAAACTTTAGACTTTGCAAAAAAACTTTTAGATGAAAGAAATAATAGAATTGCTAAATACTCTTCAATAGAAGATTTGTATAAAAAAATAGATGAAAAAACACATATACAATTAACTTCAAATCCATCAAAAAAAGAAGTTTCAAAACAACAAACTTCTCCTGATGATAGTGAAAGATAAATGTGACAACCCGTCTCAAGTGAGACGGGTTTTTGTTTATTGGTTACATTACATATTCGAACATTTCAGAGCCGTTAACTGACCTGAATCTGCATTCAGCCCAGAAGTTATCGGTTGCCATTGTTGCTGAAAAGACTTCTACCTTCTTTATTGGCATCCCACATTCTTTCAGGAATTCGATGATCTTCTTGACAAACTTCTTGCCGTTACCTTTTCGCTGGAATTCCTTAGCGATATAGACTTCCTCAAACTTGACAGTCAAATCATCATATGCAGTAATGACAACATACCCAATCTCCTTGCCGTCTTTCATTGCAAAGTAAATCCATTCGTTATCTGCATACAGGTAGTAGTCTTCGTAGCTTTTTATCACTGCATTTCGTGATCGTTCCTCAACTTCATTTACCTCCGCATATCGGAAGTTCAGATGCATCTTTTTGAAGGTTTCATAGTCTCCTCTTGTTACTTCAGCTCTCCGTATTTTCATGTCATAACCTCCTATAAATTTTTTCACTATTTTATTATAACATAATTTACATAATATTGCAACTTTTGATAAATGAATAAAAGTCTATTTAGAATTAATTCTAAATAGACTTTTAAGTATTATTTTATGCATTTAATGCTTTTCTAATATTATTCATATTTTCTTTTAAGATTTTAGCACTTGCATCTAATTTAGCTTGATTTTCTTCTGATAATTCAAGTTCTAAAAGCTCTCTTGCACCATTGCTATTTATTATAGCTGGAACACCAATATATAAATCTTCTTGACCATATTGATTATTTAAGTATGCTGAAACTGTAAGAATTTCATTTGTATCGTTCATAACAGTTCTAACTATTTTAGCAAGTCCTAATCCAATTCCATAATATGTTGCTTTTTTTCTATTTATAATTTCATATGCTGCATCTCTAACTTCAACATATATCTTATCTAAATCACTTAAATTTTTTCCTGCATCTTCTAAAATATCTGTAACTTTTTTACATCCAACATATGCATGTTCCCATGGAACAAATGAAGAATCACCATGTTCTCCCATAATATAAGCATGTACGTTTTTATCAGATACATTTAAATATTCTCCAACCATGAATCTTAATCTTGCTGTATCTAATGTTGTTCCTGAACCAATTACTCTACTTGTTGGGAATTTTGAAACTTCTTGTACAACTTTTGTCATTAAATCTACTGGATTTGAAGCAATTAAGAATATTCCTTTAAATCCACTATTTACAACTTGTATTGTAATATCTTTCATAATTTTTGCATTTGCTTCTGAAAGCTCTAAACGAGTTTGTCCTGGTTTTTGATTTAAACCAGCTGTAATAACTACTATATCAGCATCTGAACATTCATCATAATCTCCTGCTTTTATTTTCATATGACTTGAAGAACAAGGCAATCCGTGGCATAAATCCATAGCTTCACCAATTGCTTTGTCTTTTAAAACATCTATTAAAACTAATTCATTTACTCCACTAGCATTTCCTTGGCTTAATATAGCATATGCCATACTCATTCCTACAAATCCTGTTCCAACTAATACTACTTTTCTTTTTCCTATCATAATACATCTTCTCCTATCTTTAATATGAAATAATTTTTCCAATTAGTTATTATAATACTTTATCTTACATTTTGCAAGATATTATGTAAAAGAAATTCATAAAATCAAAATAGCCTCTCGAAAATTAATTCGAAAGGCTATCTTGATTATCTTTTTATAACATATCAAATTTCGGATGCTAATACTTTGCAATAGTACCAAACCTCTTCAAACATCCAGCTGGGGAAATGGAACCTATCTTCCTGACGGTTTTTTACAAAATCTAAGAAGTCTGTTCCATACTGAGTTGACCGAGCATGCCAGTCACAACACATCTCCATTATATCGAGCTTACTCATATCTATTGGAGTCTTGTAGTACTCTGGATGATGAGAATTGTGCTTCCAATGGAGCTTTATTGAATCCTGCTTAATTGGCGACAACTGTTTCTTTGAATCTCTCAAGCACGATTTATCATTAACAATTCTTGCAAGTGCGCTCAGCTCATCCTCACAAGTAATCTTGCTAATATCATGCACTACTGCGCGTTCACGAAGCATCTTCGCGTGCTGAACAGCTCCTTCTCTTTCAAGAAAGCCTGCCAACTTTTCGCAGCTTTTGGTTACATACATTTTATGAATCATTGTGTCCTGGAACATTTGCTCATATTCAGACATATATGATATATCTTTATTAAAGAGAAATTTCCATGTAGACTTTTTGTTTCCCTCGCAATATAACTTCACAGAGGAAAAACCACTTCCATTTGTATTATTGATTTTAAAATTCAAACAAATTTCGCTCTTTTGATCCTCTTCAAACTGAACAAGTTCTGTTTCAATTCTAAATATCCCTGGAACAACCTCATTTGGATTAGCAATACTGGTTATCAAAATATGAGTATCCTCCAAAGGAAGGAACTCTTTAAAAGATAGACCAATATTCTGATCTGGGACTTCCTGACCATACAGATATCTGATAGCAATATCAGATATGCCAATTCTAAAATCTTTATCTTTCTTTTCCGGTTTGCAAAGACAATATGTTTCCCGAGTAGCTTTGTGTTTAATAATTTCTTCGACTTCGTACTCATATGGACAGCTTTCCAGCTTTCCAAAGTTCATAAGCTTTTCATGCCACTCTTCTGGCAGGATTACTTTAGTGCCAATCTTCAGTTCTCTATTGCCGATTTTTAACATATTTTCCTCCTTTCAATATGCCTGCGTAAAATATAAAGTTACATATCTTACTCCCTATGCATGTCTACTGGGAGATAATATCACCAAATCTAAAATTTGTCAATATTATGTTTACTCTTCTTCCAACTTATTCCAAAGCATTCCCTCTTTTAAAAATGTACTATCTCCACCTAAAATATCTACTAATTTATAAGCAAATAACATTGTTGTTGCTGGTCCTCTACTTGTAATTAAGTTATTATCAACAACAACAAGTTCCTCAACATAATTAGCTTTTTCAAGCATTTTTTCATATTCATCATCTGGATATGAAGTTATATATCTATTTTCTTCGATTTCTGCTTTTGGTAAAACTAAAGCTGGTGAAGCACATATTGCTCCTATATATTTTGTTTTATCATTATTAAATTTCCTTAATAGTTTCAAAACATTTTCATTTTGTGCCAAATTATCTGCGCCTGGAAGTCCTCCTGGCAAAACTACCATGTCATACTCTTCAATTTTGTCATCTAATATTTTATCTGCTTTTACTTCTATATTGTGAGTACCTATAACTTTCTCATCACTAATACTTATCATATCACAAGTAATTTTTGCTCTTCTTAGAACATCAACAACTGTTAATGCTTCAATTTCTTCAAATCCATTTGCCAATAAAACTGCTACTTTTTTCATAAAATACCTTCTTTCTTTTTTATTTATTTCATTCTCTTTTTTATAACTTTAAGTCTTGAAAATTCTTCTCTTTCTCTCTCATCAATTATACTTGATATTTGTTTTAAGTTTTTTTCGTTCTCAGGAATTATAATATTTTGAAGTGCATTTGCTCTCTCTCCAACTCTTTCTGTTTCTCTTTTTAATCTATCAACTGTATTTTTTAAAATTGCATATTCAATTAATTTTTCCTGAATTTCATTAAATTTAAAAATTGCTTCATCAATTATATGTGTAGTATTATAAAAGCCATAATTTCTTTTTATAACTTCTCTTTTATGAACTGCTGAAGGAATTTCACATCCCATTAGAGTTTTATTTTTTATATCAATATAATCATCAATTTTTACTCCATTAGAAATGTTAGTAAAATTATCTATTCCTATATCTGTATTTACATTTCTTACAAGATTTTTTCCATCTTCCATCATATCATAAAGCTCTTGCTCAATAGATTTTACTTTATCTTGATACTTTTCAAGTTCTTTTGATAAAATCAATCTTTTTCTTTCAAGTAATTCATGTCCTTGCTTTGTAATTTTCAATGATTCTTGCAATTTTATTAAATTACTTTTGGTTGGTAAATAATTATTACTCATAAAACCTCTTTTATAAATTTGTTAATTCTTCTTCTGGTAATATATGCAGAATTTCTAGTGCTAAGTCAAGTGTTTCTTCTATTGTTCTATTTTCGAATTTTCCTTGACTTAAAAATCTCTTCTCAAATGCCTCTCCAAAGTCCATATATTTTTTATCAGTTTCAGATAAATCACTTTCACCTAGTACTTTAGCTAAAGCTCTTACATCTTGTACTTTAGAATATGATGCAAATAATTGATTAGAAATACTTTGATGGTCCTCTCTTGTATACTCCTTGCCAATACCATCTTTCATTAATCTTGAAAGTGAATCCAATATATTAATTGGTGGATTTACACCTTGCATATATAATTCTCTTCCTAAAACAATTTGACCTTCTGTTATATATCCTGTTAAATCTGGTATAGGATGTGAAATGTCATCATTTGGCATTGTAAGAATTGGAATTTGAGTTATTGATCCTTTTTTATCTTTAAGCATTCCAGCTCTTTCATATATTGAAGCTAAATCACTATATAAATATCCTGGATATCCCTTTCTACTAGGAATCTCTCCTTTTAATGTTGAAACTTCTCTCAAAGATTCCGCATATGCAGTCATATCTGTTAAAATAACTAATACTTGCATATCTAAGTCAAAAGCCAGGTATTCTGCACAAGTTAGTGCAACCTTAGGTGTTAAAATTCTTTCTATTGATGGATCATTAGATAAATTTTGAAAAATTACAACTTTAGATAATACACCATTTTCTTGAAAACTCTTTTTGAAAAATTCCGCTGTTTCGTATTCTGCTCCCATAAGTCCAAAAACAATTGCAAAATTCTTGTCATCTTTTATATTAGCTTGTCTTATAATCTGCTCTGCTAAATCATTATGATTTATACCACTTCCTGAAAAAATTGGTAGTTTTTGACCACGAATTAAAGTCATTAATCCATCTATTGCAGAAATACCAGTTTCAATATAATTTCTCGGATATTTTCTTGCAATTGGATTCATAGAGACCCCATTTATATCTCTTTCAATATATGTTTTTAATTCTCCAAGTCCATCTACTGGTTCTCCAACTCCATTAAAAACTCTCCCTAAAACTTCTTTAGATAATTTTACTTGCAATGCTTTTCCATTTAACTGTGTTTTTACACTATCAATATTTAATCCGTCAGTTCCTTCATAAACTTGAATTACAGTAATATCTTCATTTAGTGTAATAACATTTCCTATTCTTCTTTCACCAGATTTTAAAACAAGTTCTACTTGCTCATTATAAGAAATTTCATCTGGTGTTTTTAAGTATACTAATGGACCATTAATATGTTCTAATCCTAAGTATTGTGTTTTCAAATTTTTACCTCTTTCTTGACCATTTACTTACGCCTCTAAGTGGTCATTGTACTCTTCATTTACTGCTTTTAATTCCTTTGAAATTTTCTCATTAAATTCTTCAAATTTATATAATTGATCATTTCTTACATTAAACTTTAATTTTATATATTCGTCAAAAAGTCCTATTCCCTTAATTCTTGAAAGTGGAACACCTTTTTCCACAAGTTTTAAAGATAATGTATATAAGTTTAAAATACTACTCATCATTTTATATTGTTTTTCTAATGGAACATACGTATCGTTTTCATTTACAGCGCTTTGCTGTAAAAATCCAAGTCGTATTGCTCTACATGTTTCTAAAACAAGTTTTTTAGTATCTGATAAAACATCTTGTCCAACAACTTTTGCAATTTCTTGAAGTTCATTTTCTTCTTGCAGTAGTTTTACAATTTCTATTCTATCTTTTGCAAATTTTTCATCTATATTGGTTTCATACCAATCTTGTAATCTATCTACATAGTCACTATAACTAATTTTCCAATTCACTGCTGGATAATGTCTTGAATACGCAAGTTCTTTATCTAATCCCCAAAATACATGAACAAATCTTTTAGTATTTTGAGTTACTGGTTCTGAAAAGTCTGAACCTTGTGGAGATACTGCACCAATCATAGATACAGATCCTATATTATCATTAAGCCCTTTTACAAGGCCTGCTCTACCATAAACTTGTGATAATCTTGAAGGTAAATATGAAGGATATCCTTCTTCAGCAGGCATCTCTTCAAGACGACCTGAAATTTCTCTCAATGCTTCTGCCCATCTTGAAGTTGAATCAGCCATAATAGCTACATTATATCCCATATCTCTATAATATTCTGCAATTGTTATACCTGTATAAATTGATGTTTCTCTTGCTGCAACTGGCATATTTGAAGTATTTGCAATTAAAATTGTTCTTTCCATTAATGGTCTACCAGTTTTAGGATCTATAAGTTTTGGGAAATCTTCCAAAACTTCAGTCATTTCATTTCCTCTTTCTCCACAGCCTATATAAACAATAATATCACTATCAGACCATTTAGCAATCTGATGTTGAAGCATTGTTTTTCCTGTTCCAAATCCTCCTGGTATCATTGCAGTTCCACCTTTGGCTATTGGAAATAATGTATCTATAACTCTTTGACCTGTAATTAAAGGAATATTTGCTGTTAATCTCTCTTTATACGGTCTTTGTTTTCTAACCGGCCATTTTTGAATCATTGTAATTTCATATTCTTGAGAATTACACTTTACTTTAGCAATTATATCTTTAGCTTTATAATCCCCTTCACTTGCTATATAAGTTACTTCACCATTAATATTAAATGGATTCATTATTCTATTATTTATAACTTCTGTTTCTTTAACTTCTCCTAAAATTGTATTTAAATTTACTTTGCTTCCTACATCAATTTTAGGTATAAAATGCCATACACTATTTCTATCTATTGCCTCAATATTATTTCCTTTTTCTAAAAAATTTCCAGATGCTTCTTGCAAAGCTTTTAATGGTCTTTCTATACCATCAAAAACATTTCCAATAATACCTGGTCCTAAAGTAATTGATAATGGCGCTTCAGTTCCTATAACTTCTTCTCCTATTCTTAGTCCACTAGTTTCTTCATAAACTTGAATAGTAGCCACTTCTTTATCTAATTTTATAACTTCTCCTATTATTTTATGTTCTCCAACATAAACCATATCATGCATAGCAAAGTCGCCATCTCCTCTTGATTCGACAACTGGTCCATTTACTGAAATTATAAATTTTTTTTGCAATTTTTCCACCTCTATCTTTCGTAACTTTAAAGACTAATCTGTTTTACTTTTTCTGCTATATTATTTTTTAATGTATTGTCAATAGAAACTTTATTTTGGGCATCTATAATAACACACCCACCAATATTATCATTATCTATTTTATCTACAAAATTGTTAAAAGCCATTGATATATCTTTATAATATTTATCGTAATCTTTTTCTGTTATAAATATTGTACACTTTTTACTTTTTATTTTTGATAATACTCTTTCAATATTTCTTAACAGATAATACTTATATTCTGACGTATTTGTAAATTGTTCAAATTCTAACTTTATTTTTTCTTCAATTTCTTGTATTATAGTCTTTTTTAAATTACTTACTTGCATTTTTTGATTCATCTCATAATCAAAAATATTTCTATTAAACTCTCTTTCTAATTTATTCAATTCATTTTCATACTTTTGAGCAAGTTCTTCTTTATAAATATTAACTTTTTCTAATATTTTCTCTTCTGAAATTTCATCATTTTCTGTTTTTATATTGCTTAATTCTTTTCTTGCCATTTCTAAACAGTTTTTTTCTATTTTATCTATCTTTTTATCAATATCAATCATTTATTCGCTCTCCTAAAATCATTTCGTATTTGGAATTTTAACAACTAGTGGTAGTTCTTGTTCATTTGAAATTTTTTCTAATTCATTTTTAGCAATCTCATAAACTTCTTCAGTAACATTAATAATTCCAACATCTTTATCTTTTGAAAGTTCTCTGATTTTTTCTTTGATTTCGTTCTCTCCCCTTATAAAAAAGCTTTGTATTCCCGCAAGTCTCATCCCAATTGCTATATCATTACTTCTACTAATGCAAACCATTCGCATAGTATATTTCTCCTTTTTTTTATTGATTTGACTTTAAACTTTATTTAAAATCATGATTGCTATGATAAGTCCATATATTGCAATACCTTCAGCAAGACCTGCAAATATGATTGTTTTTCCTAAAAGTGATGGGTTTTCACTAATTGCACCTACAGCACTTGATGCAACTACTGCAACTGCTATACCAGCACCAATACATCCAAGTCCTGTTGCTATAGCTGCTGCAACCATTCCTATTCCATTTGACTTATTTTCTTTTTCTTCATTTTCAGTTGCAGTGTTTTGTGTATTTTGTTCTACTTGCATTTGTGTTACTGCAGATGAAACTGCTTCTTGAACTTTTTGGTCTACCATTGTTTGAACTTCTTCTTCTGACATTCCATTTTTCTTAGTACTTGTTGCATGAACTTGACATGAAAAAACTCCTAAAATTAAAATTACCCCTAAAAATATTGTTAAAACTTTTCTTTTCATTTTCTTTTGTCCTCTCTTTTTTTATATTTTTTCTCTCAATGGCTTGTATTCTTTACCATCACCAGTATAAAATCTACTAAATAATTCATAATATTCTAGTCTTAAAACTTGAATACCTACAATTAGTCCTTCTAATACTATTACAAGTACATTACCAAATATTGTAACAGCAATGCTACCTGTTCCTGTAAACATATCTGATAATATATATATTGCCATACATAAACCAACATGATTTATTGCAAATGCAGCAATTCTTACAAATGATATCGTATTACTTGCAAAAGATAATAAAATTTCTACCACATGAAATACTTTTTCAAATAGTGAACTTTTTTCTTCTACATTTTCTTTAAATATTTTTCGTGCTATTGTATCTTTAAACATAATTGCAAATAGTGGTATTACTACAAAAATACTTAAGATACCTAAAGATGCAATCATTTTTCCTTTAACTATAAAATATACTCCTGCTATTAAAACAGATATATAAAATATAAGTCCTGCTACACCATTCGTATCAAAAAAGATTTTTTTCTTATCTTTATTTTTTATTCCATTTCTTATATTTAAAAGCATTGCCAATAAAATTAAAATTACTCCAATTGCAATTCCATAAACAAGCATTGTTTGTATATTTTCCATTGGTCTTATAAATATTGCTGGAATAATATGTTCGTTTCCAAAAATGCTTCCATAAAGTAGTCCAAATACAATTGATGCAACTCCTCCAGCTTCAAAAACCGGTCCCATTGATATTTTCTTCTTTGCCATAATCAATCCAATTAAAAATATGACAAATCCATGTCCTACATCTCCAAACATAAATCCAAATAATAAAAATGCTGTTATAGCAACAAATGTTGTAGGATCTAATTCAGTATAGCTAGGCAATCCATACATTTTTACTAATGTTTCAAATGGTCTTACGATTCTATTATTATTTAGTTTTGTTGGTGGAGTACTTGCAACTTCATCATGATTTTTTATTACATACTTTATATCTTTTTCTTTTGATAATTTAGGCAAAACTTTTGTTAGTTCTTTTGCTGGTATCCAACCAATTATATAAAATAAACCATTTTCATCATATGCCATAAATTTTTTTACATTATTTATTTTTATATATAAATTTATTTGAGCATATAATTCAACTAATTCCTCTGCATCTCTATCTGCAAGTCTAACTAATTCATCTTCTTTATTTTCAATTTCAAAGTTCAATTCTTGAATTTTATTCTCACAATCAATCCAAATATCTTTTGGTTTTCTATCTAGTTCAACTGGCAAATTAAATCTTTCAAATTTGAAAACATTTAAATAGCTATCAACCTTTGCACTATTTTCTTTTGTAGAAAAACACATAACCCAGATATATTTTGATTTTTCATCATCTGAAACTTTTACTAAAAATGCATTTAAATCTTTTATACTGTTTTCAAGTTTTCCATAATTTTCTCGTAATATTTTTCCATATCTAAATCTTATATATTCCAAATTATATAATTTATTTAAATCCACATCTAAATCTTTTGTATTATTATATAATTCTGCTTTTTTTCTATATTCATCTAAAGATTTTTTCTTATCACTTATCTCATTTTCTAGTCCATCCAAACTACTTTTTATATCAGCTATAACTCTATCTATATAATCTAAATTTTTTTCTATTTTTTCGCTTTCAATATTTACATTATATTTAATTTTATATTTATCTAGCAAAACTTTGCATTTTTTCAGCAAATCTTTTGCTGTAGAGTCATATTCAAAATTAGTTAATTTCCAACTTTTTTCATATACTTTAACTGCATCTTCTGTCTGAATTCCACTATCTAATAAATATTCTGCTATAAATTCATCAATGTTTTCTTCTTTTCCTGTTATGCTGAGAAGTTTCATTTTTTCAACAGCCAATTTTCTTTCGCCTCCTAAATAATAATTTTCTTTTGTATTTCATTTCTGTCTATTTTATATCTTATTCCTTCTATAATATTTATCATATTTTTTATTTCAACATCTGTAAGGTTTATAATTGCAAAAACAGTACTAATATCAAAAAGTTTAGTTCTAAAAATTTTCCTATTTATATTATATAAATATTTATTTTTTTCATATTCAATCTCATTTTCATTTGAAAAAACATTTTTATAAACAGTACTTTCTAATACTGTTTTTATTTCATTAAAGTCTATACAATTTAATAATTCTTCTTGTAATTTTTTATTAATCTTATAATTAATAGGTATCAAAATTTCTTTAATTTCTTCTGGCGAATATCCAAAGTACTTTCTGGCTCTATAAATCCAAATAACATTTAATAAATCAATTTCTGTTCCTATTAAAAATTGTAAATTTTTATTTGCTTTTTTAGCCAATGTATATATTTTCTCAAAATAATATTTATCAAGTTTTACTTCAATTTCATCTAGTGGAGCATTTTCTATCACTTCTTCATATTCTGAAAATACTTTATAATAATCTTCACTTTTTATTAACTCTAAAAATTCTGTTTCTTCTGTAATCTGATTAATTCCATTTATATTTTTAAATATTTTTGTAGTCCAGTTATCTATATTTCTTAAATATACTTTAGAATCTCTATTGGTAGTAACGTTTCTAAAAACATTTTTAACACAATTAATTTCATATTTAGATAAAAATTGCATTAAAATTTCTTTTTCATTTTTATTTAAATATCTAATTAACTTTAAAATTTCATATATAAATAAATTATTTATCTCTTGCTCTAACTCTTTTCTATGCATATTTTCATTTATATTTTCTAAACTTGGAAATTTTAATTTTATAAAATTTATAGCTTCTTTTAAATTACTTTGTCTTTGCATTTCTTCTAATTCTTCTTGTGATAAATTATTTGCATACATACATTTCATTTTACTATTTAGAGCAGGATATTTAAAATTAATAGTCATCTAATTCTCCTCTTTTTTTATATCATCAATTATATTTCTAATAATTTCATTTTCCTTAAGGCTATAAATTTTTTTTAATTCTTCCATTTCTTTTTGAACATTCTCATCTATTTGCTTTTTTACTTCTTGAAATTTTTCATTATATTTTTTCTTTTGATTTTCAATTTCATCTTTAAATTCCATATCAAGAACAACTTTTTTTATTCCAAATTCGCTTTCAATGTGTTCTTCAATATTTAACTTTTTTTCTTTTTCACTATTTACAATTCCTTTTGCTTTTTCATCAATTTCAATAATTTTATTAAAAATTTCTTCCAAAATAGCTTACCTCTTTTTCTTAAGTTTACATTTCATCTAAAATCTTATTAGCTTCCTCTTCTGTAATAAAGTCATATTTTAACATTTTATTTAAAACCTGAGCTTGTCTTTGTTTTGAAAGCTCTGGGTTCACATTTGGTGAGTAAACTGAAGGTGCATTTGGTATACCTGCTAAAAGAGTACATTCATACAAATTCATTTCATTTGGCATTTTATCAAAATAACCATTTGAAGCATCATATATACAATAATATCCGTCACCAAAATAAATTGTATTCACATATAATTCAAAAATCTCTTCTTTTGAACATTTTTTCTCAAACTCAAAAGCCATAAAAACTTCTGCTATTTTTCTTGTAAATTCCTTTCTTTGAGTAAAATAAACATTTTTAGCTAACTGCTGAGTAATTGTGCTTCCACCTTCTGCAAGTTTCATTGTTCTTATATCTGTAATAATTGCTCTCATAATTGAAATTACATCTACACCATTATGGTTAAAAAATCTTCTATCTTCAACAGCAATTACTGCATTCACATAATCTTTAGGCAATTTATCATACTCTATATACTCAGGAACATCTTCTTTTATTTCTTCAATTTTCTCTTCAATACTCATTTCACTTATTGCTTCTTTATATAAAGAATATCCTTGATAAACAAAAAATCCTATTATTGAAATTACTATTAAAATAATTAGTATAACTAATCTTTTAAAAAACTTCTTCATTTATACCTCATACTTTTCCATTTTCTCTATATATTTTATACATAAATATATTAATTTTCAAGAATGAAATTTAAAAAGTGAAATTTAAGGAGCGTCCCTAAATTTCACTTTCATTTAAACTTTTTGTTGAATTTTTTTTAGTTCTTCATATCTTTTTATTTTTGCTGTTGTTGTTTTTATAAACTCATCCTTTGTTGTAATTAAATTTTTAATATACTTATATGTTGGTAATGTTTTATTAATTTCTTTTATTCTTTCCCATAGAATAAGATCAATTTTACTAAAATCAACATTTGGATATTTTTCATTAACATATTCAATATCGTATTGAACCTTTATTGATAAGACCATATCATCAGCTTTCGGTAATCCAAAAACCATAGATTCTTTTACTAATGGGATTTTATTTACTAATGATTCTATCTCTTCTGGATATATATTCTTTCCGTTTTTTAATACTATTACATTTTTCTTTCTTCCTGTTATAAATATAAATCCTTCTTTATCTATATAAGCTAAATCTCCTGTAAGCATCCATCCATCTTCTGTAAAAATTTCTTTATTTGCTTCTTCATTTTCATAATAACCAAGCATTATATTTTCACCTTTTACAGCAAGTTCACCAATTCCTAATTCGTTTTTATTTAATATTTTTACCTCTACTCCTTTTATAGGAAATCCTATTGAACCTTTTTTACCATATTTTACATTTTCTGCTGCAACTACTGGTGAAGCTTCTGTTAAACCATAACCTTGAATTATTTGTATTCCTAATTCATTAAAACCTTTCCAAACTTCTTTATCTAAACCAGCTGCTCCACTTATTATAAGTCTAAGTTTTCCACCTAATTGATCTATTATAGGTTTGAATACTTTTCTTTTTGCAAATGGCAATAAGTTTGTAACTTTTCTCATTATATTTATTAATTTGGTTTTTCCTTGTTTCTCAATCTCTTTAGTTAATTTTTTATACATTGATTCAACTAAAAGTGGAACTCCTATAAAAACAGACACTCCATACTCTTTTAAGTTTTGAGCAATATATCTTAAACCATCTGGGAATGCTGTAGCAGCACCATAGCTAAGTATATATAATACTCCTGTTGAGCCAAATGTATGATGTAATGGTAAAAATGCCAAATTAACATCTGTTTCTCTAAAATCTTCTGTTGCGTGCATTGCACAAATATCAAAAGCTATATTTCTTTGTGAAAGCATAACAATTTTAGATGTTGAACTTGTTCCTGAAGTAAAACATAGTTCACTTGCCTTTTTAGAATCTATCTCTGCATTTTCAAATTCTTTATTTCCTGATTCTCTTATTTTTTTACCTTCTTCTAAAATATCATATAAATATTTGTATTCTTCATATTTATCCATACAAATAAATTCTTGTACTTCAGTTTGATTATTTTTTCTAATATTATTTATCATTTCCTTTGTTGTTTCGTCAAAAATAATTACATCTGGAGAACTTTTATTAATACTATTTTCTATTTCAATTTCTGTAAGTCCCTTATCTAATGGAATTACAACCATATTACCAAGTAATGTAGTAGTAAAACTTAAAACCCATTCATATTTATTTTTTCCGATAACAGCTATTCTTTTATCTTTTAGTCCTAAATTATATAATCCTGTTCCTAAATTATTTACATCCTCTAAAAAATCTACAAATGTTTTATATATATAATTTACTTCTTTTCCCTTTTTGTCTTTTAAAATAAAGGCAGTATTTTTTGGATATTTTTCCACAACATGATATACAATTTCCTTTACATTATTAAAATCTGGATATTCGAAAAAATATTCATCTTTTTTCATCTTAACCACCTCTTCATCTAGTTTTCGAAACCATTATATATTATTTTGCCATTTAAGTCAATTAATAAACAATATTTTATTGTCATTTTCTTTTGCAATATACAATATATCTTTCTGATGTTTTTCCATAAGGATGACATGTTACAAGAGTTACTAAATCTTCATCCTTTTGTATTAATATTTTTGAAGAATCTGATGGTGATATTACATTTTTTGTTGTAACTTCATAAGTTAATTCATCCCATAATGTTTGAATTATAACCTTATCTCCAATGTTCAATTTATCAATATTTTTAAAAAATTCATTCTTAAATAAACTTCTATGTGCTGCAATTACTACATTTGAGTTTTCTTCTCCAAGTGGAATGGAAGTTTGTGAAAGATGAGTTGCTCCTTTATTTAAATTCTCTGCAGTTGCACCTAAATATATTGGAAGTTCAAGGTTTATATTTGGTATTTTTATTATTCCAATTATGTTTTCATTTAAACCATACTTAGTTAAATCAAAGCTTGGAGTTTCATAAGAAAAAGCATCTACAATATTCTGTCCTTCTTCATTAAGTTTTTTATTATATTCTTTCATTTCATTGTATAAATCTTCTAGTAAATTATTTTTCATTTCAGAAATTGCATTTTCTTCTACTATAATATCATCTTCTGCATTCTCGCTACTATAAACTCTTGTGGTTTTTCCACTATATTTATTGGATGAACTATTTTTTTCGATTTTCGTATATTCTCTTTTATTATAATTAGATTCTACATTTTCAAACTCATCTACAATTTCTTTATTTTCTGAATTATCTAAAAATTCTAATTCTTTTGTTATCCCAATAAAATTATCTATAGACGTCTTTATCCTAGATGATGTAACATTTTTAACCATAAAAGGATATATAATAAGAGCAATTCCAATAACAATAATAACTAGCGCGATTATTTTTTTAAATTTTGTTTTCATATTATCCTCCTTTTTTAGTTTTTTTCTTTCCACCTTTAAAAATATACATCATAAGAACTATTGTTATAATAATGAAACTCACAATACTAATTATAATATTTATTTTTCTTTTTGAACTTATATCTTCTATATTTGATTTTTGAATTTTCTCTTGTTTTTCTTCCTCTTCAAGCTCAATTCTGCTTCCTCTTACTAAAAGCCTATGTGTATTAATCATATATGGTGTACAAGTAATTAAAGTAACATAATCCTCATTAGAATCAGTTACTATGCAATCTGTATCTTCAGGTAAAACAACATCTATTTTATCAACTTCATAAGCTAGAGTTTCTCCTAGAACATCTATGTAAAATTTATCTTTTTCCTCTAATTTATTTATGTCATCAAATATCTTAGTTCTCACAAGTCCTGTATGCCCAGCAAGAACTGCATGTGTACCAACCCCTCCTACTGGAAAAGATGTAGTTTCTAAATGTCCTACACCAGATTGCAATACTTCTTCAGATAATCCATGATATATAGGAAGATATACATTAATTTTGGGAATACTTATATATGCCATAGCTTCGCCAATATTTAAAACATTTAAATAGCTTACACTTTCTTCTTGATTACTTGTCATAGAAATATCAACAGATATTATACCTTCCATCTCAGAATTATATTCTCTTGCCTTTTGCAATTCATTTTCCTTTTCCTCTTGTGATAAATTATTTATAACATCTTGATAATTAGAAATAGCAACAGTTTGATTAAGAGAAGCCATGCATGCTGATATTATTGGATATGCTATTAATACTATTCCTATAAGAATAAATGATATTTCTATTAGTTTCTTTTTCATTAGTAACTCCCAAAAATTGAACCACTTAAATTATCTAAACTTATAGAATTTTAAGTGGTTCAAATATTTTAAACTTCTTCTTTTTTATTTTTTCTATAATATGTTATACCCGCTGTTATAAATATAGCACCTGCTACTACAAATATTAATGCTCCCATACCACCAGTTGATGGTAGTAAAGTTCCTTTTTTATTAACAATAACATTTGCTAATCCTTCATATGTTCCCTCTTCAACTGCAATTTTAATAGGATCTTTTAGTAAATTATAGTATTTAGTTTCACCATTTTCTGTATATGTAGGTGCTTGTACTTCTAGTAAATAATATGTTCCATAAGATAAACCTTTGTAAGAAACTTTTCCAAGGTCTGTACCATTTTCTCCATTACCTGTTGTTAATACTATTTCTTTTCCATTTGCATCTTTAATAAATTTACCTTGTCTTGCATCTTCTTCTGAATTTGCAATTTTAAATACTGCACCACCTAAAAGTTCTCCATCTTTTGAAATTGCACGTTTTTCAATATTAAATCCAC
Source organism: uncultured Clostridia bacterium (assembly GCA_948530865.1). GTDB lineage: Bacteria > Bacillota > Clostridia > TANB77 > CAG-508 > Scatovivens. The sequence continues at coordinate 24,588 of CAOTKV010000015.1, forward strand.
CTGTATATATTTTTGCTGAACTTTCAATTTTATTTGTTGGTATAGGTGTATTTAAATTGCCATTATAATCTTCTGCCACAATTGTAGAATATTCTATTTCTGCTTTATTATTATTACTAGCAGATGTTGCTACTGCATCATTGTTTAATCTTGCATCATATATAATTTCCAAGGTCACTTTTGATGGTATTATTGATTCTCCAAATCTGGTATCTTCTGTTACAAAATTTAATTCCCATGAATGTTCTGTATAAGTAATCATACCTGATTCTGCTATCTCTTCTAATGGTGTTTCATCTACAATATCCTCTATGTCTTCTTCATCAAAATGAATAGTACTTTTTAATACCATACTTTCTGGTAAAAATGTTAGTCCATCATCCATTGTATCTGTTATTTTAAGTGTATTTAACTTTTCATATAAACTTGTAATATCAGATACTACTTTATATGAAACTATATCTCCAATATCAATACTATTATTTCCATCTTTTACTACATTAGTATCATTTTCATTTCTTGAAACTGATGTTATCGTTTTTTCTATACCTGGTTTTTCATTTCTTACCTCTATTGCTTCTGGCTCAACTATTGTTTCTGAATTTTCCCCTAAATAAACTTCAAATTCATAAACTTGACTATTATCTAAAATATATCCTTCTAAAGTTTCTGTTTCTATAAATCTATATTCTCCTTCAGGTAATCCTTGAAGAGTAATTTGTCCATTTTCATCTGTAATTAATTCTTTAGGAACTCTTTCCTCGCCTTTTAATTCAGTAACTGTTTTCCAATCATTTTGAGCTAATCTTAATTTAGGATTATTTTCCATTAATCCTAAACTTGCACCTTCATCAGCCATTCTATAGTTTCTTGTTTGTAATATAAACTTTACTCCTGGCATTGGTTCATTTTTTTGATTTACTTTTGTTAAAACAATTCCACCATAAACAGTTTCTGTTTTTGGATATACTTCAACATCATAAATTAATCCACTACCATCTGCATTAGTTGTAGGAATATCTACTAAGAAATTAGCTGTTTTATATACAACATTAATTGGAGATTCTTCTTCTACAACTAAATATCTACCTAATTTTAAATTTTCAAATTTTACTGTTCCATTTACTCCTGTTGTAGCTTCAGCAGTATAATAATTCTCGTCATTTGATGCATCATATCCTTCTTGTGAATATTTTTCAGGAATATTCCATATAGCATCATAATCATTATCTACTTTATAAATTTTAAATTTTACACCTTCAAGTGGTAATCTATTTCCTTCTTCATCTAAACGACCATTATCTAATTTAGTAATTGTTAATGATCCATATTCTATCTCTGATGTATTATCTCCTGTTGCATTTACCACTGTAAACATACTTGAAATTATCAGCATTACAGCTAAAAGTAATGCTATCATTCTTTTGGATTTTATCATATTCTTTTGTCCTTCCTTATTTTTTTATTTTAATTGCTATTGCTATACAAAATACTCCAAGCAATGTTAAAACAATACTTCCATTTCCACCAGTACTTGGTAATACTGTTTTGGTCTTGTTTATAACATTTCCAACAAAATCTGGATTTTCTTCTGTAATTTCAATATCAATAGCTTTATTTTGTAAATTATAACCATCAGGTGCTTTTATTTCTGTTAATCTGTATTTTCCATATTCTAATTTTTCAAAAATAACTTCACCTAAATTTTCTTCTTCTGTAGATGTTATAAGAACTATGGGTTCAAAATTTTCATCGATATTTACTTCTCCATTTTCTTCTATTAGCTTTTCTAATTTAAATTCTGCTCCACCAAGTTTAATATTATTATTCTTGCTATCTACCTTCACAATATTAATACTTCCATACTTATAATTAGTTATATTATAATGTTCGTAATCCTCAAATGATATAACACTATAATATTGTTCAGGTACATCTTGCTCTTCAACGCAATACTTAATTTCTTTTCCTTTTTCATCATATGTCTCTAAATTTGACCAAGCATATCTCCAATTATTCGAAATATTTAATTCCACTTTAGTTTCTAAATTATTAATTGGATATGCAACTATATTTCCATCTTCATTTTCTACTTCTGCTTTTAGTATTACATTTATAAAATCTGGTCTTATTCCTAAAGAATTGTTGTTATCAACCCAAATTTTATTTATTACTATTCTTTTTTTAGCTTGATAATAATAATTTACATTTATATCCTCCATTCCCAAAATTCCAGTTTGATTTTCTGGGGTTATATATTTCTTAGTTCCATTTTCAATTTCATATTCTAGTTCATAATCTGTTCCATCTTTTTGTATACATAGTAATGGTTCTATACTATATTCTGAACCTTCTATTCCTTTTATAATTTTATCTTGTTTTAATTTTGTTTGTGTATAACCTCCTTCACTATTTTTTAAATAATAATGCACAATTGCTCGTGATGTTGTATTTTCTATCTTTAATTCATTATTATTTGAAATTGTAATATTATCTAAGTTATTATTTTCTATTATTTTTATTTCATTATTTTGAACATCTATAATTATAGGATGTTCTAATATTTTATAGCCTTCTGCTGTTTCTACTTCAGTTAATATATATCTTCCATTAGGAATTTCTGTTACTATTTTTCCAGTACTATCTGTTACAAGTGAAATTTTTTCTTTTAAACCTTCTGAATTAAATATTATTTTTACACTATTAATTGTAAATACATCATCACCATCATCTACACTACTATCTTTAACATATCCAAAAAGTATATTATATTTTTTTCCACCTTCTAATTCTATTCGATAGGTTTCATTTTGAACATTTCCACTTCTTTCAAAAATTATTATTGAATCTTTTCCAAAGTCAACCTTATCTCCTTCTTGCTCAATTAATTTTGCATAACCATAATCATACCTTTGTTCAGAAGAAATACTAGCATTTATTTCAACAGTATATTTTCCACTATAATTGCTTAAATCTATTGGTATATATGAACGAGACTCTGAACTACCTATTCCTTGGTTACTTGACTTATATACTCCATTTTCATCTTTTATAAAAGCATAACTTTTTTCATTAAAAATTCCAGCTCGCTCAGAATTAAATGATTTTAGTAGTCCTGGTACTTTGTTTGCATTTTTAGTTGCGCTTAATTTAGTTTCCTTCGGAAAAATAATTATTCCAGTAGTATGAGAACCACTACATATATGTGGAGTAGCTGTTTTCTGTTCATCACCAAAATCTGTAACTTTAGCTTCACAATTTAAAGTTTTTCCAATATCTTCTTCTGTAACAACATATTCAATTGTTTTTACAAATTTTCCTCCAGCCTCTATAAATATATTTTCCTCATTAAATATTACTTTTCCATTATTTAATATACCTTCAAGTTTTACATTATAAGCATCAGCCCATTGGCTATTAAATATTTCGACTTTCCACGATATTGTATCTCCAACATTAGCTTCACTCTGAACAGGCAATATTACTGCAAATAATTCTGCACGTTTCATCCAAGTAGCAAAATAGTCCATATCATATTCTACTGTCTCACATAAAGCAGGTGCCCATCCCATAAATTCATATCCATCTCTTTTTAAATTTCCTGTAAATGTTGGTGTTCTTTCTCCATACTTAATTCCAGTAAAAGCTTTTGTTTCAAATACAGTTCCATCTGGTGTACTATCTGAATATGTAACTGTATAACTAGGGGTATTATCTTCAGCTTTAATTATTTTTGTTGATGAAGATGTAGAACTATCATAAGTACCTGGTATAATTTGAGCAGTATTTACTATATTTCCATCGTAATTTATGTCTGATGGCAAAAAATCTTTTGTAACATAACAATTTATTTCTCCACTTTCAGGAATTGTTCCACTTAATGGATCACCAAAAGCATATTCAGCACCAGTATCTTGAATTTTATATTTTAAACCAGCATCTCCTCTTGCAGTCAATTTATATAATAATGTAATTGGTGAATTTTCTTTCACAAATTGAACTTTTCCTGCGTTTCCTATATATGTTATTGTAGGTAAGTTTTCTGGTGCATTTAAAGGTAATTCAGATTCTGACTTTACTAAATCCTTATAAAAATATTGCAATTCATACCTTACTGCATAAAGTTGTATATCTTGATTTACATATATTATATCTCCATTAACATATGCTATATCATTCGCATCTTCGTTAAGAGACCAGCCTTTTATATTATCCCAACTAGAATCTGATACAATAGCATATGTTTCTCCATAATAAGTTTCTAATTTTACCAAATTACCTGAAATATAATAACCAACAGAATATTTTTCCACTTCTTTCATATTATCTATAATATTATCTTCTATTGGCGTTAATTCAAATTTAACACCTTCTAATGGTTCTTCTGTTTTACTATCTATTTTATTAATAGTAATATTACTTTTAGAAGAAGTATCTTCAATCATTTCAGAAATCTTTGCATTTACTTTTTTTGCATTATAATCTTTATTTACAATTTTAGGTTTATAAGGCATTGTACTTATAAGTATTGAAAATATAAGAATTGTAGCTATACACATCTTTTTTATTAATTTACTTTTCTTTTGCATATCACATACTACCTCGTTTAATATTATCTATTCTTATATTAAAACTTTTTTTGAATCATTTACATGGAAATTTCTGTTTGAAAATCCAAAAAAATCATTTTTCAAACAACAAAAAGCCCCAAACCTAAGTTTTACTTAGATTTGAGACTTTAATATTTATTTATATTCTTATTTATTTTCTTTGTTTATTTCAGATATTTGTG
>CAOTKV010000015.1:29479-48529 GCA_948530865.1 uncultured Clostridia bacterium
TTTAATATTTATTTATATTCTTATTTATTTTCTTTGTTTATTTCAGATATTTGTGTTGCTATATATTTACTTGCACTAGACCCTATTGCCATATAAAGTGCTGTATCTGAAAGAAATTCATCATCTGCAGCTTCTTTTAAACTAAACTTTTTTCCAATTGCAATAACAGTATTAAAAGTTGAATCATATAAATCACTAAAAAAGTTTAAGGTTTCTTCAACAGAAGTTCTTTGAATTCTTAAAGTTATTAAATGTTTAATTTCTGAAATTGGCAAACATTGCTTTAATGTACATATCATAATTAGATATGCAATATGTTCTCTTGAATATTTTTTCTTTATTGGTGCTGGCATAATTCCCAATTTAACATAGTTATTTATCATTGAATGTGTAACAATTACAGAATTTTCATCTGTTTTGTGAAACGATAAATATTTATCCATCAAGGCAATTACTTGATCCATATATAAATCTATTTCTGGTAATTCATCCCAATATGGTATTTTATGTTTTATTATTTTAAAATAATCTTCAAACTTCTTTTCTTTTTTTGACACAATTATACCTCTTTTACTAACAAATATATACTATAATAGCATAATTTTCTTAATTTTTCAAGACTGTGTCTACTCTAATGAATTACATTTGCTAAAATACCAAATGAAAGCAACATCATAATTATACTTGCCATAAAAATACCAACCATAACTGCTAAAAATGTTTTCTTTCTATCCATATTAAGAACAGATGCGATTAATGAACCAGTCCAAGCACCAGTTCCAGGAAGTGGAATTCCTACAAAAAGTACGACTCCTAGATATCCAAATTTTTCAATTTGACCTTTATGCTTTTCAACTTTTTCATCTAACCAATTAGCTATTTTATTGAATAATTTAATTTTGCTTTTTTTCATCCAAGCTAATATTTTTGTAATTAATAATAAAATAAATGGTACTGGTAAAACATTTCCAATTATACTTATTATATAACTTTTTACTGGATCCAATCCTATTAAAGCTGCTGCAAGCAAGCCTCCTCTTAGTTCAAGAATTGGTAATAATGATATTATAAACACTAATATTTCTTTTCCATAAGCAATAGAAGTTAAACCTCCAAAGGCACTAATCATTGCTCCTACTAATTTTTCACTCATCCTTTTTTCCTCCTTATTGTTCCATATCAAGTATTTTTTTTGCTGTTAATTCTCCAACAAACTCTTCTGGAAAAACAACTTCATCTATATTTAATTTATTTAGTATCTGTTTATGATATCTATCCCCAGCTTTTGCTATAATATGTTTTACACCTGCTTCTTGCAATGCCATGCAAGAAAGTATACTAGCAGTAACATTTTCTCCAAAGCAGACAACTCCAACATCAAAATCTTTTAATGGTACTTTATTCCATGCCTCTTCTGAAGTTACATCTATACATATTGCTTTTGTAACATAGTTACTAACTCTTTCTACTATTTTAATATCATTATCGATAGCTAAAACTTCAAACTTTGAATCTGATAATTTCTTGGCAATACTTATTCCATATTTTCCTAATCCAACTATTACACATTGTTTTTTCATTAAATTTTATTCTCCTTTACTTATAATATTACATTTTCACTTGGATAATCTATATATTTATCTTTACTATTTTCATTTATAAATACTAATACAAATGAAAGTGGACTTACCCTTCCAATAAACATCAACAATAATAATATATTTTCTCCAATAATATTTACTGTACTATAATCTGTAATTGTTAAACCTGTGTTACTAATAGCAGACACTGCTTCAAATATAATATTTAGTAAATTAATTCTATTATAATGATAAAAAACAGTACATGCTATTGTTATTATTAATGCAAATAACATAAAAATCGTGATTGCCCTTCTTATTGCAGAGTTTGGTATTTTCTTCCAAAACATTATTGTTTCATCTTTTCCTTTTAATGTTGAAACAATAGTTGAAATTAGTACAGCAATTGTTACCATTTTTACACCACCTGATGTTGAAGTTGGTGAACCTCCTATGAACATTAAAATGATAAAAATAAATTTACTCTCAAATGTAAAGTTTGGTAAGTCTACAACAGAAAATCCAGTTGATCTCGAAGTAGACACCATAAATAAGCTATTTAATATTGAAATATTAGGTTCTAATATTTTTATTGCAATTGTAGGAACAACTAAAAGTATTAATGAATATGTTAATATTATTTTTGTTTGTAGCTTCAATCTACTAAATTTTCTACTTTTATTATTTCTTACATCCTCAATTACAAGTATTCCAATACTTCCTAATAACATTAAAGCAATCATTATAAATTGTGTATAAATATCATTTGCAAATATTCTTAAACTACTTCCGCCAAATAAATCAAATCCACAGTTGCTAAATGCAGATATTGTATGAAAAATACTATACCAAATTCCTTTAAAAAATCCCAATAATGGGATAAATCTTATAGCTAGTAATATTATTCCAAAAGCTTGTACTTCTAACATTATTTTTCCAATAAATATAGAATGTTCTTTTATTTGACCATAACTATCACTACTAATATTATCATTTATAACTAATATATCAGACATTTTCATTTTCTTATTTTTTATACTCCAAAAATAAGATACAAAAATTATAAATCCCATTGCTCCTATTTCCATTAATATTGCAAGTATAATTTGTCCCCAAAAATTAAATTGTTCTACTAAAGGACCTTTTGTAAAACCCGTTGTAGTAAGCCCAGATGTTGCTGTAAATAAGGCATCTCTAAATGTAATTTCTTTATAATTACAAACTGGCAAGCATAATATAATAGAAGCTACTAAAATTATAAACGCGAATCCTATTATTGGTATTAAATATGTTCTTTTGTTTCTTAACATTTTTGCCTCTCTCCATTAATTACTAACACATATTATATACTTAACTTAGTATAAAAGTAAATACACCCTCAAAAACTATTTCTAGAATTTGAGGGCGCATACCAACAAAAGATTATTTATCAAAGAGCATTGCATCTCCTGCGACACCTAATATTAATGCGCAAAAGCATGACATTGGAAGAAAGAAAAAGAATTTACACAATACAAGTACAACATCTTTTACTGTAACTCCCACTTTGACATATGCAATTATATCAAAAATAGGTTCCAAGAAACAGAGCCATCCGCTAATATAAATTACAATGGCAATGGCACCTATGAGTAACAAGATCCCTATCAGCCGTCTTTTCATATGATACCTACCTTTCTGTTTAATAAAACTAATCTTCAGAAACTATCATAGCAACTCCAGTTGTTCCCAGCACCACGGCTATAACTTCTACAATAGGCACACCAATAACCATCTTTCGTATGGCTATGGCAATATCCATTGCAACAGAACCAGCCTTAATTGCTTCGATTAAGTCTACGATTGCTTTAACAAAGAACAACCATCCTCCAACATACAACCCCTCCAATGATTACAACTACGAGTAACAGAAAACCGAGTATCCGTTTCATATTCTTTTTCCTTTCTCTTAAATTGGATTTTATATCGAGTAACATTAATATCATATCATAAAAGCCCTTGATATTCAAGGGCTTTAGTATTTGTTTAAAATCTTCTTTTATTTATTACATATGTACTTCCTAAAATAGCTTTAGCTTTATGTTTTATTTGACTTGCTATCTCTCCTATTTCAAGAGTTGTTTTATAAATCTTGGAATCTACTTCTAACACTGCAATTGAAAGTGAAGTTAGTGGAAATTGTTCTATTATTCCACGCCTATTTGCAACTTCTACAAATCCTCTCTCAGCATCAACTTCATTATAAAAATCTACTGTATATTTATCAAACTCTGCAATAATATTTTTACAAACTTCTTCATAATCAGTTGGGCTAATTATTGCAACAAAATCATCTCCACCGATATGTCCTACAAAATTATCATTATTTGGTATTTGATGTATATGTTTAGTTATTGTTCTAGCAGTAAATTTTATTATTTCATCTCCATTTGAAAAACCATAAACATCATTATAAGCTTTAAAATTGTCTAAATCAAAATAAAGAATTGCAAATTTTTCTTTATTTAATAACCTTTTCTTCATTTCAGCTTGTATTTGAACATTTCCTGGCAATCCTGTAAGTGGACTAATTCTTCTATTTTTAGATAATAAATCAACTATATTTTTTATTGTATAATAGAAATATTCTTCATCAATAGGCTTTTTTATAAAATATTCAACATCTGTTTTTAAAACTTCTACAATATGCTCTCTATCTCTATTAGAACTTACAACTATTATTGGTGTAATACTATTATCCTCATTTGATCTAATTGATTTACAAAATTCCACTATATTAGCATTTGCAGTATCTTCATCAATTATTATTAATGCTGGAATATTTCTAAGTGCAACTTCAATATCAGAAGTTTTAACTGATGTAAATTTGTATTCATCAAGTTCTCTTTTAAAACTTTGTTTCAAATTTTCAATTAATTCATTATTATTATCAATTATATATATATCTTGAACCATATAAACTCCCTGTAATAATATGATTATTCCCCTTGTAATTCTACTGTTTTAACATTTTCTGTATTGTTTACTCCAATAACAGTAAATGTTATTCTATTATTTCCTTCAACTAATGGTAATTCTTGTATTTCTATTTCTGTTGGATTTTCTTCTGGTAAATCAACAGAATAGTCAACATCATTAATATTTAAAGCAACTTCTTTTATTCCTTCTACATAACTTGCTGATATTTTTGCCTTTTTATGGTCATCTTCCCATCTTTCAATATTAATAATTATGTTTTCATTCATATTTCTTTCTTCTTCAGGTACTTCTACTTCATCTGGAATAATTTCTTGTGGTACTTCAAGTACAGTTTGTTCAACGCTAGTTGCCTTTACTTTTAATGATACATTTCCTTCTGGTAGATCAAATCCAAAACTTAATTTTGTTTTATCTTCTTCTAAAGGAACTTCTTGTTCTTGTCCATTAACTGTTAATATTACTTTTTCTAATCCTTTTTCATGTGAACATTCTACATCAACATGTTTTTTATCTGATGAAACAATTATTTTTATTTCTGGATTTGTAACTCCATTATATGTTCTATTTTCTGTAGTTGTTTGTTGATTAGCATCAACTGCAATAATTGTTAAATCATTTTCACCTTTTAATATTTCTATTTCAAATTCAATTTTCTTTTTACTTTCATCTCTTTCTTCAATTTTAATTTCTTCTTCATTATTCCATTTATATGTTACATAAGCAATTTCAGTTTCATCTGTTGCAATTACTCTTAATTTATTACCATCTGGTTCTAGTTCAATCACTGGATTAATAATATCTGTTCCGTTTTCTGAATTAATTGTTTCTTTATGTACTGTTTCTGCTCCATCAACATCAATTACTTTTACTGTTAATGTATGTTGTCCTGCTGGAAGTGGTACTTCAATTTTCTTTTCAGAAGAGCCATCCCCTTTATCCGTTGTTTCTTTATCATCATCCCATTTATAAATAATTTTTTCAATTGCCTTATCATGACTAACACTTATCATTGCTGTTGTATCTAATTTTTCAATCTGTATTTTGGCTTCAATTGGAGCTTGTGATACTTTATCATTTTCTGTTTTATTTTTCTTAAAAAAACCATAGGCACCAATTACTATAAAGCATAATGCAAAAATAATAAGTATTAAAGCAAATACTCTAACAATTTTATCTGAACCAGATGATCCGCCACCTGAATTTTTTACTGGGTTATACTCTAATATTTGGTTCATATACACAACTCCTCATCTTATCTTACTTCAAAAAAATTATATCATATGCAAATTTTATTGTAAACACAAAAAATTACCTTTTTATACAAAAAATTGCTATTTGTGTAAGTAATTTTTTGCACTTTTTTATTAAAGCTTTGTAGAATAATTTAAAAATTTAAAGTGACGCGCAGTTTGGAGCGTTAGCGACGGCAAGAAAAGATAAATTTTTAGAATTATCTACAAAGCATAATTTAATATAGGTAAAAAATTACTCACACAAATAATAATTTTATGTTTAAAATTTCCCTATCTGTCTAAAATCTCATTATAAGGAGGAAGCCTATGAAAGATTTTTTATTAAAAAATAAAGTTACAATTATTTTATGTTCAGTAATTTTAATCTTACTTATTGGAATATTTGCAAAAAGCTTTGGAATGGATGCATATGAGTCTGTTGAACATTCTCTTGGTATTGTTAACACAGATTACTTAAATATGAGAAGCGGAGCTGGAATAGATTTTACATCAATAGACTTATTAAATAGAAATGAATATGTAAGAATTTTTGGAAAAATTGGAGACTGGTATATTATTCAAAATGAAGAAAATCAGATTGGTACAGCTCATAGTAAGTACATTAATTTAGCTGATGAGCAAAAAGCTGCAACTACTAATAGTGAAAACATTGAAAGTGTTTCTACTGTAAATTTAACATCAGATGAAACAACATTGCTTTCTATAATAAATGAAGAAAGAACAAAAAATAATTTACCACATCTAGAAATTGATGAAAGCTTGCAAAATGTTGCAAAATTAAAGGCTAATGATTTAGTACAAAACAACTATTTTTCTCATATTTCACCAACATATGGAACACCTTTTGAAATGTTAAAATCAAATAATATTTCTTATAAAACTGCTAGTGAAAATATTGCTGGGAATTCTGATATAAAATCAGCATTTGATGCTTGGATATCTTCTGAGTCTCACAAAGCAAATATTCTAAGTAATGAGTACAATTACACTGGTATTGCTGTTGTTGATAGTATTGCTTATGGAAAAGTTATTGTAGAGCTTTTTGTTGGAAAATAACTTTAAATTAACATAAAATCGTGATATAATAATGTTAACTTGTACATTGTTTGATGGAAATCAATTGCATTAATATCTTTTAAAAAAATAAGTATTTTTTGGAGGTAATTAGATGAAAGCTAATTTCACAACTGTTCAGAAAGACACAAAAGATCCAATTCTCGATTCTATTCTTAGTAACTTTTTTAAGAATCGGGAAAAAGCAAATGAACTTGTGTCTAATTCACAATATATTCTTTGGCTAGAAAAGTTTACTGCTATACACTCTTCTTTCCATAGCGATTACTGGCAATATATTTCAGAAGAATTGTCTGAGGAAGATTTAGAGAACGTAGACTTATTATCACTTTTCTTAGAGGGAATCGACAACTATGCAAGCAGAAACTTTTTTTCTCTAATTCCAAGCGATTTGGGGTCAGACTATGGACATCATATTCTTATCAAGTTCAATAACGTTGGCTATGACATTGGGGTAGAATATGGGCAGAGTAGCTATAATTACTGTAATAGAGTTGATATTTCTTCTGATACGAACTTTATCGACTTTAATGACATTATGAGTAATAAGAAGCAAGACCATGTTGATTCTATTGCATCTAAGCTTAACGATCTTTCCAAGTTACTTGATGACATGTTAGCTAGTGGCATTCCAAAAGCTAATATCTCTTCGGTAGTTAAATCTGCCATTAAGAAACATGAAGACTTACAATAGCTTAAGCTATGTATAAAACACAAAAAAGATGGACAATTCATGCGAATTGTCCATCTTGATTTTAATATTAATATTTTCTTTTTCTTGCAGCCTCTGATTTCTTTTTTCTTCTTACACTAGGCTTTTCATAATGTTCTCTTTTTCTTACTTCTTGAATAACTCCATTTCTAGCGCATTGTCTCTTAAATCTTTTAAGAGCATCTTCTATATTTCCATTATTAACTTTTACCTCTGACATGTTTTCCCCTCCTTCCGAAGCTCAAAAAATAAACATCTTGATCTTGTGGGATTGATTTCTATTTTTTATATGTAATTAATCCTTTAGATTCGCTTAACTGTTTAATATTATACATTAGATTAGTGTAAATTGTCAATACTTAATTTGTTTCAAATAATTCTCCTATTGAAGTTTCTTCATGAATTCTTTTTATTGCCTCTCCAAAAAGTTCTGAAATTGATACAACTGTTATTTTATCTATTTGTTTTTCTTTTGGTAAAGGTATAGTATTTGTCATAACTAATTCTTCTAGTTCTGAATTCTGTATTCTTTCAATTGCTGGACCTGAAAGTACTCCATGTGTACATCCAACATAAACTTTATTTGCTCCAAATTTCTTTATTACATCAACTGTTTCCATTATTGAACCTGCTGTATCAACTTCATCATCAAAAATTAAAGCATTTTTTCCTAAAATTTCACCAATAACGCTTGTTGCTATTGCTCTATCATCATTACCATCTCTACGTTTATCTACTAGTGCAATTGGACATCCAAAATGTTTTGCATATTTATATGCTTTTTTTGAACTTCCTGCATCTGTTGCAACAACTACTTTATTATCAATATTTTTACTATCAAAATATTTTTGAAGTAAACTTTGTCCTGTTAAAACATCACAATTTATATTGAAATATGCTTGTATAGCATTATTGTGTAAATCACATGTAAGCACTCTATTTGCTCCTGCTGCTTCAATTAAGTTAGCAAATAATTTCGCTGTAACAGGAATTCTTGGTTGATCTTTTTTATCAGATCTTGAATACATATAGTATGGTATTACTACTGTAATTCTCTTTGCAGATGCTCTCCTTACAGCATCAATTGTAATTAACAATTCCATTATTCTTTCGTTTACTGGTGGCTGTGTTGTTTGAATTAGAAAAACGTCCTTATCTCTAACTGATTCTAAAATTTGAACGAAATTATTATCGTTCTTAAATTTCATTTTGTTAATTTTACCTTTCTCAATTTTAAGATAATCACAAACTTCATCTGTGAATTTTTCTGCAGATTCACTGCATGAAAAGACTTTTAATCTATCCATTTATACCTCCATTTTTTTGCCTTTCGGCAATTTTATAAATTATTTTTTTCTTTAATATTAATACCTTTTGCCACAATTTTTTCTTCTACTTCTGAGATTTCATAAGCTGGTTTAATACATGTAATCTTTTCATTATCAGAAATTACTTGTCTTGCACTAGCAACAACTTCAGATTCTTTTTCTGTTTCATTATTATCTTCTGATTTAAATTCATGGAAAAACAATACTTTTGGATTATTTGTTTCTTCTGCTTTTTCATATCTTGATTCATCACCAAATTTTAATTGAACTACTTTTCCTTCTCTTAAACTAGCTTTTACATCAATTTTCTTTTGATTGATAGAACCTCTAAATTTTAAATCTGCCATTTTTTCTTCTTCAATAAATTCTCCATCAACCATTATATCTATATTTTCTAATAACTTCTTTGTGAAATCATATTCTTTATACATTTTTCCATAAACATCTTTTTCAAAATCATAACCTGTATAACACCAAATTGTTTTTTTAGGATATTTTTCCTTTACTTTTTCTACAAGTTTAACTAACCCTTGTTGATTTACAAGTTCTAATGGCTCTCCCCCTAAAATTGAAAGCCCTGCTATATAATCATAATTCATAGCATCTAATATATATTTAATTGTGCTATCATCAAATTTTTTTCCATAATTAAAATCCCATGCCTCTTTATTATGGCATCCTTTACAGTGAAAATGACATCCACTTACATAAATTGAAACTCTTACTCCTGTTCCATCTTGTATATCTACTGTTTTTATATCTGCATAATTCATAACTCTACCTCGCTGTTTAATAATAAGTTAAGCCGTTTGAATTAAATTTTATATACAAATTATAATAATTCAAACGGCTCCTTTGTAACTAATTAACTTTTGTATACTTCATATTCATCTTAAGTATTTTGATTAAATGTGAAGTACTCTTGACTTAATTTCTTTTGTTTTTCCAACATTCCAGAAGTTTTCTCCTAAGTAACCACATGTTCTTCTAGTAACATTCATTTTGCTGTGGTCTTTATTACCGCATTGTGGACATTCCCATTCATTTTGTTCATTAATAATAATTTCGCCATCAAATCCACAAATGTGACAGTAATCAGATTTTGTATTAAATTCAGCATATTGAATATTATCATAAATAAATTTAACGATTTCTTCTAATGCTTCTAAATTATTTTTCATATTTGGTATTTCTACATAAGATATAGCTCCACCTGAAGATATTGGTTGATATTTTGATTCGAATTTTAATTTATCAAATGCATTGATTTTTTCTCTAACATCAACATGATATGAGTTTGTATAATAGCCTTTATCTGTAATATCTTCAATGTCTCCAAATCTTTCTTTATCTACTCTTGCAAATCTATAACATAAGCTTTCTGCTGGTGTTCCATATAATGCAAAACCAAGTCCAGTTTCTTGTTTCCATCTATCTACTGAATCTCTCATATGTTGCATAACTCTAACTGAAAATTCTTCTCCTATTGGATCTGTATGGCTTACACCTTTCATTAATTTTGTAAGCTCATAAAGACCTATATATCCTAAAGAAATTGTTGAGAAACAAGAATTTAATAATTTATCAATTTTTTCACCTTTTGCAAGTCTTGCTATAGCTCCATATTGCCAATGAATTGGTGATGCATCTGACATTGTTCCAAGTAATGCTTCATGTCTACACATTAATGCATCTTTACATAGTTCTAATCTTTCATCAAATAGTTTCCAGAATTTTTCTTCATCACCATTTGCTATAATTCCTATTTGTGGTAAGTTGATACTTACAACACCTTGATTAAATCTAGATTCGAAAACATATTCTCCTTTTTCATTTTTCCATGGAGATAAGAAACTTCTACATCCCATTGGACTAAATACATTTCCTTCATAGTTTTCTCTCATTATTTTAGCAGAGATATAATCTGGATACAATCTTTTTGATGAACATTTAACTGCAAGTTTTGTTAAATAATCATATTTTCCACCTTTTAAACAGTTATTTTCATCTAATACATATATTAATTTTGGGAATGCAGGTGTTATATATACACCTTTATCATTCTTTATACCTTGTAATCTTTGTTTTAAAATTTCTTCAATAATTAATGCATTTTCTTCAATGTATTCATCATCTTTATCTAAGAACATAAATATTGTAACAAATGGGCTTTGCCCGTTTGTAGTCATTAAAGTATTAATTTGATATTGAATTGTTTGCACACCAGAAGCTAAGTCTTCTTGTCTTCTTTCTTCTGCATCTTCTCTTGCTCTTTCACTTGCTTCTTCTTTAGAATATCCTTTTTCAACATATCCTAAAAATCTCTTTTTGTATGTTTTGTCATAAGTTTTTCTTAAATATTTTCCTAAGTGACGTATATCTACTGATTGTCCACCATATTGGCTACTAGCTACTGCTGCTATTATTTGTGTCATAACTGTGCAAGCAACTTGGAAACTTTTTGGACTTTCAATCATTTTTCCATTCATTACCGTTCCATTATCAAGCATATCTCCTATATTTACTAAACAACAGTTATGCATTGGTTGTACAAAATAATCTTTATCATGAAAATGTAAAACTCCATCATTATGAGCTTTAACAATTCTTTCTGGAAGCATTAATCTATCAGCTAAATCTTTTGAACATTCTCCAGCAATTAAATCTCTTTGTGTTGAAACTAATACAGCATTTTTATTACTATTTTCTTCCATTGTTTCTTTATTTGCATTTCTTACTAAACTTAATATGCTTTCATCTGTTGAATTTGCTTCACGAATTAAAGCATGCTTATCTCTATATAATATATATTTTTTTGCTAATGTGAATTTCCCAAACTCCATTAACTTACGTTCTATAATGTCTTGAATTTCTTCAACTGACATTGATGGTTTGTTTAAACCTTCGATATATTTTGTTATAAATTCAATTGAGGATCTTGATATCTTATCTTTTCCTCCAACTTCTTTGTTTGCATTACTAATAGCTATTACTATTTTATCGCTATTATACTCAACTTTTCTGCCATCTCTTTTAATTACTTTCATTTCTTGCTCCTCCATTATAGAACCCCAAAATTTTTATAATCTTTTGTATTCAACTCATGATTAGATTTTAACACTTTAAAAAGTAATGTCAAATTCATAGTTGTTATGTTGCCAACTCTTTGAAACTACTGCAATATATGGTTTTTTTATTAGTTACTTTTTTAATTATTTTCCATGTTAAATTTTGATAAAAATTCCAACTTATTGTAACTGTAAGAGTATGCGTTTTTGTATTTCAAATATATTACATTTTTTAAGTCAAAAAATTAATTTATCTAATTTTTATATGTGTTTTTATATGTTTTTATAAATAATCGATAATAATTCCTATTTTTATTTTCTCTTTAAAAAAGAATGTATGTTCGCAAAAAGTAGGTGTTATAACAACAAAAAACTCCAAAACATTAAACTTTACTTGTTTAATATTTTGGAGCCTAAATTATTTCTTTATAATTTTATTCTGCTTCTCTTGCTTTTACTATAACTCTTTGTTTACTATCTCTTGTGCAAGTAATTAAAGTTATTTCTTTCATTCCATTTGTTCTTTGTGTTGTACATTCTGTATCTTCAGGATCTACAACATATTTATCATATACTTTATATGTAAGTGTTCCAGTATCACCAATACGATCTGTTATTTCTATTTCATCGCCAATTGATAATTCTGGTACATGACTGAAAAATTTATCATTTCTATAATTATGTCCAACTATACAAAAGTTTCCAACTTGGTTTGGATCTGCTCCATGAAATTTACAAGGAGATATTTTAAGTAATTCATCTGTTGTTCTATCTATAATTGGATATTCACAATCTATCTTTGGAATATTTATTGTAGCTATTGGATAATATCTTGTTCCATTAGATGTTTCTCTCCATTGTCTATTATCTACTGGATCTTCATCCTCTACTGGTTCTGAATATACAACTTGAAATGGATCTTCTGAATTTAATATAACTACAATTGCATTATTTGCAAATTTTATTGTTGTATCATCAGCAACATTATCTTCAAAAGATAAATTAGATAATATTTCTTTTGATATTTCTTCATTTTTGTTTTTATCATATTCTGCATATATATAGTAAGAAAATAAAATGCACACTAAAAAAATGGAAATAAAGAAATCAATTTTATACATCCTTTTTTTCCTTTTTAGTTCTGGTGTTATATATAATTTCTCAGAAACTAGAATTTGATTCATTTTAATACCTTTCTACACAATATATCATAATAATTATAACATCTATACAATTTCATATCAAGTCTTTTTTGGTATTTATTTATTCCTTTTTATGTAAATCGCAAAAAATGCGTCTTAAATTAAGACGCATTTTTTATTTTACCATATATCATCTGTAAAGTTATTCTTTTTATTTCCTTTTTTGAATTTATTAAATAGACCTCCACTTTTTTTAGCAGTTTCTTTTGTTATTTCAAAATCTTCAATTCCACCACTATTTTTTCTTTGAGCTTTTTTCCAATCATCAAATAATTGAACCTCTTGTTCCTCTTCTTCATAAGGTAATCCATTTTCTTCAAAAGCGATTTCTTTAAAAACACTTTTATTTTGAGGTTTACTTATTTTTCTTGTTATCTTTTTATCAGAAAAATTCATCTCTTCTTCTACTTTAGATTTTGCTGCAACAACATTTGCCTCAGTAAAATCTATTTCTTTATATTTATCTCCAAATATATCAAATTCTTCTACATCAGGAGTTACTATATTGTTTGTACTATTTACATTACTAATTAATTCTTCTATTGATGTTATATTATTATTTGAAGTTTCATCATCATCAAATGTAGACATATATTCTTCTGTTTCAGCTTCTTCCTCTATTTCCTCAACAGTTTCTCCAAAATCTTTAAAGTTCATTTTTGCATATTCATCATCAATATCTTCGTCATCTTCTTCATATCCATCAATTTGGAAAGGAATTTTCTCAACCACTTCAACAATAACTTCTTCTTTTTGTTCTTCTACTGGTTTAGGAGATTCTACTACAGCTGGTGCTTCATCAGATTCTCTTGGAATATCAAATTCAGCAATATCTCTACCAAAAGTTTCTGAAACAGTTTCATAAAATGTAGAATATATTCCTCTTATTCCTTCTATTCTCCAATAATTTGAGTTTATTAATGTTGCTGTATTTAAGTTTACACGGTTCTTTTCTCTTTTAAATCTCTCTTCTTTATCTCTAATATCTGTTAGATATGATTTATTATAAAGCTCCTTATAAGCTTTCTTTGTTGCTTTATTGGAAATTTCTCTTAATAGTAAATCATATAAATTATCTATTTGAGTAGTATCTGTATCAAAATTTTCGCAGGCTTCACCCATTAATCTATTATGAGATTTTGTACCATGTATAACTGTCATTCTTTCATAATCTAAAAATTGAACTTCATATTCTTTAACTGCTAATACAAAATCAATTTTAGCTTTTTCATTTCTAGCATATTTTTTATGTAAGTTTATTTTTGCTGTTCCATTCTCTATATCTGATAATAGTTTTGTCATTTTATCATATATAACTAAATAAGATGCTGCTTCCTTTTTTGCTGTCTCTAATCCAAATCTAGTTACGCATTTAATAACTTCTGTATTAAAAGGTATTTTTTCATTTTTACCATTTTCTAATAATGTTTGTATAATATCTTCTTCATCATCAAATTTAGCAAATGCCTTTAAGTTTGATACATCTTCTGATGTTATACCCTCATAGTTGCTTCTAGCAATTTCATATAGCTCATTATAATCATTTTCTGCCATTTTTTTGTATCTTTTGCATTTTGATAATTCAAATTTCTTTTCATTATATGAATCTAGTGCGCCTAATAATCTTTCTTTTGTTTCTACCATAGCAGCATTATTTTCTTGAACATCTTCTTCAATTTTTTCAATGCATCTTCTTATATCTTCAACTTTTCCATCTAAGTTATTAAATAATAAGTTTCTATCATATTCTAATTTGGCACTTCTTTTATACAATTTTTTTTGGGCTAATTGAATTTCTTTAATTACTTCAAAACTTTTATTGTATTCTTGAGCTGCAGCAAGTTCTTTTTGATAGTTAATTTGATATTTTTCTAGTTTTTCAACAAGTCCACAGTAATTATTGTAATTATCTCTTAAATTACATTCTCTTCTATAATTAAGTAAATTATCGAAATATCGTTCTAATACGATAGCACTTCTTTCATACATATAAATACTGCCCCCTAAAAATATTTAAATGCAATGAGATAGTTTCCCAGCATTTTTTAATATTATATATAAATTTGAAAAAAATGTCTACAAAAAAAGTCGATTTTTTTTATATTTTATATATCTGTTTCCATTTTGTAAAAAATATGTTATAATATCTATATATCGTTATAGATTTTTTGAAAAGGAGGCTCACAATTATGTGGTTGTTGTACCTTATCCTTATGGTTGTTGCTTTTCGGTGTTTATGGCCTATTATTATCGGTATCTGGGCAATTCTGCTCACACCTATAATTTTGGTCTTCAGCTGGATGTGGGAACACAAGTGGATTACGCTGTTCATATTGCTTATTATCGTTGGGCTTGCGCAAATCTTCTAAAATCCTTACAGACATGAATTCAAGTCTGCTATATTCACAC
Source organism: uncultured Clostridia bacterium (assembly GCA_948530865.1). Taxonomy (GTDB): domain Bacteria; phylum Bacillota; class Clostridia; order TANB77; family CAG-508; genus Scatovivens. The sequence continues at coordinate 45,085 of CAOTKV010000015.1, forward strand.
TTGCATTATTTCTGGGAGCACGTCTCCCAAAAAACTGCAAGTGTTTTTTTATTTCAATTCTATTTACAAAAAGTCTAGTTTAGTTATATAATTCATGCATAGTAACCTTTTAAGAATTGGAGGGATGACTATGTTACTTAATAAATTAATTTCTGAGGTAGAAGTAATAAACAAAGTTGGTGATCTAAATTTAGATATAACTAATATACATTCTGACTCAAGAAAAATCAAAGAAGGAGGGCTTTTTATAGCAATTAATGGATTCACAAAAAATGGTACTGAATTCATTCCAGATGCTATAAAAAATGGTGCAAAAGCAGTTATTGTTGAACCTGAAGTTGATTTAAAATCACTAGATATACCTGATGGTATGCCTGCAATTTCGGTTAAAAATACAAGAAAAGCCTTAGCACAAACAGCCTGTGAATTTTACGATAATCCTTCAAGAAAATTAAAACTTATCGGAATCACAGGAACAAAAGGAAAAACTACTACTACATTTATGGTAAAATCTATTTTACAAAATCATGGTTTAAATGTAGGTCTAATTGGTAGTATTGCAGTTTACATTAACGATGAAAAAATTGAAGATACAGACAGAACAACTCCTGAAAGCATAGAAATTCAAAAACATCTTGCTATGATGGTAGAAAAAAATGTTGATGTTGCTGTTATCGAAGTATCTTCACAAGCAATGAAACTTGATAGAGTTACTGGATGTGAATTTGATGTTGGTTTATTTACAAATCTAACAGAAGATCATATTAGTCCAAAAGAGCATCCATCAATGGAAGATTATTTTAATTGTAAACTTGAATTATTAAAAATTTCAAAACATGCTGTAATTAATAATGATGATGAAACAGTTAGAAAAATTAAAGATTTACTTCCAAAAAAAGATATAAAAACTTTTTCTATTGAAAACGATTCAGATTTTAAAGTAAATCCAAACAATATTGTAATTACTGATTCATATATTGATTTTTCAATAATGTTTAATGGAAAAGAAGAAAGAATTGAAGCATGCATACCTGGAAAATTTAGTGTTTATAATGCTTCAGGTGCAATAGCTGTTTCTTCATATTTTGGTGTTACACCTGATGAAATTAGAGAAGCTCTTAAAACTTTAAAAGTTTTAGGAAGAAGTGAATTAGTTGATAATAAACTTGGCTTAACAATTATGATAGATTATGCACATACCCCATCTAGTTTAGAAAGCATATTAACTGCTGTAAAATCTTATGCAAAAGGAAAAATTATTTGTGCTTGGGGTGTTGGTGGTGATAGAGATGCTGCCAAACGTCCTATTATGGGTGAAATTTCAGGGCGTTTAGCTGATTACACTGTATTAATGTCTGATCAAGTACGTACAGAAGATCCTTTAAAAATATTAAAAGAAATTGAAGTCGGAATTATTCCAACTGGAAAACCTTATAAAATTGTTGTTGATAGAACAGAAGGAATTAGATATGCTATATCTATTGCAAAACCTGGCGATATTATAGTTATTCCTGGTCTTGGACATGACTTATATCTTGAGAAAAATGGCGTTAAATATCCATATGATGAAAGAAAAGTTATAGCAAAATTAATTGATGAAATGGTTGCTTCTGGGGAAAAATAAATTATTATTTGTGTGAGTGAATTTTCTACAACTTTTAATTATGCTTTGTAGATAATTCTAAAAATTTATCATTCCTTGCTGGTCGACTTCACTTCGTTTCGCTCCCAAACTGCGCGTCACTCTAAATTTTTAAATTATTCTACAAAGCTTTAATAAATATGTGCAAAAAATTTACTCACCAAATAATAATTTCAAATAGCCTAAGACACAAATATTTGCTAGACAATAAATTTACAGCAGTTATTTAAATTCTAGGCTGTTACAAATTTTATTTATTGTAGTAATTTTAAATTTGGCACTTAATATTTTTATATAATAATTTTCTGAGAGAAAAGTTCGAATGTAAACAAAGTATTTTATTAGTAGAATATTTTTAAAGAAAATAGGGAATCTCAAACTTGCTTTGAGGGCGCTGTTTTCTTTAAAAATTTAATTCTACTTTAAAATGCGTCTGAATACCGAGAACTTTGAAAGAAGAAAATGTATTATATAAAAATATAAGTTATACAATTAAAATTACTCACACAAATAACAATTTATATATTCATTTCACCCTCATACACAAATTCTGCACTTCCTTGCATTAATATTTTTTCTCCATCATAATTTACTTTTAAATTTCCACCTTTTAATTCCACAGTTAATTCACTTTTTGTGGATTTATACAGATTTGAAATAACTGAAGCTGCACATGCTCCCGTGCCACAACTAAGTGTTTCTCCGACTCCCCTTTCCCAAACTCTAACTTTTATAGTATTTTCATTTTTTATTTGTACAAATTCAACATTAGTTTTATTTGGAAAATATTTATAGTTTTCAATTAACCTTCCATATTTTTCTATATCAATTTCATCAATATTGTCTACAAAACACACTGCATGCGGATTCCCAATAGATATTGGATACACTTTTAGTTTTTCTATCTGTAAATATGTACCTTCTATATCTTCACAATACACTGGAATATCATTAAAATTTAATATTGGTTTTCCCATATCAACTTGAACAAATACAACAGTATTTCCTTCCACAATCAATTTTATTTTCTTTATTCCTGCCAATGTTTCAATTTCTTGCTCATCTTTTTTCATTATATTTTTTTCATATAAGTATTTTGCAAAACACCTTATTCCATTTCCGCACATTTCTGCTTCTGTTCCATCCTGATTGAAAACTCTCATTCTATATTTAGTTTTAGTTCCATTATCTAATATTAGTACTCCATCTGCCCCTACCCCAAAGTGTCTGTCACATAAAAACTTAGCTAATAATTTAAAACTATATTCAAATTTATTTTCTAAATTATTTACAATTATAAAATCATTTCCTGCTGCTTGCATCTTAGAAAAAAAGAACACACAATCACCTCTTTCTTTAAAGTAATTGTATGCTCTTAAAATTAAATTTATTCTCTTTTATTGTCCGTCTTTTAATTCTTCTTTTATAACAACATTTATAACTGTACCTTCTTCAACCTCAGTTTCGAAAGTTGGCTCTTGTGTTATAACTATACCATTTGTTCCATCAACTGAAATATTTAAGTTTTGGCTTCTCAATGAATTAGCTGCTTGTTCTGCAGTCATTCCCTTAACATTTGGAACTTGAACCTTCTTTCTATCTGTTTCACTTGATGTATATAAACATATTACCGAATTTTCTGATAAAGCTATTCCTGCTTTTGGTATTTGATCTGCAACTAATACTGCATTCGGATCTTCTTGAGTATTGTAAACAACATTAAACCCAAGTGAAAACAATTTGCTATAAGCTTCACTTATAGTCATATCTTTAACATTTATTACTGCAATTTGCTTATTTTCT
>CAOTKV010000016.1:0-4329 GCA_948530865.1 uncultured Clostridia bacterium
CCAGTTAATATTCATATTACTTTCCATTATTTTACCTTCTTTATTTTCAATTTGTCTCTATACAAGTATTTCGTATTATATCACATTTAGTCCAATTTATAAAGTCTTATGTAAAATAAAAAAAATAAACACCCAAAATTTCTTTTTGATGTTTATTTCTTATTTAAATTTATAATCTATATTGGTTTCTATCTGCTCTTTCATCGAATTTTCTATCATAGTCTTCATTTTTATAAAACCAATCTGCTTTTTTAGTTCCGCTTCCTAAATTTCTATTTTTATTTACTAAGATATCTAAAAATGTTAGCATTGGAAGTATAACTCCTATTACTGTAAATATCATATTAGCACCATTTGCTATATCTAAAGTAAAACTACCTGCTGTAACATATTCATATAGCGCTGTTCCAAAATATGTTGCATACAATCCGAAATATGCTGCTGCTCCTACTATATTTCTTTTTACTACTAAAATTAAACATGGCAGTGTAGCAAATAATAAAGCTATTTCATATGTGGTATTTATAGGTGTTGCAAAAAACTCTCTATCTAATTGATAAAGTACTGTAACAACAGCTCTAAACATCCAAAATATTATAGCTAAAAAAGTAAGTAAATAACTAAATAAACTTGTCATATGTATTCCTCCTTGTCCTCTAAAATAAATTTTAACACAATTAAATACTAATATCAAGATATATGTATATAAATTAGAGACACCTCAAAATATCAACAAATTAATATTTGAGGTGCCTCACCGCTAAATTTTCTTTAAAATTATTCACCATCTGTGAAATTAAAATCTTCTTTAAATTTCTCTTTGAAGATTTCAAATACAGCTGTTAAAGTTTCTTCATCATCTACACTAACATATGATTCTTCATCACTATCAGCATCTGAATCATCAACTTTTAAGATAACAACTTCACCATCATCTTCTTCTCCATCTTCAAGTACTGGTAATAAAACTACATAATCTTCTGATTCATATTCAATTAAATCTAAAAATTCAAATTTTACTTCATTACCATTTTCATCATTTAATATTATGATATTACTAATTTCTTCTTCAAATCCGTTATTTTCTTCGTCCATTTTAATTCTCCTTCCTTTGTATAAAGTTATACAAATCTAAAAATATGATATACTAAAGATACGTTTTTTGCAATAGTTTTATGCAAATTTTAATTAAAAATCTTATTTAGATTTATTCATATACATTTCTAAAATATATACAGCTGAAATTGTATCTACTATACCTCTTTTTTTAGTTTTATTAACATCTAAAAAATTCATTGTTTTATGCGCAGCAACAGTAGTTAATCTTTCATCTATTGTTTCAATCTTTATCTTATTATATTTACATTTCAATTTATGAATAAATTTTTCTGTTACTTCTGCTCTTACAGTTTTACTACCATCCATATTATATGGCATTCCTACAACAATTGTATCTACTGGATATTTTTCTAAAATTTCATCTAATCTTTTTAGCAAAATTTTATCATTTCCATTATGTGCAATCGTTTCAAGTCCTTGTGCAGTAATTCCTAAACTATCTGTAACAGCAATTCCAACTCTACTATCGCCATAATCTATTCCTAAAGTTCTCATTAAATTAATCTTCCAATCCAATATAATCTTTAACCATTTTTTCTAGGAGTTCATCTCTTTCTATTAATCTAATTAAGTTTCTAGCGTCATTGTGACTTGTAATATAAGTAGGATCACCAGATAAAATATATCCAACAATTTGATTTATAGGATTATATCCTTTTTCAACCAATGCTTGATATACTTCCTTTAGAATTTCTTTTGCTCTTATGCTTTTGTCTTTGTCAACTTTAAAACTCATAGTTTTATCAACAGCCATTTTAACCCCTCCTAAATATAATTGATTTGACTTTCTTTTTTATCTGCAGAATCTATATATTCTTCTAACTTTTTATTTAATTGTTCTAATCCAGTTCCTTTATAATAAGTAGATACAACAAAATTTAATTTTGGTGAAGCAGATTTTTCTTCTTGTAACTCTCTTACTTTCATTCTTTTTCCATTTAATACTTTTACAACTGTTTTTTCTTCTGCTTCTTCAACAATTTCAATATCTTCAATTTCTGCTTTTAAATCTTTCAAAAATTCATCAACACTATTTTCTTCAACTCCAGAAAATACTATTATGAATTTAGGTCCCATGTATCTTACAAATACATATTGAGCTGCCATTTTTGCTTTTACAATATTACTTATTTCAGTAATTATATCATTACCAATGCTTCTTCCAGCTTTTTCATTTATTTCTTCTATATTGGTAATTCTAAACATACATACTGTTGATGTTGGATATTTATCAAAAGTTTTCTTTCCTTTACTATACAAATATTCTGCTGAATATAATCCAGTAAATTGATCAACTCTTACTATATTTTCCATAGCATCTTGATATGACATAGTTGATAATACTGATATTATGTTGTCTTTAACAACTTCAATAATTGTAGTATTAGTTTTATCAAAAGCATGCATTCTTCCACTTTCCATAATCCAATATCCTATATAGATATTATCTATATAAAGTGGGAAAAACATTGCAGATTTTGCTCTACCCATTTCAACTTTTTGATAAGGTAATTTTTCGTTTTCATTTTCAATAGTTATATATTTTGGTGTAGCATTTCTAATACTGTCTTGGAAAATTTCTTCTCCACCTAAATTTGTTAAAGTTTCATGATGTATTTTATCTACATTTGTTGCTTTTATAACATATTCTGCTCCATCAAATACAACAATTGTTGAATACTTAATATCATATTTTTCAATTACAATATCATTAATAGCATTTAATTTAGTTTCAACAGAATCTTCTTCTCCAGCAATTTTCATAAAATCTTGTAAAACTGTTAGCTGATCTATTAATTGATTAATATTATTATATGAATCAATTTTTTTCTGAATATGAATATTGTATGAAACCAATACAAATATTACAACTATTAAAATTATAATTACAACTACCGCCAAGTTCTTTCACCTCTACTATATTTTAGTACTTTCTTTTCATTTGATTTAATGTATTATTTATATCGTTAGAAAATCCTTTTTTTCCAAATCCACTAGATGGTTGTGAAGCCGTTTTGCTTCCACTGCCATAAGTTGTTTTACTTACTAATGGATATACCATATTTCCTAATATTTTTAGTTTGTTCATAAATGCACTTGAATATCCTTTTAAAGATATTGAACATGTAGCCATTGAATCTAAGTATTTAGCATAAACTGCATCTTCAAATGGTATTGTACATACTTTTACCATATCTTTATTAAATAATTCATTCATATATGACATTGAAGGATCATTGTAGAAAGACATTCCTCCAATAATTGCTTTTTCACTTAAACTTTTTACTTTTATTTCTTTATTTACTACAACTCTAACTTTTTCTGATTCTAAAACACCTATGTTTTTTAAATCCCTTAAAAATGCTGTTAAAGGTTGAATTGTTAAAATATCCATTGATTGAACTAAATATATTTCTTGACAACTTGCAAAATATGCAGGTGGTGTATCAAAATCACAATCAATTAATATTAAAGAGTAATTTTGAACTAAAGTTGATAAAATTGTTTCAGCATCTGAATAATCTTTTCCATCATTTGGTAATGCTGTAAATACAGTTAAACAATTATTAACTTTTATACCTTCATTAAATCCATTAGATAGTTTGCTAATTGAATTATAAGCAATATTTCTCAATTCTTCTTCATTATTTGTATATATATAATATGAATTTCTATTTTTAGTCATATCTAATATTGCTGTATTAATTCCAACTGATGAGAATAAAGCTGCCAAATTATTTACTAAGAATGATGTTCCATTTTTAGTTGTTCCTAAAAAAGTAACTATTTTTTTATCTTTTGTTAATAAACTATTTAGGTTCGACATTGAATAATCAACTTTTGGCTTTATACTTTCTAGCTCTGTACCTCTTGGTGATGCTGACTGTGTAGAAGTTAATGGTTCATCATCTTCTTCATCAAAATCAGTAATCAATTCTTCATCATCTTCAAACTCATCATCAACTCCAGGAATACCTGGTGTTTCTATATTTTCATCTAAATCATCTAAATCATCCAAATCAGGCAAAGCGACTTCATCAGTATACTCTTCTTCTATATCATCATCTAGTCCTGGTAATTCTTCTTCGAATTCATCGTCTAGCCCTGGTAAACTCTCTTCCTCTTCAAAATCATCGTCTAACCCTGGTAAGCTTTCTTCCTCTTCAAAATCATCGTCTAACCCTGGTAAGCTTTCTTCCTCTTCAAAAT
>CAOTKV010000016.1:4429-42572 GCA_948530865.1 uncultured Clostridia bacterium
TCTTCCTCTTCAAAATCATCGTCTAACCCTGGTAAGCTTTCTTCCTCTTCAAAATCATCATCTAACCCTGGTAAGCTTTCTTCCTCTTCGAAATCATCGTTTAGCCCTGGTAAACTTTCTTCTTCGAATTCATCGTCTAGTCCTAGTAAGCTTTCTTCCTCTTCGAAATCATCATTTAGTCCTGGTAAACTTTCTTCCTCTTCGAAATCATCATTTAGTCCTGGTAAACTTTCTTCCTCTTCGAAATCATCATTTAGTCCTGGTAAACTTTCTTCCTCTTCAAAGTCATCATTCATTCCTGGTAATGGTATTTCATCTTCAAAGTCATCTTCTAATCCTGGCATAGATATTTCTTGAATATCATCATCCATTGGTAATAGAAATTCTTCTTCATCTTCTTGTTTCTTTTGTTCTTTTAATTTTTTCTTATTATTTTCATAAACTGGAGGAATAGAAGGTCTAACTTTTTTTTCTGGTTTAAGTTCTTGTGGTGCCTTTTCTTCTTTTACCTCAGTTTTCTTATTTTCAACTTTTTCAGGAGCTACTTTCACTCTTACTTTTTTTATAACAACAGAACCATCTGGCATAACAACTTTTTTCTTTACAATTTTTGTATCTTCTGTAGCTTGAGTTTTTGCAGATTCTACTTTTGATGCTTGAACATCATTTCTTTTTTGTGGTTTTGCTACTTGTGGTTCATTTCTTGTTTGTTGCTCTGAATTTTTCTTCTTAATAATAGTTTTATTTTTAGATGAATCTGAACTTTGTGGAACTTCTAAATTATTTCCCATAGGTCTTACTGGTTGTGGTGTTCTGTTTTTTGAAGTTCTAACTGATGCAGGAATTACAATTGGTCCAGACATCTTATTTTCATTCATTTTACTTTCTATTATATCTATTTTTATACCTGTAGTTTTTTGTGCATCTTTAGCTTTTAGAGAATCTCTATTAACTTTTTGAATAGTTCCACCAGCTGCCATTAATTCTTGATATTTAGGGCTATCTTCCTCTAATACAGCTTTTACATTTATAGGTAAACAATTTACAATAATTCTTAATTGATCATCTGTATATTGTGATGCAATATTAGCAAAACTCTCAGCAAATTTATCTGTATTTTTTCCTAACTTTTTAAAATGTGTATTAATATTTTGTATTTCTAATTCACTAACTTCTTTATCATTTTCTTTTGAATAATTTACATCATCAGAATCTATTTTATAATACATTTTAGCTTCTTTTTTTACTCTAGGCTTATTTATTAACTTACAAACTTGTTCCATACTTCTTTCAGTACCTAGTAATGCATTATAAATACCAATACCAAATATTTTAACTAAAAATGAACTACCTTTTGTACGTCTATCTGAACAAATTAAAACAATAGCAGTATCATTTCCATCAATGTCTTGTGCCTCATCGCTAATATTATCAAGCTTATCAAAGATAAATTTATCTATCGCATCATAATTATTATTTGAAAATGGTTCCAAATCTTCACTTATAACTATTCTATCATAGCTTTTATCCTTTTGTATCTCTTTTAATATTGCGTCAAAGTAATAAACATTTTTGAAAGAAAGAATTTCTTTATATTCCTTTTGGTATCTCTTAATTATATTTTCTGATACCTTTTCATTACTAACCGCAAATAAAACTTTCATTTGTTTAACCCCTCCAACCATTTACTACAACAGCAAAAATTAATGGTAATACCTGGCATATCAATAATATAGTAACAAATGTTATTATAAGCATAAATCCTCTATCTCTAACATCTAGTTTTCTTATACCTATAACATATTGATATATTGATCCTATTGCAATTCCTACAAAACATAGTGGTATACTATAAATTCTTACTCCGTTTAGTATATATGCAGCTACTCCATATGGAGTAGAACCATATTTTTCAATGTATTCATTAAGACTACTTTTTGCACTTTCTTTTATTTCTACTAATTCTGTTGCTTGTGTTGAGTTTAAAACTTCTTCTCCCGTAACTGCATAAGATATTGTATATATGTGCATTATTCCAATTAATATTACAAATATTATTGCAATGATTGATACTTTCTTTAACATTTTTATTAAAAACCTCCTTTAGGTTACTATTCTTTAATATTCTACATATATTATAATACAATATATTAGAGAAAATATCAACCTAAAATCATTAATTTTTTCAATTTTTTCAGTCAATTCCGTAGTTTTTATTACAATTTTATTACATTGTTTTATTGCATAAAAAAATATTTTTCCTTATACAATATTTTATCATTATAATTTTATTCTTAATCTCTTTTTTTGTCAAACTTAATTTAATAAATAATTAATATTTTAAAAAGCTGAAATTGTAAAACTTCAGCTTTTGCAAAAATATAATATATTTTATTTTTCTTCATCGTTTAACATATTCTCTATTGCCATCATTATTCCAATCTTTCCGTAATCATATGTTAATCCACCTTGCATATATGCTGTATATGGAGCACAAATAGGTCCATCACAACTAAGTTCAATTGTAGCCCCAGGAGTAAAACTTCCACCAGCCATAATTTCTTTATGTTGATATCCTGGCATATCATCAGGAACTGGTATTACATATGATTCTATTGGGGAACCTTTTTGTACACCTTGACAAAATTTTACTAATTTTTCTTCCGTTTTTAATTCTATTGTTTGAATAATATCTGCTCTTTTTTCATTATATTTAGGACTAACACCATCAAATCCAAATTTTTCTAGCATTTTACTTGCAAATGTCATTGTTTTTAGTACTGATTTTACAACAGTTGGTGCCATAAAAATTCCTTTATAATATGAAAGCATTTGATTGAAATTTGCCCCTAAATCTTTTCCAACGCATGGTGCAGTTAATCTCTCTGATACTTGATGAATTAAATCTTTTCTTCCAACAACATATCCTCCACTTGTTGCAATTCCAGCACCTAAATTTTTCATTAATGAACTAACAAAAATATCAGCTCCGACTTGCGTTGGTTCTTTTTCTTCAACAAATTCTCCATAACAATTATCAACCATAATAATTATATTTTTATCAATTTCTTTTATTTTTGCTATTACTTTTTCTATTTTATCAATATTTAAACTTTTTCTTTGAGAATATCCTCTTGATCGTTGAATTTCAATTAATTTTATGTTTCCTTTTCTTACTCTTTCTTCAATTCTTTCATAATCAAAATCGTTATTTATAAGTTCGATTTGTTCATAATTTATTCCATGTTTAATTAAAGAATTTTCACTTTCTCCTGTAAGTCCTATAACACTTTTTAACGTATCATAAGGTTCTCCTGAAATACTTATCATTGTATCACCATATTTTAATAATCCAAATAAGGTAATAGTTAATGCATGTGTTCCAGACATTATTTGTGGTCTAACTAAAGCATCTTCTGCTCCAAAAATTTGTGAATAAATTTTCTCTAGTTTTTCTCTTCCACCATCATAATATCCATATCCTGTAATTTCATTAAAATCAGTAGTAGATACTTTATTATCTTGGAATGCTTTTAGAACTTTTATACTAGATTTCATACAATTTTCTTCATATTCTTTAAAAATTGCTTCTAATTCTTTTTCAACTTCATTTGCTATATCAACTATTTTTTCACTTATACCAAATTCACTATACATTATCCAATCTCCTTAATAAATTTACTATAATATTATAGTTTAAATCCAATATTATGTCAAATAAAAAGATAAAGTGAATAAAAATCCACTTCATCTTTTTATTTAATATGTTAAAACTTCAATGCTTTCTATAATAACGTCTTGAACTGGTACACTTTCTTCGCCAGTAGAAGACATTGTCTTTTCAACTTTTACTATATTATCTACTGTTTCAATTCCTTCATATACTTGTCCAAATACTGTATAGTTGTTATAAAGACTTAAATATCCTCCATAGTTTCTATATTGTTCAAGTAAGCCTTCTGGATATCCTCCAATTTTCATATAGCTTTCCATTTGTTCTGAATAATTTGCTTGAACTATAAAAAATTGACTTCCTATACTATTAGGTAAATTTGACATTGCCATACATAGTGCACCTCTAAATGGAACTAAACTTTCATCTAATTCTGTTCCAAATCCATTTCCCCAAATGCTTTCTCCTCCAGTTCCATCACCTTTAGGATCACCACCTTGAATCATAAATTCTTCCATTACTCTGTGAAACTTTAATCCATTGTAATATCCTTCTTTTGCATGAGTTACAAAGTTTTCAACTGCTTTAGGTGCTACATCTGCAAAAAACTTAACTTTTATATCTCCATAATTTTTAACATGAATTACTGCAACTGTATCTCCTTTATTAGGTTCTGCCATTTGCTTTTCTGCATTTGCTTTATAATCCACATTTGAAACTTTATTTTCTACTTCGTTTGTTTTACTTGTATTAGATACTTTACTAGATTTCTTTAAATTCACTTCATTCTTACTTTTTGTACTACAGCCTGAAAAGCAAAATAAAACTAATGATAACATTAACGTTACCACAAAAATATAAATTATTTTTTTCATAAATATCTCCTTAAAATTTATTAATTAAACATTTTGTTGTTCTTCTTTATCTGTATCAAATATCCTACTTAATCTTTCTTTAATCCACTCAATAATATTATCAACTTTTTCTGTTGTATCTCCATCAACTGAAGCTGATACAGTATTATCAGTTGCTTCTATTTCTAGTTTACAACCTGATAAAATAAACATAAATGATATTAATACTATTACTGTAATCATTGTTATAACAAATTGCTTCATATTTTTTCTCCCATCTAATTATTTTCCACATATTATAATTATACTACATTTTACAATTTTATCCAAGCCTTTTATATATCAAAATAATTGCTTATTTCTTGTAAATTATTAAAATCACATTGTCTTTCTACATCATATGCAACAATTGCTACTGAATTAGATAAATTTAATGAACGTAATCCTTCTCTCATTGGAATTCTAATTGTTTTATCTATATATTTTTGTAATATATCTTCAGGTAATCCTTTTGTTTCTTTTCCAAATAATAAAAATATTTCATTATAATTTTTATATTCTGGCTCTGAATATACATGTCTTCCTTTTGTTGTTACAAAAAACATATCTGTTTTTTCTGGATTATATTTCTCTAAAAAACTGGAAAAACTAATATGTTCTTCTATTTCTAATTTATCCCAATAATCAAGTCCTGCTCTTTTTACTTGTTTTTCAGAAATTGAAAAACCAAGTGGATATACTAAATGTAATTTTGCCCCAAGAGCTGCACAAGTTCTAGCAATATTTCCAGTATTTTGTGGTATTTCTGGTTCAACTAATACAATATTTAATTTCATATACATCCCTTCTTCTTACAATTTTTGAATTATTATAACATATAATTTTATAATCTACAAAAAATATATTGAAAAATTTTTTTATTATTGATAATATATTTTATATTATACTAAGGATGGTGAATTTAATGAAAGTTGTGTTTCCTTGTGAAGGATCTCTTGTACTTATGAAACAAGACTTAGATATTTTAAAAGCATTTTATAACACTTCACTTTTACAATCTAAAATGTTAGAGATTTATAGGAATTCAGATACATTAATTCAAGTTGGAAATTTTAATTATATTCCTGATAAAAATTATGTTGTTTTGCATAACGCTCATCTTTTATCTATTGAAAAAATGAGAAAAATATTAGGAATATATAATGAAGAAAAAAGTGCACCACAGCCTGAGAAAAAGCCACCTGTGGATCATAATAATGATAAAATTTCAGATAATGACTTATTATCCAATCCATTTTTCCAAACTTTAAAACCATTAAATTAACATAGGAGTCTATAAATGAATAAATCAAAAGTAGTAAATTCAAAAGGTGAAAAATTAGATATAGATGTTATATTTTCTTTTACTTGTAAAGAAAATAATAAAAATTATATAGCTGTAAATAATAATGATGATATTTTTGAAAAAAACAGCAGATATGCCAATTTAGACATATTAGAAATTATAAAAATAACTACTAAGGCTGTCTATGTTTCAGATATTCCTGCCGAAGACTGGCAAACTGTAAAAAAAGCTCTTCAATATAATGTTTTTGCAAAAATGGGTGGAAATTAAAAAAGAGTAGATTTGTAATTCAAAACAAATCTACTCTTTCATTTTATATAATTTCATTTTCTTTTAATATAGAATATACTCTATCTATTGGTAACCCGACAACACTCATATAATTTCCTTTTATATTACTAATATATTTAGCAAAACAACTTTGTATAGCATATGATCCTGCTTTATCATATGGTTCTTCTGAATCTACATATTCTGTTATCTCAAAATCAGATATTGGATCAACAGTTATTTCTGTTTTTATTACTTCCTTATATTCTTGATATTTACCTTGTTTTTCAATTAATATAGATATACTTGTATAAACATAATGTCTATCATTCTGTAATTCTCTTAGCATTTTTATTGCTTCTGTTCTATCTTTAGGTTTTCCATATATTTTATTATTTTTTACGACTATTGTATCAGAACCAATAATTGCTCTATCTCCTTGTGTATTATTAAATACTTCTAAAGCTTTACCATATGCTAATTCTTTTGATTGTTCTTCTATATTCAAACTTTCTGACATTTTTTCTTCATAATTACTTGGTATTACTTCAAAATCAATTTTTGCAAGTTCAAGAATTGCAGCTCTTCTTTGTGACCCGCGATGCTAATATTATTTTCATTTTCTTTCCCTCTTCATATTATATTTTATGAAATAATTATATAATTTAAACAATTTACTGTCAATTGTATTCTCATTAAAATATTTTTTCTTATTTTGTCAAGTATTACAGAATTTTTAAGAATTATTTTCATTTTTCTATATTGAAATTTTTATACTATTATGTTAGAATCCAATATTGGAAATGTGAAAATATATTTAGAATAAAAAATTATTTACAGGTTAAACTTTAAATATAAAAAGGAGGATATTATGAAATTTGAACAATGGAATGGTTTTAAAAATGGATCATGGGAAAATGAAGTAAATATTAGGGATTTCATACAAAAAAACTATACACCATATGAAGGCGATTCTTCATTCTTAAGTGAATCAACAGAAAAAACAAAAAAACTTTGGAATGAAGTATTAGAATTATATAAAAAAGAAAGAGAAGCTGGTGGAGTTTTAGATATTTCTGACGATATTGCTTCAACAATTTCAAGTCATGAAGCTGGATATATTAATAAAGATTTAGAAGAAATTGTTGGTCTTCAAACTGATGCTCCTTTAAAAAGAGCAATCATGCCAAATGGTGGTATAAGAATTGTAGAAAAATCTTGTGAAGCTTATAATAGAAAAGTATCTGATAAATTAGAAGATATTTATCATAATTATAGAAGAACACATAATGATGGCGTATTTACATCATATACTCCTGAAATTAGAGCTGCAAGAAGTTCTCACCTAATTACTGGATTACCAGATGGTTATGGTCGTGGAAGAATTATTGGTGACTATAGAAGAGTTGCCTTATATGGTATAGATTTCTTGATAGAAGAAAAGAAGAAAGATTTTGCAAGACTTATTAATTCTAATATAACAGAAGAAATAATAAGAGAAAGAGAAGAACATAATGATCAAATTTTAGCATTACAAGAATTAAAAGTAATGGCTGAAAAATATGGATTTGATATATCTAAACCAGCAAAAAATGCTAAAGAAGCTGTTCAATGGACATACTTTGGATATTTAGGAGCTATCAAAGAGCAAAATGGTGCTGCAATGAGTTTAGGTAGAACAGCAACATTTCTTGACATATACTTTGAAAGAGATATAAAAAATGGCATATTAACTGAAGAAACAGCTCAAGAAATTATGGATCATTTTGTTATGAAATTAAGAATGGTAAGATTCTTAAGAACACCAGAATATGATGAATTATTTAGTGGAGATCCAGTTTGGGTTACTGAAAGTATTGGTGGTATGGGAATTGATGGTAGAACATTAGTTACCAAAAACTCTTTTAGAGTATTACACACTTTAGAAACATTAGGTCCTGCTCCTGAAC
The DNA here is from genome assembly GCA_948530865.1 of uncultured Clostridia bacterium. Taxonomy (GTDB): domain Bacteria; phylum Bacillota; class Clostridia; order TANB77; family CAG-508; genus Scatovivens. The sequence continues at coordinate 12,521 of CAOTKV010000016.1, forward strand.
CAAATTTAACAGTTCTATGGTCTACAAGATTACCAAAAGGATTCAAAGATTATTGTACTGGTCTTTCTATAAAAACAAGTTCAATCCAATATGAAAATGATGATTTAATGAGAGAATATTGGGGCGATGATTATGGAATAGCTTGTTGTGTTTCTGCTATGAGAATTGGTAAACAAATGCAATTCTTTGGAGCTAGAGCTAACTTAGCCAAAACATTATTATATGCTATTAATGGTGGTAGAGATGAAAAATCTGGTAAACAAGTTACAGATAAAATGCAACCAGTAACTTCTGAATATTTAGATTATGACGAAGTTTGGGAAAAATTTGATAAAATGTGTGATTGGGTAGCTAGAGTTTATATAAATGCTCTAAACATTATTCATTACATGCATGATAAATATTGTTATGAAAAATTAGAAATGGCTTTACATGATAGAGAAATTTTAAGAACTATGGCTTGTGGTATTGCTGGTTTATCAATAGTTGCAGATTCATTCTCAGCAATGAAATATGCTAAAGTAAAAGTTATTAGAGACGAAACTGGTTTAGCAGTTGACTACCAAGTTGAAGGAGAATTTCCAAAATATGGTAATGATGATGATAGAGTTGATAGTATTGCAGTTGAAATAGTAAAAATGTTTATGAATAAATTAAAACAACAACCAACTTACAGACATTCAAAACCAACAATGTCTATATTAACAATTACTTCAAATGTTGTTTATGGTAAAGCAACAGGAAAAACACCTGATGGTAGAGAATCTGGTGCTCCATTTGGTCCTGGTGCAAATCCTATTCATGGAAGAGATACAAATGGTGCTTTAGCAGTATTAAATACAATGACAAAATTACCTTATAAATATGCTGAAGACGGTATTTCTTACACATTTGCAGTAGTTCCTAGTGCATTAGGACATGATCATAAAACTAGAGTTGCAAACTTAACTTCATTATTAGATGGTTACTTTGCAAAATTTAGTCATCATATTAATATAAACGTATTTGATAGAGCTTTACTTGAAGACGCAATGGAACATCCTGAAAAATATCCTCAACTTACAATAAGAGTTTCTGGATATGCAGTTAATTTCGTAAAATTAACTAGAGAACAACAATTAGATGTTATAAATAGAACAATTCATGAAAGAATTTAATTTTGTTTGGGAAGCCCTATTGGACTTCCCTTTTCTATAATTGTATTGTATAATAATGAAAATATAGTAAAAATGGAGAAAAAAAATATGATAGGTCACATTCATTCAATCGAATCATTTGGAACAGTAGATGGTCCTGGAATTAGATTCGTAATATTTATGCAAGGTTGTACTTTAAAATGTAAATATTGTCATAATAGAGATACTTGGAAAGTTAATTCAGGGAAAAAAATTACTATAGATGAATTAGTTAAAGAAATTCAAAACTATAGAACATATATTGAGAATTCTGGTGGTGGAGTTACAGTTTCTGGTGGAGAGCCTTTATTACAAGCCGAATTTGTAACAGAACTATTTAAAAACTTGAAAGAGTTAGGTATTCATACTGCTCTTGATACTGCTGGTAGTATTCCATTATCACCATCAATAAAAGAATTATTAAAATATACAGATTTAGTATTATTAGATATTAAACATATTGATGATGAAAAATCTAAAAATTTAACTGGTTTTTCAAATAAAAATAATTTAGAATTTGCAAAATATCTAAATAATATAAATATTCCTATTTGGATTAGACAAGTTTTAGTTCCAGGATATACTGATGATAAATTTGATTTACAAAAACTAAAAGCTTTTATAAATAGTTTGTCAAATGTAGAAAAAGTTGAACTATTGCCTTATCATAATTTAGGAAAATTTAAATGGGATGAAATTGGTGATAAATATGAATTAGAAAATGTTGTACCACCTTCTCAAGAAGATATTAAAAAAGCAGAACAAATTTTAGGAATTTAATATATTATTTAGTAAAATGAACCTTCCATGTTAATTTAGCATGGAAGGTTTATTTTAAAAACCTGTAACAGGAAGTTTTTTTATTTCAGTATTGTTTTCCACATTATATACATTTTCTGTGTATTGTGATGTAACTTCCGTTTTTTCTTCTAATTTATCAATCTTTGTAATTTCTGTTTTTGAATTATTTACTACTATTGTAAATTCTTCATTAAAATCTATCTCTACTTCAATTAATTCTGGATATAAGTTATAACCACTTAAAGTTTCAACTTCTGATATATAGTATTTTCCTGGAAATATTTTTTCCACTATAATTTCACCATTTTTATCTGTTACCAAATTTTCTTTTACAATATTTTTATTTTCATCTAAAATATTAAACTTTACTCCTGATAAACAATTTTCTGTACCATATTCTTTTTTTACTATTATTAGTTTAGTTGTATTTTCTGTGTAATTTTCTTTATACACATCTTTTGAATCTTCATACATATAACCTGATATTGCATAATCTTGTGTTCCTTCAATTGTTGTTTTTCCATATAATACAGGTTTAGATTCAATTGTTGTTTCTGCGTTTATTGTAAAGTTCCCACTATTTACTAAATTTTTAATTGGGATGCTTATCTTAAATTTTTCTCCTATTTCAAATTCATCTTTTTCAATATTATTAAAATCCGTTACTTTCAAACCTTCTGCCAAATTTCCCTCTAACTGAATTTTATATTTACCTGAACTTATTCTAGTATCTAGTGTATATGTTTTACTTGCAAGTTCTTTATTTTCATTATCTACAGTCCAATAACCTGTATCTGCTAATATTGATATTTTAACATTTTCTTCAAAAGGATCTACACAATTTCTTGCATCATTTACTATTTTTAGATATGCATTATATGCTCTTCGTGCTCCTTCTGAATCTAATGGTTCATACCAACTTGTATCTCTATTAAACATCATTGTATAAACAGCAGCTTTAGTTGCAGTAAAAGCTTCTTCTTTACATTCTACTCCTAATTCAGAAAGTGATTTATATGGATATCCATTTACAATTGCCTTCCAAGCATTTACATTTTTTAATTTTTCATACACATTTACACTATAGTTTCCAACACCTCCCGTTCCTATACCATTAAGTTCTGGATTTAAGCAATATGCAGGATATTGTTCTCCATTATTTTCATATACTACAAATTCAACATGATTTGGTTTTCCTCTGTACTTAAAATAAGTTTCACAAGATCCAATTGAAACTATATCCTTTTTTCCAATTTCAAATGCAAAACAATTATAAAATGCACTTAATATCGAAATTAATATAAAACTTAGTATTATCATTTTTTTCATATTTCATTTTAAGAGTATTGATATACTCTTTCTCCCTTCTTAATTTGTTTGTATTGCCTTAATACATCGTCGTAATTCTGGCATATTTTCAACACATGTAATTAGTGTTATTATATTATCTTCTGTATTTTGTAAAACATTTACATCTGTATCTTTTATAATATTTTTCTCATTTATAACATATTTTCTTTTACTACCTAAGTATGTATAAAAGACTATATCTCCTGTTTCTAATTCTTTTAATCTTTGAAAATAATTAACTTTATATCCTCTATTATGTGCCGCAAGTACTACATTTCCATTTTCTCTTTGAGTTTCTTCAAAGTGACCAATATATTTATTTAAAATATCACTTGAAGTTCCTTCACAAATACTAGCTTCTAAATTAATTTTAGGAATTTCAAGTTTCCATTCATTATTTTCTTTAAGAATAATTGTATTAGAAACTTTTTCTATATCATTTGTATTCCTATTTTCCTGCAATGTATTTTTGTTTCCAATACTGAAAATTAAAATTATTGTAGTGAAAATAGTTAAAGACTTTATATTAAAAATATTAAAACAAAATCTCACCTCTTTTCATATTAAATTTTTAAAAATTGATTTTTTTAGTCAGAAATGACTATTTAGAATTAAATTTATTGAAATAAATTTGAATTATAATACTACGAATTTTTTGTTTTGTAAAGAGTTTTTTTAAAATTATTATTTGTGTGAGTAAATTTTAATTATATACTTATATTTTTTATAATATATTTTCTTCTTTCAGAAAATTATTATAAAAAATATTAAGTGCAAAATTTAAAATTACTGCAATAAATAAAATTTACAATAGCCTAAGAACTGACTATCTACTATGTAGTAAATTTACAGCAGGTACTTAAGTCATAAGTTACTTAGAATTGCTATTTATATTAATAAGAATTTTTCTTTTTCTATACTAGCTACTTGCAAATAATACAATATAAAAATGAAAAAATATAAGCGCTTCTACTGTAATTTGAAGTAGAAATTCTTATTATAATGCAAAAGAGCATCTTACCAGATTTCTGGTAAAACGCTCTTACTCCTAATGTTTATTCCGATTCTCTAAGCAAGATTACTAAATATGAATAAAGGTAAATCCATCAGTAATTCCATTTTCATTTGGAGTAATACTGTCTTTTCTAAGTAACAGTTCACTAATTGTAGCCATAATGTTTCCTCCTAAAAATTAGAATCAAATGTTAATAGTCACTTGTCACTAGGATGATTTTTAATATAGATATCCTAAATCTATTATAGCATGGTTCAATTTATTTGGACATTGTTTTATGTAAGTTTTTATTTTTATACTTTATTAAATATAGAATCTACATATTGAAAGTGAAATTTAAGGAACATCCCTAAATTTCACCTTTAGCTTTAGGAATCTCAAAATAAAATTCTACCCCATCCTTTTTATTTGTTACCCCATAATTACAATTATATTTAGTCATAATTGCCTTTACTAGAGCAAGACCAATTCCAGTTCCGCCTTTTGATCTATCTCTTGATTCATCAATTTTATAAAATCTTGTCCAAATTCTGTTTAAATTTTCTTGATCTATATTTCTTCCAGTATTAAATACAGAAACTCTTAATTTTCCTTGTTCTTTACTATTTTTTATTGATATCTTTATTTTTTTTATTCCGATTTACTTCTAAAACATTTTTTATTGCATTTGTAAAGTAATTACTAACAACTTGTTCTATGTAAAAATCATCTGCATAAATGTATATAGGATTTTCTTCTTTAAATTCAACTTCTATATTTTTTTCTTCTAAAACTACTTTTGAATTTTTTACAACATCATTTATTAATTCAATAATATCAAATTTAGAATTATTAAATTTTCTATCTTCATATTCTAGTTTCATAAGTTCTAGTAATCTTTTTACTAATTTATCCATTTTATTTGCTTCATCTAAAATTACTTCTGCATAAAATTGTTTATTTTCTTCATCTGAAATTACATTATCTACTAATCCTTCTGCATATCCTTGAATTAAAGCAATTGGAGTTTTTAATTCATGTGAAACATCTGAAATAAATTGTTTTCTCATTTCATCAATCTTAGATTTTTCTTCAATATCTCTTTCTAATTCAGAATTATTAATTTTTAATTGATTTATAGTTTCTTCTAATTTATCAGAAAGTGTATTTATACTTTTTCCTAATTCATCAATTTCATCTTCACTATCATTTATACGATATTTTCTTTTAAAATTTAACTTACTCATTTCATTTGCTATATCATTTAGTTCTTCAATTGGCTTTGTAAATCTTTGAGTAACAAAAGTTATTGCTATTCCACCTAATGCAATTGCTGCTACTCCAATAATATAAATAAACTTATTAGAAACTCCGACGCTCTGTTCTACTGGAGTTATTGGCATTCTTATATAAATTTCATTTTGATTGTCAAGAGTTCCTTTTAATAAAACATATGGTAGCCCTGTTCTCTTGCTTTTTATTTTTCTTATACTAACATTATCATGTGAATATAAGATATCTGATTTATTTAAAATATTGTATTTTACTTCATATTTTACTTCATTTATATTTCCAAAATCAGATATATAATTTTTATTTGTAGAATATACTATTTCTTCACCATTTAAAATTAAAAATTCAAAATTATTATTAACTTCCATTTTCTCAAGTTCTATATTATATACATTTTGTGCTTCTTCAGTCATTACTTTAGGAAGATTGTTATTTATAAAATCATACACACTTAAAGATGCATTTTTCTTAGAATAATAATACACAGATTCTAAAACTGCATTATTGATTATAATAAAAAATGCAATTATCATACCTATTACAACACATAATGTAAGAAATAATTTTACACGTACAGATTTCCAAAAATTCTTTTTCATATATTTTCTCCATATCAATAATTTATAAAAACGGACATTTTCTATTATCATTTGAATGTCCGTTTTATGATTTTATTTTATTTCAAATTTATATCCTATTCCTCTAATTGTTTGAATATGCTTTCCTTTTTTTCCTAATTTATGTCTAATCTTTTTTATATGACTATCTATAGTTCTTGAATCTCCATAATAATCATAATTCCAAACTGTATTTAATATTTTATCTCTTGACAAAGCAATATTTTCATTATCTAGTAGATATTTTAGTAACTCATATTCTCTAAAACTAAAGTCTATTTGTTTTCCATCAACACTTACAGTTCTACCCTCATTATCAATAACAATTCCATCATAGCTTTTTTGCTCTTTTACCTCTGGCCTACTTCTTTTTAAAATTGCTTCTACTCTTGCAACTAATATTTTAGGACTAAATGGTTTTGTAATATACTCATCAACTCCAAGTTCAAATCCAAATAATTCATCTTGTTCTTCTGCTCTTGCTGTAAGCATTACTATTGGAAGATTTTTATTTTCTTGACGAATTTGACGAAGCACAGACCACCCATCAAGTTTTGGCATCATTACATCTAATAAAATTAAATTTATTTTTTCCTTATTTTCTTCATAAACTTTTAGAGCAACTTCTCCGTCTTCTGCTTCTAATATATTATAATTTTTTTTCATTAAGAAGTCTTTAATTAATTTTCTCATTCTTGATTCATCATCTACTACTAATATGCTTAAATCTCCCATAAGCTACCTCCAATATTTTTAGCTTGTTTTATCAATATTCTCTTTATATAACATTATTATGTCTTTTGTGTGAAAGTTTAGTTTCTTATTAGTTTTTTTAATTCATTTAAATTCTTTTTAAAATATTCAAATGCTTCTTCATAAGTTTCTTCTTTTTCTAAGTCTACATCAACCATTCTAAGAAGTGATAATGAATCTTTGGCACCACCTTGACTTAACATATCTATATATTTTTTTACATATTCTTGATTGCCTGATAAAATTTTACTTGCAATAACTATTGCTGACGTAATTCCTGTTGAATATTTATATACATAAAAGCATCTATAAAAATGTGGTATTCTTGCCCATTCATATTTTATTTCTTCATCAATAATGCATGAATCTCCAAAATATTTTTTTACAAGTTCATAATATATATTATTTAATATGTCTGATGTTAAGCTTTCACCATTTTCAATTTTTGAATGTACATCTTTTTCAAACTCTGCAAACATTGCTTGTCTTATTAGTGTTGCTCTTATCATATCTAACTGTTCATTTATTAAAGCTGCTTTTTTCTTATTATCAGTTTCTTTATTTATTAAATAATTTGCAAGTAATATTTCATTTACTGTTGAGGCAACTTCAGCTACCATTATTGTATAATTGGCATTAATAATATTTTGATTATTGCTTGCATAATAACTATGCATTGAATGCCCAAGTTCATGTGCAATTGTTGATACATCTCTTGAAGAATTTATATAGTTTAATAAAACAAATGGATGTACTGAATGAACTCCCATACTATATGCTCCACTCATTTTATTTTCTTTTGCATATACATCCAACCAATTATTTTCAAAAGCATGTTTTAGTACTGTAATATACTCTTCTCCCATAATACTTAATGCATCTAACACTGTTTGTTTTGCATCTTCATATTCAATTTTCTTATTTTCAACATCTAGTGTATTTACATATACATCATACATATGAACTTTTTCTTTATCTAATAGTTTTGCTTTTAAATTTATATATTCATGATTTAAATATAAATTTTTATTAACTTCTTTTAATAAAGTTTCATACACTTTAGGATTTGAATCATCATGATTTGTTGCAGCTTCTAATGATGAGTTGTAATTTCTAATTTTACTAGATATAACTCTTGTTTTTACTCTTGTTAAATATAATTCTGTAATTGTATTTATATGTTTTTTATATAATGCATACATTGATTCAAAAGCTTGTTTTCTAATACTTTCATCTTTACTCATCAAATAATTTGAAAAAATAGCTGAATTCATTGGTAGTTCATTTCCATCTTTATCAATTATAGGAGAATACTCAAATTCTGTATTAGTAAAAATATCATAAGCATTTTCAGAACTTGAAAAAATTTCTGAATATTTTGCTAAAACTTCTTCTAATTCTTCAGATAAAATATGTTTTTTCTCTTTCATAATATCTCTAATTGTTTTTTCATATTCCTTCATTCTGTCATCTTTTAAATATTCTTCTAATCTTTCATCTGATATTTTACTAACTTCTGGTGAAATAAAGCTCTCTACTTCTGAAAATTCAGTTGTAAGCGCTTCAATCCTTTTATATAATTTTATACTTTCTTGATTTGACATATCCTGATGATATTTAAGCATTGCATATGCATAAATTCTTTCATGAAGTTCTAAAGCATTCTCTAAATTTTTGTAGCAATTAAAAATTTCATCTACTCCATTATTTAATTTTCCTTTATATTCTTTTATTTTATTTAGACATAAATATAGTTCATTTATTGTTTTTTCTAAGGCTTCATCATTTTCAAAAATTTCTGTTAAGTTCCAATTTAATTTGTTTTGCATTTTAATAACCTCCCTTACTTTGGTAATATTTTATCACAGTTTATTTATCTTGAGCAATAATTTTATTTACTTTTTGATTTTCTGTGATATAATAAGGCTATGGAAGAATAAGGGGGTAGTCACTATGAAGCTTAATTCAGATGACCAACAATTAGCTGAAAGTAAAATTCTTTTGCTTTATATTTTAAGTAAAGTCGGCAAACCTATCTCTCATAATGAATTATTAGAATTAGCAACATCAATTGTAGATATGAACTACTTTTACTTTCAACAATTTTTACTAGATTTATTAGAAGACAATTATATTTATACTTATAAAAAAGAAGATAAAGATATTTATGAAATAACAGAAGATGGAAAAAATGCAATAGATCTTACAATAGATATTATTCCTGGAATTTTAAAATTAGAAGTTGATAGCAAATTTAAAAAGAATTTAGATACAATAAAAGATAAATTCTCTATTTCTGCTGAATATACACCAATTTCAGAAAGAGAATTTTCAATAAGATGCAAAATAGTTGAAAATAATATTACAATATTTGATTTGCAAGCTCATGCTGGTTCTGGTGAACAAGCAAAAAAAATAGTTGAAAATTGGAATAATAAAGCAACTGAAATTTATCCAAAACTTTTAGAATTATTAATAGATGAATAAAAAGTCCCTACATAAATAGGGACTTTTGTTATTTAATACTTCCATTACTTCTAAATGCTTCATATAAAATTACACTTGTTGCAACTGCTGCATTTAAACTTTCTGTTTTTCCTATCATTGGTATTTTTATTCTTTCAGTTGCTTCATTTAAAACTTTACTTGATACTCCATTCGCTTCATTACCTATTACAATTGCTGATTTTGAATAATCAACATCATAAATACTTTTATCAGTTCTTAAGTCTGTTGCATAAACTTTTATTTTATGCTTTTTCATTTCCTTAATTGTTTTTGATAAATCATCTACTTCAATAACTTTTACTCTAAAAATAGCTCCCATAGTAGATCTAACAACTTTTAGATTATATATATCTGCTGTTCCTTTAGATACAATTATTTGTTTCATATTTAGGCTATCTGCAGTTCTTAAAATTGTTCCCATGTTTCCTGGATCTTGAATATTATCTAATAGTAATGAAACATTTTCAGAATAATTTATAATTTTCTCTTGATTTTGTGGTTTTTCTATAACTGCCATTATTCCTTGTGGATTTATTACATCAGTTATAGTATTAAATACTTTTTCTGCAACATAAATACAATTTAACTTTGCAATTTCATACATTAATTCATTTGGAATGCATCCTTGAGTTTTGCAATCTTCACAAATTATAACAGATTTTACTTTTGCACCTTCATTAAGTGCCTCTTCTATCATTTTTATGCCTTCTACTATAAACTCCCCATATTCTTCTCTATACTTCTTTTCTTTAAGCTTTTTTATATGTTTTATTGTTTCATTATCTTTACTTGTTATAGTCATAATTTCACTCTTTCTTAAATTTATTATAAATATTATATAATATTTTAATATTTTTTATTCATTTTATCAATATAATTATGTAAATTTGCTCAAAAATCTTTAATTTTACTATTTTCTGTGATATAATATTCGCTAGTCATATAAAATTATGTCTTTTTATAAGGAGGAATTATTTATGAATATGGTTGACATCAAGCAAAGTCCAATTCAGTCAACTGTTGAGCGGATTATGTATTACCTCAAAAACAGTCCTTTACGTAGCAGTACTATAACACAAAAAAATAATATCCTGATAATTAACTTTCAAGCTGAAAATTCTGAAGCTGTGATTCCTTCAAGAGATCAGCTTGAGCACATCAGAGAAATTGTTTTTTGGGATAATAATATCGAATTGCCACATGAAGATAATCTTTTTAAGTACTTCGACAAGAAAAATTACTTGAGAATCAATCTTGGCAATTATGATATTGCATACAATTTTTTCATGGCAATACGGCAGTTTGGTGTACATGTTTGTAGTTTTGATATAAGCAAAGAAGAGATGTTCTTTGCCTACAAACTTTCTGGTCGCTACCACTTTAATTCTGAGGAACTGGATATTCTTCAAAACCTTATCAATCCTAATATAAATAATCACGATTCTATTAGAATTGTTGGATTTGATGGAATATACAGCATCAGGATAAAGCTTAATAAATAACCAAAATAATTCACCCCGGCGCAAGATATTTTGCGTGCCGGGGATTTTTCATTTTATATTCTTCCTAGAAGCTCTTTACATTCTTCTAAAACTTTTTTCAAATCAGCTAACTTATAAGTTATATATGGCTCTTTTGATGGAGAAAATTTAATTCTATTTCTATAAATTTTCATAAATTTATCAACTATATCAAAGTTGAATTTTTCATTATCAAAATAAAATATAATATTTTCTCTTTTTTGAGATATTTTTAATATATTCTTCTCTCTTGCTAATATTTTTATTCTAGCAATATCTAGTAAATTTTCAACTTCATAGCTCATTTGACCATATCTATCTAAAATCTCATCAGTAACATTTTGAATATCCTCTTCATTTCTACATAAAGCAATATTTTGATATACTTCTATTTTTTGACTTGAATTTTTAATATAATCTTCTGGTATATAACTTGTAACATCTAAATCTATTTGTATATCAACATCTTCTATTACCTCTTCACCTTGAATTTCTTTAACAACTTGATTTAGAAGCTCACAGTACATATCATATCCAATTTGATCCATGTGACCATGCTGAATTTCACCAAGTAAACTACCAGCTCCACGAATTTCTAAATCTCTCATAGCAATTTTAAATCCTGAACCAAATTCAGTAAACTCTTTTATTGCTTTTAACCTTTTATCTGCAACTTCAGTTAAATTCTTATCTCTTCTATAAGTAACATATGCATATGCCTGTTTATCTGAACGACCAACTCTACCTCTTATTTGATATAATTGTGCTAAGCCAAGTCTATCTGCATTTTCAACAATTATTGTATTAGCATTAGGTATATCAATTCCAGATTCTAAAATTGTTGTACATACAAGTACATTTGATTTTCCATCAACAAAGTCCTGCATAATATTTTCAAGCTGATTTCCTGTCATTTTTCCATGAGCATATTCAACTTTTGCTTCTTCTACCAATTGATCTATCTCTATTGCCTTTTTTTCAATTCCTTCAACATTATTAAACAAATAAAATACTTGTCCACCTCTTTCAAGCTCTCTTGTAATTGCTTCTTTTATAACTTCTGGATCATATTCTAATACATAAGTTTGTACTGGTCTTCTATTTTGTGGTGGCTCATAAATAACAGACATATCTCTCATACCTACTATTGACATATGAAGTGTTCTAGGAATTGGAGTAGCAGTCATTGTTAAAACATCTATACTATTTTTAAATTCTTTTATTTTCTCTTTTGATTTAACTCCAAATCTATGTTCTTCATCTATTATCAAAAGACCTAAATCTTTGAATTTCACATCTTTACTTAAAATCCTATGAGTTCCAACTAAAATATCTGTTTCACCTAATTCTACTCTTTTTAAAGTTTCTTCTTGTTCTTTTTTAGTTCTAAATCTATTTAAAAGTTCTATTCTAATTGGATACTCTGACATTCTTGATTTAAATTCTTCATATTGTTGTGTTGCAAGAACAGTAGTAGGAACTAGATATACAACTTGCTTTTGATCCATAACTGCTTTAAATGCTGCTCTTATTGCAACTTCTGTTTTTCCATAACCAACATCTCCGACAAAGTAATCTATCCATAGGTCTTGATTTTTCCATATCTTTTTTTACTTCTTCTATACAACGTAATTGATCATCAGTTTCAACATATTTAAAGTTATCTTCAAACTCCTGTTGCCATGGAGTATCTTTTGAGAATGAATAACCAACCATTTTCTGTCTTTTGGCATATAATTGTATAAGATTTTCTGCAACTTCTCTTAAATTATTTTTTACTCTTTCTTTTGTTTTTTGCCATTCTTTTGAACCTAATCTATTTAATCTTGGACCTACTTTTTCTGGTCCTACATATTTTCTAATATTATCTAAAGAGTTTGTTGGAATGTATAAAACATCATCATCTTTATATTTTAATTTTATATAATCCTTAGTTATTCCATCTGCTTTTATTGTATTTACACCAATAAATTGTCCTATACCATGTGTTCTATGAACAATAAAATCCCCTTCTTTTAAATCTGCAAATACAACTTTCTCTCCTTCTTTAAATGCTGATGGTGTTTTAGTTCTTTTTTGTGGTTTGCTTTCAAATAATTCATCAGTTGATATTACTAAAAGATTTGCATCATAAAATTCAAATCCCGTAGAAAAAGCTCCTGGTGTGATGTTCACACAACCAAGAGTTATATCATCTTCTAAAAAATCTGTATATATATTTGGTATATTTTTTTCCAAAAGTAGATTAGATAATTTTCTACAATTTTCCGTGCTTCCGCCTAGAATTACTGTTTGTTTTCCTCTGTTAATCGCTTCTTGTAGTTCCTGAAACAGTAAATCCATTGAACTACGAAAAAAGTTGACCTCCCTATAGCTAAAGCTATATCCGTTTCTTTTTGCATGCATACTTTGTTTATCCACAAATCCAACATCTTGTTTTTCTAAATAAATTACTTGTTTATTTTCAAGACTTTCAGAAAATTTAAAATAATCTTTCATTTCTGTAAGGATTCCTGGAACAATTTTATTTTTTCCAACTAAATCTTTTATAAGATTTGAATTATCTTTTGTAATATTTTCAGCTCTTGCTTTTATTTTAGAAATCTCATCTAAAAATATAATGCAATCTTCCTGCAAATAATCTAATAAAGTATTTGTTTTTTCATAAAAACAATCAAAATATTTATCTATTTTAGTTAAAAATTCTCCATTTTTGATTTGATATACATCATCTTGAACTTTTTCTTTTACTGAGTTTGGATATACTTTATCCATAATTTTTTCACATACTGTATCTACATCTGTTTCTAACAAAAACTCAAAAGATGGGAAAATTTCTATTTCTTCTAACATTTGTACAGTTCTTTGAGTACTAATACTAAACTTTCTTATTGAATCGATTTCATCTCCCCAGAATTCAATTCTAACACCACTATTTATTGAAGTAGCTATATCTACAATACCACCTCTTACGCTGAATTGACCTTTTCCTTCAATTAAATCATATCTTTCATAACCTAATAAAACTAATTTTTCTTTTAATTCTTCTAAATTAAAATTATCCCCTACTTTTAATTTCATAACATTTTTGTAAAGGCTCTCTTTTGTTATCATCTTTTGCATTGCAGCTTCAATTGTAGTTACTATTATTTTTTTATCATTTTTTACAAGTTTATTTAATACTGATATTCTTTTAAATAATATATCTTTGCTTTCAGCAACATAATCAAAACTTATAACATCTCTTTTAGGGAAAAATTTAATTTTTTCTCCAAAGAATTCTAAATCTTTCATGATTTTTTTTGCTTGCATTTCATTATAAGTAATTATACAAATATTTTTTTCTGAATAAAACTTTGTTGAATATGCCATATGTACTTTGGCACTATCTGTTAAACCTGATAACATTATAGGTGATGTACCTTTGTTTATTTCAAACAAATAATCATTGAATTTTTTAACATTTGGTACAGTTTTTATAATAGAATTCATGTTTATTTTCCTTTCATATATTAGTTATATTATTTATGCTAAACATAAAAATATATAATAGGAAGAGTGGTTTCTTCCTATTATACAAAATGTTACATTATTATATACTATTTACAGTATTTTTTCAAGAGTTATATATTTAAGTCTAAAAAAATTAGACCCGCCCTCAATGAGGACGAGCCTATTTATTACATTTAATACATCACTTTTCCTGTTTCTCCTGAACTTCCTGTTTTTCTTTCTTTTCTTCGTCAGAAAAAACCGTCGTCCAGCCTGCAGGTCCCATGGGCATTGTTTTACTGTTTTTCAGAAAGTCTCTCTGCATCTCAGCATTTTTTGCCCTTTCTTCTACTTCAGCAAGTGTTCTCTCAAGCTCACGCTTTTCAGCTTCGCTGTCGTAAAGCTTATCCTGAAGTTCTCTTTTCTCGGCATTATACTTATCTTCGTTTTTGATAGCTTCCCGAACCATCTTGTTAATCTGACAGCTGAGCAAGAGCATGACTACGCACAGAATACCGATAATTACCAAAAGAATAATCACCAACATAGCTATACCTCCATAATGTTTTGGTTTACTGGTTACTACTTCACTGATTCTTGCTTGTATTAAATATTTTTCACCTCCAAGATTATATTTATAATTCTCTTTCTATTCTCGGTTACGATATGTATTATATCATAATAATTGTTTACATTCAAGAGTTATGTAAATTATTATTTGTGTGAGTAATTTTATTTATATAACTTATATTTTTTATAATAAATTTTCTTCATTCAGAAAATTATTATAAAAAATATTAAGTGCAAAATTTAAAATTACTACTAAAAAACTAAACTTCAAATATGTGCTATAAACTTACTGTTCAGCAGAAAGTAGTTTCTTAGGCTACTTGGAAATTGCTATTTGGTGAGTATTATTTTCTTTTTCTAGCTTTATTAATATCAAATATATTATGAATGGAAGTTCCGCTTTTGAAAGTAATTTGAATTAGAAATTCTTAATAAAATTTTGTGGAAAGAGTTCAAGCTTGTTCTTGGAAGGGTGCCACAAAATTTATTTAGAACTTCTATGAAAATTATTTGAACAAGGAACTGTATATGAATAATATATTTGATATTAATAATCTATAAAAATAATACTCACACAAATAACAATTTAAAGTCATATTATCTATATTTATGCATATATAATTATAAGAATAATTATATACTGGGGGGTTCCATGAATTTTATAGTAATTTCAATAAGAAAATACTTTTTTACTATTATTATCTTATTATTTACAATAAGCTTATTAGTATTTTCAAATAATAATTTAATTGCAGCTCAAAATGGACTTGCACTATGGGCAACAAAAGTATTGCCAAGTTTATTTCCTTTTTTTGTTGCAACAGAGCTTTTATGCCAAACAAATTTCACTTATATGCTTGGAAAAATCTTAAACAAATTTATGAAACCTATCTTCAATGTTCCTGGAGAAAGTGCTATTGCAATAATTTTAGGTACAATTAGTGGTTATCCTATTGGAGCAAAAGTTGTATGTAATTTAAAAAGTCAAAAAATTATTTCAAAAATTGAAGCTGAACGTCTTATAGCATACACAAATAATTCTGGTCCTTTATTTATTTTAGGCACTGTTGGAATTGCTTTATTTGGAAATAAAAAAGTTGGATTTATATTACTAATATCTCACATACTAGCTTCTTTAACAGTTGCATATTGTTTTAGATTTTGGAAAAAAGATAAATTTGATATAAATTATAGAGAAACAAAATTTAACTCAAAACTTACTCCAATGAAAATTTCTGATATAGGAGAAATATTAGGAAACTCTATAAAAAAGGCGATTTCTAGCATTCTTTTAATTGGCGGATTTATTGTTATTTTTTCAGTAATATTATCAATTCTACAAACATCTGGAATACTAAGTATTTGCTCTGAAATATTATATAACTTTCGGAATACAAAAAGAAGTTTCTTTAAGTATGATTTCTGGAATTATCGAACTTACAAATGGTGTAAACTTGACAGCACTTATTGCTACATCTAATTATACTTTATCACTTCTTTTAACATCATTTTTGCTAGGATTTGGCGGAATATCTGTACTTTTACAAGTTTATAGTATTATTGTAAAAGAAAATATTTCTATAAAACCTTATTTTCTAGGGAAATTACTTCAAGGATTTTTTTCTGTTATATTTACTTTTATGCTAATATGAAATTTTCGAGCATCACTAAATTTCATTAAATCTCAAAAAGATGCCTACAACAAGTGTAGGCACCTCTTTTTTATATATCCAAATGATAATATATTGTTACTTCATTACCATCTTTATCTTTCGTTTTTTTGGATTTCCATTCTGGCTTCCATGGATACATACATTTTACTACTCCAAGTAAAAGAAGAAGTGCAAGTATCAACCAGATCCAAAATGAGTCTACTTCTAGTAATGTGGAAATCTCCCGAATCATTTCTAGCATAGTAATCCTCCTAACAAAAATTATATAATTATTATAACACAATTTTAATTTTTATGTCAACTTTAGAAATATACAACTATTATAAACATTACTAATACCACCACTATTTTTTCTTTTTTATAATATCCAAAAGCTTTGTTTAATTGACATAATTCAAAGTAAATGTTATAATTAACCTCATAAAAAATTAAAAGAAGGTGATTGGTAATATGAATAATCTGTTATTTTTAACAGGATCAGGTATTTCTGTTGATTCAGGTTTGCCAACCTTTGAACAGCACCCAGAATATCGGCAAATTTTAACACGTTCATATGTAGAAGAGCATCCTGTAGAATATCGTAACTTGGTTAGGACATTAACAAAATCCGCATTAAATGCTAAACCAAATGTTGCACATTTTGTTATTGCACAAACAGGAGCTCCTGTAATAACAATGAATGTTGATGGACTTCATCAAAAAGCTGGTAGCAATCTGGTTATTCCTGTTCATGGATATCTTCCTACTTTGGAAGAAATTGAATATGAGGAATTCCCAATTGAATTTGGAGGTTTAATTTTATATGGCGATCTGGCTCCACTATACTCTAAGGCATTTCAACAGCTTAATAGACTGCCTGTTGGTGGAAATTTAGTGATTGTGGGAACATCATTTTTTACAGGTTTTGCAAATGAATTTCACGAAGTTGCCCAAAGACATAACCTTAATATTTATATAATTAATGATAACGCAAGCCAAAGAGTCCCAAAGTTACTCCAAAGTTTAGGTTTTTAAGAATTCAAAAGGAAAAGCCCTTCACATAAAAGTGAAGAGCTTTTTTATTTTATCTTTATTCTTCATCTAATTTATATTTATTTCTTTTTACATAGCTTGTATGTAATAATTCATGTGCTTTATGTCCTCCAGCTTCTCCTAAATATTCTTCATATATTTTTTGAAGTACTGGATTTTCATGAGATTTCCTTATTGTACTCTTTTCATCTATTGTATATAAAGCAGAAGCTCTTTTTCCTCTTATATCTATACTTGCTCTTTCTTTAGATGTTCTGATTGGTTGACCACCACCCATTACACATCCTCCTGGGCAAGCCATAATTTCAACAAATTGGTAATCAGCTTTTCCACTTTTTATCTCCTCCATAATGACTTGAGCATTTTTTAAACCTGATGCAACTACAACTTTAACATCTGTTCCATTCATATTTACTGTTGCTCTTTTAATTCCTTCTGATCCTCTAATTGGTTCATATTCTAATTTTTCAAAATGATTTCCTGTAACTTTTTCTTGAACAGTTCTTAATGCCGCTTCCATAACTCCACCTGTTGTTCCAAATATTGCTGCTGCTCCTGTTGCTTCTCCCATTGGATCATCAAAATTAGAATCTTCTAAGTTAACAAAATCAATATGTGCTTGTTTTATCATTCTAGCAAGTTCTCTTGTTGTAATAACTGCGTCAACATCATCATATCCTGCTCCTTGCATATCATCTCTTGTTCTTTCAAATTTTTTAGCAATACATGGCATAACTGATACAACATATATTTTTGCAGGATCAATTTCCATTTTTTCAGCATAATATGATTTTATAAGTGCTCCAAACATTTGATGTGGTGATTTACAAGTTGATAAATTAGGAATTAATTCAGGATAATTTAATTCCATATATCTAACCCATCCTGGACTACAAGAAGTAATCATTGGAAGTGTTCCACCTTTTTGGAATCTATCTAAAAATTCAGTACCTTCTTCCATAATTGTAAAATCAGCACCAGTATTTGTATCAAATACTTTATCAAAACCTAAATGTCTTAAACTTGTTACCATTTTTCCTTTTACATTAGTACCAATTTCTATTCCAAACTCTTCTCCAAGAGCAACTCTTACTGCTGGAGCAGTTTGTACTACAACATATTTATCTTCATCTCTTAAAGCTTTCCAAACATCTGCTGTACTATCTTTTTCTTTCAATGCTCCTACTGGACAAGCTTCTATACACTGTCCACAAAATGTACAATTTACATCATTTAAACTTTTATTTTTATATGTTGAAACTGTTGAAGCAAAACCTCTTTCTGTACAATCAATTGCACCAATTCCTTGAACTTTTTTACAAGTTGCAACACATCTTCTACATAAAATACATTTATTGAAATCTCTAACAATTGCTGGCGATATATCGTCTATTTCATGTTTATTTCTACTACCTTGATATTTTATTTCATCAACATAAAATTCTTGAGCAAGTTTTTGTAATTCACAAGTTCCATTTCTTGTACATGTTAAACATTCTCTATCATGGTTTGATAAAATTAAATCAAGTACTATTCTTCTAGCTTCAATAACTGCTGGTGTATTTGTTTTTACCACCATTCCTTCTTCTACTTTTTGAATACATGATGTTGCAAATCCACGTCTACCTTCTACTTCAACAACGCACATTCTACAATCGCCAATTTCATTTATATCTTTTAAGAAACATAGAGTAGGAATATCAATATTTGCTTTTTTTGCAGCTTCTAAAATTGTTGTTCCTTCTGGAACTTCAACTTTTCTTCCATTTATAGTCAAATTAACCATTACTTTCTCCTTTCATATTTGGATCTTTGATTGCTTTTTCTTTATTTTCAAACATAGTCATAAAAAATGTATTTATTAATGGTATCTCAAATATCATTCTTGTAAATACTGTCATAGCTCTCATATTTGCCATATACTCTTCATATTCTTCTGGCGGTACAGCTGGTAACGAACGATTAACTGCTGACATACTAGTTAAATATAAGAAAAAGAAGAATATCGTCATTATTATACCTATACATTTATACTTTTCTAATCTATTTTCTGCAAAATATTTAGATACCATTTTTGTAATTAATACAATTGTTGATATAAATATATATATTATAGAAATTAATTGCACAATTGCTGAAAAATCACTATTACTCTTCATTGCAATTACATCTAATATTACAAAAAATCCAACTGTAATAATGTTAGCTCGTATTACCTTAAAATCTTTATGAATAATATTATATATAACAGGTGCTAATAATACTATAATAATAATTAATATCGTTGCTATCATATCTTACTCCTAACTTTTAATTGCATGGAATGGACATTTAGTAATACATGTACCACACTTAATACATTTTTCTTCATCTATAACATGAGTTTGTCTTACATCTCCAGAAATTGCATCTACTGGGCAATTTCTCTTACATAATCCACAACCTTTACATAGTTCTGAATCAATGTGTAATTTCATTAATGCTTTACATTCTCCAGCTCTACATTGTTTATGATCTATATGTTCTCTATATTCTTCTCTGAAATATTTTATTGTACTCATAACAGGGTTTGGAGCTGTTTGACCAAGTCCACAAACTGAAGCTTTTTGGATATTGCTACACAATCTTTCTAGTTTTTCAATATCTCCGTCTTCTCCTTTACCTTCTGTTATTTTTTCTAACATTTCAAGTAATCTTTTTGTTCCAATTCTACATGGTGTACATTTTCCACAAGATTCATCTACTGTAAATCCTAAATAAAATTTAGCTAAATTTACCATACATTTTGAATCATCCATAACAATCAATCCACCAGAGCCCATCATAGAACCAATAGCTTGTAATGATTCATAATCAATTGGTGTATCCAAATGTTCTTCTGTTATACAACCACCTGATGGTCCACCAGTTTGAGCAGCCTTGAACTTTCTGCCATTTGGTATACCACCACCAATATCAAATACGATTTCTCTTAATGTAACTCCCATAGGTACTTCAACAAGTCCTATATTATTTACATTTCCTCCTAAAGCAAATACTTTAGTTCCCTTTGATTTTTCTGTTCCTATGCTAGAATACCACTCAGCTCCATTTAAAATAATTTTTGTTATATTAGCATATGTTTCTACATTATTGATTAATGTTGGTTTTCCAAATAAACCTTCATTTGCTGGGAATGGTGGCTTTAATCTTGGTTGACCACGTCTTCCTTCAATAGACTCTAAAAGTGCTGTTTCCTCACCACAAACAAATGCTCCTGCACCAAGTCTAATTTCTAAATCAAAATTAAATCCAGAATTCCAAATATTTTCTCCTAAAATTCCATATTCTCTTGCTTGATTTATTGCAATTTGGAAACGTTTTACAGCTATTGGATATTCAGCTCTTACATAAATATAACCTTTGTTTGCTCCAACAGCATATCCTGCTATCATCATAGCTTCTACAACACAGTGTGGATCACCTTCAAGAATACTTCTATCCATAAATGCTCCTGGATCACCCTCATCTGCATTACATACTACATATTTTTGTTCTCCAACTGCCATTTTTGTAAATGACCATTTTTTTCCTGTTGGGAATCCAGCTCCACCACGACCTCTTAATCCAGAGTTTGAAATTTCATTAATAACATCATCTGGTGTCATATGAAATAAAACTTTTTCTAATGCTTTATAACCATCAAATGCAATATATTCCTCTATATCTTCAGGATCAATTACACCACAATTTTTAAGTGCAATTCTTTTTTGTTTTTTATAAAAGTTTAATTCATCTAGTTGCTTTACAACTGTATTATCAACATCTTTACATAAAAGTCTTTCAACCATTTCTCCATTTTGTATATGTTTTTCAATTATTTCTTCACAATCATCTGGTGTTACCATTGCATAAAATACATCTTCTGGTCTTATTATTACAATAGGACCTTTTGCACATAAACCAAAACATCCAGTTTGAATAACTCTTACATTTTCGATATTTTTTTCTTCTATTATTCTTCTAAAATTCTCAATAATTTTAGGTGATTTTGAAGATGTACACCCAGTACCATGACAAACTAAAATATGCTTTTCATGTGTATTGGCACTAGTATTTACTCTTAAATCTAATTCTTTTCTTTTCTCATCTCTTATGTTGCAAATTTCTTCTAATGTTTTCATAGATTCGCTCCCTCCTACTTTTTTATAAATTGAAAAAGAAACAAGTATTGCTAGGCGTGTAAATTTATAATAAATGAGGCGTATGTTTTATACGTTGATTTTATTATAAATTTGCAACAACGACACAAAACAAAGTTTATTTTTCAATTTCCATATATTTATCTAAAATTTCATCCATAGTCTTAACAGTTGCTTTTCCATAAACTTCATCATTAACTGTAAAAACTGGTGCTAACCCACATGCTCCAACACATCTTGTTGCTTCTAAAGAAAATTTACCATCTTTTGTTGTTTCCCCAACATCAATTCCTAATCTCTCTTTAGCTCTATCTAAAATTTTTTCAGAACCTTTTACAAAGCATGCTGTTCCTAAACAAACTGCAATATGATATTTTCCTTTTGGCTTTAATGTAAATCTTGAATAAAAAGTAATAACACCATATATTTCAGCCATAGGAATTGATAAATATTCAGAAATAGCAAGTTGAGCTTTTTCTGGTACATAACCATAATATTCTTGAACTTCGTTTAATATTTGAATCAAGTTATCTTTTTCTTGTTTATAAGTGTTAAGGATTTCTTCCATTTTTGGATCTTTTCCATTACATCCATTACATTTAGTATTTTCCATTCCTTAATTTATGTTAGATTTTCTAACATATCTCCTTTCTTCAAATGTTTAAGCAATAATCGCTTAAGAATAAATACACTACATCATCCTCTTCTATTCATTCTATGCATATATTTATGTATAAAATTCAATTTGATTATATCATACTATAATTTTTTTAAAAGCTTTTTCGACAAAAACTTAAAAAAAGTTATTACCAAATCTGTAAATATTTTCAAAAAAAAGCAGAGATAAAATTCTCTGCTCAAAATACAATTTAATATAATTACTTAAAAATCAAATAATTTGTAAGAAAAATAGGTTCTCTATATTTTTATTTTAGTTTAAAAAAATCTAAGTTAAATAAAAAGTCATATGCAATTTTTATAATATCATATCCTTTATATGATGCAAATAAATATACAAACAATATTACTCCAAGAATAATTATAATTTTACAAATTTTACTAAAAATTTTCAATTTATATCTATCTGAAACTAATTTTACTATTACTGCTAAAAATATAACTGGTAATACTAATAAATAATACATATTTACACTCTCCTTTAAAATACATATTTATTATAGCATGCATTTCAAATTATGTAAAGTATAGATTTTTCTTTAATAAATTAGTTTTTACATAAATATAAGTAAGAATCTATTAAAATATATTTTTAAAGCACCGCATAATCGACCAAACGAACGAAGTGAGTGCGGATTGGATCAACTATCATGTAAGTGTAAATTATAGGGAATTTATTTTCTATAATTTACAACTAGCGAATTGCGACACCAAGGTGCAAAAAAATATATATTAATAGATTCTTACTTATACTCTTATATATTATAATTAATTATTAAAAAAGGCTTTATATCCTTTATATGCTTGATATACATCAAATTTGCTTGTTATTTCATATGGTGAATGCATTCCCATTACAGGAACACCAAGGTCAACAACATCCATTCCTCTATTTGCAAGAGTAAGAGCTATTGTTCCTCCTCCCCCTTTATCTACTCTACCTAATTCACAAGCTTGGTATCTTGCACCTGCTTCATCAAAAATTTTTCTAAGCTCTGCAATAAGCTCTGCTGGTGCTTCTGATGCACCTGATTTTCCTCTTGACCCTGTATATTTTACAAGTGTCATACCATTTCCTAAATATGCTGTATTATTTTTTTCAAAAGCATATGCAAAATTTGGGTTATATGCAGCATCAACATCTGCTGATAATGCTTGTGTATTTGAAAATGCTTTATACAATGAATTAAACTTTGTATTTCCAGTTTTTTCAAGAAGTTCTAATACAAAAGTATCAAATACTCTTGATTCCATTCCAGAAACTCCATTAAATCCAACTTCTTCTTTATCTGTTATTACACATAAAGCTGTTTTTCTTGGTGAAACTGTATCTAATATTGCTCTTAATCCTGTATAACAGCAAACCTTATCATCTTGTCCATATCCAGCAACCATACTATAATCAAATCCCATACTTTTGGCTTTAAAAGCTGGTACTAACTCTATTTCTGAACTTACAAAATCTGCCTCTTTTATTCCATATCTTTCATTTAATAATTTTAATATATTTAATTTTACTCTTTCAGAAACTTCATCACAATCATATGGAATACTTCCAACTAAAGCATTTAATTCTTCACCTTGAACTCCATCTTTCAATTTTCTTTCCATTTGCTCCTGAGCTAAATGTGGTAATAAATCTGAAATTGTAAATATTGGATCTTCTTCTTTTTCACCTATACAAATATTAATTTTTTCACCATCAGGTTTTACTACTGTACCATGCATACTAAGAGGAATATTTGTCCATTGATATTTTTTTATTCCACCATAATAATGTGTTTTTAGCATTCCAAGTCCATGATCTTCATATAATGGACTTTGTTTTAAATCTATTCTTGGAGAATCACAATGTGCTGCAACAACTTTAAATCCATTTTCTAAATTATCAGTTCCAATTACAGCTGCATATAAACATCTTCCTCTATTTATATAAAAAACTTTATCTCCTGGATTCAAAACTTCTTTTTCTGAAATATCAACAAATCCATTTTTTATTAATATTTCTTTTGAACTTTGAACAATTTCTTTCTCAGTTTTAGAATTATTCAAATAATACATATATTCATCTGCAAATTGAAAAATATTTTTCAATTCTTCATCTGATAAATTTTCCCATCCACTTTTTCTATTTGCGAATAGCTTTTCCTTTAATTCTTTTGCGTCAATACTTGACATCATATCACCTCTTACTTTCATTGTATATATTATTTACTTTTAAATAATTTCTATTATATTTTTCTTAACAATTTTTTTGTTTCCTATTTTATAAGCATCATTTATTTTTCCAACACACTCTGTTGCTTTTTCAGGAGAGCTTGCATGTATATATGCTAAAACATCACCTTTTTTAACTTCATCACCAATTTTTTTCTCAAACATTAATCCAACTCTATAATCTATTGAATCTTCTTTGTGAATTCTTCCGATTCCTAGCTCTACACCTGCTTTTCCAACTTTCTCTGCATTTAGTTCTTCTACAAATCCATCTTTTTCTGAAATAACAGGTGTAATTATTGGTGCTTTTTCAAATTTTGTAGGATCATCTATATAGCTTACATCTCCACCTTGTTTTGCAACTAATTCTTTAAATTTTTCAAGTGCTTTTCCATTTTCTATAACTTCAAGAATTTTTCCTTTGGTTTCTAAAACATTTGGATACTTTTTAGATAAGTTCATCATTTGAATACATAAATTCAAAACAACATCTTTAACATCATCTGCCATATTTCCTTTTAATGCGTCTATTGCTTCTATAACTTCTAACGTATTTCCAACTGCATGACCTAAAGGTTCATCCATATTTGTAAGTACACATACTGTTTGTCTATTAGCCCATTTTCCAATTAGAGACATCATTTTTGAAAGTCTTTTTGCTTCATCTTTATTTTTCATAAATGCACCATTTCCACATGTTACATCTAATACTATTGCATTTGCTCCTGAAGCAATTTTTTTACTCATAATACTTGATGCAATAAGAGGTATACTATTTGTGCATCCAATAGTATCTCTTAATGCATATATTTTTTTATCTGCTGGAGCCAAGTTTAATGTTTGCCCCATTAAACTTATTCCTATATCTTTAATATTTTTTTTAAATTCATCTATTGATAAATTAATATTATAACCTGGTATTGATTCTAATTTATCAGCTGTTCCTCCAGTAATCCCTAAGCCTCTTCCACTCATTTTGGCTACTGGAATTCCTAAACTTGCAATTATTGGCATTACAATTAATGTAATTTTATCTCCAACTCCTCCTGTTGAATGTTTATCTACAATATTATCTGAAATATCTGTTAAATCTAATACATCACCTGAATTTGCCATTGCTATTGTTAGATTTAAAATTTCATCTTGTGTCATTCCATTTATACAAATTGCCATTATTAAAGCGGCAGCTTGATAATCTGTAATTTCTCCTTCTGTATAGTTTTTAACAAAGTACTCAATCTCTTCCTTTGATAAATCCCAATTATTTTTCTTTTTTTCTATTATATCAATTATATTCATTAAATAACCTTTCTATTTTACTATTTCAAGAACTCTTGACTTAAAGTTTATTTTCTTATTTGTAATAGTAAATGCGTCTTTTAAATTTTGTGTTGTTCCATTTATTTTTTCATCCTCATCAGTATGAATATATGCTAAAGTTTCTCCAACTGTAACTGTATCTCCAATTTTTTTATTTAGGGTAATACCAGCAGTTCTATTTATTGAACCTTCATTTTTCATTCTTCCTGCCCCTAAATAATATGCAATACTACCTACCATATCAGCATCTATTGCTTCAATTGTTCCTGTTTCTGTTGATAATACTGGCATAATAAATTTAGAGCTCTTAAATAATTCTGGGTTATCTATATATTCTGTATTTCCGCCCTGAGCTGTAACCATTTCTTTAAATTTATTAAATGCAGCTCCTGATTTTATTGTTTCTTTTATCATTTTAGCATTTGCATCTAAATCTTTATTTTCTGTTGCAAGTGAAATCATAATACTTCCAAGTGCTTCAACAACATTTCCTAAATCTTCTGAGATAATACCTTTTAAAGCATTAATTGTTTCCTTCATTTCTAAATTATGTCCAATAGAATAGCCTAAAGGTTGATTCATATTTGTTATAACACAGGCAACATCTTTTCCTAAGCTTTTTCCAAGTCTTACAAGTAATCTTGATAAACGTTTAGCTTCTTCTCTATTGCTTATATATGTTCCTCTTCCACAAGTTATATCAAATACAATCTTATTACTTCCTGTTGCTAGTTTTAAACTCATTAAACTTGCAGCAATAATAGGTAAACTATTTTCACAAGCAATAGCATTTCTTAACTTATACATTTTTCCTTCTGCTGGTGCAAAAGAAAGACCTTGATTCATTATACAAACACCAGTATTTTTAATATTTTTCTTGAATTCTTCTATTGATAAATCAGTTTGAAAACCTGGTATTGATTCTAATTTGTCAATTGTTCCTCCTGAAACGCCATATCCTCTACTTGACATTTTTGCAACTGGAATATTTAAAGAAGCTAAAATTGGCATTAATAGAATTGTTACTTTATCACCAATTCCACCAGTAGAATGTTTATCTACAATATTTTCAGCAATATCACTTAAATCTAACATATCTCCTGATTCTGCCATCGCAAGACTTAAATTTAAAATTTCTTCTTCTGTAAGTCCATTAGTATAAATATAGCTCATTACTGCTGCTGCTTGTGGTTCAGAAATTTCACCTTTTTGTAACTTTCCAATGAAATAATTAATTTCATCTTTTGTTAATTCTTCTTTTGCTCTCTTTTTACGAATAATACTTTTAATATCCATTCTTATCTTCCTTTCTTTTGTATATATATTTTTTTATTAAACCTTATTAAAAAAATTTTTTATAAAAGACTTTCTGTGTATCATACAAGGTCCATTTTCCTTAAGTATTCTAATATGTTCTGCTGTTCCATAACCTTTATGTTTTGAAAATCCATAAACAGGATATACTTCATCCCATTGTCTCATTATTCTATCTCTAGTTACTTTTGCAACTATTGATGCTGCAGCAATACAATAATTTTTAGCATCACCTTTAACAACTGATATATATGGTATTCCCAGTGTATCCATATTATTTAATGCATCTACCATAATAATTTCTGGTTTTTGTTTTAAACCTTCAAGTGCAATTTTTACTCCAAGTTTTGTTGCATTTAATATATTTATTTCATCAATTGTTTTTTGTTCTACAATTCCTACACTATATGCTATTGCTTCTTGTGTAATTATTTCATATAATTTCTCACGTTTTTTCTCAGAGATTTTTTTAGAATCATTAATCCCTTCTATAAAAGAATCTTCAGGTAATATGACAGCTCCAACAACAACAGGACCTGCTAAAGGTCCCCTTCCTGCTTCATCAATTCCACAAATATATTTAACATTATTATCATATAATTTATTTTCTTCTTCTTTTAGTAAATTTAAACGTTCTATTTCTTTTTCTTTCATTTTATTATCCATTTTAAGTTTATTTTAATTTTATATAGATATTATATATATAGTAAAAAAATAATGCAAGCTAAAAGAAAAGTTTTTTATACAATTAACCCTAAGAAAACTCTTGCATTTTTCTTAAAATTTTCTATTGTATCTAACTTAATTTTGAGTTATTATGTAATTTGTTAGATACAATTTATTATGGAGGTAAAAAAATGGATAACGAAAACGATTTTAATTTTAGTAATGATAACTCTTTTAAAAAAGTTTCATACAAACAACCTTCAAATGGATTTGGAAAAAATGTATTTTTACCATTCATTTCAGGTGTTGTTGGAGCAACATTAGTTGTTGGTACTTGTTTTGGAGTTCCTTCTGTAAAGGAAAAAATTATTAACGCAAAATCTTATACAACATCAACTTCTGCTGGTACATCTTCTGAAAATCCTTTAAATTTAATTAACATATCTGATTATTCAAACACATCAATTGCAGTTGCTGAAAAAGTTCTTCCATCTGTTGTTGGTATAACAGTAACATATCAAGTTAATTCAATTTTTGGTGCTACTAGTGGAGATGCAACAGGTTCTGGTATTATAATATCTGAAGATGGTTATATTTTAACAAATAACCATGTTATTTCTTCTGAAAGTTCTTCATCATTTTACGCAATATCAGAAGCAACAGATATTAAAGTAAATATTTATAATGACAAAGAATCTTATAAAGCTACTGTTGTTGGTACTGATGCTTACACAGATTTAGCAGTTTTAAAAATAGATAAAACAGGTTTAACACCTGCTGTTCTTGGAAATTCTGATGAGTCTAAAGTTGGTGAATATGTAATGGCTATTGGAAATCCTTTGGGAATGGATTATTCTGTTACAACTGGTATAATTAGTGCAATTAATAGAGAAGTACAAAGTGAAGGAACAACATATTTAGCAATTCAAACAGATGCTGCAATAAACTCTGGTAATAGTGGTGGAGCATTAGTAAATGCAAATGGAGAAGTAATCGGAATAAATACATTGAAACTTTCTGGAAATGGTGTTGAAGGTATAGGATTTGCAATTCCTATTTCATCAACTACATCTATTATTAATCAATTAATAGAATTTAAAGAAGTAAAAAGACCTTATATAGGAATTGCTGGTTCTTCAGTAGATGAAACACTTACAAAAAAATATAATATTCCTCAAGGTATATATGTAGATGAAATCCAAAAAGATTCTCCAGCAGAAAAAGGTGGACTTCAAGTTGGAGATATAATAATAAAAATCGAAGATACTGAAGTAAAATCTGTAAATGAATTATATAGAGTTAAAAATACTCACAATATTGGTGATAAAATAACTTTAACAATAATAAGAGATAATCAAGAACAAAAAGTAGAAATTATACTTACTGAAACTCCAGCTCAAACTGAAGAACAACCAAAAAATAACCAATATGTCGAAACACAACCAAATATGTCTGGTTCAATATTTGATTTATTTAGATAAAAAATGTGCTACATTATGTAGCACATTTTTATTTTATATGTTTTCCAACTCTTTTTTTCTTTCTTAATGTAACCACGATATTTAATAGTGCAACTGTAATTATTGTTCCTATTGTCGCTATTGGTAAAATATCTCCTGTATCTGGAAGTCTTTTTCCAGAATCTGTATTACCATGATTTGTTGTACTTATATTATTTGTAACATTGTTATAATTGTTATTTATTATTGATGGTGGATTTACAACTGGTGGTGGAGTTACTGGTGGAGTCGGTTTTTCTGGCTCTGCTGGCTTGATTGGTTTTTCTGGTTCTGTTGGTTTTGGCTTTTCTTCTACATGTTTATGTGTATTTATTACATTATATCCTTCTATTTTTCCCATATATCCTGTTACTTCATCTTCTGTTATACTATATACTA
>CAOTKV010000017.1 GCA_948530865.1 uncultured Clostridia bacterium
TGCTATTTATATATTTAAAGATTTGGTGACCCCTACGGGAATCGAACCCATGATTAAATTTTAACATTATTGTAATAATATTTTTATAAACAAAAACTAGTGTTTTCAGCACTTTCGAAGAATAGTATAAACAAACATAAACGAAATATTATAAACTAAAGTGATAAAATAGTGATAATTTTTTAGCCTTTATCTATCCATCCCAAATGATAACATTTTTCATACAACATGATATTTTCTTCAATCAATTTGATTTCTTCATCATTAAAAATATTACTTTCTTTTAACCTATTTTTAAATAAATTATTTATCGATTGTTCTTCCATCTATTTCTCCTTACCAAAATTAAAATGCTTGCGAGAGAATGGCAGGTTCTCCCGCAAAAGTATAGTTATAAGTCTAATTTAATATTTAAAATAAACTTATGTTAGTATTTTAAATTGAAAAGATAAAAAAATATATATTGACAATAACATTTTTTTCAAATATTATTTTAGTGAATTGTGTCATTTTCGACACAAAAATAGGAGGAGCTTATGTATCATGTTATTTCTGAAAGGCTCAAAGAAGTGTTAGAAATAAAGCAAATAACACTTTCTGAGTTAGCCAATATCAGTGAAATCCCTTATGAAACATTAAGAAACCTCTACTATGAAAAAAGTAAAAATCCACGTATTGAAACTCTTACATCTATATGTCGTTCTTTAGACATAACAATGGACTATTTAACTGGACTTACTAAAAGAGATAAAAGAGAAATGGATTGGATTAAACTTTATCAAAATTGCGAAGACGATTACAGAAATACTTTATTAGAATTAGTTGAAGAACATCTTGCTTGTGGCAGGCATGGTAGAGGTGTTTCACTAAATATCACTCGTTTTGAAGCAGATTATACAAGAAAACTTAGAACAAAACTAGATAAAAGACATACTGTTACATGTTTAGTACCAGATGGGCATGTTGAAGATGGTTTTGATTATAATTCTTGTGCAATTGAAAGAGTTGAAACTGTTTTTGATGAAGCTTATTTAGCAATAAAAATTACTACTAATAATTTTATTCCTTCTTTTGTTAATGGAGACATAATAGTATTGGCAAATAGGTATCCTCGAGAAGGAAAAAAAGCAGTATACACTAACGGAACTAAAGCTTTTATACGAGAATATTCTTGTGAAAATAATAAAATTGTATTAAAAACTTTAAATGGAATTGGACAGGATTTCGTTTTAGATTCATTAGCAGGATTTAAAGTTTTAGGTACATATATTAATGTTATTAGATGGATTTAAAAGTAAAAGAGTAGATTTAATCTACTCTTTTATAATTTGGAGGTGGTGACTAGAATTGAACTAGTGATTAAAGTTTTGCAGACTTCTGCCTTACCACTTGGCTACACCACCATTTAGCCGTATTTCTACGGCTTTACTTTCCATGCGCACCACATTCTGCGTGGTCTACAATCAAAAGTATAATATATAACTCCATCTATTAAGACTGTTATATGTCCTTGCATTGTAATTAAAAATACTCCTTTTGAATATTCTTCTGAAAACTCACCTACACTTTTAGCATAATGACATTGACGCTTGTATCTTTTATCAAGATATTCTTCAACAAAATCTACATCATCTAATAAAATACCTTCATATTGTGCTATTTTACTAAGTTCTTGATAAGTTTTATCCCAGCTTTTACCTTCCGCTTTACTAATAGCTCTTACTACGCAATCATTTACATTGTTGTGTTCTGGATTTGCATTGTAATATTTCCACATGTTACATCTCGCTTATTTTTCTAGAATATTTTTGAATTAAATCAATTTCTTCTTGTGAGCTTGCATCTCTTTTTAGCATTTCAATAAATTCAACAACACTTTTTAACATATAATCAAGAGCTTTAATTGAGTCTTGCTGAGCTCCATAGTTTCCTGACATAGCTTCTTCTCTACCTTCAGAATATTCTTCATATCTATCCATAGCTTCTTCTAACATTTCTTCACCACGATATCTACGTCCTGTTCCTGGTACACCACGTCTTGAATAACTACGTCCTCTTCCAGTACCTGGTACTCCTCTTCTACTATAGTTTCCCATATCGTAATCTTCTTCATATCCACCATGATAATTTCCGTATCTTCTCATTATACATTTCCTCCTTTTTTTTCCAATATTTTTCGTTAGCTAAATCTTTATGAATATCAATAAGTTTTCCCAATATATCAATATTGTTATTTTGAATACCAACATCTAATACATTGCAAATTTTTTCATTAATTTGATTTTCTAACTCTTTAAATTTTCCTTCCATTTCTTTTTCTTCCATAATTACACCTCACTATCTTGTAGTTGGAGTTGGTGTTGTTTCTACTGGTATGCTATTAGCAACAGTTGTTGCATTGCTTGGTAAACAACACTTTCCTATATATTTAAATACACCTGTATTAACAGCTGTATTTACTCTTGTTGAGTAAAGCCTTCTACTTCTAACTTGTGAAGCATAAATTGGAGTACAGTCTTGATTTACAAATGGATATTGAGTTGCTCCACCATTTATTGTAAATACTACTGGTGCATTAATTGTAGCTGTATCTGGAATTGTTTGAGCAAATACAATACAATATTTTTGACAATTTCCATATGAGTTTGCTGGTAAATCTACTACAAGATTTCCACCTGTAAAAGCAATAGATTGTGATAAAATCATTTTGTTACATAATCTACAATTTTTTATGCAATCTGACATTTTCTTTCCTCCTTCTTTAATAAAAATAGGGATAGTGTGATACTATCCCATAAAATCACACATATTTGTGGAAAAATTATTTAATTAATAATTTCCGCAGTTGCAACCACAAGTATTTTGACTTACTGTGTAGTTATAGCAACAATTTGGATTTGGTACTATGTAAGCAGCACTTGGACATTTATTAGGATTTAATTTATCGGTTAAATATGCATTTTGTGCTTCCTGACTTGCTTTTAATTGTAATGCATTAATTTGAGCTTGTTGCTCTGCAATTCTTTCATTTTTAGCTTCTAATTTATTAGCAATTAGTTCATCATGAATTGCTCTATAATTTGCATTTTGATTTTCTATAATATCTCTAGTTGTATTACACAATGTTTGTTGTAAAGCATTAGTATTCATAGCCATATTATAGTTAACTCCAGCTATTTCAGATTTGATTCCACAGCAACACTCAGCTAGTTGAGCTGATAAATTACAGAATCCTCTTTCTGTTGAATTAGCACTTTGTAATATAGCTGTATTTACACCATTAAATCCTTGGCACATTGTTTGTTGAACACCAGCAAATCCTGTTGTCATAGTATTATTTAATGCAAATGTACTATCACAGATACCGTTGTTAATTCCATCAAGTTTTCTTTCTAAATTAGCAAAATCACTTGTTAAAACATATCCATCCATAACTCCAGCACCTCCTTGTCTATTTCCGCCAAAGCCAAATCCGTTTCCAAATCCGCCTAATCCGAAAAGTAAGAACAAGATAATAAACCAAGCACCATCACCATTTCCAAATCCATTTCCGTTATTACCATTTCTATCTGTTAATAACGCAACCTCAGATGCTGATAATCCTCCTTCTCCATAATTCATAACTCTTTCCTCCTTTTTTAAAATTTATATATAGTAAAAAAATTACTATCTAAGTTTGTTCATAAAAGTGGCATATTCTTTGTCAAAATCAATACCTCTTTCTTTGCATATATTTCTAGCGAAAGTTTCTACTGAACCTGTATTTCCAGAGTTTGCCATTTTAATTAAATTTCCAAGCATTGGATTACCTACACCACTTGAAATCATGTTGGCAATAAATTGCTCAGGTCTTCCACCTTTTCCCATAAACATTTTTAAAGCTTGAAATGGATCCATAACTATTTCTCCTTTCCTTTTTCAACTTTTTTTGTTAATTCTTCTATCTTTTTACTTAATACTTTTATTTCTTCAGAATAATCTTTAATTTCAAGACCTTTAATTGCTTCTGTTAATTGCTCAGAAGTTATATATTCTGGCATTTTAGGTTGTTCTTGTTCAACAGGTTTGTACATTACCATTTTTGTAGTTCCATCTGGTTGAAGTTGTTTTGTAAAAATTGCACTTCCATCTATTAATGGAAAGAAATTTACAGTTCCATCTAGTGAAATTTCAGTAGCTTTAATGACATCAATGCTTTCTGCCAATTTACCTTGTAAACTTACAACTGGTTTGTTATAAACAGTTTGCTGAGGTTGTCCATATTGTGGAAATTGTTCAATTTGTCTTGGTTGAACTTGATTTTGATAATATTGATTTCCATATCCTTGCATTTGTTGTGGCATTCCATAAAAATTGTTCATAATTACCTCCTAAATTAATTAGAGAAAGTGAATTAAGCTTATTTCTTAATAGGGTTCTCCTTATAAATTCAATTCACTTTGTCCTCTCTATACTTTAATTTTAAAGTGTTTTGTGGATTTTCTCGCCGGCAGAAAACCGACTATTTTTAGACATAAAAAAAAGAGGGCTTATGCCCTCTTTATCATCATTGAAACTAAATAATTTTTTGACCAAACATCAAACATTTTCTCAAAAGCGACTTTTTTCTCACGTTGAATTGTTCGTATATCATAAGGTAAAATATCACATGCTTCCATTTCTGTTTTATTTTGAAATTCTAATATATCTATTACTTCTTTTTGTTGACTTGTTAAATTAACATACTCTAAAGCCTTTTCTATCATTTCTTTACTAGGAAAGCTTAATACTTCCCTTACAAATTTTCTTTGTTCTTTATTTAATTTCTCCATATCTAATCTCCTTTTTCAAGATTAGACTTATAACTATAATTTCTTTATTGAATTTTCAGGAACCCAAAATTGTCTGCCATCAGTTCCTTCAAATACTTGTACTAATATATCTTCATCATCTACATTACAAACTGTTGCTCTAGCAATTAATCTGTCATCTTTTATAACTGATTTGTGTACCCAAAATTGACGTCTATCATCTCTTAATACGAAATTATCGCATTGTGTGAAATCTCCACTTTGTGAACATATACCTACTTTTAAATCTACTTCTACAATATCTCCATTTTTTAGTGTATTTAAATTTTGATTTTTAAATCTTATAACTCCCAAAACATTAGAATATGTATGTTTAATTAATTGCATTGCTTTAACTCCATTCCAGTTCATATCATAAGAGCAAAAGTAATTCTTTGTTCCTATACCATTACATAATGCAATATGTCCTGCTCCATTTCCTCTTCTAGTATTCCAAATAATAATATCACCTTTTTGTGGCACAAAATCTGGTGTATTTTTTATCTTTATGAAATTGTCTTTTAACATTTTTATGTTTTCAAAATTGTCATAATATGCGTGTGCATTGCCAAAAGCTCCAAATTTCAAACCTAGCACTTTTTCAGCATATAATTTAATTAAGTCTACACATTGAACACCAAACCCACCATCATAATCGATAGCTTGTCCATTATATTTTTTTACAAATTCATCAAAATTCATAATTATTCTCCTTTCTTTAATTTAAGTAAATTGTTTTTTAAATCATAAATTCCTCCAGCAGTTAAGCCTGAGAAAATCAATGCTACATTAACATCTTTTGTTATCAAGTAATTAATACCAAAAGCTAAAAATCCCACTATTAAATTTTGAAGTGGGATTTTATTTTTATTAATAAACTCGTATTTTTTTGCTAATTCTCCTAAAATATAAGTAACAATTATTGTTACAATTCCTATAATATAACTTAATTCCATATTAAATTCCTCCTTTTATTAATGTATTTTCTTTATTAGATATTCTTCAATATCTTCAATTCCTTTTTTTACAGCACCATTACAACCTTGTTCTTGTAAGCCTTTTAAACAAGCAAGAAGTCCTTGTAAAAGGACTGTTCTTTCTTGCTTGCTGTCTTCCATTTCATTTTTTAATTTATTAATTTCATAATTAATTTGCATAAACTCATCAGTTATTGCTTTTTTGTACCACTTATAAATGGCAATAAAAAAAACAGCTATTGCTGTTATACTTCCTATTACTTGAATTATTTGACCTATTGTTATATTTTCCATAATTACTCCTTATAAAATAAATTCTTCTTCATCTTCTTGCACTACCTTAGTTGTACTATTCGCATTAGATAATATTTCTTTTATTTGCTCTTTCATTATCTTTATACTATCTTTATATACTTCTATTTTTAAATTAGCTGGTTGTCCATTCTCGGCAGTCACAATAAAGTGATTTGTTCCTTTATATAAAAACATTGTTCTTAACTTATCTAATTGTTCAATCAAAACTGTATCTGTGATTTCCGTATCAGTTAATATTTCTATATTATGTATAAAATATTTATATAAAATTTTGTCATAATATATATAATAATTTTCAGCATTTGGTAAATTAGTTAAATTAATTATTTCTGATTGGTGTTCTACAAATTGTATATTTTTTGAACCTTCAGATACCATCACATCTAAAAATCCATTATATATTGAAACTCTTATATATTTACAATTTTGAGGTGGTTCAAAATTAAAAGAAACTCTTTCTGTCTGTTTACTACTTACAATGGATACTTGTGATAACCAATTTTTATTTTCATCATAAAAATGAACTCTAATAGTCTGACTTTCTCCACTTTGAGCTATAAATGATAAAACGTAAGTTATTAAATACTTGACTCTAATAAATTCACTTATTCTAAAAGTACTTAATGTTATTTCTATCCCATTTGAATTAATTGCAATGCCTTTTGTTGTATTATTTTCGTCAAATAAATTTGAGTTAATATGTAAAATTTCTTGTTTTGATTCATTTCCATAAATTTTAAAATCTTTTATCGGAACATTTAAACAATCATCTATTGTTATATTATCTCCTTCAACGATTTCTGTATCATTGCTATTTATTACTCCATCAATTATTTTATTTTGATAAGAATTTTCTGTTTCTAATTTTGAAATTCTATCAATAGTTTCTTCTGAATTAAGCTCATCTATTTTTTCTTGAACATTAGTATTAAAGCTATCTAATTTATTATTATAGTTATCATTAAAATCATCAGTTTTATTTGTTGCATTTGTATCAAAAGTATTAGTCTTTTCTTCTACATGAGAATCAAATTCAGTAACTCTTTGGTCAACTTCATTCCCTATTGCCTCAATAATATTATTTTTTTCATTACCTATATTTTCTAAAGCTGTACTTTCTGCATTTGAAATAGAAGCTAGTGCAGAATTTTGGGCAGAATTAATATCTGATACACCACCATTTGCTTTACTTTCTAGTATGCCTAATTGAGTCTCTGCATTTTGATTATATTCTTCTACTGAATGAGCTAGTCTTAGAATTGTATCATTTACTTCTTTTACTAAGTCTGTAAGTACTTGATTTCTTTCTTTTTCAGCTTGTACTCTTTTATTTTCTGCTATTATTCTACTTTCTTCTGATTTAACTCTTAACCCTTCAGTTTGATTAATTTCTTTTTCTAAGTTTTCAATTTTTTTAATTAGATTGTCAATATCAGTGTTTCCTTGCTTTAGTAATTCTTCATATTGTAGTTTTAATTGATTTAATACTGATAAATCGTCTATTGTTATTGTTGTACTTATATCAAGACTTTCATCAAAATTAAGCTCTGATATTTTAGATTTCCATAAAACTGTTTCTTCATATTTTAATAAAACTTGATAATTAACACTTTCATATTGAGTTATCAAGTCTGTTAAAGAATATTGGTCATTTTCTATCATTTGTAACAAATCTAATTCTTCATTTTTAAATTGAATCCATTTTGTTATAGTAGACATATCTATCCCAACAATTTGCTCTGGAAAATGAAAATACATTATTTCTGCATTGTTCTCTCCATTTATTCCAGCTAAATCGTTTTGATTTACTATGTCTCTGTTAGATAATATGTATATATTCATATTTTTCTCCTTTTAAGATATTCTCTTCCATACATAAACACCATATGTTGGATTTGTTGTGTTCATCGATTGTTGTGTAGATAATCCATTTACATTTCCAGTTTGTATACTATGTGTATCATCTCCTAAATTTGTGCTTAAGACTGTTATTCCGCTTCCACCTACAGCATTAGAAACTCCAAACTTCAAATTAACATTATCAATTTTTATATTATCATGAATATGTTGAGCTATCTCTTGCTTAGTTTGTTTGTGTTCATACTCTCCCACATTATTTCCTGCTGAAAATGTTTTGCTAACATTATTTTTGTCAGTTCCTGTTCCAGCTCCTACTAGCATTTTACCTTCTGCAACTTTTTCCCATGTAAAACCCATATAATTTGAATAGTCAGAACTGTTAAAGAATACTTCTATTTTTCCAATTGGAAATATATTGTTTATAATAGTGTTTATTCCTGCATTTATATTATTTTGAATTTTATTTAAGCTATCATCATTAATTGCTGGCAATTGACCATTTTCAAATAACACCTTGGTAAACCATTCTTTTTCTACTTCATTTTCTTCCATTGCTTATCTCCTTTCATATATTCTTTCAACTCATTTTGACAATCTAATTTGTTTATAAGAAAATTCATCATTTTTTGTTGTGTCTTAACTTGTTCTTTTAGTAATTGATTTTCTGTGTCTAGCTCTTGAATCGCTTTTATACTTGTACAAATCAAATTTAAGTCATTCATTTGCCAAGAGTCATGTTTTTTATTGTGTATTACTGCATTTTTATCTACTTCTTCAGCTTCTTGGGCTATAATACCAAAATCAACATTTTCTTCTGCATCTTCATATGGATTTTTACCTTTTCTCCATTTAAAACTTTTAATTTTAAATTGTCGTATTTTCTCTAATGCACTTTTTTTACAATCTTTAATATATTTTTTTAGTCTTTTATCAGACACAGAACTTCCTATTTGCTGACCATTTACAAATGTATTAGTATAAAAATTAGTACTTGCTGGATTTGTATCAGTTTGACGATAAATTGTCATTAAGTTCTTAGTATGCACACCATCCATTACACCCAATAATGGCGCGTCAAACAATGAAAACCAGTGTCCATTAGTTGCTTTAAATATTGAAAACCATCTATTATTTCTTTCATTGTCAAGTCTCCAGTCTATATGGTCTTTTGAAAAATCCAAAGCTCGATTCCCACTATCAAAATCAACAAAAAAATCTCCACTTTCTCCATTTACTGAAAATCTTTTAGCTTTCATTAATCCGTTATGTTGAAGTACAGTATTGGCATCTCGTAAATAAGCACTTCCACCACTTATGTCTAAACCAGCATATAGGAAAGCCTCTGTTCCTGTTCCTTCTTTAGGAATAAATAAACCACTTTGATACGTTTTTCCATCAACAGTATAGTTTTTATATAAATACGAACCATTACTTTGTTCTGTCATTGTTAAACCTGCAATTATTCCTGCAAGCGCTTTAATTACTCCATTTTTAGTAAGTTCAAAATTATCACTTTTTATAGCTATTTTATTTGCCAAGATTTCTATAATTGTTTTTTCTATATCTTCAGGAATTTCTGCATCATCTATTCCTAACACAGCCATATTAATTCGTGCAAATATCTCATCATTTCCAACTTTATGTTTAATTTCTAATCTTATTGCATCTGCAAGCTGAGTTATTGCTGAATATAGTTCTACTGTTGTTGCAAATTTGCTAGTAAATTCATTTATAATAATGAAATCCGCCATCATATTTGCTATATAATTCTTTATTTGTATTTTATTAGTACCTTTATTTAAGTGGATTGAAAAGTCTCCTAATTCTTCAACCTGCTCTCTTGGAAGTACATACAATTCTCCAGTATCAAGTACGCCTATTCTTCTAATTATTTTGGCTTTGTTATTTAAAAGAACATATTCGTCATAGACTTTTTCTTTTTGTCTCAAAACTTCTTTTATTCCAAGGTCAATTATTTCAGATACTTCTGTTATATTTCCTTCCTCATCTTCTATCTGCCTTGTTATTTTTATTCTGCTATCCCCTCTAGGAAATAAAGTATCAGAAGGAAACAAACTATCAGAAGGCAATAAATAATCAAAAACAGTATTATTACCATAGATATGTAGCTCTAACAAATCACCTTCCATGCAGTTTTCTAATTCTAATTTGGTTCCTGTGACTTCTCTTGTTATATCTATTGAAGCTTGTATCTTCTGCTCTATGCTATCTATATCTTGTGTTATTGATGTTTTTTTATCTGTTCTATCTCCTATTTCACTGACAACAGACTCTATTTTTTTATTAGCTTTATCTGCTATTATATACACTTGATTTATTCTTCTATCTGTTTTATCAGCTTTAGAATAATCTGTTTCTGTTTCTTCTGGAACTTCATTATAAATAACTTCTGATATACCATCTTGAATAGTTAATTCATCATTTAATAAAAGACAGTTATAATCTTCTCCCCAAATACTAAAATTAAATAAATCATAAATATCTAAAATCATAATTCCAGTTGATTCAATATCAATAATGTAGTATTCTAATCCTTTTAATTTTTCTAAAATATCTGGTAAATAATCACTTCTATCATTAAAATTCATTATTTGATTAT
Organism: uncultured Clostridia bacterium; assembly: GCA_948530865.1. GTDB lineage: Bacteria > Bacillota > Clostridia > TANB77 > CAG-508 > Scatovivens. The sequence goes on from CAOTKV010000017.1 coordinate 10,602, forward strand.
TTTTAATTTTTATTTCACAAACTCCATTAGCAATAACACTTGACAAATCATCTAAATAAACATTATCTGCTTCTACACCTCTACTTAAAGTTATTGTATTTATAGGCCCGAATTTTTCTTTTATTTCAGTATTGACATCTTTCAAAAAATCTTCATTTAGAGTTAGATTTGTTTGATTTGGATATCTTATTTCTAATTCATCTGATTCATCATTTATACAAATTATAGATGCTGTAACCTGTGCTAATTCATCAAGTACATCTCTAATTTTATAATCATATCCTGTGTAAGAATCTACTAAAATCATTTTGTCATAATTGGCAAATTCTTCATTTATATTTTTAAATTGAAGTCCTATTTTTTGACAAATTTTATTGATAAAATCTCTAATACTTATTGGATAAGTTATTCCCATATCTTCATAATCAACCATTGAATATAACATCTTGTCATAAGCTTTCATTGTATAACTTAATGTATCTGCATTGTATTCAGGTTCGTTATATATGATGAAATTGCCTAAATTGATGTACTTATATTCATTATTAATTAAAAGTCCTATTTTTACGTTTATTTCAGTATCTTTTGGAATTGGATTTGATGTTTCTAAATCACATTCTTTCATCAATGATTTTAGGATTTGTGTTTTTTTCATTGGTTTTATTGCTATTATTTCATCACTATCTAATATAATTGTTTTTCCATTTTCTTGATAAGTTATAATAGCATCTATTTGTCTACCATTTTTTGTTAATTCTTGTAAAAAATTATTAGGAATATCTTTCATCATTTCCTCCTGTCAACACTAATAAAAGCCAAGCTAAATCCGCTCGGCTTTTTCTAACATTTTATAATCTACTTCATAATCTCCCGAATATGTTTCCATAGAATAAGGAGTTCCTTTGTTAGCATCTACATACTCAACAATTTGTCTTGCTGAATCAAAATGAGGTGTTAACATATGTAATTCATTACTATATAGTTTTCTAAAAGTTAAAGTTATCTTTGGAAAAATACCTTTTAGAGTTCCTGTTTGCTTTCCACTTAACGTTCTTCCACTGTCACTTGACCAGAGTTTGTGATACCCATATTTAACCCCTGTCAAGTATTGTCCCATAGATATTCCATCTAGTTTTACACTATCTTTATTTATAAACATGTTATCACCTCTTTTATGTATTTCTTACAAATTCATCATCTTCTTGCATTCTTAATAATTGTCTTTGTATAGTTCGTCCATTTAAAATTATGTTTATAGGTCTATTACCACCACCTATAACACTTGCTATTCTGTTTGCTAGTATGTCCATCCATTCTGTATTATTTTCCAAAGGTAAAAAAGCTTCTTTTCCTGCTTCTCCTGCAATTACTGGTGTAGGTTTTGTTAATATTCCCCCTTTTGCCATCATTAAAGGTATATGAGGAATTGAAACTTGTTCTATCGACCAGTTAGCACCTGTTATACTGCTAGCTGCTGAAATCAAAGCTCTTAATGGATACAGTACTCCATTAATTCCATCAATTACCCCATTCATTATGCCTATAACAATGTTTCCAATTCCTTTAAATATAGAAATAAAACCATTTTTAAAATCGCCTCTAGCAATCATCAAAATACCATTAAATATTTGTTTAAATCCTGTGAATAGTCCATCTAACATACTACGTATTCCATTAAATGCACCTTTAAAATTTTCAATAATACTTTTTATAAAAAACATAATTACATCTTGTATCTTATTAAAAATACTTACTACAAAATTCCAAATAGCAACTATTATATTTACAAGAAAATTTTGTAATGAACTCATTAAATTAACAAACCAGTACCAGAATTTTGAAAAATATTCTTTTATTTCGTCCCAATGTGTTATTATAAATCCAACTATTGCAACAATTACAGCTATAACAATAATTTGCCAACTTTTCATTAAAACACCTAATCCCAGTATTATAATTCCAAAGTCTGTTAATAATTCTCCAAATTTTTCCCAAGTAGGGTCTTTTAAAAATTCTATTAAATCTTGAACAAATTTTATTATTCCAGCAACCATTATTCCAATTCCAAGAGCTTGTATACCACTTAATCCCATTTTTAAAGCAATCACTGCTGCAACAACTCCGCCTATTAATGCTGTAATTAATGGCAAATTGTCTTTTAACCATAACATCCATTGTGGAGGTTCTCCTTGCATTTTAGATAAATCAAAACTTGGTGCACCAACACCTCCAGTTGCTCCTGCTCCACTATCTTTTTGTGAAGTGTCTTCTAAAATATTCATTTCATCAAATGAAGCTAAACTATTTTTTATTTTTTTTGCACTTTTTGCTGATTTATCCATTGCTTTTTGAAATGCTGAAACACCCGATTTTTTAAAAAGATTTATTCCAAATAAAGCTACAAATAATTGATTAACTAGTCCTAAAATTTTATATAATGCGTTTATTATCCATTTTACAAATGGTTCAAATGTTTTAGCGAGTGCAAATCCCATATATTGTAAATCTGTTGAAACTTGCTCATTGTACTGTGATACTTGATTAACTAAACTTCTAATTCCAGCATAAGCTGACCTTATACCAACTAATGCTAATGACCAACGTGCTACTTTCTTAACAGCTCCACCTATTGTAGTATTAATACTTTTAATTTGTTTTTCTTGATTTCTTAAATCAATTTGAGTAATTTTGTCTTTATAATTTGAAATTTGAGAATTTATTTTTTGATATTGAATTTGTTGTTTTTGTAATTGATTACTTATTTTAGCTTGTTCTTTTTCTGCTTTTTGTATATCAGGAAGTAAAGCATTATATGTTTGCATATTTATAAATTGTTGTGGATTCATTGTTCCACCTGCTTGTATACCTGAAAATGTAGATTTTAATTGCTCTGCTTTTGATTTTAAATTATCTAATTGTGAATTTACTTTTGATAACTCTTGTTGAGTATTTTTCATATCAGTTTCAACCACTAATTTTTGCTGTTCTGCAACATCTATCTTTTTTTCAATTTCTTTAATACCATTGTCAAGTCCTTTTTCATCAACTTTTGTACCAACTCTTATATAGCCATCCATTATACCTCCTTATCTAGTCCAGCAAGTTTTAAAAACATTTCAACGTTTTCTTTTTCTTCTTTGCTTAATTCTTTTTTAGGTTTATCTAAAGCTACTAATTCTTTTTTTTCTTGCCATTTTCGTTTTTCTTTAGAATCTTTTATTTGTGAAATGTCATAATTTCTGATAAATCTAACTCGGTTTAAAATACATTTTTCTGTTAGTCCATTTAATAAATTGAAAAAATCCCACCAATGTAGTGAGATTTTACTTAAATCAATATTATAATCTGACATAAAACTAGCTTTTATGTATTTTTCATCTTGTATAAAATCCATATCAGGATCTTTAGTATTTTTATTTTCTAATTTATTACCACAACTTAAAAATTTTACTGCTATTTTCGATAATTCTTCCCAGTCTTTTTGATTGTCTAGTCCTTTATCTCCAAATAGTTTATAAATTATCACCAGTGATTTTTCTTCATTAGAAATTGAATTATCTTTAACTATTTTTTCACATTCTAAAGCAACTTTAAAATCAGTATTTATCGGGTAAATTCTATCTTCAATCTGAGCTTTTGTTGGATAATTAATCACTAGTTATCACATCACTTTCAACAGTTTTATATTTATTTTTAATTTTGTCTGTTAAATTATCAATATTGCATTTTAATTTAGGAAGTATTGGTTCTAGTTTCTCATTAATATCTTCGTACATAGAATAATAAGGATTTCTTTTACATACTTTTAAATATTTTTTTGTTGTTCCTTCACCTAAGAATAAATCTAACGCTTTCTCCTCATCTGCATAAAATTGATTAAAGGCTTTTAATTTTTCTTTTTCATTATTACTTAATATTTGACCTTTTTTAGTAAAATCTTTTTTCTTATCAATAATAAGTAATGTAGCTTTTAACTTTTTGCAATTATTTTGGTGCATAGCTGACGAGCGGTTTAATCTTAATGGCAACTCTATATCTTCAACATCAAATTCAAAATATTCTCCTGAATCATTTCCATTTTCATCTAATATTCCAACTTGTAAAATATTATTTCTTTCTGCTTGTATATTTACTCTTTCCATATTTCCTCCCATAAAAAAAGACAGCCTTTCGACTGTCTTGAATATTTAATTATAAACTTATTTGTCCACATTCGCATTGTAAATCTGCTGTGTATACATTTGTTTTTGAAATATAATCTAGTATATCCATGAATTTATATGAAGGCAATTCTCTATAAGTTGCTACTTCAAATGTATCATTTACAGTTATATATAACCTTTTAAATAAAGCTTTTTTTACTTCATGATATGGCAAATTGTTATCTATTGCTATAATCTTTGCTCTTTCATATATAGCTTTTTGCACATCTTTTGCTTCTTTTGGTGATATATATACTCTTTCTTTCAATAATTTATCATGTTCTGATATTATATTTGATGTTTCATCTAATTGTCTTTTTAATCCTACTAGATTATAACTTGTTTCTATCTGACATTCTGTTAGTTTAGCAAATAATTTATTTGTACTATTATAGCCACCTGTTTTACGAATTTCTTCTAATACATCATATACGAAATCATAAAACATATCTGCTTTTGCTTGATTTGAATATCTACATATTTCATAAATACCTTTTGCATTATACACATAAACTTCTTGAACTCCTCCAGAGGGTAACGCAATTTGCGTACACCTTGAAAATTTATCTAATCTTTCTTTATGTCTATTATGAATATCGCTAATAGCTCTTGATGGATTAGAATATTCTAAAGCTTTCCCTATTTGGTATCTTGTAACAAAAATATCTTCATTTTCATCTTTATAAAAATCACATTCTAAATCATTAAACTTTTCACTTTTTATTAACTTTAAATCTTTCATTCTATTTTACCTCTTCCTTTTCAAAAACTTTTACACAATCTGCAATTCCTAAAGCATATATTTTTGCAAATAAACTTAAGTCATTTAATATTATGTTTGTTTCATTTTCAGTAAAATTTTCTTTGTTCTCTAATAATCTTCTTTTTAATAAATTTTCCATATAAAAAAGAAACCTCCTTAATTTTTTAAAATTATTGCGAGATTTCTCTATTTATGATATAATATTTCATAGATAGAGTTAATCTCTTGACGATAGGTATAGTTGTATGTTACCGACCAAAGTTCCTTACAACTGTGCCTATATTTTATTTTTTTAAGTCTTTTTGAATAAGTTCTATAACATATTCATTAAAATTTTTTCCTTTGTCTATTAAAGCTTTTTTTACTTCTTTATAAAACTCATCATCAAGCCTAACCGTCATTGATTTTATAATACTCACCTCTCTTTCATGGTGATATTATATGCTTATTGACGTCAATAAATCAATACTTTTTATATTACATTTTGGTAACAAAAAAGCACTCTATTGAGTGCTTGATTTTCTGTATTATTAATACATTGATATTTCTACAATATTAAAAGTTGCATTTTTCATAGCATTAAAGTTTTCATCTGCAACATATGTAAATATATCAAAAGTTTGACTTTGTCCAGCAGTTAAGTTATTTGCATATACATAGTCTGTTGTTATTCTTGTTCCGTCTGCATTTACAGCTTCTATTTGAATACTAAAACTTTTTGTTTCTTGAGTCTTATTAGTTACTGTAACTGGTAATTTGGTTTCATTAAGTCCATAACTACCTTTTTTAGCACTAAATTCACCTATTACTACATCTGCATCATTTTGTAAAATCTCTTCTGTACTATTTCCTAAAGACTTATCTAAATCTTTACTTACTGCATCTAATGATTCTGATAATGCTTGTTGTGAATTAATTGTTATAACTATTGCTAATATGCATAATATAACACCAGCTATAGCTTTTCCTTTACTTGCTTTCTTAATTAAGCAAATTATACCAAATATTGCTCCTATTAGTCCTAAAACAAAAGATAGATTATTTATTATTGGTAAAAATGATGTACATACTCCAATAATTCCTAATACTAAACTTGTAGTTCCAAAACCACTCTTTTTTACTACTTCTTCTTCCATGATAAAATCTCCCCTCATTTTTATTTAATATTAACTATATATATATATATATGAGAGATTTGTCAATACTTTTAGAAAAAGATAAAAATAATTTTCTAAACTTCTGGTGTAAAAGTTGGTACACCATCAGCAAATGTTACTGTTCCTAGCTCTGGGTCTCCGTTGTAGTCTAAATCATATTCTATTACTGCATTTTCATCATTATATTTTGTTATTGCTATATTTCCAGAATATTTAGTAGCTTTAAATGATTTATTTACTCCCTCTCCTGTTGCGTCCCACATATCTATATCTAATATATGAGTTGCACATTTTGAACCTACCCCTGCTTCTCTTCTTATTTTATTTACAAACTCAAATACTGGGTCACCTTTATAACAGCTTTGAGAAACAGATGTTGATATTTGATAAGAGTCTGTTGTTGTAGTTGCGTTTTTATGAATTATCCACTTTTCAGTAGTTTTTTGTGGATTGTATTCTTGCCCCATTGCTGTAACACCTATACCTATAATTTTCCAAGTAGCACTTGCTGTTGGTGTTATATCTAAATATGTAGCAATCTGGTCTCTTGTAATTTTTTCGATATTATTTTCCATAGTTCCTCCTATAATATTTCTTCATTATTTTTTGATTTAAAATCTTTAATGTCGCCTTTAAGCTCTTTTTCAATTTGTACTAGTTCTGCGTGTTTTAATGTTTTTATATATCCTTTTTCATTTAATTTTAATATAGTATCTACATTAAATTCTTGAACATCATATCTTTTATCTTTCTCGTATAATTTATCATTATATCTAAAATTTTGTTTTACTTCTAATTGAGACATTTAATACACCTCCCTATATGTTATTTGTAGTTGAATAGAAAAAACAGAGGTTTCTGGCGTTACATTTTGAATTGTACCAGTATTTAAACACTCTATTTTTTCTATATTTTCAATTTCAGGTAAAATCTTATTCTTATTTTTTTCTATTATATTTTTTTCAAATTTTTCAAAAAAACCTATATTTAACAAATTATCTTTTAAATCATTACTAAAAGTCTTTCTACTTATAAAATTATAAACTTCTCTTTTTTTAGTTATTGGGATTATCCATTGCTCAACTGTTTGAGAAACTGGCATTCTTCTTAATGAATAACTCTCTATTTCACTATCTAAATAACTTACATTAAGTTCTTCAATTATATCTTTTAATATTTTTAATAAATATTCTCGAAGTTTAGAAATTCTATAATCTTCATATTCTTTTTTTTCTTCATTTTCTTCTTCCATAATCTAGCCTTTCATTTCTTTTTCTATAGTTTTTATTATATCTTCTCCTTTAGCTGTCCACATTCTTTTATCCCAATAATTTCCTGTACCTGGTGTATGATAATTTAATGGTATTCCACTTGGTATTTTTTCTGTATTAGGTCTTGACCAAAATCCATAATCAGGACTATAAAAAGCTCCTTTTAATGTAATTGGATCCACATATTTTTCTCCAATATATTGATAATGCGCATAGGGGCTTTGGTATTCTATATAATCATAACCTATATCAATTAACATTCTTAATATTCCAATATCTTTTGGCACAAATTCATTCATTTCTCTTGCACATTCATTTGTAAATAATCTTTGAACTTCACTATTTACACCAAAACCTAAACGTTTTTTTACAGCTTTAGTATCTATATATGACATTATCTTTCACCTTTAATTTTTATATGAGCAAGTCCACCACTTGAATTATCTGTCAAGCTTGTAACTTTATAAGTTCTATATTTTTTCAAAAATTTCTTAAGTTCAAATTCTTCCTTAACTATACCAATTACAATATAATCACCCTTATTTATAATTGGAATTTTACTATTGACAACTGGTATTCTAACAAGAATTTCACTTGTGTTTTTTTCTCCTTCTGCTGATATTTCTATACTTTCTTTTTCTACTAATGAAACGTTCCAAAATGGATTTCTAGAGTATTTTTTACCATCATAATGAAATAATGTTATTCTTTTATCAAAATACTTTAAATTCATTTTTAGCACACTCCTAAATAAGGTAAAGACTTGCCGTCTTTACCTATTACATTACTTAAGTAATTTGACAAAACAGCAAGCTTTTTATCTTCATAATCATTTTTTATATCATCAGGTGTCATATAAGTTTCAGAAATACCATCTCTGTTTTGAGATTTTAGATTTCCTATTTCAAACATAAGTCTTTCTTGTTCATTTATTAAATTAACAATCTCACAAGTAGCATATTTTACTTCTTCTGGAATATTATTTATATCTATTCTATTAGAAGTTCTTTTTTTAATATAGCTACTTGCTTCAATATTTAACCTGTTAAAATCTTTTGGCATATTTGAACTATAATTTGTTAAATAATAAATTTCATCAATATATTTCAACATATATTTCTCCTATTTTAAAACTACATCTACAGATTCAGCAGTAGTTTTGACTTCTACTTCTCCAAATACTGGCGTACCATTGTCAAGTATTACTCTGTATAAATTAGATGTGTTTTTATTAGATTTAAATACAACTTTACCTGTTGAATTTGTTTTCTTAACTTGTCCACCATAAGTAACTTTTGCACCTTCAATTGCTTTTGCTGATTCTCCTTCACCATCTTTTACAGTAAATGTTACATTTACTGTTGTAGGTGCTGTTTCTGGTAATATAGAAGCAAATGGGAATCTTGTTTCTTCATTTGGATTTAAAGCATTAATTGGATTTGGTATTTCCCAACCTAATCTCATAACGCATCTTAAAGCTACCATGTCTTGTTGTGCTAAGTTATATAAGATTTCTCCTGTTGCTGGATCTTGAATAACAGCTTCTGTTAATATTTTATATGTAATATCTTGTCTGATTGAGTAAACAGCTTGTGAAAAGTCTCCAACAATCATTTGTGCTTTAGTTTTATCCCAAGCGCCATTGTCAACATAAGCTTTAGATAAAGAATCTATTTCAGTTCCTTTTATTGGTTGTCCTGATGTATCTAACATCATTCTAAATTTACCTTTTAAGTCAACTCCACCTAAAACGCCAGTTACATTGTAGCCACTTTCTTCAACTTTTACCATAGCATCATTTATAGCACTATATAAAGTACTTCCTTGAGTTATACTTGCACCAGCATTTAATACTGATGTTAATAAGTCAGCTCTAAATCCTGTTGGTTTATCATCTCCTGTAAATACAGCACCATCAAATTTCTTTGCAAATGCTTCTTCTAATCTTGGTCTTACTTCTCCCCAAATATCATAGTCTGCATCATCTAATACAGCTTCTGGAATTGGAACTATAACAGCTAATTCTTCAGCTACTATATATTTATTATCCCAAGCCATTTTTGTTAATTTCTTTCTAGCTGTATCAGAACCTTGCCAATAAGCTAACGGTAATGAATCTAAAACTCTCATTTTAGTTCTATTAGAAGTCATATTCGGTAATCTTCTAAACATTTGCATTGCTCTTGATTGTCTTACTACTCCTTCAATTATTTCTCTAGACACTTGGTCTTCAATTAATGCTTCTGCATTATTTCTTGTAATCATATTTTCTGGCATATTTCTTTCCTCCTAAAAATTTGTAATAAAAAAGAGACTAGTTTTTACTAATCTCTTGCAGAACGTATTAAATCGTTCATTTTTTGATTTGTTGTTTGTGTAGGTTTACTGCCTTCTAAATTCAAACTAGAACCCACTTTTTTGACAAATTTAGTATTGTCATTACTTGTTAAATATTTCGGATTATCTTTCAAAAATTTAGTTAGATTTTTTGAAAAATCTCCTTTCATTTTTGATACTTCATAAGTAACAAATTCTGAAAACTCTGTATTTACACCTGCTTTTAAAACTTTGTTTTCATTAATTGCATTTTGTTTTTCTAAGTCAACTTCTTGATTCTCTTCAACATTATTATTTTTTTCTTCATCTTGCTGTTCATCTTCTTGTTGTTCATCATTTTGTTGCTGTTTTTCTTTCCATTTTCTAAATTCTTCCAATTCTTCTTTGTTCGGAAATCCTTTAGTTTTTCTTGCAACTTCATTTCTTAAGGCTTCGTTAAATTGCTCTTGTGTAAACTTTGTTTCATTGTTTGGAGCATTATCTTGATTATTGTTTTGCTCATTGTTTGTTACTTCTTGATTTTCTTCCATATTCTCTCCCTTCTTTTTAAGGTCTTTAAGTTGGACCTTTCCATTCTTTTAAGTCTTTATGTTGGACTCATTCCATTCTTTATACTCTTTATGTTGGAGTTGGCACCAGTTAATAGATTCGAACTATTATCTTGCAGTTTTGGAGACTGTTGTTTTACCAATTAAACTAAACTGGCATAAAAAAAGAGACTAGTTTTTTACTAATCTCTTTTAAAAGTATATTTTTTTATTTAATTTATAAATTGTTTTCTATTTCTACTACTATATCAAGTATTTTTTCTATTTCTATAGCTTTAGGCATATAATCTTGATTTTCGTCTAAATTATCCATCATAGCATTATAAATCTTCTCTTCTAGTTCTTCTAAAGTATCTTTATTAAAATCTATATTTATATTTATTTTTAAATCTTCTAAAATATTCTTTTGAACATTTGTAAATTTATCTGATATTTTCATATTTTACACCTCACTCTTAGTTTTTTTAGCAAATGAAGTTATTAATTTGCCTGTATCTACATTTATTACTACTACACATTCTTTTCCTTTTATCTGTTGACTTCCATCTTTTCTGATTTTACCAAATTTTATCGGATTATTCAATGTATCTAATATATTATTATAATCGATATCTCTTGCATATGTTCTTGAAATTATATGTTCACCAACCGATTTTATTTCTATATTATTTACTTTCATACCTATAATAGAAGTATTATATTTATCTGCTATTTTAACAACTTTATCTTTTTCATTCATTACATTTCGTTCTATTTTTCCAGTATTTAATCTTAAATAATCATTATTTCCTTCTGTTTGCTTTATAAAGTTGTTTAATTCGTTTTTATGTGTATTGTATATTAAAGACTTTTTACCATATGCTGTTTTAAAATCAATAATTTCTTGCTTACTCAAATTATTATTTTTTAAAATACCTTGTATGCCTGATAATTCTCTTTTATCTTCTCTTATTTGTCTTTCTTTTCTTCTTCGTATTTGTTTTGCTTCATAACCTGTTATTTCTTTTCCATTATAATCAACTTTAGTTAACATATCTGATAATTGTTGATTAGTGTACAATAACTTAGAATTTTTAGTAGTTGGAAGCCAATCATGATAGCAATTTATTCCTTTAAATCCATCTATTTTACCATATTTTATGTCTTTTAAACTCAAATACCCTTTTTGTCCACTTAGGCTTACTTTTTTTCCTTGCCAAACTGCATGTGTTGGTCTTGGATCTTTGTGTGCAGTTAATTGCATTAAATCCCAACCAAGTTCGATCGCTCTTTTAAGTTGTAATTCTCCACAAGTTTGACTTATTGATGTCATTACAGCACGTCTTGTTGCTACTTCTATTTTATCTTTTCTTGTTTTACCATTTTTACTATATGTAACATAAGCACCTTGTTCTGATAATTGTTTTACAGCGTCTAATATTGACTGACTATAACTTTTATAACCTGTACTAACTTCTAAATAAGAATTATTTACTGCATTTATAAATAATTCTTGTGCGTTATTAGCTGTAGTTAGAGTTAAATTTCTCAAATCTTTATTAGTTCTAGTTATCATTGTATCAAGAAATTTTACTAAAGCTGGACTTTGATTAAATGGGTTTACTTTTATTCCATTTTTCTTATAAATTTTATCATCATAAGCTATTGTTTTAGCACCAGCTTGTTCAAATAATCTTTTCACTTCAGCAGATGATAAATGACTATATTTTCCTACTAATTCAATAATATCATTATATAAAAGCCCCATTTGTTGTAAAACTTTTACATTATTTAATACAACACCTTTTGCAAAATTGATTTTAGTTAATCTCAAAGCTATATTTTCTATTATTTTAAGCTCTAATTGACTATATATTTTAGATATGTCTTTTTCTATTTCTTTATAATCTTTTAAGGATAGCATTTATACCTCTAATCTGTTATATTAGTTTCTTCATCTTCTATCATTTGATTTTGTGCTTCTATTCGCATCTGTTCAAATTCTTCCTGAATTTCTTCTTCATTTAAGTTTCTTGCAACTGTCATATATGATTTTTTACTTCTTAACCCCATAGTTACTTCTGACCTATAATTCATTTTTTCTGTATTTTTATCTTCAATGATAGAATCATCAAACTCTACTGTTATTGTCTTATCGTCTATATTTTCATTTTTAAAAGTACTACTTGCATAAGCAATAAAATGCACAATATCTTTTATATTAGTTTCAAGTGGCAATTCATGTTTTTTTATAGTCCTATACATGTCAGAATTTTCACTTATAACAGCTGTTGCTGTTTGAACATTATTTCCATCAAATCTATATCTATTTTCACCAAATCCACTTTTTTGTGATAATATATTAAGCTGGAACTCAACACCACCAATATATTGCTCTATTCGTGGATTCATATCACTTTGTTGTATCATTGATTGGTTGTTAAATCCTTTTGGCATTCGATATATTGAGACGTCTGCTGGATCAAAAGTTAATTGTTCTGTTCCATTATCATAAGTCATCATATCTTCTGCAACAAATATTCTTTTTCTTGATAAAACAACTTCATTATCTAATGCGTCATAATTGTTATCTAAGCATTTCAATACATCAATTGAATTTGCATATACAGATATTCCGAATGGATTTTCTTCAATATTATTAACTATGTTAGGTCTTATTATAGTAAACCAAGGCACATTACTTTTAGTATCAAATTCATTTAAGAATCCTCTTTCAACATCTTCATTTATTGTTAATAATGATTTGCCTTGAACTTCAAACAAGTAATTTTGAATAACATAATTATCCAATACATTTAATAAATGCATTGATATGTATATATATTTAGTTCCTTTTATATATTTCTCTGTTACGAATGCACATTCTGTTATTTTTTGACCCTCCCAAGAAAGCGGATATATCTTTTTTGCTTCAACATATTCTATTTTTATTTTTCCATCAATAGTATCAACAATTTTAGTTTCTTCATTATATTTTAAATCTTGTATAGAACCAACAAAAGCACCCGTTCCATGAGCGAATGCTTTTTCTATTCCCTGATTTAATAATACTATATGATTATTTTCATCAAATATCTTATTTAATTTTTCTTGGCTTTCTTTACTATTTACAGTTATATTAACTTTTTCATTAAATAGTAAATCTGCCCAATCTTCTGATAGTTTTTTAGCCATTTGAAGGCTTTTCTTTTGCATTTTAATTTTAGTATTACCATTATATATATAATAATTATGAAACTTTTTTACTTTTCCTTGATACCAACTTTCCCAAATATTAAGATATTGGTCCCAATTTTGTTTTTCTGATATATCATATCCTAGTCCATTAAAAAATCCTTTTAAATCCATATTAACCCTCTATACTATTATTTTTCTATTATTTATCAATTGTTGATAAAAACCATTTATTGAATATTCAAATGCATCTAAGCTGTCTATATCTGTTGTTCCATCGTCTAATCTTTCATCAGGATGTTTATCATCCCAAACTGCGTCTTGAAAAGCTTTAGTTATAATTTTATTTTTTCTTAAAATCCACAATCTTTTTTGGGCCATTAATGTGCTACTTAAAAATATTCTGTCATTTATTAATCCTTTTGAGCAATCTTCTATTTTTACTGGCAATTTTTCTTTCTGACATTTTTTTATTAATCCTAACGTTATAACATTTCCTAAAGCTCCATAATCTGCAAAACAATATTGTCCCATTCCATATTTTTCATAAACTCTTTTATAAAACAATATAAAATGTTCGTATATCTGTTCTGGGTCATATATTCCAGATAAATCATATTCATCTAAAACTATTACATCTCTAAATCCATGAGTTATACCAGTAGCAACAAATTTAATTTTACTTGCACCAGCACCATAATCTATTCCAAAAGTTATTAACATTAGTTGGTTTTTAATACTATCTATTATGAAATCTTCTGTTTTATCTGCAAATAATCTATATATACTACCTTCGGCAGCTTTCCACTCTCCCAAAATATATCTATCAAAGAAAACTGTTCCTTTATATTCATTTTCTAGATTTTGCAAAAAGTCTTTATCTAAAAAAGGATTATCGTATAGTGTATACTTCTGTTGATATATATCTGCATCACTATCAAGAAACTGTTTAAACCAATGACTAGGTCCTTCTGGATTGCAAGTACCATCAAATTTTGAATAAGGCTTATCTAAACGTGATTTAAGCATATTAAAAACATCTTGATTCCAAGTTGCAACTTCATCACCATAACAATATTTAAAGCTTACACCTCTTATTTTATTAACATGTTTTATATTATCGGCACCTAAACAATAACATTTTTCTCCAAACAAAAAAGCTGTGTTATCTGACTTAATATCAGAAACCAGCTCTGTTCCCCATATATTTTGTAAAGGCTCTATTACATTTCTTTGTAAAGTTCCTTTTGTATTTCCTAAAATTACTGCTAATCCGTGGTAAATTTGCAACTTTTCTTATTCTTTTAGGTATTACATAATAATCTAAATATGTTTTGCCACTTCTTGTAGCACCATACTTAACATTCCACCTTCTATCAGCATTGTTTAAAAACTCTTGTTGTTTTTCTGAAAACATACTCATTAAACAACACCACCTATATTTTTTAGTACTTCATCTAATTTGTTCATTGTATCTTTATTTTCATCTTGTTTCTTTTCTACTAATTCTTGAATTGAATTAAAAGCTTGTACATTTCCTTTTAACGAAGCTTTGAATAATCCAACTAGCAATAGCATTTGATTATCTATATTATCTTCATCTATTCCAAATTGTTTTAACTGTTCTTTCATATCTTTGCTTTTAACAGGCAAAGATAATAACATCTCCATCTGTTCTTTCATTGCTTTACGTTGCCTTTTTACTTGTCCACTCTTTATTCCACCTTTTCGACCGATTCTCGACCGCATTTTCAGAAGTAAATTGTGTATCTGGATTTCCTTTAAGTAAATTTTGTTCATTAGCCATCTAACCACCCTATTTTATTTTTCCAATTTTTTTTGCCATATTATATCTATCTCTTAAGTTTTGTAATCCAGAACCTCCTGGATATTTTATTTCTGCTTTATCAAGTTTCTTTCTTATGTCTTGTATTTCTTTTCTTTCCCTATTGCCTCTTGCCTTTGCATTTGCTTCACTTTCTTTCAATAGTTTTGCATTATTATAGTGAATTGAATTTGTTTGGGGATTCACTATTGAGCCTTTACTTTGCCCAATAAATCCTTGTCTAAATTCTGTTATTTTTCCTACTATTCCTGTTTTACTAACATCTGTAACAACATAATCAAAGTCTACTCCAGAGTTTTCACTTACAATTCTGTATATATTTCCAACTGTAAATTTGCCATCTGGAGTTGATTTTTCACCTAAACTTCTTGTAGAACTTGCTCCTCTTCCGCCCATTATCGTACCATCCTTTCTATTACTTTATTTTTGTAATAAATTACCTTTATATCTTTATAGTCATAGTCCACTTTACCACCATAAATCAAAATGGTAGATGGATTAATTCTTTTTATAAGTTCATCTACTCCTTGTTTCCAAATTTTAAATGCTTCTTTATTTTGTTTTACTCCTATTGTTGATATACTTACTATACTTCCTTTAGGTATTCCATCAAAACAAAATTCAAAAGTTTCTTTTTCAGCCCAACTTATTGTTGGTATTACTTTTATACCTTGTTCCTGATAATATTGCCCTATTGCCCTGCTACGATATATATTCCATATTTTCATAGGCATTGGCATATCCATATATAAAGAAAAATCTGGACTTAAAATACATTGATATTGTTTTAATATATCTATATATTTTTCTTTATTATTCCAAACTCTCTCAAACTGATAATCATCTAAATAAAAATGTATTCCTACATTCTTTTCTTTACTTGTTTTAGCATAATTAAATCCTATCAAATCATCTGGAATAAATTTATCATTTTTTATTATTGGCATTTGATAAAAGCCTTCTGCTTTTTCATTATTAACCAAATCTAAATTATATGTATCATTTGTTCTATGTCTTTCATTTTCTTTAAATAAATTATCTATTGACAAATCTAAATTAAAATCAAATTCTTCCATATTAAAATCTACTATACTATCTAATTCATTAGCTAATATTTCATCATCAAAACCTGTTTGCATATTTAATTTATTATGAACTAATATATAAGCTTTCTTTTGTTGTTCTGTTAACTCATTTAATTTTATACATGGTATTACTTTATATTTTAATTCTTTTAATGCTTGATATCTTCCATGTCCTTCGATAATCATATTATTTTCATCTATTGCAATTGGGTCATTAAATCCAAAATCTTTTATAGATTGTTTTATTTTTTCTATTTGTTTTTTGGGATGCCTTTTAGCATTATTTTTATATGGAATTAATTCATCTATATTTACATTAATTATCTTCATTGTCGTTGTCCTTTTCAATATTTTTTATAATCGCTCTATTTAATTCTTTAATTATTGGAATAGGAAAATCAGGTTCTGATAATACATCTTCAATTTTTATATTAACATCAAGTTTCGGAAAGGTATATTCAATTTTTTCAAAACTCATTTTATATCACCTTTTAATTTTTATATTTATTGATATTATTCTATCTGTTTTATTATTTTTCTATATTTTTCTTCATCTTTAAACCAGCAATATCTTATGCTTGTTCCCCATTCTAAATTATCATTTCCTATTAAATTTAAACAAGTTATATAATCTACATATTCTTGTGAATATCCATTTTGCATAAAGTGTTCTTGATTCCTATTTAATATTGCCTTAATAGTTTTATATAATTTTTTTCCTAGTTCGCAACTTATTGAATCATCATAAGTAACTATACCTAATGGTTCACATATCCAAATATATTTAGTATCTTCTTTTGAAAAATCTTCATCTCCACAGTTTTCTAGCCATACATATTCGTACCAATCATTATAATTATTAACACAATCAGCAGTTTTATAAAAATAGTGCATGTTATTAGTTCTTTTTAATTCATTTATTAAATTATCAATCATGTATTTAATATTTGCTTCTATAAGCTTTTTCTGTTCTTTTATATTAGAATTTATTAACACTTCAAAATCATTTTCTGGAATGCTGTATGCTACTGTAAGTTGTTGCTCATTATCACATTTTATTGAAAATCCAAAGCTAAATCCATCTACTGCATTAGGATTTATAAAATATTTTAAATTTGTACCTTCTACATATTTTTTCATTTCATTATCTAAAATCTTTATAAATGATTTCTTTTTATCTTTCATATTTTTATTACCTTTCCACTTTGGTTATATAATTAATAAACACTATGTAAAATAATATATTGGTTGCTGTGCACTTGCTTGATATTTTATTTAACTAGTCATAAAATATCCATTTAAAACGAAGAGTATTAAACTTTATATTATTTAATAACCATTATCCCTTGTCTATCGTTTTATATATTATTCTACATACTACTTATTAAAATAAAAAATAAGGCAGTATTACTTATTTACAAGTAACTTATCTTATCTTTCTATATAGATAGTATCTATGATCTTTTTTATATGTAGCAGGACGGCGTATCCTGCATCTCTTTAAGACCTATTAGGTGTGGTATCTGCCTTTATACCCTTACATATTTATATACTTTTATTTCTTTCATAATTCGTACATCTTACTGTTAAATCTTTTCCATTTCTTATTGTCACTATATTACATTGTTCTTTACAATTTTCTTTATTTTTACAATCTTTACATATATTTTCACAATAATATTTTATTATTTCTCTCATATTTGCTCCTTTGTATTATATAAAGCATAAGAAACTATAAAAACTTATACTTTATATAAATTTAATACTTAACAAAAGGATTCTACATAAATAATACTTTTTATAGTTTTTTTGGCTGGGAAAACTAGATTCGAACTAATAACCTAGCAGTCAAAGTGCTATGTGATACCATTTCACCATTTCCCAATAAAAAAGAGCTTTTTTCAGCTCTTTTCAAGTACGAAACAGTTTACTAACTTGCTAAATTATACTGGAAAATCGGGTGACGAATTTTTATTTTTTCCTTTTTTCCTATTTTAATTATAATATAGTATAATGGCGTTTATCTATACTTTTTTACGGCAACTTTACAGCATTTTTAAAAATTAACTATTTTTAATATATCTTCAATGGCTTCATCTCTTTTTGCACGCAGTCTTCTTTCTTGAAGTTCTTTTACTCCTTCATATTTTGCATATTCTTTAACAGCCTTATTCCAATTTTTTCCTTTGTTATTGCAATAAAATTCCCTTAAAATACATTCTTTTTCATATTCTATTTTATCAAACCAGTTTTCAATTCTTGCTACTTTTTTAGATAATATCTTTTTTTCTTCTATTAGTTTTTCAATCTCATATTGTAAATGATTTCTATCTTTTCTGTTTATATGATACATTTCTGATTTATAATTTGTTGCAACCGAAGATACTTTATCAGATATTTTATTAGTACTACTATATATAGAATCATATCCTTGTCCACTTAATTGCATACTTTTAATAACATTCTCTTCTTTATCTTCACATACAGTTCCAGCATATTCTAATTGTTTTTCGTAATCGTCTATCTTTAAATCAATTTCAAATATTCTACCTTCATTGCTTTTATGTTCAATTAATAAACTTTCAATATCTTCTTTTATATAATCCATTAGTACCTCCTAATCTTTTTTACATTCACAATTACATTTCTTCATTTTAATTTCTTTTTCACATTTCATATAATAGCAACTTTCTATACAACCACATATACATGTTATAACTATAACTACGCCAATTATACTTCCTAATATAATCATTATTTTCCCTCCTTAATTACCAATTACCTTGTAAAAATTCTTCAGTCTCAAACAAACTTGCTTCTAAATCTTCTATTTTTTTATTTTGTTTTTCTATTAGATTTAGAACTGTATCTAAATCATTAGAAAACATTTCATAAAGTTTATATGTACCATAATCTATCATTTCTTGTTTGTCTTTATTAAGTTCTTCTTTTACATGTTTTATATTTTCTATTGCTTTCTTTTCTTCTTCACTTATCATTGATTACCTCCTAATCTTCTACGTAAAATATTCTAGCTGATTTTTTATTTTCATAATCTTGATATAATATAAAACATATATCATTTTCAAAATCATCTGAATAACAATCTTCATGTTTACTTACTGTTACTTCTACATCTCCATATTTACTTTTTATATCTTTTAATGTCTTAATTACTTCACTTATAACCATTTGCTTTATACCTCATTTCTATAATTTCTACATCTTCACAATCTAAAATATCTATATCAATTAGATTTACTACTACATATTTATCTCGTAAAATACATTCTGCATGATTTTCACTATCTATTCCTAATACTTTTGTGAATTTATCTAAATCACTATATTTTATAAATGCTAATATTCTACCACCATTTTCAACATGTACTTCTCCGTTATCTAATATATCAATTAACTCTATTATTTCTAGTTTATTCATCTACTCACCTACTTCCTATTATGCTAGTCTAAAGTATTTTTCTATTATTTCTTTTACTTTTCTATACTCATGATGACTATATATTTCTTCCATTACTTTTTGACTTTTATATCCTCTGCTATACTTATATGCTTCTAACATATAATAACAAGCATCTTCTTTTAATCTATTTATTGAAGTATGATTTCTTATGTATATATCTCCTATATCGTTTACATTATAGCTATAAAAAATTTCTTTATTATCATCTAATAAATACTCTAAATCTCCAAAATGAATTTCTCTTGTATCTGTTTCATCTCTTTTATATTTTTCTAGTTCTTCTGTTACTCCTAATAAACAGCTTTTAAATGTTGCTATATCTGTTGGAACTTTCACTATAAAAGAATGATAACTATGTTTATATTGGCTTACTATTAAACAATATCTATTTTCATTCATCTACTCACCTATCTCCTTATCTATTTGCTCCATATATTCATCTACTTTTTTCTTTGCTTGTTCTATTAGTCCATCTAACCAAAAATCTCTTATACTTTCTTTATCTGTCCATTCTGTTAAATATTCATCATATACTGTTGAATATAATGCATATTTATTATCTTTTTTTCTATGATGTAATTCTCTTGCCATATTACTCACCTACTTTATACATTACTTTTTCAAATTGCTCTTTTGTTACTATTGATTTAATTTCAATAGTATCTAATGGTCTTACTTCACTAATACAATTCATTAAAGCATCATCATATATTGGAATACCTAAATATAAATTTCCTTCTTCATCATCAAACTCTTGTAATTCATATCCATTTACATAGTCATCTTTTCCTAGTAATTCTTTTATGTTTGAACTGTACTTTGCTACTTCTATATCTGCTATTTCTCCTTTATCTGTATCAAAACTATGAAATGTTACACTTATTCCTTTATCATCATAAGTAGTTAAATCTTGATATGCACATACTTTTGCAATAAATCCTTTTTTAGTCCTAACATATTCTCCTACTTTTATTTCACTCATATATTATTCTAACTCCTCTGCTATTTCATATAATCTATTTCGTACATTACGTGTTATTCTTACTGTATTTATATAATCATCTGTATTTGCTACATTTTCTTTTACACCAATTACTCCTTTTATTTGCATTATTGCTGATTTTATTTTTTCTATATCATCTTCTCTATAATTTTTGTCTAAAGCTACTACAAAGCCTTTTACTCTATCACTCAATTAAATCACTCCTCTACTTTCTCTACTATATTCGCTTGGATTAAATCTTGAATATACATTTCAGTATCATATCTATTATTTTGTGTTGGTATTTCTATTATTTTTGTATCTTCTCTTATTTGAACTCTATCTCTTCTATAATAATTTACATTTCCTGAATAGTACTTATATTTATTAAATCCAAACTTTTCTAATTCTTTTAAATCTACTTCATCTTTTATTTTATACATTAGCGTTCCTCTCCTATTTCTATGACTATCTTTTTATCTGAATATATAAAGAAATTTGTTATATGTAAGTCTCCAAAAGGTTTTATATATTTATTCTCTACATTATTTACATTAAATTCTATTAAATTATTATTGTTTTCTCTTATTTCAATAATTAAATATTCCTTCAAATCATCTCTATATAAATTTATTAAGTCTTTTACTTTCATTTACTCTTCCTCCAATAGTTCTTTAAAACTTTTCTTTTTATGTTCTAATTCCTCAAGCTCTATTTCCATTTTATAAATATATTCTTCATTTAAGTCTATTTCTGTTTCAGTTCCTGCCTCTGCATTTTCGTTTAATGTTTTACTTATTTCTGATTTTAAATAATTTATTCTTTTTTCTATTTTATCAATCTTTTCTTTTACTTTATCTTTACTTATACTGTTTTCTAGTTCTTGTAAAAGTATTTTTATTGATTCCGCTTTTAAATAATTAATATTTCTTAAATTAATATTAGGGCATTTGGTATCAAATGTTTTCATCATTATTCTTGAATATTCTTTAGCTTCTTCTAACTTCATTTATTTATCCTTCCTCTACATTTCCATACATTTTTATATATTTATCAACATCTAATTTTAAAATTATTTTTTTGACTTCTTTTTCTGTAATTAATTCAATTCTTTCTTCTAAATCCATAAATTTCTCTTCTTTATCCCCTGTATGAATATGCAAAAAATATGAATTTTTTCTTGTTTTATAAATATCAATGTTTCTCCAGCAATGCATTGTTATAGTATTGCTCCAAAATACTGGCTGTGGTTCATTTCTTAAATAATCAAAAATTTTTTCTGATTTTTCTGTATCATATAATTTATTTTCTATTATAGCTTTCATTTAGTCCTCCTTAAATAATTTTTCTAGTTTTTCAACTTTTACATATTTTACTAATTCCATATATGTTGTATCACTTGGAAATTCTGCATTTCCTTCAAACCATGCATTAAAATCATATTCTATTAAATGTTTAACACCATCTACTATCTTTTTATATTTCTTTAATTCATTTAGTACATTTTCTATCGCTTTAACATAAGCTGGTTTTACTATTTCTAGTTTTCCATCTATATTTCTATATGATTCTGTTCCTGTTTCACATATATCTTCTAATATCTTTATATCTTCTTCTATATTATTTGCCATCTTTTTCTCCTTCCGCAATAAGGACATTCTACCTCTAAAGGTACATTTTCCATCCAATCTTGATACATATTATTCTCCTATTCTGTTGCAGGTAACATTGTATCGTTATCTGCATAATTTCCACTTTCTAATAGCTCTGGGTTATCATGTATGTTTCCTATTACTTCTATAAAAACATCATAAAGTGGTTGCTGTTCTTCAAGATTTACAAAGTACCCTAAATAATTTTCATCAAAAACAACTAATCCTATTTCTTCTCCACTTCTTACTATGTCTCCTGTATACACTTTATTTCCTTTACTGTCTTTTTCTCCTGTATATTGTCCTACTGTTTCTGGGTCTAATTTAGGACTTTGACAAGTATTCAATTCTATAAGTCCATCAGGTTTTGGTGTGTAATCTTTAGTTATAATATACATATTCCCTACTGTATCTTGTAATAAATCTCCATAAAACCATTCTTCAGTATCTTCATTTCTTATTTTTCCTCTAAACTCTATTTCTCTCATATTACTCTCCTAAATCATTATTTGAATTATTAAAAATATTAATGCTATACGTCTTACTTTTTTATTTTCTGCAACGAAAATTATTTCACAATGAAGTAATACTAATATCATTAATAGTGCTTTTATTTCTATCATCTCTAATCCTCACTTATTATCGTTATAAGTTGTATCATCTGAGGTTGATAATTTACCTCATAATGGTACTTATCTACATAACAACCACTTACATCTTCTACACAATAGATTGTCCATTCATTTAAATATATAAAATGTTTCTTATATTTTCCCTGCTCTGTTTCTACTATTATTTCTAATTCATTATTCACATTATTTTGTAATGAAAAATTTCCTATTAATTCAAATATTGGCTTATCTGTTCTTGCATTTATTACTGATATTCTTCTCGTTACATTAAAATTATCTGCTTGTTGTCTTATATTATTTGATACTCTATCAGCTTGAGTACACCCACTTAATATAAACATCATTCCTATCATTACTATTATTAATATTGTTAATTTTATTTTTTTCATATCTCTACTCCATTCCTAATTCTTTCAAAGTATATCTCTTTTCTAATTCCATATTCTTATACATTTTATCTTTTTTAAAATTTGGAAGACAAAAGTTATTTGTAATACTGTAACAAGAAATATTTATGAAGTAAGAATTATCATTGAAAGCATTTTTGGTTATATATTTAACTTCATTTTTAAATGGTTTTATTAAATTATTTAAATATTCTTTCTCTTTTTCATCTAATATCTCGGTTTCTTTTTCATATACTGTATACCAACCATTGGTACCTATTCTTTCTATTTTTAAAACTTCTTTAAATTCTTTATTACTATCTGTTACAATTCTTGTTACTTTATTCTTTACTTCTTCTGTCTTAAAATCATAAAAACTTCTAGGACTAATAATTTGTTTTATTTGTATATATGTAATTCTGTCTCCTACTTGTATATCTAATTTTTTCATTTTATACCTCCAATTTATATAAACTTACATTATAACCTTTAAATACTCTATTTATAATATCTAAAACTATCTCCCAATCACCATTGGCTATTCCGCAACCAATTTTAAATGGCATAGCTACCGTTAATTTTTCTTGTTCAGCAAAATTTCTTATTTTAGTTAACGCTATATCCAATGCATTATAACTTGTAGTAAAACTTTTATATTGTGAAAATACATTAGCTATATACTTACCTTTTTCTTTTGTTAAATCTACTTTTCCATATAATTTTTCAAATGAAAAATTATGTTTTTTACAAAATTCTTTATATTCTTTTTCTGTTTTGGGGTATTTTTCTGCTATTTGCTTTGCTACTCCTCCGCCCGCATTATTCCATCTACATTCACTTGATGTACAATTATATTCTCATTACCTTTCAATAAATCACCGTTTTTAATTATTATCATTTGATTCTCTCCTTTTTGCTAATATTTTGCCATATACTCCACATTCTTTTAAAGGAACTTCTCTTAATACTTTTATTTCAGATGTTCTAACCTTTCCGTTTGTATTTTCTGGCATTACTATATTTGATATTTTAGTTTCAACTTCAAGAATTGCTAAATCTTCCCAATCATCTCCAAATTGCAAAGCCCAATTTAAATGTGCAATGTGTATTCCATAACTGCAATCATCATATATATCAGTATCGCATTCTTCTTGTTTCTTTTCCCCTATTTTGTATGTAAAATTACTTCTATAATCTGATCTATATATTCCTTCTTCATCTTTTCTAACAGCTTTATAAAATATTGCTTTAGTTTTAGTGTGTTTTATACCGTAAAAATTCATAAATTCTTCAATATTTTTTGGCATATATACTTTTCTTGCATTTCCAGATATTTGTATTCTAACATTTTCTTGACTTTCATTTTGCCTATCTACTACTTGACTATTTCCTCCAGCTACAACTGAACTGTATCCCCAAGCTTCAACTGAACTGTTTTCCCAAGCTACAACTGAACTGTTTTCCCTAGCTACAACTGAACTGTATCCCCTAGCTACAACTGAACTGTTTTCCCTAGCTTCAACTGAACTGTTTTCCCAAGCTACAACTGAACTGTTTTCCCTAGCTTCAACTGAACTGTATCCCCTAGCTACAACTGAACTGTTTTCCCTAGCTTCAACTGAACTGTTTTCCCTAGCTTCAACTGAACTGTTTTCCCTAGCTACAACTGAACTGTGTCCTCTAGCTACAACTGAACTGTGTCCCCTAGCTACAACTGAACCTATATATTTTTTGTTTACTATTGCTCTATTCCAATATGTACCAAATTCAATATATATAATTCCTTCAAAATCCTCTGGTATATCATCTAGTTCTTTTTGACTTTTTACTATAATTTCATCTAAATTTTTATAATCTACCATTTTATTTTCTCTCCTTCATTTCTTCTTTATAAATTTCACATAATTGTTTTAATTCATCTATATTATCCTGTGCCAAACCAATGCAACCAAGACAATATCCTTTGTTGAAAACCTCACATTTTCCTTTCATTTAAACCTCTACTTTCTCATATACAGCTACCATTTTGCCAGTATAATCACATTTCTTTTTATCTATTACTTTAACTTTACCAAATCTTTCAAGTTCAGTTAAACGCGGAGCTGTCGTATTCCTTTCTGTTGTATTTGTATATCCTAATTCGTAAAGCTCTATTGAAATTTCTTTAGCTGTTTTTGGCTTGTCTAATCTATCTAAAATTTGTTCATATCGTTTTTGTCTTTTTTCTTTTATATCCTCGAAACTTAATTGTCGAGTTTCTTTAGTCGTTATCATCTGTAATCACTCCTTATCTTTCAAACCTTCTTTTGCACAATTCTCTGGTATTCTTTTCTTTGTGCAACCGTTATTGTAAAATTTGCATTTCTTACACATTTTCTGTGTGTAATGATAATTTAAACTATCTATTACTGCTTTTGCATCTTCACTTTGAATTTTATGTGTTGTTACTTGTCTTCTTATCTTTTCCCAATCACTCATAATCTTCTCCTTTGTTTAATTTTCGTATATATCTTCTAAATCATCAAAATATTTTAGTACTTCTTCTTTTTCGTCATTACTATTTTTTTGACTTTTTTGCTTATCTATTACCCAGCTTAAAATTGCTCTATAATCACTTTTATAAGATTTGCCACAAGCACCTTTATAATTATCAAGAACTTTAATACATTGGTCTGCAAATTCTTTTCCATAAGTGCTTACTAACTTTTCGTATTCAGCATTGGTCATAGAAACAAATTCAGCAAAGTGTATTTTCTCTTCTTCCTTTTTCCCTTTAGAATCCTTTTTACTATTATTTTTATTTATAATTATATTTTCATTTATATTTACATTTTCCATATGTTCTTCATATGAATTACATATGTTTTTCATATCTTCTTCACATGTTTCTTTTTTTCTTCTATTATTTCTCCTGCTTTCAGAATAAGCCTTTCTTTTATTTGTTTCATTTTCTAGTCTTTCATTATAGTAGTTTCCTTCTTCATCTTTTAGAAATTTTGAGAATATATCTTCATCATATGTTTTACATATGTTTAACATATCTTTTTCTTTAAGATGTCCTTTTTGATGTTGCAAACATAGTAGTTTTATATACTGTCCTATTTGTTCATCTGTCATCAATAAAGTTCCAGAAAGAAAATCACTACTATAAAATAGAAATGCTGGGTCTTTCACATAAAACCTCCTTTCTGCAAATCTAGGTAACTCTTACCTATTAACTGTATAAATTCTTCTCTGCTGTATTTTTTCTCATATTCCTGTTGTGTTTCTTTTTTCATTTTTTCTATTTCTTTTTCACTATCATGGCATTTTCTACAAATAAGTTTTACAAATCCATACTTGATACTTCTTTGTCTATTACTTCCTCCATAAACTTCGTGTGGATCAAGTCTATATGAATACTGTTTGCAATTTTGACATATTCCTTTTTTTACTATGTTCTTATCTCTTTCTTTTTCTAATTTAATAAGTTTTTTAGATTTCTTTTTCATAGTTTTATATTCACGAGGCTCGATTTCTAGGCACTTTTTACAATCATCATAAGTAATTTGCTGTCTGTTCTTTCTGCAATACCAAAAACCTTGTTTTCGATAATTTCTATGTGTTATGTATTTACATTTCATTTACACACCTTCTATCATTCTTATTTGTCTTTGCTCTTCTATCGCTAATCTATACCAACTTCTGCAAGTAATATGTAACTCTTGGAGTTGTCTATATTTTTGATAAGCCCAATTACCAAAATCGGTTTTATTAACTCCACATTCTTGTCCTATTTTACTTGCCATAGATTGAATTTCACTCCATCTACTAGCTAATAACCACGTATCTATTGTTAGCTGATTTAATTCTTCTGGGTTTTCCATCTGTACTTTTTGGAATCTCTTAGCTAATTCCTTATATTGGTTGTAGTCTTCTTGGCATATTTTTTCAAATTCACTTTTGTTCATATTTGCCATAATTTCACCTACTTTTTAAGTGATAAATCATCACATATTGATTTATAATTTTTTAGTTCTATATCTTCAATTTTTGAATAACTATAATTAGATAAGATAATTCCAACAATTTCTTTAGATATGTCATAAGCTTTTATAGCTTTATTTAGAGCTTTAATTTTTGTATTATCTATTTTTTCATTTGCTAAATCTTGTTCTTGATTTTCTTTTTGAGTATCTTCTGCTTCGCTATCACTCATAATTCCTGAATAAGCTAGTTTGCTTAATTTCAAAACTACTCTATCAAAACATCTTTTTAGTGCCATTGCATAAGGATAATCATTCTTGCAATTTGTTGCTGAAACTTCTCCAACTTCAAATAATCCTTGTTCTTTATTACAATATTTAAAAACTAATTCGTTTTTATAACCATTTTCAATAATTTCAACTGACTCTGGTTTAAATTTATCTTGCAAATTATCATTTATCTTTAAACAACCATTATGACTTAAAATTAAAGTTGTATATTGCATTTTTCCTGTTTTAGTTTCATTCATCAATATCCAAAAATCTGCTTGTGTTAATCCATATTGTTTATTTTCTATAAGTTCTATTGCTTTTTTCTTTGCTTCATTGTATTTATGAGTTTGATAAACAGGTATATCTTTGCCTTGCTTTGCTGAATATTCATATTTTTTTTCATCAAATTCCATATTTAAAAACCCTGTACCTTTCTATATTCAATTTCTCTTTCTTGTGTATCATCTTCGTAGTCTTCATTTTCTTCTACATCTTCTACTGTAAAATAACTATCTAATAAAACTTCTATCATTTCACTTTGTTCTGTTGCATGTTCTACTGTTTGAACTTCATCTAATTTAAAATGTAAACTTTCTTGTAAATAATCTATTGCTTCTTCTAAATCCATTTCTTTATTTATGTTTGAATTTAATCTATATATTTTCACTTTTTGTCCTCCTTGACATCTTTAAAATATTATGTTAATATAATTAAAGAGCATAAAAATAAATTATTGTTCGAGTTAGCTTTGTTCTGGGGGGAACGTTTGGGCTAGCTCTTTTATTTTTCGTACTCTTGCTTGTTCATTTCCATATGATGTTCTTTCTGTTTCTAGTACTATTCTTTTAAACATATTGTCTCTGTCAGTTATTTGTTGTTCTAACTTTTTATTTTCTTGTTCTAAATCCTTTATGTACTTAAAATGTCCATATACTCTTCTTGGAACATATAAAATAAAATCTATTATTCCATTTCCAATATCTTGTACAAATTCTTCAAAACTATCTGACATATTCTTATCTCCTTTCTAAAATATTTTTTGTATAAAACTACAAGCTAAGCTTGGTAGTATTCCTGTAAAAGTTCCAATTACTATTAAAGTTAATATTGGATTTTCTATTGCAAATTTTATTTCTTCTTTTAATTCTTTTATCATCTTAAATCACTCCTTCTAACATCTTTTGTGTTCCAACTAAAATCGCTTTTAGTCTTTCATTTTCTTTCATTAATTTTTCGTATTCTTTTCTTGATACCGTATCTCCACCTACTCGTATTAACCAATGACTACCTTCTCCATTTCTTGTTGCTTGTATTTCACCTCTTGCTATCATTGCTTTTACAGTATTAGGAGATTTGTTATATCTTCTACAATATTCTTGCATACTTATTAATTCGTCTGGCATATTTACTCCTTTACTTTTAAATTTTAATGATGACGGCTCTTATTCATATGAACCATAATGTTATCTTTACTAATTTGTATAGATGAAGTAGTATGCTTTTTTCCTTCTACTTCGTCTATTCTTTTTATTAGCATTTTTTCTGAATCTTGTATTAATTTTGATTCCATATTAACCCCCTTTTTTTAAATTTATCATTTTGGTAATTGTGAAGCTAAAAAAATATCTGTAACTGGTACTTTATATAGTTTTGACATTTTGTTTTTTAAACTATCACTTGGATTTCTTCTACCATTCTCTATATGTGATAAGTAAATTGTATTTATTTCAAGTATTTTTGAAGCTTCTAGCTGAGTTAGATTTTTATCTTCTCTATATTGTTTTAGAGTTTTAATTTTCATATTCCCTCCTTTTATTTATCGTTTTGTTAAATGTATTATATTTATCATTATGGTAAATGTCAATAATTTTTTTAAAATATTTTTAACAATTTGTTATTTAATTAGAGAGAGTAAGAAAAAAACTTTACAAGTTTAACAAATTGTTATATAATATTTTTAATTTAAAGGAGTTTTTATGAATAGATTAAAATTTTTAAGAGAAGAAAAAGGGTTGTATCAATCTGATATTGCAAAAATTATAGGTACATCAATAACAGCCATTACTTATTATGAAAATGAAAAAAGAGATATGTCAACAGAAGTTTTAAAAAAACTATCTGATTTTTTTGATGTATCTATTGATTATTTATTAGGAAAAACAGACGAAAGAAATTCTAATAACTCTATTGATGAACATTTATTAAAACTTGGATTAGATATGAAAAACTATAATCCACCAAGCGAAGAACAAAAAAAACAAATTGAAGAATTTGCAAAATATGTGTTGAAAGATAATAAAAAGGAATAATATGGAATTAAATAAATTATATGATTTAGCTGAAAAAGAGAATATTAAAATATATGATTGGCAAATTGAGGATTGTAATGGAATTTATCTTAATTATGATAATATTAACGCTATTGCCTTAAATTATGATGAATTAGGAACATATATAGATGAAAAATGTACTTTGGCTCATGAACTTGGTCATTATTATTATGGAGCTATATACAGTTTAAATGCTGATACAACTTTCATTGCAAAACAAGAATACAAAGCTAGTAAATGGGCTTATTATGTATTAATTCCTTACAAAGATTTAAAATTAGCTATTAAAAATCGGTATTAGACAAATTTATAATTTAGCTGACTATTTTGAAGTATCATACGAATTTATGCAAAATGCAATAGAATTTTATATTAATAAAGGATTACTAAAGACTAATTGAAATATATTAGTCTATTTTTATGGAGGTTATATGGCAAAAAAAACTAATTTTGAAGTTAATGGAAGTAAATACTTTAGGGTTACTAGAACTGTTGGACACAAAGCAGATGGTACACCTATTAGAAAAACATTCTATGGAACTGGTATAAATGAAGCAAACGAAAAAGCCGATGAATATATGAACAAAATCAAATCTGGTATGTCTTTGGATTTTGAAAATATTACTATTGATGAGTTAATGTATAAATGGCTTTTTCAAGTTAAATTAAATGAAGTAAAACCCTCTTCTTTTCAATCTTACGAAGGTACTTATAGAAATTATATAAAAGATTCAGAAATTGCAAATTTAAAAGTCTACAATACAAAATCAATTAATATTCAAGAATATTATAATAAACTTGGAAAATCAAAAACTTTTTCACAAATAAAAAAACTTAATAAGTTATTAAAATCTTTTTTTATTTATGCAGAAAAAGAAGGATTGGTATTAAAAAATCCTTGTAATAATATAACAATTCCAAATCAAAAAGATTATAAAAATAAAAAGCTAGATAGCATAGAATATTTTTCAGAAAAAGAACTAGAACAATTAAAAAAAGCTGTTAAAAATAATAAGTTAGAACCCATTATATTAACAGCACTTGGTACAGGTCTTCGACAAGGAGAACTTTTAGCTTTAAAATGGGAAAATGTTGATTTGCAAAAAAAATACATAAATGTGAAAGAATCAATCAAAAAAGTTTATGTTTTTGATACCGAAGGAAATAAACATCAAGAAACTATCACTCAAACTCCCAAATCTGAAAAATCTATTAGAAAAGTTGATTTGCCCGATAAAATAGTTGAAATCTTAGAAAATATTCCTAAAAATAGTCCTTATGTATTTTCTGATGAAAACGGAAATCCTATTTCAAGCAAAACTGTTTTTGGAAATTGGAAAAAACTTTTAAAAGATAATAATATTCCACATAAAAAATTTCATTCGTTGCGACATACTTATGCAACAATGCTTTTAACAAAAGGAGTAGATTTAAAAACAGTTCAGGATCTAATGGGACATTCTGATATTACAATTACACAAATATATCTTCATACTTTACCTAAAACAAAAATTAATGCTGTTAACCGTTTAAATGGCATTTTATAAAAACTAAAGTGATAAAATAGTGATAATTACTTAAAAATAAAATAGCAAAGTTTCTTGTAAACCTTGCTATTTATATATTTAAAGATTTGGTGACCCCTACGGGAAT
>CAOTKV010000018.1 GCA_948530865.1 uncultured Clostridia bacterium
AAAAAAATAGGAGTATTAAATATGAAAAAAGTTGCATTTCTTACACTTCGGATGTCCGTGTGTATAAGTAAATATGATTTTATAAAACCCATGTGGCTGTAAGAAAAAGCTACATGGGCATTTTTGCATTTTTTTACTAATTTTCCTTGTACTCGAAATGATGAGTAAGTCCATTTTTAAAGGTAATATGATGGATTTTTTTATGATCTACTGATATCTCGCTTATAATAGTGGATAAGAAATCTTTAATAACAGACTTATCAACATTCTCTAATAAATATCTAACATCTATATTTTTTGAGTTACCAATTTCTTGTGTGATTAAATAAAAACTAGCTTTAGCTTTTAAAGAAAATTCCTTATTATCAATAAATGTATTTTCTTCTGCATGTAATCCTTGTATTTTAGAATTTATTTCTTCAATTTTATTTGTTATTTCTTGTCTTTTTAAAACAAAGTCTTTTTTAGGCATACTATCTTCAGCATATAAAAATAAGTCATCTAATCTTTTTAAAGCATTTTCATGTTTTTCTTTTTCAGCTTTATAAATATCATATCTATCTTTAAATGAAACATCTTTTTCTTCTGATTCATCTTGCATCTTATAATTTACAACAGGTAGATTATTAACTAGTAGCTTATATGTGCTTTTTATATCATCTTTATTTACATGTTCAATATCTTTAAAGTATTTACCTCTTAATAAGATACTTTCCATATCTCTATAGGAATGATTTTTTGTAATTCTCTCTTGTAAGGTCATATAATTCCCAATGTAATTTATTAAAAATGGTAATACTGTTAAATCACTAGCAAAGTTATTGCAATTGTATGTTTTATGAAATAAATAACAAGTATACCTGGAAGGAGTAAATCCATTTTTTCTTGAACGATCATTACCAGCATTCATATTTGAGCCACATTTAAAACATTTTATTATTGAAGATAAAATATGAACATTTTTAGATTCCCTTTGTCTATTATAATCACCTCTATAATTTCCTTTTAATATTTCAGCAACCCTATTAAATTGTTCTTTTGATATAATTGCTGGATGATGATCTTCAATAACAACCCATTCACTTTTATCTTTCCATCTTCTAGTTTTTTGTGTTTTTGTATTATATCTATAAGTACCAATATAAAATGGATTTGTAAGAATAGAACCAACCGTTCTAGCGGTCCATGTACCATTTCTTTTGGTTTTTACACCTTCCGTATTTAATTGTTTGGCCACCTTTGTAGTGGACCTTATTTTCTCATAAAGATCATATACATATTGAACTACTTTAGCTTCAGGTTCATAAATTTTAGGAAATTTAGTTTCTTCATCCCATATGAATCCTAAAGGAACAGTTGCACCATTCCATAATCCTTTTTCAGCTCTTGACATCATAACTGCAAATACTCTTTCAGCAGTAAGTTTTCTTTCTAGTTCTGCGAATACTAGAATTATTTTTAACATTGCTTCACCCATTGCAGTAGATGTATCAAATTGTTCATTTTTAGATATAAATGTAACATTGTATTTTTTTAATTCATCATACATTTCAGAGAAATCTCTTAAGTTTCTACTAATACGATCTATTTTCCATACAAGTAAATGAGAAAATTCTCCCATTCTTATCCTGGCCATCATATTTTGATAATCTGGCCTATCAGTATCTTTACCAGAATATCCTGGATCTTTAAAGATTACAAAGTCATCAATACCTAAAACATATTTTGCATAATTAATTAAATCACTTTCCTGAAGAGGAAGCGAATCTTTATCTATTTGGTGAAATGTAGATACTCTTAAATAAAGAGCAGCTTTTAATTTTCTTTCCAATAAAAAAACCTCCATTTTTCAAAATATTTTTATCAAACACCTTGAAAAATGGAGTACATTTATATATAATATGAATGTATTCACTTTCCGAAGTGTTTACGCTCTGGGTAATGTGTGTCGTCTCGCAAATGAAACACATTATCCACTTTTTTTATCTTTCATTAATAATAACTTCTCCGTCAAAAGTCATATAAATAATTTGTAATTGATTATTATATTCTGCATAAAAAGTTGAATTAACAGTTCCGCCAAAACTATTTTCTGCAGCAACATTTCCTTGTACTTTGTATATTTGTTTTTCTTCATCATAAACAGCTTGTTGATTAGAAAACTTTGCTGTTTGTGGTGCTTTTAATCTATTTTTTACTACTTGCTCTGTAGTAGCATATAAAGTCCATTTTGTATCTTCGATATTCTTTTGTCTTTCTTTTTCAGCTTTTTCTTCAGCTTCTTTTTTTTCTTTTTCTTCTCTTACAATTCGTTCTTCTTCTGTTTCAGTTTTTTCTTCTACAATGGTATTTTTTTCTATATTATTATAAGAAGTTGTGATTTCTTTAGGTGCAAATACATCTGTTATTAGACCATAAATAATTGCAACTACTATTAACCAAAAATACCATTTCTTAATAATGCATTTAGGATTTGATTTTATATCCTCAATCTGTTTTATAAAATAATCTTTCATAAAGACTCCTTTCTATTTAAAAGCACTTTGATTTTCTGCTTTTACAACTTTTCCTATTACTTGAATTTCATTATAAAGTTTATCCTTAGGAATATTTATAATTTTATAGTAAGCATTCATTGCTGTTAAAGTATAAAATGATTTATCACCACTTAATTCAATTTTTCTAATAGTATTTTTACCAGATAATTTTATAAGATATGTTCCTTTATTTGGTGTCAAAATATTATCAATTTCATTTTGTTTATATATAAGAGCAATATCTCCAATATCAAGAAGAGGAAACATAGCATCATCTTCAGATATAAATTCAAAATAATTATTATCTTCACAACTTCCTTCTATTAAATCAGATACATTAATATTTAGATATTTTGCTAACATTTCAACTTTATTCATTCTGGGCAAACGGGTTCCTAAACACCAACTTGAGATAGCAGATTTATTAATTTCTAAATCATCTATAATATCAGTCTGAGTTTTTCCTCGTAAATTCATATAATAGTTTAGATTTTTTGAAAAAACTTTCTTATATTTATCATCTACCTGCATATAAAAAACCTCACTTTCTTACATTTGCCTATATTATAATACTAAAAGTAGAAAAAAGCAATAAAAAAGTAAAAAAAATTCTACTTTTAGTATTGACATTCTACAAAAAGTAGAATATAATGTGAACAAATCAAGAAAGGAAGTGAAGAGAAAATGGAAAAGAGGTTACAAATAACATTAACAGCGGCAAGAGTAAATGCAGGATTTTCACTAGATGAGGTGGCGGAGAAAATGCAAAAAAGTAAAAGTACAATAATTAATTGGGAAAAGGGAAGAACATCTATGAAAATTTCAGAATTTGATGATCTTTGTAATTTATATAGAATTGCAAAGGATTATATTATTTTGCCTAGCACTCTACAAAAAGTAGAATAGAAAGGAGAAAATATGAAAAATAAAAAAATATGCGAGACGACACACAAAAAAAGGAGTGATTCTTTTGGAAAAGGAAAATTCAATATGGAAAGAACTGAAAAAATATGGAATCCATAATGAAAAAGAATTAGATGATGCTATAAGCAAAACAAAATTATTAAATATAAGTTGCTTTGTAAGCAAAGAAGGAGTGAATACAAATGAAAATTGTTAATAGAAAGAAATTTATAACAAGAATATTAGAAATATTAGTGATTATAGGAACAATTATATTGACACCATTAGCAATAAATTATGCTAATCAATTAAGAGGATATGAAGCTTTTGGAGGAGAATATTTAATCCCATTGTTAGGACTAGTAGTCATATTAATTATAGAAACTATATTAGAAGAAAGTGAGAATAAGAAATATGAAAAAAGATAGATTACATGATTGCTACATTTGGCACATTATCACATTAGCCAAAATGAAGTATAAATTAAAACAACTGAAAGGAGGAAAAAAATAATGGAGGGATATCAAAAAATAAAAGATCTTATTTCAGATATTGATGAATTTCATAATGAAGCTGAATTAAGAGAAATTTTACAACAAATTCTATTCATCTGTGAAGATAACTTAAAAAATGAACCATCTACCAGCGACCAAACTGAAAAATAGATGATTCATAAAAATATTTATATAAATACTTTCTGTTTTTATTGTATCACAGAAAGTTAGAAAGGACAAGGAAAATGAAAATAAACAACAAACTAAATTTACCTCAACCTTTTGTAGATGCAGTTACAAAAGAATACGAATACAAAGAAAAGCAATATAGTGTAACAACAATATTAAAAGATGTTAGAGAAATTTTACTTACAAGGAGACATCATAATGAAATTGAACAAGATGTAGCAGATATGATTTGGCTTATTTTAGGAACTGCAACACATAGCATACTAGAAAATAGTCAAGAAGCAGATACAGAATTTAAGGAAGAGCATTTTGTTGAAGAAGTACAAAATGGATATAAGTTATCAGGACAAGCAGATTTATATAATGCAGAAGAAAAAATGGTAACTGACTATAAAACATGTTCTGTTTGGAAGGTAATTTATGATGATTGGGAAGATTATAAAAAACAATTATTAATGTATGCTTGGGTCTTTAAGAAAATGGGATTTGAAGTTGAAAAAGGACAAATTGTAGCAATTATTAAAGACCATAGCAAAACAAAAGCAAAAGTAGATAGTAGTTATCCTCAATATCCAGTTTATAAGAAAGTATTTAATTTTTCAGAACAAGAATTTAAAGAAATAGAAGAATTTATTAAAGATAAATTTACTCAAATAGAAAAATATGAAAAAACTGCAGATGATCAATTGCCATTATGTACTGAAGAATCTAGATGGAATGATGGCGACAAATATGCTGTAAAGAAAAAAGGAAATAAAAGAGCATTAAGAGTTTATGACACATTAAAAGAAGCAGAAGAACATTTAAAACAAGATGATAGTTTGGAATTAGAAATTCGCAAAGGCGAAGATAAAAAATGTTTAGAATATTGCAGTTGTTGTGAATTTTGTAGTTACTGGAAAGAAAACTATGGAGGTAAGCAATAATGGAAGGTGAATTACTTTTAAAATATGAACCTTGTTGTGAGGACTTTATAAATATCATGTTAAGAAATGGCTATGCGCTTACAATGGAATTGAAAGAAAACGGAAAACTTAAAATTTTATATTTTAAAAACCAGGAGGGAAAACATGGATATTAATCAATTAAGAAGCTGTGCTTATAACATTTTAGATAATGCACAAGCAATAATGATGGAATGCAATAGAGAAAATCCTTATGGAGGATATTTATTGGAAAAGATAAAACCAATAGAAAATGACTTACAAGTAATAAAAAATCAATGTATGAAGGGAGAAAATTAAATGGGAATACCAGTATTAATTTTAGGAGAATCAGGATCTGGAAAAAGCTGCAGCTTAAGAAATTTTGATAAAAATGATGTTGCTATTTATAACATAGCAGGCAAGCCATTACCTTTTAAAAAGCAATTAAACAAAGCAGATAATGTTACATATACACAAATAAAAAGCAATATGTCAAAAGGAACTTTTAAAACTTATGTAATAGATGATTCGCAATACTTAATGGCCTTTGAAATGTTTGATAGAGCAAAAGAAGTAGGTTACAACAAATTTACAGATGTTGCATTAAACTTTAGAAGCCTCGTAGATTATGTAATAAAAAATACACCTGCAGATACAATAGTATATTTCTTGCATCATACAGAAACTACAGAAACAGGAAAGATAAAAGCCAAAACTTCAGGTAAAATGCTAGATAATCAATTAACATTAGAAGGTTTGTTTTCAATAGTATTACTTTGTAAAACTGATGGTCAGGAACATTATTTTGAAACACAAAGTGATGGATATACAACTTGTAAAAGTCCAATGGGAATGTTTGAAGCAAAAATTGATAATGACTTAAAAGTAGTAGATCAGACAATTAGAGAATATTACGAATTAAATAAAATGAAGGCGAAAGGAGAAAAAGAAAATGCAAAAGCTTGATTTAAATAGTGAATTATTAAAACCAATGAGAGAGCAGTTTGAAATTATATTAAATCGATTAGTAGGAATAGTAGCAACGCAAAATAAAGAAGCAGAAATAACATTAAAACTAAACTTAGACAGTACAAAACAATATGAAGAAGTAGATGAAAAAACAGTAAAAGAATGGGTAGAGCCAAGAATTGACTATTCTATAAGTGAAAAAATAAAAGAAACTAAAAATACAAATAAGGGATTAGTAGGATTTGATTACCAAGTAAAAGTAGATGAAGAAAACAATATTACTTATGTTGAAAAAATAAATGAACAAACAACCTTATTTGGGGAGGATGAGTAATATGAGTTTTCAAAGAAAAATTGAAAGAAATCAATTAAAAAAACAATGGAAAGACCATAACAAAGGCGTGGCCAAAAGATATAGATCAGAATTTAGAGGATTTTGGAAATGGTTTCAAAAAAAGAAAAGAGGTGAAAAATAATGGATTTTAATACATTAGAAATTATAGGATTAGCATTTTTGTCAGGACTTAAAATTACAGAAATAGCAGAAGATATAATGAATGAAGAAGAAACAGAAGATACAGAAAAAGCAGAATGTGAAGGAAAACATTGTAAAACTGAGCAAGAAGATATCAAAACAAAAATTGAAGATAAAATTGGAAAAATAGAAGTACATAAAATAACATCAGTAAAAGATTTAGATCAAGTAATAAATAATATTAAAAAAATTATGGGAGGTAACTAATTATGGAAAAACCAGCAGGATATGATGAAGCACAAAGCTTCGGAGAATTTGAAACATTACCAGCAGGAGGATATAAATGCTTAATAAAAAAAGTAGTATGTGAAAAAACACAAGCAGGAAAAGAATTTCTAAAAATTGGATTTGATATTGCAGAAGGAGAATACAAGGATTTTTATCAAAAGAAATTTGATAATGATACTAGATCTCCTGAAGAAAGAAAATGGAGTGGTATTTGGACAGTATTTACCGAAGGTTATAATCCAGGGACAACAAATCCAAAATTTAAAGGTCTTATAACCTCAGTAGAAGCATCAAATGCAAATTTCAAATTTGATTTTGATGAACAAAAATTAGTTAACAAAAAAATAGGTTTAGTCTTTAGAGAAGAAGAATTTTTAGGTACAGACGGATTACCACATACAGCAGTAAAGCCTTTCTTTGCAGTATCTTATGACAAAGCAGAAGAAGCAAAAATACCAAATAAAAAAGTATTGAGTGACAATCAATATGATCAAGCATTTGATGCAACAGCATCTGCTGCAGATAATGATGACCTTCCTTTTTAGGAGGTAAATTATGAGTTTGATCAGAGAAGTTAAAGAAAGAGCAAATATAGTAAAAGTAGCAGAACTTTATGGATTAAAACTGAATAGGGCATATAAATGTGTATGCCCATTCCATAAAGAAAAAACAGCTAGTCTTTCAATATCACCACAAAAACAAATATGGAAATGTTTTGGATGTGGCAAAGGTGGCGATTCAATTTCTCTTGTATCAGAATTATTAAATATAAATGCTTTAGAAGCAGCCAAAAGTATAAATTACACTTTAGGATTAGGATTAGATCCAAATCAAAAAAGCAACTATTTTGAAATTAATAAATATAAAAATAAGCAAAAAACTGAAGAAATATTTAAGAAATGGGAAAATAAAACATTTCAATTATTGTGTGATTATCTGCATTTACTTTGGAAATGGGAAGAAGAATATGCACCTAAAAATATGGAAGAAGATCCAAACGATTTATTTGTAGAAGCAATGCACAATAAAGATTATATTGACTATTTAATAGAGACAATTTTTATAAATGGAACAAACGAAGATAAAATATGGTTTTGGAAACACGAAAAAAAGGTGGTGAGAAGAATTGAATCAAGAGTTAGAACTTTCAGAGCAATTAATTGATGAGGGGTTTACACCTTTTGGGGAGATTAGTGAATTAACAAAAGAGCAAATTTTAGATAAGGAAATATTTGAACATATTTTTTCAATAGATAACCAAATAGCAAGAACAACACTAATTATACGATTACAAGATAAGGCCAGAGAACTTGGAAACATAAGGAGTTTTGACAAACTTTTAAAAGCATATCAAACAGAATTTGCACAACGATTTAAACAAAGAGGTAGCAATACAATTCAATTCACACAGCCACCAATTGAAAAACTAAAGTGTGGAAAGTGGGAATGTGAAGATACAGGAGTCACTAAAAGTATTATGGGTGCTGGTATGATTCCACAAACAATAGTAGCTTGCTCACATCCTATATTACCAGTAGAAAGATTAATCAATGTTGACTCTGAAACTGAAAAAATAAAACTAGCATTTTTCAAAGATAATAAATGGCAGTACATAACAATTGAAAGAAGTATGGTAGCAAATAAATCTAATATTATCCAATTATCAGATAGGGGAATAGAAGTAAATTCAGAGAATGCAAAGGATCTAGTTTCATATATTGCAGATGTAGTTTCCTTAAATGCAAAAGAAATTCCAGTAAATCGTAGCACAGACAGGTTAGGATGGATAGAAAATGAATTTGCACCTTATGTAAGCGACTTGAAGTATGATGGTGACATAGCATTTAAAGATGTATATGCAAGTATAAGAGAAGTTGGAGAATATGAAGAATGGAAAGAAGTATGTAGAAAAGTAAGAAAAGAAAGCAAAATTGCACATTTACTTTTAGCATCTTCATTTGCTAGTACACTAAATCAA
Organism: uncultured Clostridia bacterium; assembly: GCA_948530865.1. Taxonomy (GTDB): domain Bacteria; phylum Bacillota; class Clostridia; order TANB77; family CAG-508; genus Scatovivens. The sequence continues at coordinate 8,760 of CAOTKV010000018.1, forward strand.
ATGTTAGGGGTACTGCCATTTGTAGTACATATATGGGGTGGAACAGGAACAGGTAAAACAGTAGGCTTAATGCTTGCAATGAGTGTTTGGGGTAATCCTGAAGTAGGGAAATTAGTAAGAACATTAAATGCAACACAAGTAGCACTAGCAAGATATGCAGCATTCGTACACGATATTCCATTTGCAGGAGATGAACTACAAACAATTAAAAGCAGATGGGACAGCTTTGATAACCTAGTAATGTATTTAACAGAAGGTGTTGATAGAGGTAGAGGCAAGGCATATGGGGGAATAGAACTTTTGAAAGAATGGAATTGCTGCTTTCTATTTACAGGAGAAGAGCCAATTACAAAAGCAACATCAGGTGGAGGAGTGAAAAATAGAGTTATAGAAGTAGAAGCAACAGAAAAAGTGATTGCTGATGGTAATTTTGTAAGTAACTTTGTTAGAAAAAATTACGGATTTGCTGGTAAAGAATTTATAAATAATATTCCTAAACAAGAAGAATTACAACAACGATATAGAGAGATATTCCAAAATATACTACAAAAAACAGATACTACAGATAAGCAAGCAATGGCAATGGCCACAGTATTACTTGCTGATGAAATATCTACAGATTTAATTTTTAAAGATGAAAAATTAACAATAGAAGATGTAAGTGGATGGCTTACAAGTGCAAAAGAAGTTGATGTTTCTACAAGAGCATATGAATGGACAATGAACTGGATTTCACAAAACATAAATAGATTTAGAGAAAACGAAAATGGAGAAATTTGGGGTAAATATGTTGAAAACGAAGATATTTGTTTAGTAAATAAAAGTTTATATGCTGAAGCATTAAACAAAGCAGGTTTTGATTTTTCAGCAGTAATAAGAAACTTTGCAGACAGAGGTCAAATAGAAAGAAATTCACAAGGAAAATTTACACATTCTACTAAAGCATTCGGTGTAAAGGCAAACTATATAAAATTTAGATTAGAACCAGAAAAATCGGATCTTGCTTACGAAGAAGAATATAAACAACAAGAAATGGAAGATCTACCATTTTAAAGTCTAACCTAAAGTTAAAAGGTTAGACCAAGGTTAGACCCTATGAAAACATAGAGCCAAGCAACTTATATAAAATAAAAATATAAAAGTCTAACCTCTAACCAAATAATAATATACATATGGGAATTTTTATTTAAAATCTAAAAAATAAAACTTTCATAAAAAATATAAATATATTCACGGAAAAAGGTTAGACAGGTTAGACCATTTGAAAAATAGCATATTTGAGGTATGCAAAAAATGTAAGACGGAGGTTAGACCATAATGAAAAGTAAAGAAGAAATTATAAACGATTCTATAAAACTTGAAACACCTCCTGGAGATTATAATTTATTAGAAATACATTGTTTTCTAGCATTAAAGCAGTTATTAGTAATGTTTCATAATAAGCAGATAACTACTGAAAATGCTAGTAAAACAAAACAACTAATATTAGCAGACTATGAAAAGAGATGGAAGGAATATGAATTTCAAACATCAATGTTTCAAGAACATATAGAACATTTAAAAAATACTGAAATGCAAAGAACAAAATTAAGAAAAATACTAAATGGAGAAGCGGAAGAAGCAAAACCAATTACTGAAGAAAGGTTATGCGAAACATTAAATCTTGCAGTAGAGATACTTGCTACTGTATTTAAGGGGGAATTTATATGATTATAATTAGTCAAAGTAAAAGAATGATCATAAATCTGGAAAGTATATTAGGGTTAGGATTATCAAGTTTAGAAGATAAAAGTATAGCCATAAAGATGTATGAATCAAACGATAGAGTAGGAATTACAATAGCAAGATATGAAACAGCAAAAAGAGCACAAGAAGTATTACAAGAAATAGTAAACAAATATAGACAATACAATTTGGATAATAATAAAGCAGTAACAATGCTTCCAAAAGTATATGAAATGCCAAAGGAGTAATGTTATATGATAAAAGATTTAAGTACAAAATATGGAAAATTTATAAATGGAAATGCTTATGATTTTGTAGAACCTAGTTATACACTAATTTGTGATTATTGTGGAAAAGAAGTACCTAGATTTGCAAATTTTATGGATGCAGTAAATTATAAAAAGGACAATGGGTGGAAAAGTATTAATACATTAGGAGAATGGACAGATATGTGTTTAGAATGCAGAAAGAACAATAAGGAGTGAAATTATGGGAGATGCAAATGTTGAACAAATTTTAAATAAAATGAAAAATAAATATAAGATTGCATTATTTATGGTAATAAGAAATTCAATAGTAATGCCTAAAGGTATTAAATTAGGAAAAACAGAAAAAGAAATAAATAAAATGTCATATGAAACAATGTGTGAAATCTTAACAATGATTGATTATAAAAAAGCAAAAGAACTTTATGATAAAGGAAAAGAAGTTAAAAATGGATAAACCAACAATATGTAGATATTGTGGAAGCCCAGTTGTTTATACATCAAATGCAGAAATATATGGCCGAGAATATGGCGAAGGAAAGTGTTATTTATGCAGAACTTGTAGAGCATTTGTTGGAGTTCATCCAGGAACAGACACACCACTTGGAACTTTGGCCAATGAAGAATTAAGAAGATATAGGCAAGCAGCACATTACTGGTTTGATCAGATTTGGAGAAAGCCGTTAAGAATTACAACAAGATATAAAGCGTATGGATGGCTAGCTGAACAATTAAAACTTCCAAGAGAAAGCACACATATTGGTATGTTTGAAAAAGAAGAATGTGAAAAAACAATTAGACTTTCACAAGAAAGAATAGAAAAATATAAAAAACAAAGGAGTGAGATATTTGAAGGACTTTAAAGTTGGAGAATTAGTAGTTTTTATAGGTAAAAGTTATACTGGTGAAATTTATACTGTAGAAATAGGAAAAATAAAAAGACTTTGTAAAGATGGTGCTTTTGTGAATTATCATACAGGAGAAACAGCAGCAAAAACTAATTATTCAGATCTATATAAAATAAAAAATTCTTATGTTATAGAAAAAGAGAATTTAGGTGGTGGTCTTGAATGAATCTAGTATTAAGGGATTACCAAGAAGAATGTAATGAACTGATTGATAATCTTGAACCAGGATCATATTTAATTCAAATGGCCACAGGATTAGGAAAAACAGCAACCTTTACAAGTATAAAAAGAAAAGGTCGTGTACTAGTCCTAGCACATAGAGAAGAACTAGTAACACAACCAATTAAATACTATGACTGTCCAGTTGGAATTGAAATGGCGAATCGCAAGTCCAACGGAGAACCAGTCGTAATAGCATCTGTACAAAGTATAATACATAGATTAGAAAATTTCAAGACTGATGATTTCGACCTAATAATAACTGATGAAGCACATCACGCTGCAGCAAAATCATATAGGAAAATATATGAGTATTTCAAACCTAGATTACACTTGGGTTTTACAGCAACACCAAACAGGGGAGATAATGTAAGACTTGATGATATATACCAGGACATTATATTTGAAAGAGATATAAAATGGGCAATACAAAATAAATATTTAACCGACATTTATTGTTTAAGAGTAAATATAGGTTACGACATTTCAAAAGTAGCAAGAAGAATGGGCGATTTTGCACCAGGAGAATTGGAAGAAGTAATGAATCAGGATGTATTGAATAATGCAATAGCTGAAGCATACAAGAAATATGCTAAAGGACAAACTTTAATATTTGCTTGTAGTGTAGATCACGCAGAAGCAATTGCAGAGAAAATCCCAGGTGCAGTAGCAGTAACATCAAAGACTAAAAACAGAGATGAATTAATTAAAAAATTTACGAATAGGGAAATCCCAGTATTAGTAAACTGTATGATATTTACTGAAGGAACAGATATGCCACTTGTTGAAACTGTAATGATAGCAAGACCAACAAGTAACAGCAGTTTATATACACAAATGGTAGGTAGAGGACTAAGACTTTATCCAGGAAAAGAAAAACTTACATTGATAGATTTAGTTGGTACAACAGGAAGGGCAAATTTATGCACAGCACCAACTTTAATAGGAGTAGATTTAAATGCAGTACCAGCAAACAAGCAAGATGAAATACAAGGAGATTTATTTGAACTTCCTGACTTAATAGTAAAAAAATCAGACTGTCCTGCGAGTTGGATTAGAAATATAGAAATAGTTAATTTATGGGCAAAAGAACAGGAATATAATACACACGGAGTTAATTATTTTAAGATGCCAAATGGTGATATGGTAGTTAGTATTCCAAAGAAAAGAATAAGAATACCAGCACAAGACGAGTTAGGAAAGACAACAATAGGTGGACAAAAAGTGAATATGCAAAGAGCACTTGATAAAGTATTTAAATATTTACAAGATGAATATCCACAATATGAGTATATTTGGAATGTTGACCAAATGAGAAAGTGGGGAAAAGTACCAGCAAGTGAAAAGCAAGTTAGTATGATCAAAAGATTTATGAAAGACTTTGACACAGAAAACTTAAACAAAATGCAAGCAACACAAATTTTAAATAGATTATTTTACCGATAAAGTACATTGAAAATATAATAAAATACATAGTTTATCAGGAATTTAAAATTTTATTAAAATACTATTGACATACTATTAAAATTGTAGTAAAATAATAGTAAAGATAAAGAAAAGGGAGGAGATAGTATGAATGATAAAGTTTTAAATATGACAATGCCATCTGAATTGTATGAGAAATTGCAAGAAGAGGCAAAAAAGAAAAGTATATCTTTAGCAGCATTAGTAAGAATGATATGTTCTGAGTACTTAAATAAATAAAAAAGAGATACAGTGTCCTGTCTGGTAAACTAAAACACTGTATCAAGTTCGAACTACTTGAAAAGTAATTCTATAAATATTATAACATATAGAATACCTATTTTTCAAGTAGCCAAAAGTGAATATTTGAAAGGTAGGTATTTTATTATGGAAAAATTATTATTTAATTTAAAAATGAAAATTAAAGCAGAATGGGATATTGATGTAGATGAAAGTACATTAAAAGTCATTATACAAGATGAACAAAGAATGAAAATGTTTAAAGAAATGGGGTATGTATAATGAAAAATTTAATAGGTCAAAAGTTTGGAAGATTAACAGTTATAAAAAGAAGTAGAACAGATAAGTTTGGACATATTTTATGGCTTTGCAAATGTGAATGTGGAAATGAAAAAGAAGTTATTTCATCAAATTTAATTAGAGGTTATACACAAAGTTGTGGTTGTATTCAAAAAGAAAAGCCAAACAATACACAACATGGATTAAGTAAAACAACGATATACAAAAAATGGAAAGGAATGAAAAATCGTTGTTTTAATCCTAAATCATTAAAATATAAAGATTATGGAGGGAGAGGAATAACAGTTTGTGAAGAATGGAGAAATGATTTTATAAAATATTATGAATATGTTTCTAAACTTCCACATTTTAATGAGAAAGGCTATTCAATAGATAGAATAAATGACAATGGAAATTATGAGCCTGGAAATGTAAGGTGGGCAACTGCAAAAGAACAAGCAAACAATACAAGGAGAAATAAAACGAATGGGTAGAAATTTAGGAAAAGCATTTGAAAAACAAATAAATAAAGTCTGTGATTACATAAATTCCATAGGGGGATTTGCTAGTAAGCTATCCCCTGAAAGACTTTATGATGGTACATATATTAAAGGAGAGGCATTTGATTATATTGTTTTAATGAAAGAATACAAGGCTTGCTTTGACGCTAAATATGTTTCAGGGACAGTATGGAGAATGCAACCAAAGGATATTAGACAATGTGATGAAATGAAAAAATGTAAAAATGCAGGTCTTAAAGCATATTTTCTTATATGTTTTGAAGGTCACGATGTAAGAATGATAGATGTTGATACAGCAATATCAACCTTAAGACACGGAAGTAAAACAATATCTGCAGAAGGTAATCCGAGTTGGGATTTAATAAAAATATTAGGAGGTACACAAAAGTGAAATGTGGTGATAAAGAGTGGCAGCACTGCCAAGTAGAAAAAAGGGGATGCCCTGGATGTTATTATGATGAAAAAGGGGAAAAGAAAATGATAGAAAAAGTTAATCCAAAACATCCTGACAAAGTAGCAGATAGAATTGCAGGTGCAATAGTAGATTTAGGATATAAAATGCAAGAAAATCCTAAAATAGCAGTAGAGGTTTTAATAGGACATAGAAATTGCAAAATTATTATAGAAAGTTCTGTTGTGTTTAATGAAACAGATATATTTGACATTGTATATAGGATCACACAAACCAATGATATAAGAATAGAGATAATACTAGCAAAACAAGATGAGTACCTAGCAAACAATCAAAATGGAAAAATAAGATGTGGTGATAATGGAATATTTAAAGGTGTACCATTGACTGAAGAAGATAGACAAATAAGTTATTTAGCACATCAAATATACGATAAATACAATAGTGATGGTAAATATATATTAGACCAAAAAACAAATAAATGTATAATTTGTCAAAGTAATGCAAAAACTGAAGAACTAAAAAAATTATATCCAACAGCAACAATAAACCCATTAGGAGAATGGACTGGTGGGATAAATGTAGATACAGGAGCAACTAATAGAAAATTGGGATCTGATATGGGAAATGCAGTAACAGGTGGAGGACTACACGGAAAGGATTTGTCAAAAGCAGATGTATCAGTAAATATATATGCACATCTAAAAGCACAAGAATTACAAAAGCCAATAAAATTATTTTGTGCAATAGGTGATGAAGAAATAGACGGAAAACCTTATGAAGAAATAGTAAAAATAGCAAAAGATTATATAAATAATTTAGGTGGATTTGAAAAATTAGCAGAATGGGGATTATTTTAAAAGATAAAAAACAAACACAATAACCAGGAATAGGAGGTGTAATAAAAAATGGCTATAATTAAAGCAATATTTATATTTTTTACAGGGCTTTATGCTTTGGCCAAGATGGTGGATGGAATGAATAATAAATACATAAACACCAAAGATAAAGTTGTAAATTTGATAGAAATAGTTGTTAGTATAATATTAACATTTATTATATTTAAAATTTAGGAGGTGCAAAGGATGAAAGTTCAAGAGGTACTTGAAAATTATAATTCACTAAAAGCAAGTATAAGCATTATAGAAGGAGAAATACAAGAGTTAGAAAATGATATATTAGATTGTAAAAGTTCTAATTTAGATGGTATGCCAAAGCCTAAAGGTTTTGTGAGTTCTAATATAGAAACTTATGTCGCAGAAAAACAAGAGAAAATAGAACAGAAACAAAGGTATATAGATAGAACAAAAACAAAATTAAAAATAGTTGAAGATTTAGTAAAAACATTAAAAAAATACAACCAGGATATAATTGATATGAGATATTACCAAATGTTAAGTATAGAGGAAATAGCAGTAAAAAAAGATAGAGGGTATGGAGCAATACAAAAAACTATTGATAGATCAATAAGATTTATGCAAAAAGAATACAATAAAAATAAAATGTCTTAATTTTGTACATAAAATTTACATATTTTGTCTATATTTTTTCAAAATATACTATGTTATAATTATAATTGAGAAAATTGTAAATACCTTTTTCATTTCTCCTTTGTAAAATAGATTAAAGGTCACCGATAGAGATGTCGGCGACCTTTTTATATTGCAGAATAGTGAAATGGTATCACAAACGGCTTTGATCCGTTTATTTCTAGTTCGAGTCTAGATTCTGCAACCAAAAGATAAAGGAATATGCCTATGAATTTAAGTAGATGTATGATAAGAAGCTGCAAAAACTGCAGATACGAATCCAGTTGTTTTAAGGAGTACAAAAATGAATATTCAAAAAATAAGCATAGAAAAACTAAAACCAGCAGAATACAATCCAAGAAAAGATCTAAAACCAGAGGATGAAGAATATCAAAAAATAAAAAAGAGTCTAATTGAATTTGGATATGTAGCACCTGTTATAGTTAATTCAGATATGACTGTTATTGGTGGACACCAAAGACTAAAAGTATTAAAAGAGTTAGGTTATACGGAAATAGAATGTAATATTGTTGACCTAGATAAAGACAAAGAAAAGGCTTTAAATATAGCATTAAATAAAATAACAGGCGAGTGGGACAATGCTAAATTAGAAGAATTACTTGCAGAACTAAAAGAAGCAGATATTGATATGGATATGACAGGTTTTAGTTTTGATGAAGTAGATAATATGCTGAAGGACATAACAGGTTCAAAAGAAGATGACTTTGATTTAGATCAAGCATTAGATGAAATAGAAGAACCAGTAAGCAAACCAGGAGATGTTTGGATATTAGGTCGACACAGACTAATGTGTGGAAATAGTACGCAAAAAGAAGATGTTATGCATCTTATGAATAAACAAGAAGCAGATATGCTTCTTACAGATCCTCCATACAATGTTGACTATGAAGGGAAAACATCTGCAGCTTTAAAAATTGAAAACGATAATATGAATGAAACTGAATTTTATAACTTTTTAATTGATGCTTTTAGAAATATGTTTGAAAGTGTAAAACACGGTGGATCTATATATGTATTTCACGCAGATACAGAAGGACTAAACTTTAGAAATGCATTTAAAGCAGTAGGCTTTAAATTAGCACAATGTCTAGTATGGGTTAAGAATACTTTTGTAATGGGTAGACAAGATTATCAATGGAGACACGAACCAATTTTATATGGATGGAAAGAAGGTGCAGGACATTACTTTGTAGATAATAGAAAACAAAGTACAGTATTAGAATTTGACAAACCAAGTAGAAATGCAGAACATCCAACAATGAAGCCAATAGATTTATTAGTATATTTAATCAAGAACTCTAGTAAGGAAAATGATTTAATACTTGATTTATTTGGAGGAAGTGGATCAACATTGATAGCTGCAGAACAAGTACAAAGAACCTGCTATACAATGGAATTAGATCCTAAATATTGCGATGTAATAATAAGAAGATGGGAAAACCTAACAGGACAAAAAGCAATATTAGAGAAATAACGGAGGTGGGTGATATGTATTGAATGAATCTAATGTAGAAAATATAAAAAACGATTATTTACAAGGAATGAAATACAACGATATTATAGATAAATATAATATCACTCTACCTGAATTAAGAAGTATTATTCGTACAAATAAATTGACTAGAAGTAGAAGCGAAATAAAAAAAGGAAATACAAATTCAATAGGCAATAAAGGTGGCCACGCACCTGAAGGAAATAAAAACTCCGTTGTTACTGGAGAATATGAAAATATATACAAAGATGTATTAGAACCTGAAGAATTAGAATTGTATGAAAAAATAAAAACAGACGATAGAGAACAATTACTTATAGAAGAATATAAAATACTTACTATTCGAGAACAAAGGATGTTAAAAAGAATACAAGAATTAAAACAGCGTGGTAAAGATATGACAATAAACTTCATTAGGAATAAAAAGAGCAAATCAGAAGTGGAAACAGTAACAGATGCAGAACCAACTTTAAATATGATACAAAGAATAGAAGATGGACTTACAAGAGTTCAAGAAGCAAAAAGAAAAGTATTAGAAAGTCTGGCAAAACTTAATACTAACGAAGATAATAAAACATTAAATGTAAATTTATTAGGAAGTAATCCTTTGTTAGAAAGTATAAACAGACAATTGGGTGGTGGTAATAATGGAACAAAATGAGGAATTTCCACTATCTGAAAAATATATTGATTTTTTAAAACACGAGTGTAGTACAGAGTTTTTAGAAGGAACAACATTTGCTGGTAAAACAACAGTTGCTGTTCCTAAATTTATGTTTAAAGTTGCTCAAAGCACCAAAAAATTACATATAATTGCAGGACTTGACCTTGGAACAATTGAAAAGAACATTATAAACAAGGATAAAGGACTTCTTGAAATGTTTGGTAATTTTGTAGAATATAATCCAAATGGTAAAGGAATACACTCATTACCACATATTATTCTACATAATCAAAATAATATAAATAATGAAGATAAAATAATATATGTTATAGGATATGATAACAAAACTAGATGGAAAAAGGTACTTGGTGGTCAATATGGATGTATTCTTATAGATGAGTTTAATATAGCAGATATGGACTTTGTAAGAGAAATTTTTATGCGTTGTGATTATAGAGTATGCACAATGAACCCTGACGATCCAAATAAAGATTGCTATAAACAATATGTTAATAAATCAAGGCCAATAGATAAATATAAAAATGATGCTCCACTAGAACTATTAAATATGCTAAATGAAGAACAGATGGATGATTGGACTTGGTGGTATTTTTCTTTTGATCACAATAAAAGTTTAACACCAGAGAAGAAACAAAGTATTATAAATTCCGTTCCAGTAGGTACGAAGTTATGGAAAAATAAAATAAAAGGATTACGAGGCAAGTCCACAGGACTTGTTTTTCTTAATTTTGATAGAAGAAAACATTGTATTACTAAAGAAGAGGCAAAACAATATTTAAAAACATCAGGAAGTGAAAAGATACAATTAACAACAAAGCCAATAACAACAAGACAAACAGATGAGCATTTTATAATATTTACTGCAGCATTAGATACAGCATACAGTTCTTTAAGCCCTGACACAATAGCGATGTCATTTGCAGGAATAACAAATAAAGGTAAATACATCCTGCTAGATGAAAGAGTTTACAACAATGCAAATTTAGATCAGCCACTTGCACCAAGTGATACAGTAAAGAATTTTGTTGATTTCCTGGAAAGAAATAGAAAAGAGTGGGGACTAGCAAAAAATGTATTTATTGATTCAGCTGATCAAGCAACAATAAAAGAATTTGCAAAATATAAAAGACAAACAGGATGTGTATATGTGTTTAATTCTGCTTGGAAAGCTAAAATGCTGATAATAGACAGAATAAATACACAATTAGGATGGTTCAAAGATAATTGTTACTTTATAGTTGATACTTGTACAAATTATTGTGATGAACTAGATGTGTATAGTTGGAAAGAGGACAAAGACAATGAACCTGAAGATGGAAACGACCATATGGTTAATAGTTGTCAGTATAGTTGGATTCCATATGTAAGTAAAATAGGAGTGAAAAAATAATGAAACTTGGAGAAAGAGTGAAAAATATGATTAGATCGTGGTTAGATATTAGACCAGCACAAGGTCAAACATTTATAATAAATGAAAATATGGATTTTCAAGCTAATTGCATAAAGAATAAGATATGGTATAGAGGAGATAGTAGAGAATTATCTGAATTTTATAGTCAGTTAATGTTTGCTGGAGATACTTTTTGGGGTGCAACACAAACGGCAGATATTAGAATGAAAAAATCACATTCAGGACTACCAAAGTTAATAATAAAAACTATTATAAATACAGTTATGACAGACTATGCAGGTGATGATGTAGAAGATGAATATTGGAAAGAAGTTAACAAAGAAAATGAATTTGATAGTAAAATGTTAAAGGCTTTATTAGGAGATTTGTTACATATAGGCGATGGTGCAATAAAAATAAACTATGATGCTGATATATCTGATAAAGCAATTCTTGAATGGGTAGATGGCTCAAAAGTGGATTTTACATATAAAAGAGGTAGGTTAGTAGAGTTAGTATTTAAATCTTTTCACGAAGAAGGAAATACAACATATTTACTAGAAGAACATTATGGATTCGGATATATAACTTATAAGTTATTAAAAGATGGCCAAGAGGTAAGTTTAAATAAAGTTCCTGCATTAGCAAAACTTAAAAATATAACTTTTGATAAATCAATAATGTGGGCTGTACCAGTAATGTTAAGCGAATCAGTAAAATATAAAGGTAGAGGAGAGTCTATTTTCGAAGGAAAATATGACTCTTTTGATAGTTTAGACGAAATTATATCTCAATGGCTAGAAGCAGTTAGAGCAGGAAGAGCAATAAAATATATTCCTGAAAGTATGATTCCAAGAGATCCTGAAACAGGAGAACTTTTATTAAATAGCAATCCATTTGACAATAAATATATTTCTCCTGAAGGAAATATGTCAGAAAACGGACAAGATACTATTGAAATAAAACAAGCAGAAATACCAACAGAAAATTACTTACAATCATATATCACATTTTTAGATCTATGTTTACAAGGAATTGTAAGTCCATCAACACTTGGAATTGATACAAAGAAACTAGACAATGCTGAAGCACAAAGGGAAAAAGAAAAAACTACTCTATATACTAGAGGTTTAATAATTGATACATTATCAGAGTTTATTCCAAAGGTTATTAATACAGTTTTAAAATCAAGAGACCAAATGGAAAATAAAGGTTTATCTGAAGATATAGAAGTTAGTTTAAAATTTGGAGAATACAGCAATCCTTCATTTGAAGCACAAGTTGAAACAGTTGGAAAAGGAAAACAACAAGGAATAATGTCAATAGAGGCCTGTGTAGAAGAATTATATGGCGATTCTAAAGATGAAGAGTGGAAACTAGAAGAAATTGCAAGATTAAAAGCAGAACAAGGAATTGTTGATATAGAAGAACCAGCAGTAAACTTTGATTTAGAAATGGAAGAAGATACAACAAAAGAATTAGAACCTAAAGAAAAAAAAGCAGAACCAAAAGAAGAAAAAACAAAAGTAGAAGGTCAAAAAGAAGAAAAGAAAGACCAGGAGAAAGTAAATGAATAATGAATATGATGTTTCAAAGGCATTTCAAAGAATAGAAGAAACTCTTATAAAATCAATGAAAAGAAACCTTACAAGGCACTTAAACGAAGAAAGAGATCTTGATATGAATTGGAGTGCTTGGCAAACAGAACAATTAAAATCATTAGAGCATTTTAAAAGAAATAACAAAAAATTATTTAAAAATGATTTTTCTACAATAAATAATGATGTAGAAGCATTAATAAAACAAAGTTTTGAAAATGGAAAACTAGATCAAGAAAGAGTAATATTAGAAGCCATAAAAGAAGGTAATTTCAATAGTAATGACAAGCAAATAAATAAATTATGGCATATTTATAAAAATACTAAAAACAAAAGAATTAAGAAAAAACAACTTACTAGAATATATGAAAAAACAGAACAAGCAGAATCAAACTTTTTCAAAATAAATGATAGAAAACTTAATGCATTATTAAAAGAAACAACAGAGAATTTTCAAAAAGCAGAACTTTCAATATTAAGATATACTAATGATCAATATAGAAAAATAATATATGATGCTCAAGTATATGCAAATACAGGTTCAGGAACAGTACAACAAGCAGTTGATATGGCCACAAAAGATTTTCTTTCAAAAGGAATAAATAGTATAGAATATTCAAATGGTGCAATGGTAAATATTGCAGCATATGCAGAAATGGCCATTAGAACAGCAAATAAAAGGGCATACTTACAAGGAGAAGGAACAAAAAGGGCTGAATGGGGAGTACACACAGTCCTAGTTCCAAATCGTGGTGGAGGATGTCCTTATTGTATAAAGTTTCAGGGGAAAGTTTTTATTGATGATGTATGGAGTGGAGGAACAGAAGCAGAAAGTAAAGAAACAGGTTATCCTTTATTAAGTACAGCAATAAAAGCAAAATTATTCCATCCTAATTGTAAAGATACAGCACTTACATACTTTCCTGGTGTTAATTCAGAGGTAACACCACCTACTAGAGAGCAATTAAAACAAAAAGAAGAAAATTATAAGAATGAACAAAAATTGAATTATATTGACAGAAATATACAAAAATATAGTAGGTTAGAATTAGGAAGTACAGATAATGAAAATGTAGAAAAATATCACAATAAAAGGTTACAATGGCAAGAATACAAAGAAAAATTTAAGATGAACCATCAAACAACATTTAGTGATATTATTGAAAGTGAAAAAATAAGGCAACAAGAATTTATAAAAAGTAAAGTAACAGGTAATGTTATAAATGAAGTAGAAATAAAGGATGTTTCAAAACATTTAATAGATAGAGTAAGGCAAAGGGAAATAGAACTTGATGACATTATAGATACATTGAAAAATCCACTAGAGTGTGGTAAAATAGTGTATGATATAGAAGAAAGACCAAGTTTTAAAGCAATAGGAGAAAAAACTACTTTATATATAAACCCTGATACTGGAATAATAACAACAGTACATAAAACACATACAAAAATAGCAGAAAAATTGAAAGGAAAGAATAATAATGCAAATAAGAATTAGCAACGAGGATCTAAAGGCATTAAAAAAGATAAAAGATCCAAGAATAAATAGATATTTAAGTAAAATTGAAAACATAAGTGAAGATGAAGCAATTGCATTTATGGAATATTTGTATGATAAATCAAATGAATATTTAAAAGGAAAAAATTATACAGATACACCAGAAAGTATATTGTTAGAAAAAACAGCAGATTACATTTATGACATAACAAAATAAATAGTTTAATTGTTTTAAGAGCCATAAGGCTCTTTTTTAATGCTTTAATTTGAAAGGGGTGAGTAGTTTGAATGATAGAGCAAAGTTTGTAGAAGTAAGCAAGGAACAGCAAGATAGAATAGACTTAATAAGAAGTTCTTTTTCTAATATGTATGATGTGATAGATACAAACTGTAAATCAAGCAGAGAAACATCATTAGTATTAACTAAATTAGAAGAAGCACAATTTTGGGCAAATAAAGGAATTACAAGAGAATAAAAAATATAATATTAGGAGGTAAAAGGAAATGGCAAAAAAGAAGGCTGAAGAAGTAAAAGAAGAAGTTGTTGAAGAAGTAAAGGAAACAACTGAAAAAGTAGAGGAAGTAAAAAAAGAATCTAAAAAAACATTAGTTGCTAATACTTCTTTTAATGATAAATATACAGGAGAAAAATACGCAGAAAAGACAGAATTTATTGTTGTAAAAGAAGATATTGAAACAACAAAAGTAAAAGATAATCAATATAAAATATCAGCTAAAAGAGCAGGAGAATTAAAAGAAAAAGGATATATTGATTAATTTGATTATTAAGAGCCATAAGGCTCTTTTTTAATGCTCCAAACACTGAAGAGGATAAAAGCTTGTGTATATATAGTCATTTCAAGACTTAAAAAAGTAGGAGGTAGCGATTATGGAAGGAAACGATGCAAACAATAATGCAAATAACACAAATAATAATGCAAATTCTAACCAAAATGCCCAAAACGCTGCAGGGCAAAATAACAATGCAAATCAACCAAATAATAATTCTAATGGAATTGATTATAACAAGATCCAGGAAATGATAGATGGTAGAAATGCAAAAACAGAAGATAGTGTTTTAAAAAGCTATTTTCAAAAGCAAGGCTTAAGCCAAGAGGAAATAGAGAGTGCAATAAATGCTTTCAAAACTCAAAAGGCTAATCAGGCTAATGCACAAAATAAAGAACTTACTGATGCACAAGCATCTTTACAAAAAACACAATTAGAAAATCAAAGATTAAGAATAGAAAAGAAAGCGTACGATTTCGTTGATGAGCTTAATGTTGATATTAAGACTATGCCATATTTATTAAAAATGGCAGATCTAAGCAATTGTGCAGATAAAGATGGAAATGTATTAGAAGATACTTTAAAAACTGTATTACAAAAAGTTATTGATGATGTACCAGGATTAAAAAAACAAGTCCAAGGAACAGTAGGAATAACAGTAGGTGCAGATACGAACAACGGAACAAACTCTAATAATGGAGTATTTGATTTCGGATTTACAGGTGTAAGACCTAAAAAACAAAATTAAAAGTAAAAAAAGAAAGGAAGGCGATTTATTATGCCATTTGAAAAAACAGGATTAAATTATGCTAAAGAATATTCACAAGCTTTAGCACAAGCATATCCATATACATTATTCTTTGGTGCTTTATGGAATGCAACAAAACCAGATGTTAAATTTTTAAGAAATGATACAGTAATTCTACCAAGTTTATCAGTAAAAGGTAGAAAAAACGGAGATAGGGACTCAATAGGAAGCTTTGGAAGAAACTTCAATAATGCTGAAGAACCAAAGAAATTAAAAACTCACAGAACTTGGGATACACTTATTCATCCAAGAGATATTGATGAAACAAATCATGTTGCAACAATTCAAAATATCACTAAAGTTATGAATGAGGAACAAAAATTCCCTGAAATGGATGCTGAAATGATTACAGCATTATATGCTTTAAAAAATGAAATTGAAGCAATTACAGAAGATGATGTTCTTACATTAGCAAATGTATTAACAAAATTTGATGCTATGATGGACAAAATGGATGAAGCAAGAGTTCCTGCTGCAGGAAGATTATTGTATGCAGATACTCCTACAAAAACTCTAATTGATACAGCAAAAGAAGCTGCTAGAAACTTGTCAGCACAAGACACAGCAGTTGCTAGATCATTAGACAGAATTGGAGAAGTTGAAGTAATTGGTGTTCCAAAATCTGCAATGAAATCTGCTTATAAATTTACTGATGATGGATTTGAAATTGCTGAAAATGCAAAAGAAGTAAAAATGTTATTAGTACATACATCTGCAGTTATTCCAGTAATAGCATATGATTTTGCTCAATTAGGTGCTCCAAGTTCTTTATCACAAGGAAAATGGACATACTTTGAAGAGTCTTTTGAAGATGTATTCATCTACAATAAGAAACACGATGCTATTCAATTCTATATCGAAAGAACTGCCTAAATTGGAGGTAAGATATGAGTAATTATGTAGATATTACTTATTATCAAAATACCTATAAAGGAACAATAATTCCTGAAGATAAAATTGAAGAAAAATTAAAAGAAGCAAGTATGCATATTGATACTTTAACTTATAATCGTATAGTTGGAAGAGGTTTTGAAAATTTAACAAAATTCCAACAAGACATTATAAAAGAAGTTGTATGCAAACTTGCTGATTTTGAATATGAAAATGAGGACTTGATAAAGTCTGCATTATCTAGTTATGCAATAAATGGTGTATCAATGAACTTTGGAACAAGTTGGAATATTCAAGTTCAAAATGGTGTTGCAATACCAAAAGATTATTATTGTTTATTAAGTCAAACAGGATTAACTTGTAGGAATATGAGGTGTTGATATGGTATATCCAAAATTAGTAAGAAAAGAAAATTGTAAAACAGATATTCAAGTTGTTTTATATGACGAAGGGACAACAGAAGATGGCGAACCAATAATTGCATTAGATACAAAATTAAAATGCAATTACCAGGACAAAGCTAAAAGAGTATTAACTGCAGAGAAAGTAATAATTCAATTAACTGCAAAAGCATACTTTGTCGGAGATATTGCTCCTGATTTGGCAGTTATTTCTGGTGGCCAAGTTACTGTATTTGGAGAAACAAGATCAATATATCAAGGAACAAAAGCAAGAAATCCTGATGGAACTGTTAATTTTACGGAATTGGAGATAATGTAATGAAAACTGTAACTTCCAAAATAAAATTAAATGCTCCTAAAATAAAACAATTAGATCGTGCAGCCATAACTTCACTTGAAAAGACTGTTAGTGCTTTGCATACTGAAGTGGTAAATGCACAAGTAATGCCATTTAAAAGTGGAAATATGCAGAATGACAATACATATGAGGATTATTCCAATAGCAAACAAGGAAAAGTAAGTTTAAATACTTCTACACCTTATGCTAGAAGAATGTATTTTCATCCTGAATATAATTTCTCGAAAGAGGAAAATCCAAATGCTAGAGGAAATTGGTATGAGCCCTGGACTACTGGAAAAGAAAAAGATTTTTGCAAGAAGGCATTTTCACAATTTTATAAAAAGGAGGCAGGTTTATAATGAGTAAACTGTTAGGATTAGCAGATATAAGAGATTGGATAAAATCTTTAAATTATACTGCTTCAGAGAATTGTTATATAGGAAAATTAGATAATAAGAAAGACAAGTCTATTGGCGTATATCAATTAAAAACCAGCAATGAAACTAATATTGCAATAGGTGGAATTGATAATACCAAAACCCTAGAAAAATCAGTTAGTATTTTGATTCATTGGAATAAAAATGCTAAAGAAACTGAAGAAATTTCAAACAAGATTTATAATAAATTTTTAGAATCAAAAGAATTTGTTATAAACGATATAAAAGTAAATTATATAAGATTGCTTGTGCCTGAAGCTGTAGATGTTGGAACAGATGACAAAAACATCTATGAAAGGGTTATACAGGCGATCTTTTATTATGAAAAAAATGAAAAGGAGGAATAACTTATGGCAACTGTAACAAGTGGAGTATATCCAGTATTTAATAATGTATTTAAAATAGGTACAAAAGGCAGAGCATCTGCAGCTGAAGATATGAAAACAATTGCAGATTGTGAAACATTTTCTTTGTCAATGGACAATAATGTAGAAGAGTGGACACCAATGACAACAGAAGGATGGATCAGAAGAATGCAAACAGGTAAAGGTTTCTCTATTAGCATTTCAGGAAAAAGAAATGTTGGAGATGCTGGAAATGATTATGTTGCAAGCAAATTATTTTCAACAGGTCAAGCCGTAGAAACCAAATTTGAATGGGAATTTGCAGACGGAACAACAGTTAGTTTCGATTGTATTATTTCTGTATCAAACGCTGGTACTGGCGATAGTACAAATGTCGCACCTTTAGAGTTCGAGGTTATGTCAGATGGAAAACCAACTGTAACACCAGCAGCTTAAAACAAGCCTCAGTAGTTATCTACTGGGGCTTTATTTTTTTATATATAAAAAGAAAAGAGGTAATTTAAAATGGCAGTAATTGATATTAGTTCAAAATTAGGAAAAGAGAAAGCAACTATAAAACTTGCAGAAGGTAAGGTTTATGAAGTAGATACAAGTGCAGACAATTATTTGTTGGTACAAGAGAAAATTAAGGATCAAGATTTTTCTATTGATGTTATGTACCAAATGATTGAAATGTTAATGGGAAAAGAAGCCCTAAAAGAAATAAAAGAAATGAAGCTTACAATACCTGGATTAAAAGCAATAGTAACAGCTTTAGCAGCAGTTGTAAACGAAGTAGAATACGAGGAAATGGAGAAACGATTTCAATAATACTTCAACATATGATCCAGGATATGACTTATTTGATGATTGGGATTTAGTGGCCTCAAGTTTAAAAACGCAATATGGTTATAGCATTAGAAAAGAAATAGATAATTTAGACTGGGGAGAATTGATAAGCGATATTGCAGGACTTAAAGGAGATACACCACTTGGAAACATCGTAAGAATTAGAAAAGAAAAAGATCCTGAAGTATTAAAAAAATTTACTCCTGAAGAAATAAAAATTAGAAATGAGTGGCTAACAAAATCAGCATCTCAAATAAGTGAAGAAAATTATGAACAAGCTATGGAAAGCATAAAAAATATGTTTAAAACTATGGCACAAAGTGAGGTGAGATAATGAGTACAAATGTAGGGGAAATTGACCTTAGTTTAATATTAAATAGTAATAAATTTAGTTCACAATTAAAAAATATTGATGCACAAGCAAATACGGCTTCCACTAAAATCTCATCATCATTATCTAAAATAGGCAAGGCTGCACTCGCAGCTTTTTCTGTTGCTGCAGTTGTAAAATGGGGAAAGGAATGCTTAAATGTTGCAACTGAAACTTCTAATGCTTGGATAGGTTTAAATTCAATATTAACTGGACAAGGAAAAAGTTTTGATAAAGCAAAACAATTTATAAATGATTATATATCAGATGGTTTAGTTCCTTTGAATAATGCTGTAACAACATATAAAAATTTAGCAGCAAGAGGATATAATTCAGATCAAATACAAAAAACTATGATTGCATTAAAAAATAGTGCGACATTTGGTAGACAAAGTACATATAGTCTTGGGGAAGCAGTACAAACTGCATCTGAAGGTTTAAAAAATGAAAATAGTATATTAGTTGATAATGCAGGTGTTACAAAAAATGTGGCCAAGATGTGGGAAGATTACGCAAAATCAATAGGAAAGACAACTAATAATCTTACACAACAAGAAAAAATACAAGCAGAAGTAAATGGAATTTTAGAAGAAACAAAATTCCAAAGTAATGATGCTGCAATTTATGCAAATACTTATTCAGGAAAAGTAGCACAATTATCACAAGCATTTACAACTATGAAAACAGCAATAGGAAATGTAATACAACCAATAGCAAAATTATTTATTCCAATTGTTACTGGTGCAGTAAATGCAGTTACAAGATTATTTACAGCACTTTCAGGATTACTTGCACTATTTGGATTGAAAGCAGATAGTGTAGAAACTGTATCAAGTGGAATGGGAGATTTAGCAACACAAGCAGGTGATGCATCTGATGCAATTTCAGGTGTTGGAGATAGTGCAAAGAAAGCAGGAAAGGATGCTAAAAAAGCATCAAATAATTTAGCATCGTTCGATAACTTAAATGTACTACAAAAAGATACAAATGCTTCAAGTGGATCTAGTGGTGGAGCAGGAGGCAGTTCTGCAGGTATAAAAGATACATTAGATGTATCAAGCACAATTACTGAAGATATATCAGCATTTGATGGCCTAATTGCTAGAGTAAAAGAATTAGCAGGCATATTCAAAAGTGGTTTTGACATTAGTTTTGGAGACACAAACTTTGATGGAATAATAGGACACTTAAAAGGAATAAAAGATACAATAATCAATATTTGGACAGATCCAAAAGTATTAGGTGCAGCAGAAAACTGGGCAAAAACTTTATTATTTACACTTGGACAGGTTACAGGTTCAGTAGCAAGAATAGGAATAAATCTTGCTGAAGGATTAGTAGGAAGCATAGATAAATATTTATCACAAAATGTTGAAAGAATAAAAAGTCATATATGTAAAATGTTTGATATTTCAAGTAAAGATTTAACTTTAACAGGTAATTTATTTCAAGCATTAGGAGAAATATCAGATGTATTCAAAAGTGATACTGCAAAACAAATTGGTGCAAACATAATTGCGATTTTTGCTAATCCATTTATGAGTATTCAAGAATTATGTGGAAAGTTTGTACTTGATTTAAAAGCAATACTATTCCAACCAATTATAGATAATGCAGAAAAAATAAAAACTACTATTGAAAATGTAATGAAACCAATAGAAAGTTTTACTTCTACATTAGCACAAGCAATGACTTATGTTGGAGATAAATGGAATGAAGTTTATGATCAACATATACATCCTTTAATGGAATCATTGAAAACAGGAATAAGTGATACTTTTGGAAAATTCCTAGATGCATATAATACTTATGTTGCACCTATGTTAGAGAGATTAGCAACAAAATTCAATGAATTATGGAATACACATTTAAAACCTTTTGTAGACAATGTTGCAGGATTAATTGGAAGTATAGCAGATGCAGTAACAGCATTATGGAATAATATACTAAAACCAGTTATTGATTGGATTATACAAAATATTCTTCCTGTATTAGTTCCAATATTTGAAGCATTATGGAACACAATTTGTAATGTATTTGGTGCTATTACAGATACAATAGGTGGAATTATACAAACTTTTAAAGGTTTAATAGATTTTATTGTTGGTATTTTCACAGGAGATTGGAACAAAGCTTGGGAAGGAATAAAAACATTTTTCACAGGAATTTGGAACGCAATTAAAGGTGTTGTTTCTACTGTATGGAATGCAATTAAAGGAATAATAGAAACAGTAATAAATGTTATAAAAGGAATTATTACTACTGTATTTAATGCAATAAAAACTGTTATTTCAAATATATTCAATGCAATAAAAAATACAGTTTCAAATATATGGAATGGAATTAAAAATAGTATTAGTAATGCAGTAAATAGTATTAAAAATGGAATAATAAATAACTTCCAAACAGCTTATAACAGAATTACAGGTATATTTAGAAATATTGGAAGTTTCTTTAGTGGTATATGGAATAACATCAAAAATACATTTAGTGCATTAGGTACAAAAATAGGGGATGCAATAAGTGGAGCAGTAAAAAGTGGAATAAATGGCGTGCTTGGAATGATAGAGGGTGTAGTAAATAAATTCGTAAATATGATAAATGGTGCAATTGATTTGATTAATAATATTCCTGGTGTTAGTATAGGAAAATTAAATCAATTGAATCTACCAAGATTGGCACAAGGTGGTTATGTTAAAGCAAATACACCTCAATTAGCAGTTATTGGTGATAACAAAAATCAAGGCGAAGTTGTTGCACCTGAAGATAAAATGTTAGATATGATTTTGACAGCTTTAAAAATGTTCCAAGATCAAAACAATAATAATACAAACAACAATACTCAAGCACAAAATATAACACTTAACTTTAATGGTACAATGTCACAATTAATAAGAGTATTAAAACCTGAACTAGATAGAGAAAGCAAAAGAAAAGGTAATAAATTGATTATAGGAGGTGCAACATAATGGCAGAGAAGTACGATTTTATATTACTTGATGGAATACAATTCAATATTGGTGTATATGCAAATATTAAAGAAGCAGCAGACTTTTTAGATAAATATGCAAATAGAACAGATGATGGAGACTTAAAAAGAGAACTAATAGGTGTATATTTTAATTTTTCTGACATTAAATTTGAACCTCAAACTGATAGCAATTATGATGAGTATGAAAGATTATGGAATAAACTTACAGAACCTGAGGAGTTTCATACAGTCAAAATTGCTAATCTTGAATTTAAGGCCTATTTTAATAATGTTTCGAGAGTAATTTACGATTTTAAAAATAACAAGGCATATAGGAAAGATATGACTGTAAACTTCACGGCTAAAAGGCCAGCAAGGAGTTGATGATTATGAAAACAAAAACGCAAATAGAATTTGGATTTATTGATGTTACAGCAAAATCAGACAGTCAGTTAAGCATTACAGATAAACAAGACTTTGTTGATTTAGAAGATCTAAAACAAGATGATATTGAAGAAACAAAATATGCTACATTGGAAAGAAATCAATTTGCATTAGATGGAACATTTGAATTAATGCCTGAAAATCTAGACAATATGTGTTTATGGTCAAGCAGTATGAGTAATGATGCTGGAATATTTGAAAGACCTCCTGTATTAACAATAAATTTTACTGAACCACATAGTAGTTTAGGTTTAACATTTTTATTTAGTAAAGCAGGAGACTATTGTAGTCATTTAAATATAACCTATTATGATAAAGATAATCAGCTAATCAACGATTCAGACTTTTATCCTGATGATTACCAATATGTTTGTAATAATATTGTTGAAAACTACCAAAAAATAGTTATTATATTTTGTGGTACAAATAATCCATACAGATATATTAAGTTGTATCAGATATTGTATGGAGCAAACAAAACTTTTGAAGGCGATAATTTAATAAGTGCAAACATTTTAGAAGAGATGGATTTGTTAAGTTCGGAGGTTAGCATAAATACTTTAGGATTTAAAGTTTACTCTGAAGATGACGAATTTAATATTATAAATCCAACAGGGTTTTATAGTCTATTACAGCAAAGACAAGCATTTAAAGTTAAAGAACTTCTATTAAAAGAAGGAAAAGAAATAAATATGGGTACATTTTACCTTGATACTTGGAAGAATGCAGATAACAAAATTATGGAATTTGATGCAATAGATCTAATAGGAATAATAGATAAAACAACCTTTTATGGTGGTATGTATGTTAACATACCTTTTAAAAATATGATAAAAGCTGTAATGGATTCAGCAAATGTAGCTGAAGAAAATTACGAAATACAAGAAAATCTAAAAAATATAATGATGACAGGCTATATTCCTATATGTACACATAGACAAGCATTACAACAACTTGTATTTGCTGTTGGTGCAATTGCAGATTGTAGCAGAAGTGGCAAAATTAAAATATATACAATTGTAGATAAGGAAGATAACAATACTATTGAACAGACAAATATATTCCAAGGCACAAAGAAAGTAGAACAAAATGAAATTGTTACAGAAGTTGCTGTAACTGCACATAATTATATAAAAGGATCTGATGTAGAAGAAGTATTTAAGGGAGTATTGGATAAAGGCGATAATAGGATCTTATTTGATAAACCAGTATATGATTTGTCGTGTGCAGCAGGAACTATAAAAGAATCTAATTGTAATTATGCAATTATAAATTGTACAGCTGAAAAAGAAATAATTGTTACTGGTCGTAAATATATAGATAATACACAAGAAATATCAGCAAAAGTTGAAGATATAGGAACAGACAGCAAATTAAATACTCTAAATATAGAATCAGCATATTTTATTAATAAAAGTAATGCACAAACAATTGCTAAAAAAGTATTAGATTACTACCAAAAAACATATAAAACTGAATTTGATTTTATTTTAAAAGGCGAAAGTTTAACAGAAGATGTAGCAATAGAAAGTAATGATTTTAGCAGACAGTTGGTAGGCCATATTAAAAAATTAGATATAGACTTAACTGGTGGATTTTTGGCAAGTGCAGAAATAAATGCAAGAGTAAGATTATTGACAGTATTAAGGCAAGTAAAATTAAAAGAGGAATATGCATCAATGCTAGTAAGAAATGTTTATGTTCGAGAGGAGGTAAGCAATGGATGATTTAATATATGATAGATCAGCAAGTGATGTTGAAACAGCATTAAATAATCCAGGAAGTAGCACACATTTAAAAGGAAGTTATAACTTTACGGATTTAAATAGAGTGGAATCCTGGTGCGAATATTTAATGAACATTTTGAAAAAATATGGTTTCTCTAGAAATTTAGTAATAAAAACTAATTGGAATATGAGAGATTATCCAACAAGAACACATATAGATAGAATAAGAAACAATATAAAGACATTAAAAGATTTTTGCTATGCATTAACTACTGAAACAATAATTTATAATAATACATTAAATTACGAACAAGCGAATGTACTAGAAAAAATATTATATGATACAAATCAATATTTTGAAGAAATGAACATTATATTAAATTTACCATATAATTTTGGTACAACTCTTATTCGTAGAAATTATGTGGAATTACCTATAAACACAGACACAATAGAACAAAAACACAAAGTTCCTACAAATTATAATGTAGGAATTTTGCTTGTAAATAGAAAATATATAGAATTAATAGAGGAGGGATAATAAATGGCTTATGGTACAACTTATATAACTACACAAGGAGCAATATTAGCAGCTAAAACACTACAATCAAAAATATTAGAATTTTCACATTTTTCAATAGGTAGTGGAAATATTGCAGATCCTAGTGTAGAAACTATAAAGGCATTAACAGGATTAGTAAACCCTGAATTGAACTTTGACATAACTAAAGTAAACAGAGAAACTGATACACAAGTTACTGTTAGAGGTTTATTTAAAAATACAGATGCTGAACAAGGATTTTGGCTAAAAGAATTAGGTTTATATGCCATTGATCCTGATACAAATCAGGAAGTATTATTTGCATATATAAATTATGGAGAAGAAGCAGAATATATAAACAATTCTATAACAGAGAAAAAAGAGCATTATTACGATATGATAATTACTGTAGATAATGCAAATAATGTTACAATTACAGTAGATCCAAGCACAGTATATGTAAATGAACAAGAGTTGAATGAAAAAGCACAAGAACTTATAGATGATTATGATGCAAAATTTGCTAATTTAAAATCAATAGTTGTTGCACCAAATGCAGGAGCACATAATTCAATTTATAGAGGAAAAGATATAACAGACCTGTTTTATAATGGCACTTTGTCAAAACAAATTGCTGCAGGAACTTTTGATGATATATTCATAGGGGATTATATTATAGGGAAAACAAGTAAAAGAAAGTATTTAGTGGCAGATCTAAATTATAGATTACATATGGGAGATACTGAATGTACAACTCCTCATATTCTTATGATACCTGAAAAAATAATGGGAACTGCAAATATGAATGATACTAACATTACAACAGGTGGATACATTGAAAGTAAAATGTATAAAACTAACTTAACACCATATAAAAATGTAATAAAAAATGATTTTGGAGCAGAACATATTTTGAAACATAGAAATCTATTAACAAATGCAGTAACAAATGGCTATGCAAGTGGTGGTGCTTGGTATGACTCTGAAATTGAATTGATGAATGAAAATATGGTGTATGGTGCACCT
Organism: uncultured Clostridia bacterium; assembly: GCA_948530865.1. GTDB lineage: Bacteria > Bacillota > Clostridia > TANB77 > CAG-508 > Scatovivens. Next base: position 34,945 of record CAOTKV010000018.1, read on the forward strand.
ATATTTACTAATGTATGCAATGGTGCAAACTTACCTTACAACTATACAATAGATAAATCTCAATTATCATTATTCAGACATAGACACGATTTAACAGTAGCAAGAAATGATGCTGGAGAAAGATATTGGTACTGGCTAAGAGATGTGGTTTCTTCTGCTTACTTCGCTTATGTCAGCAGCGATGGCGCTGCCTCCTGCTACACCGCTTCTAACGTGAGCGGCGTTCGTCCTGCTTTCCTAATCAAATAATCAGGCATCGACAGGGCTTTATGCCCTGTCATATAATATAGTGATTGCACAATAGAGTTAAAAAAATAAAAGCAAAGTGGTATAATTTCTGCGATAAAAAGAAAAGGAGTAAAAATAGTATTATTAGCAATGTCAGAAATAAAAAAAAGTAAAAGAAGAGAGTCAAAATTAGAAACAATACATAGTGCATATTCAATAAGAAGATCTGTAACAAAATTAGCAGAAAACAATTTTTATATAAGTGAATCTAAAATAGAAGATATTATTGCTGAAAAAATAAAATTGTTTCCTCAAGATGAACAGACTAGACTAAAAGAAAGAACATACGATTATTTTAAACAACAAATAAGAAGGTCAACAAATAGAGTAATAGAATTAGCGTGTGGAATAAGTCAACATTTAAGAATTGCAAATACAATATTTCCTAGTTATATGTCAGAATTTGAAGAACGAAGATTGGAAATGGATAGAGCAATGTCTTGTTGTAATGCTTTGCAAGATGAATTACAGTATGTTGGCGAATGCTTATATGCTGATCTTAACAAATATACAAATTTAGTATTGGAAATACAAAAAGAATTTAATATGATCAAGGCTCTTCGACAATCCGATAACAGATTTCTTAAAAATATAAAATAGTGGGTAATCTTTATATGTGGTTTCTTCTGCTAACTTCGCTAATGTCAACAGCAATGGCAATGCCAACTACAACAACGCTTCTAACGTGAACGGCGTTCGTCCTGATTTCACACCCTTGCAATTTTAAATGGGCTATGATTCCATAAGTAAGGCTATGGGAAAGGAAAGGAAAGATTATCCCTTCAGCAATGCGAAGGCTGATAAATGCTAATCATTATGCATTTAGTTACGACTAGTAATGCTATATAAGTGATTTTATGAATAATTTTTTTGATGCTAATAAGATCTATGAGGCTGGAACAAAAGCAATAAAAGCTGCACCTTTTAAATATAAATCGCAACTTTTTGAAATTAATCATCTAATAGAAACAGCAGAGTTACAAAAAGCAATGATAGAGGGAAGATACAGGCCAACAAAAGGTACAAAATTCACAATAAAAGAAAGAGGAAAAATAAGAAATATTACAACTAATGAAATTATAGACAAAACAGTAAATCATTTATTATGTGATAATATTTTGAATCCAGCAATTACTCCTTACCTTATATATGATAATAGTGCTAGTCAAACAGGAAAAGGTGTAGCATTTCATAGAAAAAGATTAGAAATACACTTACATCAATATTATAGAGAACATAAAAGTAATGAGGGATACATATTGCTGATAGATTTTAGCAGATATTATGCAAGCATCCCTCATAATTTATGTTTAAAAAGTTTAGAATCATTTTTAAAAAATGTAAATCCAGGAGAAGCAAAAATTGCATTATGGATTTTAAGAAATCTATTTGATGTATTTAATATTGATAATAAGAATATGAAAGGTGTTGACATAGGAAGTCAGCCATCACAAAATATAGGAATTTCATATCCTTCCAAAATAGACAATTATATTAAAATTGTAAAAGGTGTTAAGCATTATGGAAGATATACGGATGATATGTATATAATTCATCAAGACAAAGATTTTTTACAACAGTTATTGAAAGAAATTAAACAAATTGCAGATAGTTTAGGATTAATAATTAATCCTAAAAAGACTCAATTGTGTAAAGTATCACAATTATTTAGAGTTTTACAGTTGCAATATAAATTGACAGAAACAGGACGAGTAGTTAGAAAAATACATCCAAAAGCAATTACTCGAGAAAGAAGAAAATTAAAAGCATACAAAAGACTATTAGATAAAGGAATTTTGACTATAAATGAAATAGAAAATATTTTTAAATCCTGGATATCAGGTAACTATAAAAATATGTCAATACAACAAATATCTAATATGTCTCAACTATATTATGATTTATTTAGGAGGAAAATAAAATGGAAAAATCGTGGGAAATTACGCTTTCTGATGGAACAAAACTTAAAAACCTTAGATTAAGTGGAAATAACTATATATCTAATACAGAAATTACAGAAAATGATTTCAAAGGAAAGTTATCAAAAGTTATAATAAAAGAAATTACAGATGATGGACAAACAATAATGCAAGAATATGAACATATGGAATTAGTACAAATAGTTCACTATGAAGATGGATATTATTTTATTTTAAGGGAATTATCTGCAGCTGAATTAAAAGAAATAAAAATGCAAAGCGACATAGAATATTTAGCAATGATGACAGATATTGACTTAGAGGAGGTATAGTATGAAAGAACATAGTAAAAACTTTGAAAAAGTAAAAAAATATTATGATAATGGGATGTGGAATAAAACCAGGGTATATAATGCTGTTGGTAAATGGATAACAAAAGAAGAATATAAAGAAATAACTGAAGAAGATTATGAAACAAACGCTTAATTATAAGGCGTTATTTTTTTGTATCAAAACACAAAGAAAGGAGATAAGCCTATGGAACAGGGATTTGAAACGGAAGTATTAACAAGACTGGCCGTAATAGAAAGTAAACTAGATGGATACAAAGAATTAAAATCTGTAGCTTATGAAGCAAATACACGAAGTAAAGAAAATACAGAAGAAATTACAGAAATAAACGAAAGAATAAAATGGATTACAAGAACTGTAGTAGCTGCAGTTATAACTGGCGTGATTGGAATAGGAATTGCACTATTGAAAAGTGGAATAGGAATCCAATAGAAAGGAGTTATTATGAAACAAGCGTGGAATGATCTTAAAAGTTTTGTAACAGTAGCAGTAATATTAACTTTAGTGGCACTAATTATTATAATGGCTATTAAAGGAAATTGGGATATGTTTCAAATTGTATTTACACTTTTTAGTTCAGTAACAGCATCAGTTATTACATACTTTTTTACTAAAAAGAGCGAAAGTAAGACAACAAATGATACCACCCAGGAATAAAAAACGGCTTAAAACGCAACCTCGCAAGCCGTTTTTTTTCAATACCAGGATAAATTTCTGGTATTTATATAAAACAGGAAGAAAAATCAAAAATCTTCCTGTTTTTCATTTTATAAAAGAAAGGATGATTTTTTATGGAAGAAGAAATCGAATTAACTGAAGAAATGAAACAAGAATTAACAAATGGAAAGGAGGAAAATGAAAATGATTAAATCAGGATTAACAAATGTAGTAGTAGAAGCAAATTCAAGTAATTACACACAAGGAAGAAAAGGATATAAAGTTTGCAAAATAACACCTCATCATATGGCTGGTGTTTTATCTGCAGAACAATGTGGTAGAATATTCCAAGCAAAAGGAAGGCAAGCAAGTTCTAATTATGGTATTGGCAATGATGGAAAAATAACTTGCTATGTTGGAGAAGAAAATAGAGCGTGGACATCAAGTAATAGTGTAAATGACTGTCAAGCAATTACAATTGAAGTTTCTAATAGTTCTACAGGTGGAGAGTGGCCAGTATCTGCTGCAGCTTGGGACTCACTTGTGAATTTATGTGTAGATATATGTAAAAGATATAATTTTAGACTTATATATGATGGTACAAAAAACGGAAGTTTAACAAGACATAATATGTTCGCAAATACAAGCTGTCCAGGAAAATACTTACAAGATAGATTCCCACAATTAGTAAAAGAAGTTAATGAAAAACTAGATGGAAATACAACACCTGTAACACCAACACAAAATACAAGTAATTCATATTTAGTAAAGGTAACGACAGATGCTTTAAATATTAGAAGTGGTGCAGGAACAAATAATTCAATAGTAGGTTGCATTAGAGATAAGGGAACATATACAATAGTTGAAACGCAAGAAAATTGGGGTAAATTAAAATCAGGTGCTGGATGGATCTGTTTAGATTATACACAAAAAGTAGGATCAATAAATACTGTTACACCTGCAGCATCAACAAGTTTCTCAAAAGGCCAAAAAGTCACATTAAAAACATCTGCTTCTAAATATTGCACAGGACAAACAATTCCTTCATATATAAAAGGAAAGACTTATACAATAATGCAAGTAGGAAGTGGAAACACACATCCTGATGGTGTACTATTACAAGAAATTATGTCTTGGGTATATAAATCAGATGTTCAATAATATAAAAGGGAGATTTTATCTCCCTTATTGTATATTTTTCAAATTTTGTTGTATAGTATATAATATATCAAATGCTTCCTTAAAGGTTGTATTATTCAAATCAATACTCTTAATTTTTTTGATAATTTGATCATAAGAAGTATTTTGATTAGAAGATGCTAGATTAGATATTATTTCAAAGTTAAGGTCCTTTGATTTTAATAATTGTGTATATTTTTCTAATTTGGCGATTGGAAATCCACATTTTATTATATCTGGCCCAAGATCAGTTAATTTTAATCCGATTGCATTTGAAACTTTTCTAGCATCTTCATTTAAGATATTATAAAAAATACCTACTTTAAAAATATAAATTTTTTCAGAATCTTTTTTCTTAAGATCTTCATATTGCTTTAGAAGTTTGCTCATTTCTTTTTACCTTCTTTCTAATAGATTTTTTTCTTATAATAATATCTCCTGGTTCACATTCCAAAATATCACACATTTTTTCTAATGTTTCAAAACGAATAGAAATAGTTTCATTGTTCATAAGATGTGACAAAGATTGATAGCCTCCTTCCATATGTTTAATGAACCAATATTTCGACTTATTTTTTTCCTTTAGTATTTCGTTTACTCTTACATATATCATCTTTTCACCTCTTTTCTTTATAGATATTTTAAAACAAACTGCAATTTATTTTAACTATAATGAAAAAGACTGAAATAAGTGACACCTAATTTACAATAGAGGTAAACAATGATATAATCTAAAAGCAAAAGAGGTGTGTATAATGATAGAAGTTTTAATGAAGATAAAAGAAATGATAAAAAACAATGAAAATGATAAGGCTATTGAATACATAGATAAAGTATTAAAAGAAAATAAAAATCCTAACACATATTTAGAAGATTTAGTGAATGAATTAAAATAATGTAGAATAATGTCAAAAGATGTCGAAACTTGTAATGTAGTTGTATCAACAGAAAACTGTGTCAATACCTAACATCTAGTATAGTTATTTTGTTTTACATAATATGGTAAAATATAATATAAGAGATATCTCTAAAAAGGAGGGATATTTATGAAAATATATTTGCCAGAATTAAATATGTTTGATAAAATACTAAGGAGAATCTTTGCTAAATATACTGAAAAAGTATATAGGCAAGGAATTAAAGATGGATTTAATTGGCATTACAAAAAAAACATGGGAAAAATAGAAAAAATGAAAATCGTTGAAAGGCAGTAATAATATGGAATACAAAGAAAATAATAATAAAAAAAGGGTTGCTTTCTTTACATTGCGGTTGTAAAACAAATCAATATGAGACAAATGGAATGATACAAAATTTTCAAAATTGTG
>CAOTKV010000019.1 GCA_948530865.1 uncultured Clostridia bacterium
AACTAGATGATGATGATGAAATAGTAGAAGCCGATGAAGATGACTTCGAGGAAATTGAAGAAGTAGAAGAACTAGATGATGATGATGAAATAGTAGAAGCCGATGAAGATGACTTCGAGGAAATCGAAGAAGTAGAAGAACTAGATGATGATGAAGAAGTAGTAGAAGACGACGAAGATGACTTCGAGGAAATTGAAGAAGTAGAAGAACTAGATGATGATGAAGAAGTAGTAGAAGCCGACGAAGATGACTTCGAGGAAATCGAAGAAGTAGAAGAACTAGATGATGATGAAATAGTAGAAAATGAAGAAAACAAATTTGAGGATACTGAAGAGGTAAAAGAGTTAGAAAATAACGAAGATATTGTAGAAGAAAATAATAATGTTGACGTAGACAATAAAGAAGAGGTAACAGAAGATGACGAGATAGATATTGATGAGGAAAATGAAGTAGAATTACAAGAAGATGAAGAAATCGTAGATGAAGTTGAAATGAAATTTGCAGACGATTATGATGAAGTAACTGAAGAGGAAGAAGATGAAGATGACGACTACGATGATGAAGAGGAAGAAGAAAGTATTTATCCAGATGAATTAATAGATATTGAACTAGAATGTATTTATTTAGGAATGTTATTCAATAATCCAAAAGCTATGTCTAGGTTCTACTTCTTATATGAAGATTGTAGATTTTCAGATAATGAATTAACAAATCTTTATAAAATAGTATTGTTTAGAGATGGTGAGGCATATGCTCCAGCTATAGCAAAAAATAAATATCAATTACCAAGAGAAACACCAAATACTTATGATTTAAAATTAAAAGTTAGAAAAATTGCGGCTGCTGGAGATTATGATTTAGAAACAATATATGTAAAGTTAAAAAAATTATTTATATTAAAGAAAAATTATTTAACTGCTGCAACAAATGCAATTCAAGAGAAAATATTAGAAATTCAACATTATGAATTATATGCAGATATGACTGTTGAAGAAGTTGAAAATGCATTAGAGCAAATTACTGTTACTACTGGTTTAACACAAGGTAGATTAAATGAAAATACTACTGATTTCCTACTTGCAGGTGATAACGAATTAAGTAATGGTCTTTCAATTCCATTTAATATATTATCAACTGTATTTAAAGGATTAAGAAGAGGTGAGACAATGTGTTATGCAATGCCTTCAAATTGTGGAAAAAGTAGGTTTACAATTAATCTTGCATCATATATTTCATTTATTCATAAAGAAAAAGTATTAATTATTTCAAATGAGATGGCAGAAGATAAAATGAAACTTTGTATGATTACTACAATTCTTAACAATCCTGAAATACAAGAATTACACGGTCAAAAAATAAGTGTAACAGAGGGAGAACTACTAGAACTTAAGTTTAGACCAGATAAAGGTAAAAAAGTTAAATGTGATGAAAATGGGTATATATTAAGAAAAGAAGGAGAAACACAAGAAGAGTACGTTGAAAAATTAAAGAAAAATTCTGAAGTGTTTAATCAAACATTAAAAGTAACTGATTGGGTAAATACACAAATTAACAATTCAATTTTCTTTATTCACATTACAGAGCATACAAATGACGATTTGAAGAAAATTATAATGAATTACTATTATAAAGAAGGAATTCATTATATGTTCTATGATACATTAAAAGCTGATACTGCAAATATTGGTAACAGTGATGAAGTTAAGAAAACTGCTACAATACTTTCGAATTTAGCTCAAAAGTTTAGAATATTTATAGCATCATCAATGCAACTTATTGAAAGTAATACTTTACCAGTAAACTTGACTGTTAACGAAATGTCTGCAAGTAAAACTGTTAAGGAAGTTTTAGATACATTATGTTTAATAAAACAAATTAGTAGAGCTTCACTTTATAAATATGAATATGCAGATACAGATCATTTTGATAAATGTTATGAAATTGATGTTCCTATTGATACAGATGTTAGATTCTATGCATGTGTTGTAGATAAGAACAGAGCTGGTGCAAAACCAACAGTCTTATTTAGATTAAACTTGGCATATAATAGATGGGAAGAACTTGGACATTTAAGATTAAAACAAACAGAATTTGAAGAAGATTAATATTTAAAAGAATAAAAAAACCTTTTTTGGAAATAATTATTATAAAGATTATTTCTAAAGGAGGTTTTTTATTTTGATTAACAGAGTAGAAATTGCAAATGTAAATACCTCTAAATTACAATTATTAACATCAAAAGAAACAAAAGAATTGTTTTATAAAATGAATGAAGGAGATAAAGAAGCGCGAGAAAAATTAATAAATGGAAATTTAAGACTAGTTTTAAGTGTAATTCAGAGATTTTGCGGGAGAGGAGAAAACGCTGATGATCTTTTTCAAGTAGGATGTGTAGGACTAATCAAGGCAATAGATAATTTTGATATTAGTCTTGATATTCAATTATCTACTTATGCAGTGCCAATGATAATTGGAGAAATAAGAAGATATTTAAGAGATAATAATATGGTAAGAGTAAGTAGATCTGTTAGAGATTTAGCTTATAAAGTATTACAAGTTAAAGAAAAAATAACAAGAGAAAATGGTAGAGAACCTACAATAGAAGAAATTGCTAAAGAACTTGAAGTTGAAAAAGAAGAAATTATTTTAAGTTTAGATGCAATACAAGATCCAGTATCACTTCAGGAACCAGTTTACAATGATGGTGCTGATAGTTTATATATAATGGATCAAGTTAAAGATAAGAAAAATACAGATGAAAACTGGGCTGAAAATATAACAATGAATGAAGCTTTAAAAAAATTGAATGAAAAAGAAAGAATGATAATAGATAAGAGATTCTTTTTAGGAAGAACACAAATGGAAGTTGCAGAAGAAATTGGAATTTCTCAGGCACAAGTTTCAAGACTTGAGAAAACTGCAATAGACCATATGAAAAGATTGTATAAATAGTTTATATTTCTACAAGAATTATATCATCACCAATTACTCTAATAGAAGACCATGGAATAATAACTTCATTTCCAGTAGTAAATAAATTAAAGAATTTTGTATTACCAGGAACAATAATTTCTTTGATTCTTCCTGTATCAAAATCAGCAGTTACATCTTGAACATATCCCAAGCGTTTTGCATTTTTAATATTTATAACTTCTTTATGTTTAAAATCTAATCCTTTTTTACTTTCCATATAAAACCTCCAAGCCTACTTAAATGTATGCTATATTTGATTTTTTATGCTTGATATGGTATAATAAATATGGAGCTCGTATTGAGTCTTATATATAAGGAGGAAAAAATATGTTAAAAGGGTTAAGAAATGTTATTCTGCGGTCAGTGATCATCTCTGCTGTTGTGGCTGGTCTTACCTATGGCAGTTACTGGATCTGCAAAGGTCTTGCCTGGGCAAGCACTCAGCTTACGGCAATCCTTACACAGTTCGGCGAGTTCGTCAAAGGAAACACTCCTGTTCTGATCGTTATTATTGTGGTTGTAACAATTGCCAATGTCGTTTTCGAATGTGTTTCAGGACGATTTGGTAGTGGCTTTCAGATGAAAACGAGAAGAAGAAAGAAAGGTACTGATGAGGAATAAGCCATATCCTCGGCAAGGCCGGCAGAAATATCTGCTGGCTTTTGCTATTTAGTAGGAATTTCGGAGCAATTTTCTACTAATCTTATATATTTTTTGCATAAATTTTCCAATTTTGTAAATAATAATAAAAATTACTTTTAAGGAGAGTATTATGCAACTGAATAAATTAGATAATATTGTGTTTTTGAAAGATTTAGAATCTAATATAATAGAAGAAGCATTTATTGTTTTAAAAGATAATGTCAATTTTACCAAAATGGAAAAAGAAAAATATAAAAAAAATGAAAAAACGATGATTTTGTATGAAACAGAAAGTTTAATAAATAATGAATTCAAAATAAATGATCTAAAATTTAGTGAATATAGATTAAAAAAGTTAAGTAAAAAATATAGAATCCTGAAGATTATTAATGTAATACTAATATTAATTATAATTTTTATGATTTTTAAATAATAATTAATCATAAACCTTTTTTACATGAATATATTTAAAACATGTAAGAGAGGTGTATTTTTTTGGAAAGAATTTTAAATGATGATGAGAGAATAAGAAGAGCAGAAGAAATCTATTTTAGAAGAAATAATAAAGTTCCTGCAAAACATTTGGCAAATAAAGGAAAGTCTAAAAATAGTATATGGTTTAATTTGTTAATAATGTTTAATTTAGCAGTTATTGTTTTTGCTGTTCAAAATAAAGATTACATTTTTACATCAGAATTTTTAGAAAAAGTAAATACATATAATGGAACTATAGGAATGAAAATAAAAGAATTTTTAAAAGATGAAGAAATAGAATCAAAAGAAATAAAAAGTGCTGAAAATAATGAGGAAATAATAGAGCAAACAGATACTAATGTTCAACAAACAGAAGAATTACAACAAGAAAGTAGTTCAATTTCTGAAATGGAGATGGATATAAATAATTTAAAATCATCATATAGTTTTGCAAGACCATTAAATTCTTATTCTGTAAGTTCTTTATTTGGTTCCAGAGAATCAGAATATCAAAATGTAACTGGTTATCATACAGGAGTAGATTTGGCATCAGAAATGGGAAATACTATAAATGCTTCAATGGAAGGTATTGTTGAGTTAGTTTCTAAAGAAGGAGACTATGGTAAACATTTGAAAATAAGATGTAATAATGTAACAACATTATATGCACATTGCTCAAATATATTTGTAAAAGAAGGACAAATTGTAGCGCAAGGACAGCCTATTGCAGCTGTAGGAAGCACTGGGAATAGTACAGGACCACATTTGCATTTTGAAATAAGAGTTGATGATAGATTTGTGAATCCTTCAAAAGTTATAGATTTATGATAAGGCTTGGTATAATATGAAGATCGAAATAAATTTAAAAATTATTTTTGTTATAATTTTATTTTTAATTTTCAATAGCTTAGATATATATATAATGTTCTTAGTTTTTGTTTTTTTACATGAAGTTTCACATTTGATTGTTGGAGTTTTAATAGGAGGAAAGCCTCAGAAAATGAATATAAATCCATTAGGAATATCACTTGAAATTTATTCTTATGGGAAAAATAAACCATTAAATAAAATTATATTCTATCTTAGTGGACCTTTTATGAATTTATTATTATCTATAATATTTTATTATATTAATTTAGAAATTATATTAAAAGAGAAAATAATATATACTAACCTTGCTATTTGTTTATTTAATTTATTACCAATATTACCACTAGATGGAGGAAAAATTCTAAAAGAAATTTTTGGAGTATTTTTTGGAAAAGAAATGTCAAATGTTATTATGATTAATTTTAGTAAAATCTTTCTAGGAATTATTTCACTTGCATATAGTATATTAATTTTAAAGGCAAAAAATATATACATATTAGTATTGTTAGTGTATTTATGGTATTTATATTTTATAGAAGAAAAAAAATATTTAATTTTAATAAAAACAATGGAAGAAATAAAAAAATATAATAAAGTATTGAAATAAATATGTTTTATTAGTAAGCTAAATATATATTAAAATATGGGAGAAAATTGTTGGATAAGAAAAAGATAGTAAATTTAGTTGTATTTTTAATAGTTATATTTATTGTTTTTGGAGTTTTATATAATTTTATAAAAAAAGGGATAGATTTAAGCAAATTAAATAATTTATATAAAGATATAAGTATTTTAGATGAACGAATTTCCATATATTATTTAAATAATGGAGATATTCCGATAAAAGGAGAAGAAATAGAATTTTATAATTCTATTAATCCAAATGATAATGAGCAATTTTATGAATTAAATTTAGAAATGTTGGAAAATTTGTCTCTTAATTATGGAAATAGAGAATTAGGAGAGGATGATTTTTATATAATAAATAAGCAAAGTCATACGATTTATTACAAAAAAGGAGTTTCATATAATGGATTACATTATACAAGAAACTTAAAATATGAAAAAGTGAAATTTAGGGACAGTCTATAAATTTCAAAATAAAATACTTGTCAAATAAGGAAATATGTGTTAAAATAGTCAAGTATGAAAATAGATTTAGTCTATTTTCTCCTTACTCATATTACACAATATGGGTTTTAATATCCAAAAGGAGGTGAAAAGATAATGAATAGATATGAAACAGTATTCATTATTAATCCAAATGTTGAAGATGCAGGAGTTAAAGAATTAATTCAAAAATTCTCAGACATTATTAATAGTGATGGAAAAGTAGAGTCAGTTGAAGAGTTAGGAAAGAAAAAATTAGCTTATGAAATCAAAAAAAATTCAGACGGAAATTATGTATTAATTAACTTTGAAGCTGCACCAAGTTTAATAAAAGAACTTGAAAGAGTATACAGAATTACAGACGAAGTTATTAAATTCATCGTTGTAAGAAAAGACGAAGAATAATAAGAAAGGCGGAATCGCACATGAACAAAGTAATTTTAATGGGAAGATTAACAAGAGACCCAGAAGTAAGATATACTCAAACAAATAATACTTTAGTTGCTTCATTTAGTTTAGCAGTTAATAGAAGATTTGCTAGACAAGGTGAAGAAAGACAAGCAGATTTTATTAATATTGTTGCTTGGAATAAAACTGGAGAATTTTGTAGCAAATACTTTAAAAAAGGTCAACAAGTTTCTATAGTTGGAAGAATCCAAACAAGAACTTGGGATGATGAACAAGGTCAAAAACATTATGTTACAGAAGTAATTGCTGAAGAAGCATATTTTGCAGATAGTAAAAGAGATGGAGAAGCATCAGGAGGATTTGAAAATACATTTGGAGAATCAGTTGCACAAAATGCTGAATTCCAAGTTACATCTTCTGATGATGATTTACCATTCTAATTTAATTAATATATAAAGTTAGAAGATTGGAGGATTAAAAATGGCTGATAAAAAACAAAATAGAAGAAACAATAGAAATAATCAAGATGATGATTTTAACCCAAAGTTTAGAAAAATCAGAAAAAAAGTTTGTGCTTTATGTAATGATAAAAACTTTGAATTAGATTATAAAAATGCAGATCAATTAAGAAAATTTATCAACGAAAAAGGTAAAATACTACCAAGAAGAGCAACAGGTGCTTGTGCTAAACATCAAAGAGAAATTACAACAGCTGTAAAAAGAGCAAGACATATTGCTATCATACCATATGCTCAAGATTAATTGGTTATATAACAATAAAATTGAAAGATATTATATGTATAAACGACATATAATATCTTTTTTTATTTTAAAAAACAAAAGTGCAATTTTCCTTAGAAAATGCTTGCTTTGAGGATAAAATTGTGATAAAATAGTTTACGTAAAATTTTAACAAGTAGAATGCAAATGATTCTACAAAAAAACAAGAAAGGAGTTGTTGTATGAAACGGAAATCTGAGCACGAAATAATGTCAGCAACACGTCCAGAAGATATATTCACAATGGATCTGAATGTAATCGATCAGGAAAAAAATGAATATATTGAACGGTTTAAGCCAACAGAATATCGTGCAATCCAAAACTTCATGGTAACCAGACAAATTAAGTTACTCTATGAAGAAGCTATATCCCGAATCAACAATGGGTGGTCTTTGAATGAACTTACTATTTGCGGCAAGAATGGGAAAGAATACAATATTCATTACAACAATAGTTTTCCATTCAAACTTGGGCAGATGTATATTACTGCGAAATATGTGATTTATGTAGTTGATGGAAAATATGAAAAATATTACAAGAATTACATTTCAAAGACACATTCGTATTTGAAACCTGATAAGAAAATTTGGGAATTTGCTCAGTATATGGTTCCGAATGTGGAGATTAATTTCGAAACTGTAGAAGGAAATTTCTGCATTTTTGTAAAGAAACCATGTGAGAGAATGTATCCAATGAGAGAGCTTTTGGAGTATTTTGATGGGAGTTTGAGACCTGAGTATGTTGCTTCAATTTTGACAAGGCTGTATTACTTTGCCTGCTACATGAGTTTGGTGGAAACTATTCACAATGGTATAACAATTGATAACTTATTTTTTGCACCTGGAAGAAGAACTGAAGAAGGTGAATCCTATACAGTCGAGGATATGAGAATCCTTGGTGTATATGGTGGTTGGTTCTTTACAACGTATTTTAACGAAAAAATTCAGGGAATGCCAAAAGAGGTTTATGACATTATACCATTTGAATGCAAAGATAGAGGATATTCTTCTTTTGAAGTAGATGAGCTTTCTATCAAAAAAGTAGCAAAAGAATTACTTGGAAGTCAGCCAAACATTCCATTGCCAATGAAAGAGTGGATAAACAAAAACAAAATTTCCAAGGATCCTAAAACGGAATATCATGATTGGGAAGAAGTAAGACGTAAGTCATTTGGTGGTCGTAGATTCGTCGATATGGACGTTTCTATATAACAAAATAACATTTATAGGAGGTAAACAAGATGGGTGGAAGAGCACCGAGTAGTTACGAAATTGACAGTCATTACAAATCGAGAGATTATTATGGAGGCAGCTATTACAGCAGTGGGAGCAGCTACAGTAGTTATGGCAGTCGGTCCAGCGATGTAGAAGTTCCTAAACGGCGGATAACTTCGGCAGAGCAGGTTTTTAAATCCAGCAGAATGATCGATGAATTCAATCCTGCCAAAATGAAGCTTCCGAGAGAAGCTTGTGATTCGGCACTGAGCCCGAAGTCCAGAGGAATAATCTTTGCAGAAGATGTAACAGGTTCCATGGGAAAATATTTGCTTAGCCTTATTCAGACGCAGTATCCAAGGCTCTTTAAAGCAATTCTTAACAGATATTCTTTCAACCCTCATATCATGTTTATGGGAGTCGGAGATGTCGCGGTATATGATGATGCACCGCTTCAGGCAACTCAGTTTGAATCTGATTTGAGGATGCTGGAACAGCTTGAAAAGATTTGGCTTGAAAAAGGCGGTGGTAGAAATGCTTTTGAAAGCTACATTTTGCCTTGGTATTTTGCAGGCAAGTATTGTAAGATGGACTGCTTCGATAAACGTGGAGAGAAGGGATTCTTATTCACGTTTGGTGACGAGGAGCCTACTCCATATCTTACTGCTCAGGAACTCAGAAGGGTTTTTGGAGACAGAAAGGATTTGGATACCAGAACTGTAACTGCCACGGACTGCCTTGAAATGGCATCTGAGAAGTTCCATTGTTATCATATCATTCTGCATGGAAGCAATTATGAGTGGTGTGAAATGGATAAATGGTATGAACTTCTCGGTGGTCATGCATGTGATCTGAGTGATTACGATTGCTTGCCAGAACTGATTTGTGCAATCATAGATATGTACGAAGGTTGTTCTAAGACCGAAGCGATTGAAAAGATTGAAGATTCAAATGCACGTTATGTTGTCAGAGAAGCTTTGATGAAGCATGAAGAACATGTTAAGGACGAAAAAGTCGTAGCTGAAGAGCACGGCAAAATCGAGATTTTCTAAACAGCAACCTTGGGAGGAGTATACTTTATGCTCCTCCTTTTGTAAAAAAGGAGAAAAAATGATAAAAGCATATGCGGTAGTAGGTTCTGGATGGGGAGATGAAGGAAAAGGAAATGTGACAGATATTTTATGTAGTCGAAATCCTTCAAATACCATAAATGTTAGAATTAATGGTGGTGCTCAGGCATCACATACAGTTGTGACTGATGGGAAACGGCATGCATTTAGCCACTTTGGTTCAGGTACTTTTGCAGGTTCTCCAACTTATTTAAGTAAGGAATTTATTGTGAATCTATTTTCATTTGATATGGAACTGTGCAAATTAGCTGAAGAATTTGCTATAAATCCAGTGGTATGTGTCAATCCTGAATGCAGAGTAACAACATTTTGGGATATGAATATAAACCAAATGATTGAAACTATGCGTGCAGAAAATAGGCATGGAAGCTGTGGTTTTGGAATCAATGAAACAGTTCATAGAAGTAAATATGATGATTACAAAATTACAGTTATGGACTTGTTTTCAGAAGATAAACTTCGTAAAAAGTTGGAGCAAATTCAAAATATTTATGTTCCAATGCGTCTTAAAAATAAGTACAATCTACATCTAGAAGATCTTCCTGAAAAATATGTAAAAGATTTTCAAAACTCTGATACAATTGATATGACTATTAAAATGGCAAAAAATTTTACTCAGAATGTAACTGTTATGGATGATAGCATTTTAAGTAGATTTGAAATTGCTGTTTTTGAAGGAGCACAGGGATTGCTTTTAGATCAGGGATTTGAAAAATTTTGGCCAAATGTTACAACCTCTAATACAGGGGTAAAAAACATGGTAGATATTTTAAAAGCTATTAAATTTGATGGTGAAGTAGAAGTCTATAATGTTTCGAGATGCTATGCTACACGTCATGGAAGAGGAAAATTCCCTACCGAAACAAATGGGAAACCGTATAAGAATATAGTTGATTTAACCAATATGCCAAATGAATTTCAGGAACATTTGCGTTTTGGAATTCTTGATTTGGATTTGCTTTTGGAAGCATTAAAAGGAGATTATAGTAAAAACTTTGAATTAAAAGCAAAAAGAAATATGGTATTTACCTGTTTTGATCAACTGGATGATGAGGTTTTTTATAAGTTTAATGGAGAGAAGATAACTGTTTCAAAACAAAACTTTCTTGAAGAAATAAAGAAAATTCTTTGTGAGCACACTGCTTATCCTATAAATGATGTATATGTTACGAAAGGAGAAGCGAGAGATAAATTAGTGAAGATATAAAAAGCTCGCGGTCTGCAATTTGCAAACCGCGAGTCTTTTTTTTATACATTACTTTTTGGAAGTTACAGTGTACGATACTCCAGCGCCAAGAGGGATGGTAGTGTTTCCTTTGGAATTAATAGTAATCCCATCAGCTGTTTTATAGCTGATTGAGGTTACACCACTTTTTCCCATATTGGCGTAGATTTTTGATGATTTCTTAACAAGTTTCCGACCACATTGGGTACAAAATTTGGAATTTTCATCATAGGCGAGTTTGCAATTTTCACAAAAGCAAAATGCTTTTTCGCCAATCAGAATTTTCCTTCTGACATTTATGCCCATAGGCTTACTCCTTGTTTACTTCGTCAGCGGCTTTTTCTACCACAGGCTTTTCTACCGAAGCCTTTTTGGCTGTTCTGGATGTTCCGCCAGTCTTGGCAGTTCTTTTACCAGAACTGGTGGCTTTTGCCTTTGGAGTTACCAGCTCATAAACCTTACTCAGATCAGCACCACATGTGGAGCAGAACTTCGCTCCTTCAGGAACTTTTGCATTGCACTTCGGGCAGGTATCTGTTACCACTTTTTGTCCGCAGTGATGGCAGAACTTTGCACCATCACTCAGCTTAGCGCCACAGTTCGTGCAGTGTTTGCCTTTCTGAACTGTATGAGCACCACAGTTGGAACAGAAATTAGTTCCTGCTGGATACTCTTCGTCGCAGTTCGGGCATACTACAGTATCATCTGTCTGAACAGTTACAGCCGGAATTGCCGGAGTTGCAGGAGCAGATCCAGTCAGATTGCCGAAGAAATCAAATCCGCCAGCAGTGCCGCCGTTCATGATCTGATTAAGCAACCAATACTGCATCATACCGCCTTCATCAGAGTCATTTCCGAGAGCTCCCATTGCCAGCAGCATCGGGAGATTGCTGAACATATCTTTATTGTTCCCCATAAGCAGGAGCATTCCCAGTCCATTCATGGAGTCATCGCCGATTCCATCCAGAGAGAATTCGCTTTCGCCTTTGGACCACTGAGTCATGCAGATTGCGGCCAGAACATTTTTGCTCATATCAGTTTCGGAACCACGATCAAACATCGTGCGCGGATCCAGTGCCACAACTCTGGTGTAGAAATTCATGCCAGGGATGACACACTCGCTCAGAATCTTCTGAATTACAGTGCCTTCAACTGCATCAACCAGAGTAGCCATGTTTCCATCGACAGCCTGGACATAGTAGTACTTACCGTCCATTTTATAGAGCTGGTCGATCTTCAAGGTCTGATCTGGAAGCAGGAATACACGGAAGTCGCCGAACTTCATGCCAGCATAGTTTTTGAGTGTCTTTGTTGCAGGATCATACACGGTATAGTCGCCGGTCCGCAAATTTTTGATTGCTACGCCCATAAAGGTGGCAGCGATGTTCTGATCTTTGGATACGCCGATTTCGAAATTCATACCAAACATTTTCTTGAAGTTATTAGTTTTCATTTTTTTTCCTCCTCTTATAGATGAATTGGTTGATTGTGTTATACCAAAATACTCTGAAAGAGCATTTTTGATATCTTTTGGATCGAATGAAACTGCAGCAATAGATGTGCTACTTTCCTCATTAACGAGATGAGAGCAGTCCTGGTTCTTTTCTTCACAATGCCAACAACTGTGTGGAATATAGCCATATTCGATTGGTATTTCAAAGGAAATGAAATCACTTCTTTCCTTTAAAGCCTCTCTGAGCATTTCCACATATTTGTCAAACGAAAGCCAGTAGGGCTTGAAACAAATATGACCTTTATGGCAGACATTGTCATATTGAAGTAAGAGAGAACCGTCAGGCTCCAATCTTTTTAGGAGCTGGTATTTCCCGATAGAAATAATGCCATCTTCAAAAAACGGACGATCACGGGTATTGGGGGAATTGAGTTCGTTATAGGCATCAAAATGATATCCTTTAGGAACTAATTCCCGTACAGCTGAAGCGTTACCGTACGACATATTATACCTCCTTTTTCAATGTACAGTGCTTCAAATGAAGCGTTTTTAAGGTATTTAAAAATAACACCCACATTATACAACATATTATGTAAATTGTAAATAGATATTTTGAAAAAATATAAAAAATCAAAGAACCCTGCACACTTGTGCAGGGTCTTTGATAGAAACTATTCGAATAAAAGTCTTTCTGTAAAGTCATTTAGTTTCTTATTCCACTTACTTCCATCACTACTGCCGTTGATATCATCTAGTAGATAATCAATTTCCCGATCGCCAATTACTGTATTTGCAAGCTCTCCAATAGCATAATACTCTGTACTTGAAAACCAGCCTGCAGGAATTACAAGTAGAATGTGAGCTTCATCGTCAAACATTTCATAGTATTTTTCTTCTACTTTGCGGTCGCTCCATGAGTCACGAGATGACATAACAACTATTTGAATATTGGTTTTCTCATGTAGATTTTTCAGTCCAGAAATTAGTTCATTGGTATTTGAAAAATATTCTTCTTTATCGATGACATAAGATGAATATGTTTCATAAGTACCTTCCAGGGGTTTTTTGCCACTTATATCAGAAGCAATTGCTTCTATAAAAAGAAGAACAATTATTGCTACTATAAGTATAGCAATTTCAACTCCACTGACTGAACCTGAACCGTGGTAATGATGATGATGATGATGACTATGACTGTGATGACCTCCATGTGCCATAATTATGACCTCCATTATGAATAAGTGTTGTTAGGTTACATAATAATTATAACATTTATATACTAAGATTTCAACATATGTAAATTGCCAAAAAGATATTGAAATTTACTTGATAAGACTATATAATAACGAAAAAGATTAATGGAGGAAAAATAGTAATGAACAAAAAACGAGGATTTGAAATAGCAAAAGGATTTGAAAATGCAGGGATAAATTTACCAGTTAGAAAAACAAAATATTCAGCAGGATATGATATTGAAGCAGCTGAAGATATTGTAATCCCAGCATTTAAAAGAGGAAATAAGCCAACTTTAGTAAAAACAGGATTAAAATCATATATGGAAGATGATGAAATGCTTTTACTATATAATAGAAGTTCTAATCCTGGAAAAAAAGGATTAATATTAGCTAATAGTGTAGGTGTTGTTGACAAGGATTATTATGGAAATCAAGATAATGATGGACATATAATGTTTGCTTTTTATAATATAAAAGATGAAGATGTAGAAATAAAAAAAGGAGATGCAATAGGACAAGCAATATTCCAAAAATATTTAGTAACAGATGATGATTCAGCAGCTGGTGAAAGAATGGGTGGTTTTGGCTCAACAAACAAATAAATAATATATTAAAACTCTTGCAAAAGCTTTTTGCAAGAGTTTTTCTACATTTGTAATATAAATGAAAAAACTTTATTAAATTCGTTATAATTCTTTTGACTTTTTGAAATTTTTGTAGTATAATTGTAATGTAGTAATTGAGATTACTTGGAAGGAGTGACAAATAATGTTTAAAGTAGGAGATAAAATTGTATACCCAATGCATGGAGCTGGTGTAATTGAAAAAATTGAGGAAAGAGCAATATTAGATGAAAGACAATCTTATTATATAATTAAAATGCCAGGTGAAGTGAAAGTTATGGTGCCTACTGCAAAAGCAGAAGAAATAGGAGTACGTAATATAATTGATAAAGAAACAGCCGGAAAAGTAATAAGCGTTTTAGAACAAGATAGTACTGAAATGTCTTTAAAATGGAACAAAAGATACAGAGATAATGTTGAAAAGATGAAATCAGGAGATATTTTCGAAGTAGCAGATATTGTTAGAAATTTAAGTTTTAAACAAAAAGATAAAGGTCTATCTACAACAGAAAAAAAAATGTTACTAAATGCTAAACAAATTCTTGTTAGTGAGTTAGTTCTTGTTGAAAGTAAAGAAAAAGAAGAAGTTGAAGAATTAGTTGAAAACAAAATTAAAACATCATATGAATTACATGGTTCTTCAATAGAAAATTTACAAAAAGCAGTTGGAATGCCTGAAGAGCCAGCTGATAATATTGTAAAAAAATTTATTTCAGCAAATTAAATTTAGATTAATTATAGATGGGTTATATATTAAATATATAACCCACTTTTAATGTGAATAAATAAAGATAAAAAGTATAAAATAAAATTAACATAAAATAAAGGATTTAAACACTCTATGTCGAATATTATAAAAGAAAGGTTAAAAGATGGTTCAATATACTGATGAATTAAAAGAGGAAATTAGATCAGCAAATGATATAGTTGATGTAATATCTCAATATGTAACTTTAAAAAGAAGTGGTAGAAACTTTTTTGGATTATGTCCATTTCATAGAGAAAAATCACCTTCTTTTTCAGTTTCACCAGACAGGCAATATTTTCATTGTTTTGGATGTCATAAAGGTGGAGATGTTTTTACGTTCATTAGTGAAATTGAAAGAATATCTTTTAAAGAATCTTTAGAGTTTTTAGCAGAAAGAGCTAGAATAGAATTGCCAGCTGCAGAAAATACAGAATTTAACAAAAATCAATATTTAAAAGACAGAATGTATAAAATTAATGCAGAAACAACAGTCTTTTACCACGAGAGGTTGTATAAACCACTAGCAAAAATCGCACAAGATTATGTCAAAACAAGAAAACTAGATAATAATACTTTAAAAGCGTTTAAAATAGGATATTCTGGAGAATATAATGAATTATATAAGTATTTGAAATCTTCAGGATTTAAGGATGAAGAAATATTATCAACAGGACTTGTAAATAAAAATGATAGAGGTGAATTTATTGATCGTTTTAGAAAAAGATTAATGTTCCCTATAATGGATGTTAGTGGTAGAGTTATAGCTTTTGGTGGTAGAAAATTAGAAAACAACGAGAAAATGGCAAAATACATAAATTCTAATGAAAATTTAGTGTATTCAAAGAAAAGACATCTATTTGCTTTAAATTTAGCAAAACAATCTGATTCAAAAAAAATTATTTTAGTCGAAGGATATATGGATGCAATTTCTCTTTATCAGAGAGGATTTAACAATGTTGTTGCTTCACTAGGAACGGCTCTAACAGAAGAGCAAGGTAGATTACTTAGAAAGTATAGTGAGCAAGTAATTTTAAGTTATGATTCTGATGGTGCTGGGCAAGAAGCAATAATGAGAGGGCTTACAATTTTAGAGAATCAAGGATGTGATGCAAGAGTATTACAAATGGAAGGTGCTAAAGATCCAGATGAATATGTTATAAAATATGGAAGTGGAAGATTTAGCATGCTTGTAGATAATGCAATTTCATTAGTTGAATTTAGAATAAAAATGCTAAAAAATAAGTATAACCTTGATAATGCAAATGATAAAATAAAATTTCTAAAAGAAATTACTAAAATTCTTTCAAATGTTGATAATAAAATAGAAAAGGAAATTTATATTGATAAAATATCAGAGCAATATAATATTTCTAAAGAAGCAATTTATGCTGAGGTAAATAAAGTCTCTTATAATAATATTAATGAAGCAATATTAACAAAACCAATAAAAAGAGAAACTAAAGTAGTTGAATTAAGTCCTGCAGTCATAAAAAGAGAAAATATGATTATCTATTTATTAATCAATCATTTTCAAGAATCATATGAATCAATTGTTACTAAGATTACTTTAGAAGATTTTAAACTAGAAGAAAATAAAACAATATTTAGAAAAATATTAGAATCACCTGCAGAAGATAGTGAAAAAATATTACAAATGATTTCAAATATAGAAGATCAAGATATACAATCACATGTTAGTGAAATTTTAGTTACAGATTATGAAATAAATTCAGTAACTAAATGTATAGAAGATGTTGTAAATATTTATACTAAAGAGAGACTATCTGAAAGAAAATTAGAAATAATTAAATCTTTAGAAAATAGTTCTTCATTTTCTGAAGATGAAATAGCTAACTTAGAAAGAGAACTAAATGAAGTTATAATTGAATTAGCTAAAAAGAAGTAGGAGGTATTAAAGTTAAATGAAAAAAGCAGAAAACGATAAAATAGAAGTTGAAGAAAGTAAAACTACAAAAAAATCTTCTAAAAAATCAGAACCAGAAGAAGTTACTTCAAATAAAACTGCCACAAAAGGAAAAGATAATCCTGATGAACAAGAAAAATTAATGAAAATAGTAACTGCTGCTAAAGAAAAAGGAAAGATAACATATGGAGAACTTGCAGCAGAACTTGGAGAAGCAAATTCAGAGGAAATAGATAAAGTTTTTGATGCATTTGAAAAAATGGGAGTAAATGTATTAAAAGATGATGACTTCTTAGAACCTGATATTGAAGATTTAAATGAAGTAGAAGATATAAAATTAGAAGAACTTGATATAACTAACATGGAAGGTGTTAGTGTTGATGATCCTGTTAGAATGTATTTAAGAGAAATTGGTAGAATACCATTACTTACTTTTGATGAAGAATTAGATTTAGCTCAAAAAGTATTAGAAGGCGATGAAGAAGCAAAACAAAAGCTTGCAGAATCAAATTTAAGATTAGTTGTTAGTATTGCAAAGAAATATGTTGGAAGAGGAATGCTTTTCTTAGATTTAATTCAAGAAGGAAATATGGGATTGATTAAAGCAGTAGAAAAGTTTGATTATAAAAAAGGATACAAATTTAGTACTTATGCTACATGGTGGATAAGACAAGCTATTACTAGAGCTATTGCTGATCAAGCAAGAACTATAAGAATACCAGTTCATATGGTAGAAACAATTAATAAATTAATCCGTACATCAAGACATTTATTACAAATGCTAGGTAGAGAGCCAACACCAGAAGAAATAGCACAAGAGATGGAAATTTCTGTTGAAAAAGTTATGGAAATTCAAAAAATAGCTCAAGATCCAGTATCTTTAGAAACTCCAATAGGTGAAGAAGATGATAGCCATTTAGGTGATTTTATACCAGATGATGAAAGTCCTGCTCCTCATGATTCAGCAGCTTATACATTATTAAAAGAACAACTAGAAGAGGTTATGAGTACTTTAACACCAAGAGAAGCAAAAGTTTTAAAACTTAGATTTGGATTAGAAGATGGAAAAGCTAGAACTCTTGAAGAAGTAGGAAAAGAATTTCAAGTAACACGTGAAAGAATTAGACAAATCGAAGCAAAAGCACTTAGAAAGCTAAGACATCCAAGTAGAAGTAAAAGATTAAAAGATTACATGAGTTAGTCATATAAACAAGAAATATTTTAAAAATTATGTAAATTTACAAAAAGTCCTTGATTTATAGGACTTTTTCTGCTATAATAGTAATAGAGATTTTAAAAAGAGAGGTGTAACTAAGTAAAACTTAGAAAAAAATTATGGGATTTATAGATGTTATTAAAGGAATCGGAAGTAGTTTATCAAAGGTATTAGGCGATGATGCACGTTTTCGTGTAGAATCTTCTGATGAAGGCGTTCTAGTAACTGAATTAGTTAAATCTGGCGTTAGTAAAAGTGATGCTACAGAAGTAATAAAACAATATAGAGATATGGTAAAAAGAGAAAAAAAGTACTCTAATCTAGAAGATTCTGCTATAAATCTAGATTCAGATGATGTTGGATATAAACCTACAGATTCTACAACACCTGAAACTGAAAAAAGCACTTCTTTTAGAGATGATAGCACAATGAAAATGGTTAGAAATACAGAAGTAAAAAGTGTTTCAGCAAAGGAGTTACCCAATCAAGAAAGAAAACCAGGTGGAATTGAAAGAGAGTCAAGATCAAAATAAATAATAAATTTTAAGAGATGATAGAAATATCATCTCTTTTTGTTGACAAAGCAGGAAAAATGTGTTAAAATCTATTACTGTAAACTGCTTAACTAGGGTTCAAAAATACTATATTAAGATAGTTACCCAAGTTGGAAGTTAGCGAGTATACAAAAAAGGGAGGTGCATTTTTAATGTACGCAATAATTGAAGCATGTGGTAGACAATACAAAGTACAAGAAGGTGAAACTGTATATTTTGAAAAATTAGATACAGAAGAAGGAAAAAAAGTTTCTTTTGATAAAGTTGTTTTAGTATCTAATGATGGAAAAATACAAGTTGGAAATCCTTATGTTGCTGGTGCTAAAGTTGAAGGAAAAGTTGTTTCTAAT
Organism: uncultured Clostridia bacterium; assembly: GCA_948530865.1. GTDB lineage: Bacteria > Bacillota > Clostridia > TANB77 > CAG-508 > Scatovivens. The sequence continues at coordinate 18,930 of CAOTKV010000019.1, forward strand.
GGTAGAGGAAAGAAAATTTTAGTTTTCAAATACAAAGCTAAAAAGAATGAAAGAAAAACTAGAGGACACAGACAAGACTATACTAAAGTAGAAATTTCTTCAATAAAAGTAAAAGCTGAAAAAAAAGAAAAAGTAGCAGAATAGTAGCTACATAGAATTATATCGAGATTAATTTTGAATAGATATAAATAAAATATAAAGCGAAAGGAGTGAATCTTTCATGGCACACAAAAAAGGTCAAGGTAGTGTTAAAAACGGAAGAGATAGTGAGTCAAAGAGACTTGGTGTCAAAAAATCTGATGGACAAATAGTTAAAGCTGGAAACATTATAATAAGACAAAGAGGAACAAATGTACATCCAGGAACTAATGTAGGAATCGGTAGCGATGACACTTTATTTGCTTTAATAGATGGAACAGTTAAATTTGAAAGAAAAGGTAAAGATAAAAAACAAGTTAGTGTTTATCCAGCAGAGTAAATAAAATAATAGAGAGCGAGGCTATAAAGCCTCGCTTTTTGTATGTTTATTTAATAAAAATGAACTTTTTGGAAGGTCCCTAAATTTCAAAAATATATTGAAAAAAAAATTATTATATGTTTTAATTGTTATATGTAAAATAATATTATTTTACAGAACATTTTTACAAAGGAGAGAAGTATATGGGAGGTAAATTATCACCTATAATTATAGTTGTTTTATTAGTTTTAGTAATAGTAATAGCAATTGTTGTTTATGGAGTTGTTACTGGAACAGGAGGATTTACAAATAATTCTAATAGTAATACTCAACAATCAGAAAATACAGTTGCAACACCTGTTTTAAGTTTAAAGAAAAAAGATATTGATGAAAATTCAGAAGAAAAAAATTTAAACTCTGTAACTATCACTGTTACAGCAACAACAGAGGATAAAGATGGTATTGCTGAAATAACACTTCCAGATAAAACTACAGTAAAAGGGGATACTGCTACATTTGAAGCTACAGAAAATAAAAAATATTCTTTTTCAGCTACAGGTGTAAATGGAGAAGTAGGAACAGGAACAATAGAAGTTACTGAGATTGCAGAAATTTCAGCTTCAAATCCATATGTTCCAACTGGATTTACAGTTATAAATGAAGATGTAGATAAAGGGTTTGTTATTCAAGATGAAGCAGGAAATCAATATGTATGGGTTCCAGTTGAATCAGGAAAGCTAACACGTGAAATGGTTCTAAATGGAAAATATGAAGAATCAAGTACATCAGCAACTTCATTAGTAAATAGTGTTGCAAAATATTATGGTTTTTATATAGCTAGATTTGAAACTTCAGAATATGATATTGATGGAGAATCAGTTGCAGCAAGTATGTCTGGAAAGATTCCATGGACAAATATAACATATTTAGATGCTGTAAATTATGCAAATGATTCTGCAACTAAATTTGAATATGAAGACGGATGTTCTACAGCATTAATGAATAGTTATGCTTGGGATACTGTTTTAAAATGGATAGATATAAATTACGAAAATTATTCACAAAATACTAACTATGGAAACTATGATTATACAGTATATCCAACAGGAACTACTGAATCAGATACTGTTAATAATATTTGTGACTTAGCTGGAAATGTTAGAGAATGGACAACAGAAATATATAAAGATTCAGCTAGCCAATCAAATGATAATATTAAACAAAGAGTTATTCGTGGAGGAAGTGCTAATTTAAGTAGAACTCCTTCAAGCCATATAGGATATGCTGAGAATACATCAGATACTTATTGGGGATTCAGAATGATTTTATATAAACAATAAAAGAGGTAATTGAAATGGGAGTTACAGAATTAAATCATCCTTTAGTTTCTCATAAATTAACAATTTTGAGAAATAAAGAAACTGGTACAAAAGAATTTAGAGAAATAATAGGAGAAATTTCTTCAATATTATGTTATGAAGCAATGAAAGATGCAAAGCTTGAAGATGTTGAAATTGAAACTCCAATTTGTAATATGACAGGAAAAAAATTAAATGAAGATAAATATGCATTTGTTCCAATTTTAAGAGCTGGAACTGGTATGCTTGATGGATTAATTCATACTATGCCAAATGCAAAAATTGGTCATATAGGAATGTATAGAAATGAAGAAACTTTAAAACCTGTAAAATATTATTATAAAACACCTAGTGATATAGAAAATAGAGAAGTAATAATATTAGATCCAATGCTTGCTACAGGTGGTTCTGGAATTGATGCTATAACAATGTTAAAAGAAAGCGGAGCTAAAAAAATTAAATTTTTATGTATTATAGCTGCGCCAGAAGGTCTTAAAAAAATGCAAGAAATTCATCCAGATGTTGAAATTTATTGTGCTACAATAGATGAAAAATTAAATGAAAATGGATATATTGTTCCAGGTCTTGGAGATGCAGGAGATAGAATCTTTGGAACTAAATAAAAAAAGCAACCAAATGGTTGCTTTTTTATTTAGTAGGAAAGCACTCTGTACATCTTGTAATATAAAGATTTTACTAATATTCTATTGATGTAATATGAAATGCTAGATTTTATGTAAATTATGTGATATAATATTATAGCCTAAATCGTAAATACTCCATATTGTCAGCTTTAGTTATAACATCAGACAATTTGAGGAATACAATTTAGAGTAAATAATTTTGATGGAGGTATCACCATGGAAAAAAGATTACGGAGTTTCGGAGTAGCATTTTTGGCTGTAGTTATGCTATTTGTACTGTTTAGGAATACAGTAGCATATGCGGATGAAAGTGCAGAAGGTTACACTGTTGTTACAGACAATGCAGGATTGCTGAGTGAAGAACAAATTGCTGAGATTAATGAAATTTCTAAGCAGTTTGAGTTGCTGAAACCAGCATTGTATGTAGAAAACTGTGATGAGAGAACCTGTACACAAAGTTATACTAATGATCTTTCTAAAAAGATGTATAATGAAATTTTCGGAAATAACAAGCATGGAATTATCATTGTATTTTCTTTTTATAAAGAAGCTAATGGGTATTATTCTGTTACTTATGGCGATAAGCTGAAAATTGACGAATCAAAAGTATCAAGGTTAATTGAAGGCTCATATCATGACTATCCAACAGATAGTACTTGGATTACAGGAAGTTTTAAGCTATGTACTGATTATTTTTCCAGCGTTGAATACAATATTGTTCATGCAGATGAAATAGCAGAGCAGAAGGCAAAAGAAGAAACAGAATTTAAAGCTGATTTTATTAAGCTAAGTAAAATTCTCTTTGTAATTGCTTTAATTATTGCAATTATATTTCTTGGATTAAGTCTTCACCAGAATAAAAAGGAATATGAGAAAAACCTTCTTGAAAAGGAGAAAAGAATCAAGAAATTACAGGGAGAAAATACTACTTTAACAAGCAAATTAGAAACTGCTGAAAGAGATGCAATGAATCTCAGAAAATGGAAGAAAGATGCTAATAGCATTGACAGTAATATTCAGGAAAAAATAGAAGATTTTAGAGCAAAGCGGACAGCAGAAAACTTTGATTCTAAATATTCGAAATATACCAGTAAAGAAGTTGAGGCAAGTGATTATCATACTTTGGAGAGAATGATAAGTGAGTATGAGAAATTATCGTCAGCTGAAAAACACTATGTAACTATTAATATGGATGAAGTTTCAGAAAGAAAGGTAGAATCTGAAAAGCTTTATGCAAAAGAAGCAGAAGAGAAGATTGAAAAAATTTGCAGATCTGCTAATGGCGACAGACATCACAGATCTGAACTGGAAGATGCTGTAAGATATTACCATCATATTCCATCTTCTGTACGGATTCTGATTGCAGCGAGCCTGATTAAGCGTTTAAATTCAATGAATGATGATGCTCAGAAAGATTATAAAAGGTATAAAAGACAACAGGAAGAATTGCATTCATCCAGTAGCTATAGCTCGAGTTCTAGCACCTTCGGAGGAAGCTTTGGTGGTGGTGGAACATTTGGCGGTGGCTTTGGTGGCGGACATTAATAAAATGAAACTCGTAATCAAAACCTCTTGGAATTTATCCAAGAGGTTTTTACTATTTTATATGAATATATTGAAAAAAAATAGCAAATAATGTATAATGTATCCACATTTTGAGATAAAAGAGGGGATAACATATGGTTAATGAATATAGAACTCACAGTTGTGGAGAATTAAGAATTACAGATGTTAATAATGAAGTAAGATTAGCAGGATTTGTACAAACAGTAAGAAATCTAGGAAAAATGGTTTTTATAGATTTAAGAGATGAAAAAGGAATTACTCAAATTGTAATATCTGAAGAAACAGCTTGTGAAATGAAAGATATAACAAAAGAATGTACTTTAACAGTAACAGGAACAGTTGTGGAAAGAGCAAGTAAGAATGATAAAATTCCTACAGGAGATATAGAAATTGTTGCTAAAGAAATTACTGTTTTAGGAAAATGTAGAAATGCTTTACCTTTTGAAATAAATGTTGATGGACAAAATGTTAGAGAAGATTTAAGATTAGAATATAGATTTTTAGATTTAAGAAATGAAAATATTCATAAAAATATACTTTTACGTTCAAAAATATTAAAAGATTTTAGAAAAGCAATGGATGAATTAGAATTTACAGAAATTCAAACTCCAATTCTTGCAAATTCTTCACCAGAAGGGGCAAGAGACTTCTTAGTTCCAAGTAGATTACATCCAGGTGAATTCTATGCACTTCCACAAGCACCACAACAATTTAAACAACTATTAATGGTTTCTGGATTTAGCAAATATTATCAAATTGCACCATGTTTTAGAGACGAAGATCCTAGAGCAGATCGTTCACCAGGAGAATTTTACCAATTAGATTTTGAAACAAGTTTTACAACTCAAGAAGATGTATTTAATATAATTGAAAATGTATTACCAAGAGTTTTTAAAGAAAATACAAGTTGGAAAGTAGATGAAGGACCATTTATAAGAATACCTTTTAAAGAAGCTATGGAAAAATATGGTTCAGATAAACCAGATTTAAGAAATCCTCTAGTAATTAGTGATTTAACAGATATTTTTGAAGGTACAGAATTTAACGCTTTTAAAGATAAAACAGTTAAAGCTTTAGTTACTGAAAATATGGAAGATAAGCCAAGAAAGTTTTTTGATAATATGTCTGCTTATGCTGTTGATGAACTTGAAGCTAAAGGTCTAGCTTGGGTAAAAGTAGATAGTGAAGGAAACTTAAATGGTGGAATTAGCAAATTTATAGATGATGACAGAAAAGCAAAAATCTTTGAAAGAATGAATATTAAACCAGGAAGTGCAATATACTTTGTAGCAGACGAATATAATAAAGCAGTAAAAATTGCAGGTGGTATTAGAATAAAACTTGGAAATGAACTAGATTTATTAGAAAAAGATGTTTACAGATTTTGCTTTATAGTAGATTTTCCTATGTATGAATTATCAGATGAAGGAACTATAGATTTCAATCATAATCCATTTTCAATGCCACAAGGTGGTTTAGATGCATTAGAAAATAAAAATCCACTAGATATTTATGCATATCAATATGATGCAGTATGTAATGGATATGAAATTTTATCTGGTGCAGTAAGAAATCATGATCAAGATATTATGATAAAAGCATTTGAAATAGCAGGATACACAGTTGAAGATGTAAAAGGAAAATTTGGAGCATTATTTAATGCATTTAGTTATGGAACACCACCACATGCAGGAGCTGCGGCTGGAATTGATAGAATTGTTATGCTTCTTGCTAAAGAAGATAATATAAGAGAAGTTATTGCTTTTCCAAAGAATAAAAAAGCAAGAGATTTATTAATGAATGCACCTTCTAAAGTTTTTGATAAACAATTAGAAGAGGTACATATAAAATTAGACTTAGGAAATATTGATAAATAAAGGAATGTATTTTATGAAATTTATTGAAAAAATATTTGTAATTTTTTGCTTTGTAACTATTATATTAATTGGAACAGCATTTGCAGAATCAGGAACAGTAAATGTTAGTGCTACTAGATTAAGAAAAGAAAATAATACTGATTCAGATATCATAACAAATATATATGAAGATGATAAAGTAGAAATATTAGGTGAGGCAGGAGATTGGTATCAAGTTAAATATGAAGGAGATACAGGATATGTAAAAAAACAATATATTACAATATCAAAAACAAATTCAAATACAAATTCAAATACAAATTCAAATACTAATTCAAATACTAATTCAAATGCTAATAATAATACTAATATATCATCTAATAATGTAGCCTCTAATGCAACTACTAATAATACAGTTGAAAATACTTCTGTTAATGATGAAACTTCTATTGCACAACCAACAACAGATTCTTCAAGTGTTACTACTAATTCAGTAGCTATTTTGAGAAATCTTCCAAGTATGATTTCTGCATCGATAGTTCAAATAGAACAATCAAAACAATTAACCAAAATTACTGAAATGGGAAATTGGGCACAAGTTACAGATGGAAATATAACAGGATGGATTTCAAAATCAAAGATAATAAATTCAACAGTAGTAGAACCAATTAATAGCTCTGATTTTTCGAATGATAATATAGTAAACGAAAATACTGCAGAAAATACTACTACAGTAAATAACACTAATACAGTAACAAATAATACAGCAAATACGAATACTGTTTCTAATGAAACTACTGTTAATAAAACAGGAATTATAAATGTAGAAACAGCAAAAGTTAGAGAATCTGCTAACAGTACTGCTACAGTTGTAGAATTTTTAGACTATAATGATAAAGTAACAATTATTGCAGAAGATGGTGAATGGTATAAAATTACAAGTTCAAAAGCTTCTGGATATGTAAATAAAAGATTAATTACACTTGCAGAAGATGAACAACAACTAACTTCAAGAGGCTTAGAAGAAAGTAGAATTGGAGAAGATGATACAGTTATTAGTAAACAAGAAAATGAATCTTTAACTCAAGCTTTAAATAATAGTAATAATGGAGACCAAGTATCTGAATATGCAAAACAATATTTAGGTTATGCTTATGTAGTTGGAGGAAAAACACCAACTTCAGGCTTTGATTGTTCAGGTTTTACAAGATATGTATATTCAAATTTTGGATATAGTTTAGGAAGTACTGCTGCAAGTCAAACAGATGTTGGTGCAGAAGTTACAAGAGATGATTTACAAGTTGGAGATTTAATATTATTTTATAATGAGGGAAAATCTTCAATAGGACATACAGGAATTTATTTAGGAGATGGAAATTTTATACATGCTGCAAATCCTCAAAGAGGAGTTGTAACAGATAATTTGAATACAAATTCTTATTATAATGAAAGATTTGTATCAGCAAGAAGAATTGTAAAATAAATGCTTGGGGGCTAGCTATGGAGGTTAGCAAATGAAAATGAAAGCATTAATTATATTAGTAATTATGGGGCTATGTTACGACATAGCTCTAATTTTATCTTTAGAGAAAATTTACCCAGAACAATCTGAGATTACTTTTAGTGGAGAGATACTAGAAAATAAAAATGAAAACACTTATATAGTAAAAGTTTTAGAAAATAAAAAGATTCCCAAAAGTAAAAATACAAAATTAATTTTATATTCAAAAGCCGAATATTTTGCAGGAGATATATTAAGAATAGAAGGAAATTTTGAAAAAGGTGAAATTGATAGAAATTATAAAGGTTTTAATTATAGAAGATACTTAAAACAAAATAAAATATATGGAATTGTATTTTCAAAATCTGAAGAAATCATTGATAAAAGAAAAGATATAAATTTTATTTTTGAAAAAATAAATAAAGCGTTTAATTCTCAAATTGATAAGTTGTATAAGGATGAATATTCTGGATTTATGAAAGGAATATTAATAGGAAATAAGAATGAATTAGATGTACAAATAGAAAATAATTTTAAAACAGCTAATATTTCACATATTTTAGCAATTTCAGGATTACATATATCATTTATTATAATAGGTGTAAAATTTGTATTAGATAAATTAATAAATAGCAAAAAAATAAAAAGTTTTATATTAATAATTTTTTTTATATTCTTTTGGTTTATAACAGGAAAATCAATTTCTTGTATGAGAGCTTGTATTATGAATATATTGGTAATTTTAAGTTCAATATTTTATAGGAAAAATAGTTTTTATATTAGTTTTATATATTCATTAATTTTTATAATAGTATTAAATCCATATCATATTTTTAGTGTTTCAATGTGGCTATCATATTTAGGAACACTTGGAATTGTTCTTTTATATAATTTGTTTTATAAAATTTTAAATAAAAAGTTAAAAAGTAAATTTATTTCAAAAAGTTTTGCATTAAGTTTGTCTGCACAAATTTTAATATTTCCAGTAATGATATATGTTTTTAATATTTTTTCTTTAAATTTTTTTATAGCAAATATTGTAGTCTCATTTTTTATTAGTTATATACTTGCTATTGGATATATTAGTGTCTTTATTTCATTTATTTTTTTACCTTTTGCACAAGTTCTTGTACATATAGAAAATTTAATGCTTTATATTGTTTTTAAAACAGCTGAAATTACTAGCAATCTACCGTTTTCAAAAATTACTTTAGTAACTCCAAGTTTTATTTTTATTATTTTATATTATATATTAATGTTTTATTTTTCAATTTATTTTAAAAATAATAAATTCAAAATGTTAAAAGTTATTTTAAATTTGAATTTTAGAATAATAGTAAAGAAATTATTTATATTTATAACAATAATTATATTAATTAGTCAAATTAATATAATAGATTTTAAATTAAAGATTTATTTTTTGGATGTTGGACAAGGAGATTGTACTTTAATAAGAACTCCATATGGAAAAAATATTATTATTGATGGTGGAGATGGAAACTCAGACAAATATGATTATGGAGAAAAAGTAGTTTATCCATATTTGTTAGATAGAAGAATAAAAAAGATAGATTATTTAGTGGCATCTCATGCAGATAGCGACCACATGGGCGGATTGATATATATTTTAGAAAATATGAAGGTTGAGCAAATATTATTAGGAATTCAGAGCCAAGAGTCAAATCAGTTAAAAGATTTAATTGATATAGCAAATAAAAAGAAAGTAAAAATAATTATATTGAAAGCGGGGGATGAAATAAAAATAGATAAAGATATTAGAATTAAAGTACTATTTCCAATAAAAAATAACTTAATATTAGAAAATAGTTTAAATAATAATTCATTAGTATTTAAATTAAAATATAATAATTTTTCAATGCTTTTTACTGGAGATATTGAGGAAATCGCAGAAAATGAATTAATTAATTTGTACAAAGATAATTTGAAATCAACAATATTAAAAATTGCACATCATGGTTCTAAATCTTCATCTAGTAAAGAATTTTTAAAAAGTGTGTCTCCACAAATTGCAGTAATAGGAGTAGGAAAGAAAAACAAGTATGGTCATCCAAATGAAGAAGTATTATTAAGATTAAAAAATTATGGAATTAATATTTATAGAACAGATGAATCTGGAGAAATTGAAATTGAAGTAAAAGAAAATGGAGAATATAGAGTAAATTGCTATTTGTGTGAGTGAATTTTTTATGACTTTTAATTATTCTACAAAGCTTTAATGAAGATGTGCCAAAAAATTACTCATCAAATAACAATTTCTAAATAACATAACAAAAGAAGAATAATCGGCTTTGTTTCAGAGATGTTCGAAAATCCGAAAGATGAGAGAGCCTTTGTTGTAACTAATGCAACTATCGCAAGAATGGTAAGAGATATTTTTTTACTGCAATTAAATAAGAGGCTATAAAAAACTCTTCTGTTATCACTGTTACAGAAGAGTTTAGGAAATGGCAAATTAATAGCCATGTTTTGGTAGGCGGTTGACAAACTGACCTTTTTTAATGTTTAGTAGTAGAAATGAAAAAACTGGTGAAGCTCTATTTAAATAGCCTCACCAGTAGTGATAAAACTTATTTAATTCTGATTACTCGTGTGTCATGCGCCAATCAATACTTCTTTGCAAATAGTCAACATATGCTGGATTTTTGCACATCCCTTTACCAGGAGTGTCAGAAATTTTGGCAACATCCTGTCCATTACAAGCTGTGGTCTTCATGACAATGTTCAAAGCAGGCACTTTAGTATCATTGGACAAATACGTACCAATACCAAAAGCAACCTTTGCACGACCAGCAAAGTGAGCATTAAGGTTATGAGCATTTTCGAAGTCTAGGCTGTCGCTGAACAGCAATGTCTTTGTTGTTGCATCAATGTTCAAGTTCTTATAGTGAGCAATCATCTTCTCACCCCACTCATAGGGATCCCCGCTGTCATGACGTACGCCGCTAAAAAGTGTGGCATAGGTTTTCTGGAAGTCTTTAAGGAAACAGTCAGTTGTGATTGCATCTGTTAAAGCAGTACCGTTCAGTACGCCATATTCCTTTACCCATGCCTCCATTGCATACCAGTTAGAGTATGCTGGATTGTGCTTGTGGTCGCCTTGACCAACGCACATAATCCACTCATGAGCCATGGTGCCAACAGGGGTTACACCATATTTCTTGGCAAGGTATACATTAGATGTGCCCACACACTTGGAAGCGTGATATGTGGAATTATTCTTGCAAAGCATCTTTACAGCCAAATCCTGTGCTTCAGCAGAAAGACGACGGCGAAGGCCAAATTCACTGAACACTCCAATGTTATAAGTGCCATCGATTAGCCATTGAATCTTTTTCTGCAACCTTTCCTTAAAGGATGCAAAAAGCTCCTCGTAGTTGTAGTTCATCCTGAAGTACACTTCGTTTACGATAGAGAGTACTGGAATTTCATACATAGATGTGTTAAGCCAAGTCCCCTTAGCTTCGATTGTGATACCACAATCACCATCTTCAATAATCTCAAAGTCCTCATATCGAGGCTGCCAAAGACGAAGGAAATCAACATAAGATCCGTGAATCCATTCGATATTATCAAGATATTCGAGCTCATCTTTTTTGAAACGAAGTTTGCAGTATTCCTGAATCTGATGCTTGATTTCAGCAACCATTTCTTTGCTAAATTTTACGTCCTTGTTGCGACACCTGAAGCTCCAGGTTGTTTTGTAGCTGGGAAACTGGTGATAAATTGCCTGTCCCATGCTGAACTTGTACATGTCTGTTTCTAAAAGACTTGTGATAATAGGTTTCATATGGAAATCCTCCTTGTTGTTTAGAATGTGAGTTTTAGCTTATTATGTATAAAAAAGTATATTATATCCATTAATAAGTATTAAGTTACCAAATTATTATATCATTGTTTACATAAGGAAACAATATGGAGATGAAATTTTTTGAATAAAAATCTATTTTAAAACCATACTACTTTTATGAAAAGAATTGTTTATTATAGTATTTTAATATTTATATTTTCTTGTTTAATTGGCTTTTTATATGCAAGAATTTGGAAATCAAATAATGAAGAAATTTCAAAGGAAACTAATATTGTTAGTCAAAATTTAGTTGCTGAAACATCTTCTAATGAGGAAAAAGTAAGTTTTAACTCTAGTTTTGCTTTAAAAAAATATTATGATGTGTGCGGTCATGAAGAAATAAGTTATGCAGAATTACCAACTGAACTTGTAAATTTAACTAAAAAAGAAATAGAGGAATTATATTCAGAATGGGAAGTAGAAGAGTTCAGTAGTAATAGTATAATGTTATCTCAAGAAAATAATTCTATATGTAATGGACACTATGTATTAAAGTTAGATGATGATACAGTAGATGTTTATCATATAAATTCGAATGGAGAAGAAGAATTATATCAGGTTACAGGTATATATATGGATTATTTAACAAGTGAAGATATTGCTAATTTGAAAGATGGAATTTATGTATATGGCAAAGAGAATATAAGTTCTGTAATTGAAGATTTTGAATAAAATAATCCCCTCAAAATTTATTTTTTGAGGGGATATGTTATATTTAAATACTAAATTTTAAATTATCATTTTCCATATAACCATGTATTGTTTGTGATGATGTAACTTCGCTTCTTAAAATCATTTCGGCGATTTCATCTTCAACTAATTTTTGAATAGCTCTTCTTAGTGGTCTTGCTCCATATTTTAAATCAGTTCCTTTTGAAACTATATATTCTTTAGCTTCATTAGTTAATTCCAATTTGATTTCTTTTGTATCAAGAGCCTCTTGAGTTTTTGTAAGTAATAAATCAACAATTTGAAGTAATTCTTCTTTTGTTAATGGTTTAAATGCTATTGTTTCGTCAACTCTATTTAAAAATTCTGGTCTAAATAAATCTTTAAGAGCTGATAACATTTTATTTCTATTTTCTTGAGCTTGATTACCAAAACCAATTGAATTTGTATTTAAGTTTGAACCAGCATTAGATGTCATTATTATAATTGTATTCTCAAAATTAACAGTATTGCCTTGACTATCTGTAAGTTTTCCATCATCTAAAACTTGAAGTAATACATTAAATACATCTGCGTGAGCTTTTTCTATTTCGTCAAGTAAAATTATTGAATATGGTTTTCTTTTAACTTTTTCTGTTAATTGACCTGCATCATCATAACCAACATATCCAGGAGGTGAACCAATTAATTTTGAAGTTGAATGACTTTCCATATATTCAGACATATCAATTCTAATAATATTATCTTCACTACCAAACATTTCATAAGCTAGAGCTTTTGCAAGTTCTGTTTTACCAACACCAGTAGGTCCAACAAATATAAATGAAGGTGGTCTTTTAGAACTTTGAAGTCCTGCTCTGTTTCTTCTAATGGCTTTTGAAACAGCAGTTACAGCATCATCTTGCGAAATAACATGTTTGTGAAGATTTTTTTCTAAATTTAATAATTTTTCGGTTTCTGCTTCTGTTATTTTTGTAACTGGTATTTTAGTCCAACGTTCAATAACTTCAGCAACATCTTGAACAGTAAGCACAGAAGGTTTTAAATCTTTTTCAATAGCATTCATGCGCTCTGTAAGGTTGCATTCTTTAGTTTTTAAATCAGCAGCTTTTTGGTATTCTTCAATAGAGTCGGAAGAAACAGCTTCTTCTTTTTCCTCTGCTACTTTCTTTAATTCATTTTTTATAACTTCAAGCTCAAATAAAGCTTTATTTTTTAAATTTATTTTTGAACAAGATTCATCAATTAAATCTATTGCTTTATCTGGTAAGAATCTATCATGAATATATTTTTCAGACATTTTAACTGTTTTTTCAATTATATCTGGAGTAATAGTAACTTTGTGAAATTCTTCATAATATTTTTTTATACCCTTGATAATTTCTATTGTTTCATCAACAGTAGGTTCTTCAACAAGAACTGGTTGGAATCTTCTTTCAAGTGCTGAATCTTTTTCAATATATTTTCTATATTCTTTTAAAGTTGTAGTTCCTATTAATTGTATTTCTCCACTAGATAAAGATGGCTTTAAAATATTTGCAGCATTCATAGAATGTTCTGCATCTCCAGCTCCAATTATATTATGTATTTCATCAATTACTAAAATAATATTTCCATAAGTTTTACACTCATCTACAAGAGCTTTCATTCTAGCTTCAAATTGACCTCTAAATTGTGTACCAGCTATGATAGCTGTCATATCTAAAAGGTAAACTTCTTTATTTAATAATTTTGCAGGAACTTCTTGATTAGCAATTTTTATTGCTAATCCTTGAGCAATTGCTGTTTTTCCAACGCCAGGTTCACCAATTAAACAAGGATTGTTTTTTGAACGTCTATTTAATATTTGAATCATTCTTTCAATTTCACGTTCTCTACCAATAACTAAATCTAATTGATTATTTTTTGCTTTTTCAGTAAGATTTGTACCATAATTGTCTAAAAATTTCTTTTTATTGTTTTTTGGTTTCTTTTGAACTTTTACAGTTTTTCCATTTGAAGGATTATTTTGTTCTTCACTGCTTGATTGAGCAGATTCTTCTTTATTATTTAGATTTGCTTTAAATATTCCAAAGAAATTTTTTTCTGGTGAAGATTCATCATCAGAATCAAGATTTTCTAAATCTTCAGAACTTATACCTAAAGCCTCTAAATTCATATTTTCTGAAAAATCTTTTAATATATTTTCAAATTGATTAGACATATCTTCTAATTCATCATTTGAAATATTGGCATTTTTGGCTAAAACTTCAAGTGGATTAATACCTCTTTCCTTAGCACAATTATAGCAAAGACCTTCAACTGTTTTCTTACCATTTTCAAATTTGTTTAAAAATACGACTGCTGTATTTTTATTACATACTGAACATATCATCTATAAAATATCTCCTTAGTTTTTATTTACTTTTGTATAGACATTATAATACAATATTTTTGAAATATAGTCAATGGAATTTATTGAAAAAACAAAATATATAGGGAAAAAATTGGCAATTCGAATGATAGAGTGCTACGTGTTTTTTTATAAAAAATAAACAGATTTGATTAGATAAAAAAGAATTGATATTTTTTTATTTAAGTGCTATAATAAAATCAATTTTAATAAAAGGAGAACACAAGTGAAAAGAGCTATAAGAAGATTTGTAGGGTCTTTAACAGGGCCTAAAAGATACATGTTTCTAATAGGACTAGTACTAGTATGTATTGTTGCATTATGCATAGGAATATATATTCAGTTTTTCTACGTATATTCAGATACAGATCCATTTATGATAGGAATAAATATTGGAGCTAAAAAAACTGAAGAAGAAATTGCAATTTTAAAAGCTGATTTTAATAGTTTGTTTAATAATTCTATTTCTATTCAAACTACAAATCCTATTAATGTAGATAGAATTGATTTTAATAATAAAAATTATGTTATTACAGGATATAATTTAGTAAATGAAGATGAGAACTTTTATAGTGTTAATGCGCAAATTCCAAGTATAAATATAAATACAAGTAAGGCAAAAGAAATTAATGCTAAAATAAAATCAGAATTTTATGATACAGCAAACAATATAATGAGAAAAAAAGAAGGACATACTATTTATACAGTATCATATGTAGCTTATATAAATGAAGATGTTTTATCTTTAGTAATAAAGGCATCATTAAAAGAGCAAGATAAGGCAGAAAAAGTTTCTGTAAAAACTTATAATTATAGTATAACAGATGAAAAATTATATACATTGGAGGACTTCATAAAATATAAAGAAACAACAAAAGAAGATGTGCAAACAGTAATTGATAAAGATGTAAAAACAGCTTATAATAATGCAAAAATAATTGCTGAAACATATGGAAATTTGTATGAAAGAGATTTATCTAGCAATATGTATAAAGTTGAAAATACAGATACATTTTTCTTAACTCAAGACGGATATGTATATATAATTTATGCATATGGAAATAAAGATTATACTAATGAAATGGATTTAATAATTTTCTAATAGGGGGAGTTTAATTGAAAAAAACAATTTTAGTAATAATAATTTTTCTACTGATGATAAATTCTTTTGTTATAACAACTTTGGCAACAGAGGGAGAACCAATTCAAGATGTGCCAGAACAAAATAACGGAACAGAAGAATTAAATAATGATATGCAATTAATAGAAAAAAGTGATATAATAACAGACACTTATGGAAGAATAATAGAAGCGAGATCACCACGAGAAATTCAATCAGGAACTGTTAAAGATAGGGTTCAAGATGTAAAAGTAGAAATAATTGAAGGTGAATATATAGGTGAAGAATTTGAAACTACGTTTACACTTTCATATGATATTGAGGGGAAAATACAAGCATATGAATTAGATGTTGGTGATAAAGTACTTGTACAATTATCAGAAGATTTAGAAGGGCATGTTACTGCAACAGTACAAGATGTTGTTAGATCAGGATATATAATAGGAATGTTTATACTATTTTTACTAAGCATAGTTTTAGTTGGTGGTAAAAAAGGTGTAAAAGCAATTTTAGGTTTATTATATACAATAATTTTAATATATCTTATTATGATAAAAGGTATATTTAAAGGAGATAATGCAATTATCTTATCTGTTGGAACATCAATGCTTGTAATTCTGGGAACATTTATAATAATAGGTGGATTTAATAAAAAAATTACAACTGCTGCAATAGGAACTCTAGGAGGAGTTATTTCAGCTGGACTTATGGCATTAATATTTAATCATTTAGCCAAAATGTCTGGTGCATGTGAAGATGCAATTCAATTAAGTGTAAGTATGTCCACAATAAACTTTGATTTTAGAGATTTGTTATTTGCAGGAATAATTGTTTCAGCACTTGGTGCTTGTATGGATGTTGGTATGTCTATTGCATCTAGTTTAGATGAAATAAAAATGAAGAATTCAGATATAACTTGGAAAGAACTATTTAAAAGTGGTATGAATATAGGTAGAGATGTTATAGGAACAATGACAAATACTTTAATATTAGCTTATGTTGGAGGGTCATTAACATTAATATTATTATTTATGGCTTGCAATATGAGTATTATAGATATATTAAATAAAGAAACAATAGCAGAACAAATAATTTCAGCTATAGCAGGAAGTATGGGAGTTATTTATACAGTTCCAATTACTTCATTTATATATTCAGTTTTAAATAAAGATAAAGTAATATATAAGAAGAATTCTGAGAATAGAATTGATGGAAAAAGAAGTTTAAAAATTTAGATAAAAAATGGAAATTTGATATTTCCATTTTTTTTATTTTACAAAATCAAAATGAAAAAAACTTGTGAGTATTGATTATACTCGCTTTTAAGCTTTTTGAAAAAGTAACAAAAATGATAAAAACCTCAATTAATTAATTACGTAATATAATGTATAAAAATGAAAAAATATTGTTATACCTAAAATAATATAAACGTAGTATATTGAAAATAGTTTGATGAAAAATTTATGGTAAAGGGAGTGATTAATTATGAAAAAGAAGCTAATGATTTTTTCAGCAATAATAACATTTTTAATTACTGGAATGTTGATATTTTGTAGTGAAAATATTGCAACTACTATAATTAGTAATTCTGAAAAAAATTTTAAAAAAGGAACAATTGAAACAAATTTTTCTACAGATAATGAAGAACTAGTAGAAAATGCAATTGCAGAAGATAATACTATGAAAATAGAAGTTACAAAGTATTTAGAACTTTCTACTAGTGAAGAGTATTTTGATGACTATTTTTCATATGTTCAAAATGAAGAATGCTACTTAATATTAAAACAAAATGGTAAACAGGTATGGGAAGAACCTTTGAGAATAAGGAAAGAAAATGGAAGTTTGGTTAAGGAATATAATTTTGATTTTAAAAGTTGGCCAATTAATGATTCTAATGGAAATCCTTATACTTATCAAGTAGATGAGAAAATTGGTAAAAAATATAGTAGTTCTATTCTAGATAGATATGTATATGGAATGTATTGTAGAATTATTGAAAGTCAGAATACAACAAAT
Organism: uncultured Clostridia bacterium; assembly: GCA_948530865.1. Taxonomy (GTDB): domain Bacteria; phylum Bacillota; class Clostridia; order TANB77; family CAG-508; genus Scatovivens. Next base: position 36,377 of record CAOTKV010000019.1, read on the forward strand.
GGTATAAAATTTGTTGTAAGAAATTCTGTTTATAGACAATATCAAGGTATGGATCCAGGGCCAGTTCAAAAACTAGTATATGTTGAGAAAAGATGGGAAGGAGAAGTTACACCAGATACAAGACCTGATAGAGTTGAAGTCGATATAAAAAATACAGCTTTTTTGACAAGTCAGCCACTTAAATTTTCTGGTAGTAGTAATAAAACAGAACTTTTTGCATACCCATCTTATGGAACTACTTATGAATATATGTTTGGTAAAGGTGAATGGATTGTTGAAGAAGAATATGTACCTGGATATGAAATGTCATATGAAGTTAAACAAATAGGAGGTAGTGAGTTTAAGTTTTTTATTACTAATACATTTACGAATAAAAGAGATATTAATGTTACTAAAGTATGGAATGATGAAGGAAATGGTGGAAAAAGACCAACCAATATACATGTAGATTTGTTAAGAGATGGAGAAATAATAGATTCCAAAGATATAAATTATTATATGTATTGGAAATATACTTTTGAAGATTTACCATTTATGGAAGATGGTACAGTTGGTAGTGGTTATGAGTATGGACATATATTTAATTATACTTTACAAGAAAGACCTGTACCAGGTTATATTACTGAATATGATAATGAGAATTTTATTATTACTAATACATATAAGGAAGGTTATAAAATTGAAGGCAAAAAAACTTGGGAAGATTCAGGTTATCAATCACAAAGACCATCTGAAATTACAGTACATCTTTATAAAGATGGAGAAGAAATTGCTCAAACAACAACAGATGCATCTAAACAGTGGAAATATTCTTTCACAGATTTAGTATATGGAGACGAAGAGACAGGACAACCATATAAATATACTATAAAAGAAGATCCAATAGAAGGATATTTTCCAGTATATAATGGCTATAATATTACAAATAAAATAAATAAAAAGAATATAACTTCTTTTAAAACTTGGAAAGATACAGGTCATTCGGAAGAAAGACCTGAAAAAATAGTAATAGAACTTTTAAGAGATGGTGAAAAAATTGATGAAATTGAAACATCATCTGCTAAGAGTTGGAAAGCTTCTTTTAATAATCTACCAATAGGAGAAGATGGTTTTACTAATTCAGGTAAAGAGATTGGTTATGAGTTTAAATATACAGTTAGAGAAAAACCAGTAGAAGGATATATAACTAAATATACAGGTTATAATATTACAAATGAGTATAATAGAAAAGATATATCAGGAATTAAGATATGGAATGATGCTGGTTATGAAGAAGAAAGACCAGCAGAAATAGTAATAGAACTTTTAAGAGATGGAGAAAAAGTTGATGAAACAGTAACTAATGCTGAAAAAGAATGGAGATATACATTTTCAAATGTACCAATAAAAGAAAATGGATTAATAGGTAGTGATAAAGAAATTGATTATGAGTTTGAATATACAGTTAGAGAAAAAGAGTTAGATAGATATGTAGCTACTTATAATGGTTATGAAATAACAAACACACATCAAGTAGAAAAAATCTCTATTGAAGGAAGTAAAACATGGGAAGACAATAATAATCAAGATGGAATAAGACCAAATACAATTACAATAAATCTACTTGCAAATGGAGAAAAAGTAGA
>CAOTKV010000020.1 GCA_948530865.1 uncultured Clostridia bacterium
TTTTTCTGTGATGTTAAAGTATTTACTTGACTTTCTAAATCTTTATTTTCTTTTGTTAATGTGTTTATTTGCTCTGTTTGATTTTTTAGTTTATCATCTTTTTCTGCATTTGAATTTGTTAATTTTTCAATCTGTCCATTATATTCTTTTTGAATTTCATTTCTTAATTGCTCTTTATCTTCATCTTTATTACTATTAAATTGATTAGTTAATTCTACTTTTTCATTTTCTAATACTGCAACTTGATTTTCTAGTTTTCCTTTTTCTTCTATTAAATCGTTAATTTTCTCTTTATTATCAGTTGTACATACACAAATAAGTAGAAAAATTAATACTACTATTGCAACATTCTTTTTGTCTTTCCAAAATGACTTTTTTTCTTTCTTTTTATTATCTTTTCTACTTTCATGTTCAGTTTCGCTTTTTATTGGATTTTCATTTTCTTCGTTTAATTTCATATATTATTCCCCCAAAATATTATTTATATTTTTTTATATATCACAAAAGTTGTAAATTATCAATTCATGTTTTTTTATGTTTTTTTATCTTTTTTCAATAAAATCAAACAAACAAAAATTGACATATTTCTTATATGTTTATATAATTTTTTAACAAATTTCTTAATTACAGAAGGGAGTGATTAATATGGTATATTTACGTGTTGATGAATTACTTAAAGAAAGACAAAAAAGTAATTATTGGCTTATTAAGCAAATGGAAGGTTCTAGGTCTAATGTCAAAAAAATTATTCGTAATGAAACTGTAAGTATAGAATTTAGAACAATTGACAAATTATGCAAAATATTTGACTGTGAAATTGGAGATTTGTTTGTAAAAGAATAGTTTGCCAGATAGCACAAAAACAACCTATTAAAAATAGGTTGTTTTTATTTATATACAGCAAAAATCAAGTTTTAAAAATCTTTTATTTACTTCATTCCAATTAATTATATTCCAAAATGCAGAGATATAATCTGGTCTTTTTGTTTTATACTGCAAATAATATGAATGCTCCCACATATCTAATACTAAAAGTGGTTTACAGCCCCATAATGTTAAGTTTTGATGTTTTTCACATTGTAATATTTCTAGTTTTCTAAAATTAGGAACCCATACCAACAGACACCAACCTGATGCTTCTACTGTAGCTGCTGCCTCTGAAAATTGTTTTTTAAACGCATCAAAACTTCCAAAATCTTCTATTATCTTTTGTGCTAATCTACAATCAAGTCTTGTTATTTCTGATGCAGGTTTCATATTTTCAAAAAACATTTCATGTAAGATTGCTCCTGAACCTTGAAATGATAATTCTTTTTCTAAACATTTTATATTTTTAAAATCACTTTTGGCTCTTGCTGTTTCAAGATTAATTAATGTTGCATTTGTTTTATCTACATATCCTTTATATAAAATATTATAATGTAAATCTAAAGTTTCTTTTGAATAGAAAGGCTCCAATGCATTTAAGCTATATGGAAGTTCAATCATTTTTATCATAAATTCCTCCAAAATTTTTTATTTAATTTTATGTGAGGAATTATGAAATATGATTGTAATTTTAAATTACACTTAATTATTAAATCAAAAACAACCTATCGAAATAGGTTGTTTTTGATTCTCTTTTTTGAGAATAATATATTCGTTTTCTATATTTATATTATATTTTTCTAAATTCAATTAGTCAACAATTCCTAATCTTTCTTTTAATGCTTCTTGCAAAACTTGAGAAAAATTAATATGATTTTTTTCACATAAATTATTTAACCAACATGGAATTGTTAATGTTTTTTTGATAGCTTTATTATTATGTTTTCTTCTATATTCATTCATATCAATACTAACAAAGTTTATAAATTCATTATTTTTCAATTTTATATTTGAAAAATCTGTAGTTGCATTTGGAAATTCAAAAAGTTCATCTAAATACAATCCCATTGCATCTTGAGCCATATTAAATGCTTCTATTATATCTTTACCAAAAGTTGAACATCCTCTTCGATTATGTATTGGTATAATTTCTATTTTATTTCCTTTTTTTCATTTTAAGGTGTGAACCTTTTTGAGAAATCTCATGCCAACCATTTTGCCTCAGTAACTTTATTAGTTCTTTAGCACGCATATAGCACGTATTTATATGTGTATCAATTTCTCTGTAAAATATTTCTTATTAAAAAATTCCATTTATTTCTCCTATATAATATCATTTTTTTTTATTATATATAGCTAACTTCAACTTGTCAAACCATATAATTTTATCTTTTCAATAAAAAAACAGAAATAACCATATTAGTTATTCCTGTTTTCTATCTATCTTATTAATAATACCTTGTAAAACACCAATCCAAATCAACTCTTCCAGTTATTCCTGAAACAATTCCATCACTTGTCCATTGCCATAAATCATATTTTCCTGTGTAATCTGTTGAAGTTGTATAATGAGCAAGCCAAATGTTGTATCTTTCAAGAACTGGTGCATTTAAATAATCTCTAAAGAAGTTCTTGCTAGCATAAACTCCACTTCTGTAACCTGCATTGTTAAGTGCATCACAGAATGTAATACTTGCATTTGTAAGTTTATCTCTATTTGTTTTTCCATTTTTAACAGCATTTTTTAAAATATCATCTTCTACATCTAAGAAGATTGGCATTTCAAAATGCTTACCTCTTATTACAGACAAACATTCTGCTGCCTCACGAGAAGCTTCAGCACCATTGAAAGCATATGAATAGAAATATCCACCAACAGCAATTCCTAAACGTTTGCATTCATTATAGTATGATTCAAAATGATCATCTATAACTAATTGTTTTTTTGATTCATGCCATTCACCTATTTTTAATATTGCAAACTCTACTTCACCGCTATTTTTTACTAAATTCCAATTGATATTTCCATTATAATGTGAAACATCAATTCCTTTTGATTTTGTAAGATCAGTTATTGCAAACTCAATCTTTCTTGATTGAATTGTTACACCATTACTTGTAAGATTAATTATTTCTAATGTATGAGTTCCCTTACTTAGTCCTGATGTATTTATATCTAAAGTAAATCCTGGAAGTAAATTTGACTCTCTTCCACCATATTCACCTTTATTATATACTTCAAATACATCAGGTCTTTCTTTTCTTGATGCAACTCCAACCCATTTTCCGTCTAATAACACTTGTACAGTTTCACTTTTCTCTGTTGATAATACCCAACCAGAAACATTTAAAGTTCCTGCTCTATACTTATTATTTTTTATTGGAGAATCTACCCACATAGTTCCTGGATAATGTATATTTTTTATAACTTCATTTACTTTTCCTTTTGCAATACCATAAACGCTACCATCTATATTGGTATACTCACCATTATAATTGAAATTAATTGTTCCATTTTGTAATATCCATCCACCATTCTCATTATAGATAACTCCTGTATAATTGTAATCTACTTTTCCGTTAATTACCATTCTCCATGTTCCATTAATCTGCATTAATCCTGTTGTACTTTGGGTACATGTTACCCATACTTTACTTTTTTCTATTATGTATGCGGTATTTCCTTCATATATTGTTCCTTTATAAGCAAATGTTATCTCCCCATTTTGTAAATAATATGTTCCATTTGCATTTGTTCCTAATCCTGTATAAGTATAATCTACTTTTCCTTTGATTACCATTCTCCATACATTATCAATTAACATTATTTCAGTAGAATTTAATTGAACTTGACTACCTTTTATTACATATGTTCCAGTCGAATCTTTATAAGTTCCATTATATTTAAATGTTACTTCTCCTTTTTCTAAGTACCATGTTCCATTTTTATTCGTACCTAAACCTGTATAATTATAATCGATTTTTCCATCCTTTACTAACCTCCAAGTACCATCAATATTTACTACTTCTGTACCAGTTGTTGGTAAATCTACTTTTACTTTACTATTTTCTATTATATAAGCTCTATTTCCTTCATATATTGTTCCTTTATATTTAAATGTTATTTCTCCATTTTCAAAATAATATGTACCATTTGTATTTGTTCCTAATCCTGTATAATTATAATCTACCTTTCCATTAATTACCATTCTATATATTTTATTTATTAACATTATTTCTGTTACACTTGACTGTAATTTACTGCTTTTTAGTATATATGTTCCTGTCGAATCATCATATATTCCATCATATTTAAAAGTTATTATTCCTTTTTGAAAATAATAAGTTCCATTTGCGTTTGTTCCTAATCCTGTATAATTATAATCTACCTTTCCACTAATTACCATTCTATATATTTTATTTATTAACATTATTTCTGTTGTATTCTTTGTGCATGTTTCCCAAACTTTACTTTTTTCTACTATGTATGCTTTATCTCCCTCAAATATTGTTCCTTTATAATTGAAGGTTATTTCTCCATTCTCAAAATAATAAGTTCCATTTGTATTTGTTCCTAAACCTGTATAATTATAATCTACCTTTCCATTAATTACCATTCTATATACTTTATTTATTAACATTATCTCTGTTGTATTCTTTGTGCATGTTTCCCAAACTTTACTTTTTTCTACTATGTATGCTTTATCTCCCTCAAATATTGTTCCTTTATAATTGAAGGTTATTTCTCCATTTTCAAAGTAATATATACCGTTTGAGTTTGATCCTAAACCTGTATAATTATATTCTATTTTTCCTTTTACTACCATTCTGTATACAGCATTCATTAATATTATTTCTGTTGTATCTGTTTTTACTTTACTTCCTACAACTATATAATCTCCTGAATTAGTTTTTGCAACACCTGTATAATTAAATGTTACAGTTCCATTTTGTAAATACCATGTTCCTTTTGAATTGCTACCTATTCCAGTATATTTATAGTCTACTTCTCCATTTTTAACCATTCTCCATACATTATTTATTAGCATTACTTCATTTGTATTTGATGTACATGTAACCCATACTTTACTTCTTTCAATTACATATGCCTTGTTGTTTTCAAAAATTGTTCCTTTATAATTAAATGTTATTTTTCCATTTTCAAAATAGTATGTACCATTTGCATTTGTTCCTAGTCCTGTGTAATTGTAATCAACCTTTCCATTAATTACCATTCTCCAAACACCATTAACTTCTTTTAGTTCTTTTTTATTTGATGTTGATTTTTTTTCTACTAGTGCTTTATTTTGTTCTTCTGTTAATAAGTCATTATTTGAATTATTAACAGTATTTAATAAAGAACTTTCCTTTTCTAAAACTAATGTATTTTCATTAACTTTATTTTCTACTATCACATTATTAGAATTGATTATATTTCCTTCAATTACATTATCAATAATTGTATTATCTATTGTTATATTATTTGTAACTTCATTTTCTAAAACTATATTTTGACTAGAAGTAGCAATTACATTTGTTATAACAATTAAATTAAATATAAATAGTAATAAGATTATTTTCTTAGTTTTTGTCACTTTATTTCCCCCCTCAATTATTTTTTTACAATTATATTATAAATTAGGATAAGTATCAATATAAGATAAAAATTACTAGCATATTAAATGCTAGTAATTCCTTTTAACTTTACATTTATCTTTTTATATAACATGCATATTAAACAAGTAATGATAAAAATTATTATAGGATATAACTTATTATATATGCTATTATTACACATTAATCTATCTAATATTTCTATAATAACTGGATGTATTATATAAATTAGTGTTGAATAGTCTCTTCCTATTCTAGCAATAAAACTTTTTAATTTACTTTCTCTCTTGTAAATTAAAAAATATATAAATAATACTATTGCAAGAAAAGTAGAACTTATATAATGTTCTCTCGTAGCACTAATATTAAATGATATTAATATACGTCTTTCAAAAATTGTAGTTATAATGAAAATAATTATAAAGAAAATATATTTTACATTATTCTTTTCTTTTATTTTAGTATATACATTTTCATTTATAAACTTTCCAATACAAAAATATGGTATACCAACAAACAAAAAATTTCTTATTTGAATATATGGTATTTCTCTATGTAGTAGCAATAATGAATATTTGCCATATATCAAATCAATTATTAATAAAAATGGAGTAAGGAAATACATATATTTCATCATATTATATTGGTGTACAAATTTCATTATTATTAAAACATATAATAATGCATTTAAATACCATAAATGAAAATACACTGGTGATTCATTGTATATAAGTAAATTCTTTATAGATTCTTTATTAAGAATGCTTTTAAATAAAATTTCTTGTTCTTTACCATCTATATAAAATAAAATTATTTGAAATATAATATAAAAAATATTTGAAACAATACACAATTTAAATAATTTAAAAATTTGTTTATTAATCTTTGAATTATCTGTTTGTTTACTAAAAAAAAATCCAGTAATCATGAAAAATATTGGTACTGCACACCTAGATATTGCTTTTAAATCTTTTCCAAATTCGTTTTCAAATGGTGCATGTATACAAACTACAAAAAAAGCAGCTATAACTTTTAATATATCTAATCCAACATTTCTACATTTTTTTTCTACCATTATTTATTGGCTCCTATATTCTTATTATGTTCTTTTCAATATTTTTCTACCTATTCTTTTACATTTTCTAACAACTTTACTTATAAAGCTAACCTTTAAACATCTTTGCATATTTTCTATAACAGGCATTGTATCTAATTTATCAAAGAACTTTTGTCTATTTTTATGTGGTGGAACATTATGTCCATGATTATATGCAAAAGTAACTTCTTTATCTACTTCAATTATTTCCATATTTGAATTAACTTCTTCAAAAATTTTATTTCCTTTTTCTGAATTTACTGTTAATACTGAAATACCAGTATCATCATTTTTTACATCTGGTAAGACTTTTTCGATTCCCCAAAAATCTGCTATTGAAAAATCTGTAACTCTTTTTGAAGTTGCAAATTTACAATTATGACAAGATGGACGCCCTAATAATTCACTTACAAATGCTTGAAAATATGTATTTTCTTCAATTTTTTCTCCATTTTCAAATTCTATAATTGGAGTTTGATTTTTCCAGCCGTTTTCTTTACTTCTAAACCATACTGTAGCAACTTTCTTTCCATTTTTTTCTTCTATTTCTCTTACATATTTATCAAAAACTTTTTGAGATGGATTAGCATGACAAACAACATCTAATATAATTAATTTTTCATAATCTTTTTTTAAATATGTTTTTAATGCATTGCATTGACATGATGTTCCTGTAAATAGTACATATCTGTCTTGATTAAGAAATTCTTTTACTTTTTCATATGAGTTTCCTATATCACTTCTCAAGTATTTAGAACCTTGAAATTTTTGACATTCTTCTAAGGTTTCATAAAAATTATGTTGAACTTTTAAATTTTCACCATATTCTACTCCAAAAACAACACCATTTTTCTCTATAACATATTTAGCTAAAATATAATACATTCCTCCTGATGAGCTTTTTCTAACCTCATCTTTATTTTTATTAATAGCCATGTATACTTTTTCATTACCTTTTGAATCATTGTAATTACTACAAATATTTTTACATTTATTACACTTTATACACTTTTCTTCATCAATTTGTGGATAAAAAAAACCTTCTTTATCTTCTACCATTTTTATTGCATTTGTAGGACATCCTAAAGTACAAATTCCACAACCATTACAATCTTTTTTATTATGTTGTATTAAATATATATTTTCCATTATGCATTCTCCTTTAATTTATTTAAATGTAATTTTTTCTTTATAAAATCGAGAACTATATTTAATGTTTTTAAATTAGTTATAAGTGCATATAAACAAACTATTAAAACCATAACTATATTTAAGTATAAATTATTAATATAATATGAAATCAATAATATAGGCATCATAATAAATGCTACAATTAAGAATTTTTTATCTATCTTAATTTTTACATATTTTTGTACATCTACATATCTATATATTGCCATTGCAAAATATGATACTAATGTTGAAATTGAAGCTGCATATAAGCCTATAAATTTTATCAAACCTAAATTAACAATTAAATTTATTATAGCAGCCATAATTGAAGTTTTTGCGACAGCTTTAGTATTCTTTTTAGCAATATATATAACACTTAATAAACCAACCATTACATTAAATAATGTCGCAAGCATTAAAATTGGAATTTGATAATATGAGTCACTAAATTTCTCATTAATCATAATTGGAAATACAAAAGGCATAAATCCAATTATTCCAAAACAAATTGCTGTAAATAATTTTAAAACTACATTCATTGTACTTGATACAAAATCACTTGCATCTTTATCATTTATATGTAATGATGCTGATTCTGTCCAAGTCATATTAAATATATTATAGATTGTTATATATAAGTTAGAAAATTTATATGAAGCAGATAATATACCATTTTGTCCAATTCCTAAAAAATATGTTACTATTATTCTATCTGATGAATTAAATATCCACCATGAAATAGCATTTGGAATAAGTGGTAAAGAGTATTTCCACATTGTTTTTAGCAATTGCTTATCCCATTTTTTAATTGATATATATTTATATATTTTCTTTACTAAGAAAATATATAAACTGCATAAAATATTGCCACTTAAACTTGCCATTAGCATTCCATATGCACCAAATCTGCAAATAACTATAAAAATTACATTTAATATTACTGTGCTTGAAGCAGTTATAAAACTACCAATAGCATAGTTTTTATTATCTCCCAAGCCTCTAGAAATTTGTAGCATTATACTTGAAAAAATACATGCCATAACATTTGTAAGTAAGAAATATTTATAATCATTATTTATAAATGGAGATATTAATAAAAATAATACTACATATATAATAATTTGAACCAAAATAGTACATACTGTTGTACTTACTATTTTTTTTATTTCTTCATCTTTCTCTCTATTATCTATTAATCTTCTAAATACTGCTTGTTCTATTTGAAATGTTACTATCGGCAACATTAGTGATACTAATGTATTTAATAAATCAACAGTTCCATATTCTTCAGTAGATAATAACGCAGTATATAATGGTAATAAGAAAAATGAAATCATTTGTGTACATATTTTCCCAACTGTAAGTATTGCAGTATTTTTTACTAATGTTTTTTCTCTATTCATTATTTTCCTTCCTAATCATTTATTGCTTTATTTAACCATTCTAGTGATTTTTCTCTTTCTTTTTTTAGAATACTGTTTACCTCTTCATAATTAATTTCAGAATCATAATCTATTTTATTAAATTCATCTATACTATTTACTGCTCTATTAGAAATATTTAGCTTGTCTAATAAATTAGTAACTCTTGCTCCTGTTTTTCTGTGTGGAACTACAAAAAACTTTTTATTAAATATTATTGAAAATACTGTTGCATGAAATGATGTACAAACAACATATTCTGCATTTTTAATATAATTAATAAATTCTAAAGGACCTTCTGTATATGCTGATTTTAAAATATTTTTATATCCATGTTCTTCCTTAGAAAAATGAATTACTTTCAACCCTGTCTTTTCTGTCAATTTATTTAAAATCTTCATATATTCTTCATCTTTTTGAACAACATATGCAAGTATATATCTTTCTTCTTTGTTTTTATGTTCATTTAGCTTTTTCTCCCACTCTTCTCTTGTTAATAGTAAAGTTGGATCTAAAACAACGTTAATATCTTTATTAATTATTACTTCTAATTCTTTTTGTGCATCTTCTTCTCTTACAGATATGTAATCAATTTTTGAAATTTTTCGTTTAAATTCATCTTTATTTTGTGATACTACTTTAGCATCTCCAATACTAGCAGCATACGATATTCTTTTTACATTTTCTTCTCCAAAGTTTAAAGTATATACATCTGATAATTCTCCAACAATACCAGGATTCCAAACTTGATCACTACCAGTTATTAAAACATCATAATTAAGCTGTGCATTTAAAAGTTCGTCTTTATTTTTAAATTCTTCAGATAATTTAAAATTATTTATCATAAATGAATTAAAACTATTAAATCTCTTTCTGTTTATTGAATAATTTATTACATCATTAATAAAACTTTTTGCATATTTAATTATATTTTTTCTTAAAGGCTTAAAAAGTCTATATTGATTATATATTACACTATTTCTATAGTTAATTATATTAACTTCATTTGTTTTAGATAAAACTTCTTGTAAAGCATATGCTTGAAGCATTGCTCCATAATTATGTGCATTATGAAATGTTACAGTTCCTATTTTATTCAATTTTATTCTCCTTTACATATTATTGAATTTTCCTAATCTATAAATATTAATATATATTTAATTTTTAATCTAAATTTTAAATTCATTAAAATCCACAGATTAAATTTATATTTCTTTACATTTAATTTACATTTATTCGTATATTCAAAGTTGATATTCTTATAATGGAAAAATAAATTCAAATTTATTTTTATATATCTTATTATAAGCCATTTTAAATATTGATTATTTTTTCTTATATTACTTTCTAAAACAAATAATTCATCATCGAACTTATCTATATTACTAGAGTTGGTTACACTATTTTCATTAATATAATAGTTATATAAACATTCATTAATAATATAAGCTCTTTGTATATAATCACTCATACGTAATAATAAATCTAAATCTTCACATATCTTAAGATTTTCATTTAATTTAATTTTATTAAACAATTCTTTTCTATATAGTTTTCCCCACAAAGAACCTATTATAGAATTTTCTTTTAATATTTCAATAATAAATTCATTATTTGTAAATATTTTTTCATTTATAGTTGTACTTTTAAATTTATGTAGATTTTTTTCATAAAAAAATCTACATGATACTATATCAACATTATTATTCTTCATTGCTAATAATAATTTTTCTATCATTGTATTCTCTAGATAGTCATCACTATCTACAAAAGTAATATATTGTCCTAATGCTTTTTCAATTCCTATATTTCTTGAGTTTGACACTCCAGAATTAGTCTTATCTATTATTTCGATTCTATTGTCTTTTTCTTTATATTTTTTACATATAAAAATTGAACCATCAGTTGATCCATCATTAATTAACAAAATTTGTAACTTAACATATGTTTGATTTATAATAGATTTTATACATCTTTCCAAAAAACTTTCAGCATTATATATTGGAATAATTACTGTAACTAAATCATTCATTTTTTAACTCCTTATCTCTGGAAATTGCAAAAATTAATGCTATTATAAAAAAGAAATATATAGAATGTACACTTGATTCCATAAAAAAGGCAACTAAAAATGTATATATAGTAATTATTAGACTTCTCTTTATTTTATAATTATTAATCAACTTCAAATTATTTCTAGTATTATTTAAAATATTTATCCACAATAATAATGCTATTATCCCACCTTGTAAAACCATTTCTAAAATAACATTATGTGACGAATAATATCCTCCCCATACTCTCAAAAAGTCATGTGCTTGAATTCCATATCCAAATATACAATTTTCCTTAATTAATTCAACAGACTTACTCCATAAGTATGTTCTTCCTGTAAACCCTTCTTTTCCTGTAATTAGATAAAATAATTTTGAAAAAATATTTTCACTACTCATCAAAATACCTAAAATTATAAAATATATAATTAACCAAAAAAATGTATTATCTAATATATCAAAATTTTTATTTAAAAAAGTAATTCTCCATAAAATAATAAAAATAATACTACAAATAAGTGCTGTAGAAGATCCTGAAAATATTGCAGTTAAAATTATCATAAGTATTTTAAATAAAATCAACTTATTTTTTGGATTTGTATTATTATAATAATCATTAAAAATGAAAATAATAAGAGAAAAACAAAGTAATACTGTTGTTCCATTATCAATAGTCATAAAAAATAGAGGATTATACCTATTATTTTTATATAAATCAGCATTCATTCCTGTTGGATATATTATTTCTGATATTAGTTGTAGAATTAATAATATAAGCATTATGACATTAATTATTTTAAAAAAAGTATACTTATCTAGTATATACAGTTTTATTACTATTAATGAAATTACCCACATTGAAACCATATTTATAAAAGCTCGTGATATATTTCCATTCTTTAATAATGTCATTATTAAAATCCAAATTTCAAAACATAAAATAGCAGTAATTGTTTTATTAATTTTTAAAATTGGCAAACTTTTAGCCGAAACTAAAAATGCATCCAAAACAATAATTATTGCGATTGTTATTTTTCCATAAACAAATATCTTTTCTACTATCCTTAATTGAGAATAATATTGAAAACAAATTGGTTTAAAGAAAAATAATAGTATTATAAACATTACAATTTTATTTCTATATAATTTATTCATCACTAGTATTCCTTTTATTTTAAAATAATTTTTACAAAGTTTTCATAATATATCTTTTCATTATATTCTTTTTCTAATTTCTTTGATATACATAACATTTTCTTATTATACTTCTTTTCATTATCAAAAAAATCATTTATTTTTTTTGTAAGAGCATTAACTATTTTTTCATCATTATCTACAAAAATTGCTTGTTCTTCTTCTAAATACTCTACTATTCCACCAGTTCTAGTTGTAATAAGTGGAAGTGAAGCAATAGTAGCTTCAAGCATTGTTAATCCAGCAGGCTCTTCCCAAATAGATGGAAAAACTGCTAAATCCGCCAGTTTATAATATTTCCACATATTATCATAATCTATATATCCTGTAAACTTTATTTTTTCTTTTAATGACTCAACTTTATTCTTTATATTTTGTTCGAAATTCGATGTATTATTGGCTCCAAAATTGTGTGAACCTACTATTAATAATACTATATTATCATTATCAATTTTCTCATATGCTTCTAATAATTCCTTTATTCCTTTTTCAGGTGTAATTCGTCCAGCAAACAAAATAATTTTCTTATCAGATTCAATTTGTAAGTTATCTTTTAATTCTATTTTCTGTTTCTCAGTTAATTCTTGATTAAATTTTTCACAATTAAATCCATTTTTTAAAATAAATATATTTTTTTTTATTTCATTTCCACAAACTGATATAATTTTTTTAGTTAGATACTCACTAATACTTAATATTTTACATTTTTTCAATCCATTAATATAAATATTATCTGGTATATCATTATGCAAATGATAAAAAACTTTATTATCATATTTCTTAGCTATATTTCGATCTTTTAAAACATTCAATAAATATCCTGAGTTTTCTAATACAACTTTATCGAAATCAAATTTTTTTAGTATTTTTTTTAAATAATTTATAACATATAGCTTCCACAAATATCTTTTTAACGTGTTATGTTGTTTGTGCGATATTTTAGTATAAATTTTTTCATACAAGTTATCTATTATTTTACATATTTTAGGTTCTTTTATAAATATAAAATTTGTATTTTTATATTTTTTAGATTTTTCAATAGCATCTTTATCATGTATACCTATAACTGTCAATTCCATTTTCTTATTTATTTCATTTTGAATAATTATACTTTCAATAAGAGTAAGAACTGCACCACCTTTTACAGCTGGTATTGGCAATCCACATGGTGATACAATTATTGTCTTCATTGTTCCTCCATTTTATTTTTTTAAATTTCTATATATATTTATAATTGGACTCTTTCTTATTATTCTTTTTATCTTATGAGTTATAATATATTTTTTTCCATAGTTTAAATATTTTTTTAAGATAAAATCAAATCCAAATTCTTGATAGTCTTTCCAAAATTCATTATATCTTTCAGGTTCTTGTGTTTGCTCTTTTAAATTATGTTGATAGTTAATATATTCATCAGTCTTTGTTTCTTCTAAAAAATATTTATTATCATCAAATTTATCTACTATACTATTGCCTTTTTCTGTATTAATTATAACTAATGAAACTCCATTCTTGCTTTTTAATGTCGGCATTATTTTTTCAATTCCCCAATAATCTCCAATAGTTATATCTCCAACTCTATTCATATTTGAATATGGGCAAGAAAAACAACCTTTATTTGTAATTAACCCTAACATTTGTAATTTTGAATAAATAGATAAATCTGCTGTATTAATTTTCTTTTTTCCATTTTGAAATTCTGCAAAAGCAGGATAAGCTTTCCAACCTTCTGGTTTATATCTAAATGAATATTGTATAAGTTTACTATTTTCATTTTTCTCAAGCCATTGCTTAAATGAATTCCATATTTTTTCATTTGGTGTTCCATGACATATTATATCTATACAATATAAATTATCTAATGGAACCTTCCTATTTTCTAAAAATTTTTTTATTGCAAAGATTTGACATGGTGTTCCTGAAAATAATACATATTTTCCTTCTGATAAATCCTCTTCCAAAAAATCAAATATTTTACTAATATCACTTTTTACATATTTTGATCCCTGAAATACCGCACATTCTTCTGCACTACATTTTCTTCCATGTATAACATTTAAATTTTTATCATACATAGCTCCATAAAAAATAACATTTCCTTTTCCTAGTATTTTTTCAAATGTCTCACATAATGCAATATATGCTCCTCCTGAAGAGCTCTTCATCAATTGTTCAAATGTATTTTTAAATGCATATACTTTTCTCATTACTTCACATCCAACACACTTTTTAAATATGCTTCTGATTCCTTTCTCTTGTCATTTAAAATTGAATCTACATAATTCCAATCAATTCTTTTTACATTTTCAATTTCATTAACATCTATTTCATTGCTTATCATATGTTCACTTGCTGAAACTAATTTTTGAAAATTTAGCATTCTATTTATTTGAGCTTGACCTATTTTAGGAAAAGTATAAAAATCTCTATGATACATACAACTAAATAGCATACAATGAAATGAATCTGTAAAAACATATTCTGCATTTCTTATAACAGTAATAAAATCTGCTGGTGAAGCATCCCATAGTTTTATATCTCCAAATTTAAAATCATATATTTCTATTTTTTCATTATCTAAAAATGGCATTGTTACAATCTTCAATCCTTTTAATTTAGCAAACTCTTCAATTAATTTTCTTTGTTTTTTAGTTCCTCTTAACATATAAACAAATATATATTTTTCACCATATTGATTTTCAGATAAAGATATATTATCCCAAATTTTGCGATCAACTAATAAAGTTGGATCTAATACTGTAACACATTTATTAGCACCTAAAGCATCATTTATTAAATTAGTTCCATTTTCTTCTCTACTTGATATTCCTTTAAAACTAGATAAATTATTTTTTATTGCTTCTTTTTGCTCATCAGAAAATTTATCTACACCAATACTTGGAGCATAAGAAAATTTTAATTTTTCCTTTGATGCAAATGTTAGCCAATACATACTATTAACATCTGTTAATTTTGGATTCCATATTTGGTCACTTCCACACACAAATCCATCATACACATTATTAGCTTCTACAATATTTTCTTCATTATATTCTTTTTGAGAAACATGTAAATAATTATCTACAAAAGATTGTATATTCCTATTTCTATCTCTCAATTTTTTTAATCCGAATTTCCAAACAATTCTTTTTAAACTTTGTCTTACTCCAATTCTCTTTATTTTTTCCTTCAAATTACTTATTGATGCAACTTTTTTTCCATATTGACAAATTATTTCATAATCATCTATTCCTAATTCTTTTAATTCAGATTGCAATGCATATGCTTGTAATATAGAACCATAATTATATCTCCACCAAGTCATACCACCTAATTTCATATTTAATCTCCTTTACTTGTTATATAAATTTTCATAAATATTAGCTAACTCTTCTGCATTTTTTCTAATATCATAGTATTGAATCTTTTCACTATTTTTAGCATAATTTTTATTTCTATCATATTCGTCTTTTTTCAAAATTTCTTTACTCCAAGCATTTTTATCTTCTAATGATAAAAATTTTATATTATCACTTATTTTTGATTCTCTAGGTACAACACTTGAAGCTACACATTTCAAGCCATTAATTTGAGCCTCAAGTAATACAATTCCTAAACCTTCATGTTTTGATGGAAGAACAAATATATCCATTGCACTATAAACATCATAAACATTTGAGCATTCTCCATAGCATATTATTCTTTCTTTAAATTCATGATTAGCTATTATTTCATTAATACTCTGATAATCTGGACCATTTCCTACCAATAACAAATACGCATCAGAATTTTCTTTGGCTATATCTTTAAATATTTCTAACAAAAATTCATGATTTTTTTGCTTATTAAACATTCCTACATGTCCAATCACATATTTATCTTCTAACTTAAGTTCTTTTCTAATTCTATTTCTTGATTCTAAATTAAAAATAAATTTTTGAGTATCAAATCCATTAGGTAAAACTTTAAACTCTTTTTCTCCAAATAACCACTTTCCAGCTTCTTCACTACATGCAAATCCATAAGTATATATTTTCTTAAAAATTGGTTTTAAAATTTTATGAATTCTTAATTTGTCACAAGTTGTATTATGACAATGAGCAATTCTAATTTTTATTCCTCTGAAAAAAGACATCATCATTTCAATAGTAATAGTAGCACTATTTCCGTGAACATGTACTATATCAAAATTTTTTCCTGTTATTTTTTTAAATAGATAATCATAATATTTTAGCGGATTACCACCTCTTTTAGGAGGCATCTTTTCTATATTAACATCAATTTTTTTACATTCTTCAATATAATATTTATCTATTGGCTCTCCTGAAAATATTGTAATATCAAATTTATTTTTATCTAAATTTCTACAATAATTTAATATTACAGTACTAATTCCATTTATTGGCATTTCTTTTGCTATATATGCAATTCTAATTTTTTCCATTTTAATCATTCCCCTGTATTAAAACTACTTGTAATAAAGTCTTCAATTATTGACTGTATTTTTTTATTAGAAGATATATATTTTTCAAATTTAAATTTTTTTGCTTTATTTATATTATCCAATAAATCTTCTATTTTTTCACCATTAGATATAATTATATTTTTACTTGAAAATGCTTCTGCAATTTGTAATTGATGATTATCAACATGTTCTTCAAATTTGGAAAGTCGCGGTACAACTATAATTGGTTTCTCATGTTTCATAGCAGCAATTATAGTTCCGACTCCAGCATGTGTAATTAATAAATCTGATTTTTCAATTATACTTTCAAATTCCTTTTTATCTAAAAAATCTTTATATTCATAATTTTGTGGAATATAAGTTGAATAACCTATTTGAGCAAACACTTCTTCTGAAATTTCTTGACTTTTAATTTTCTCATCAATATATTTTAAAAGTCTATTAAATTGAAATTTTTGAGTTCCCAAAGAAATAAAAATCAAAATATTCCACCTCCATACATTGCTTTTGGAAAAAATTCAAGCATTTCTTCCCACTGAACTATAAAAATATCTGCAAATTTATACATTATTTTACCAGTCAAAGATGGCTTATTACATCTTGCAAATGACTCTATATATATAATTTTTTTTCTAAAAATTTTTGATATGAGACATATTGGAACTGTACTTAAAGCTCCAGTAGATATAACGATATCTGGTTTCTCTCTTAAAAATATTTTCAACGATTTGCAAAAAATATATATAAACTTAAAAATAAATAATAATTCTTTTCTATTAATTTGTGGTAAATAATAATTTTTATTACAAAATTCTAATTCTTCAAAAGAATTCTTTTCTGTAATTAAAAAACTATTATATTTACTTTTTATAATATTCAATCTCGAAATTTCTTCTAAATGTCCACCTGAGGAAGCTGTAAAACATATTTTTATATTTTCTTTCTTGATATTTCCTTTTTTCAACATTTCACTTCCAATCATAACAATTACTATCCCATAAATTAAGCTGGTATCAAGTCTATACCAGCTATATGTTTTCGAGAACAGTTATTTTTCACTGTTAATAAACTTATTTTACATTATTTTGTAACTCTATGCAGCTCCTTCTTTATTCAAAACTGTAGTTACTGTTTTTAATAGAATTTCCATATCTAACCCAAGATTATGTTTTTCAAAATATTCAATATCCATATCTAATCTATTTTTAAAAGAAACATCGCTTCTTCCACTAACTTGCCATAATCCTGTAATTCCTGGCTTACATTTTACTATGCATTCATAAGCCTCTCCCATATCTTCTTTTTCTCTAAATAAATATGCTCTTGGTCCTACTATGCTCATTTCACCTTTTAATACATTTATAAATTGTGGGAATTCATCTAAACTTGTTCTTCTTAAAAATTCTCCCATTTTTGTTACTCTTGGATCGTTTTTTAATTTCTTATATTGACTATATTCGTTTCTAACTTCTTCATTATTTTCTAATAACTCTTTTAAAATATCATCTGCACCTATTACCATGCTTCTAAATTTATACATTTTAAATTTCTCACCATTTTTTCCAATTCTTTCTTGTACATAGAATACTGGTCCTTTATCTCCACAAAGTCTATTTCCTACCCATACAACTGTAGTAAGTGGAAGTAATATAGCTATTCCAACAATTGCTCCAATTATATCTACAATTCTTTTTACAAAAAATGAAAGTTGTCTACCTATAAAATGTGTTGTATCTAAAAGCATTTCTTTTACATTATAAGTTTTCTTTCTTCTAAATGTAACTAATATTGTAATTAACGCTATTTTTATATCCATTAAAGTTGTTTTACCATAATGATATTTCAAATCCATATCTAGCCTGTCCGAAAATTTTACTTTTTCTCTTCCTGATATTTGATAAACGCCAGTTATTCCAGGTTTATGTTGTACTATGTAATTGTAATATGAACTCATTTTTTCTTTTTCTTCTGGTAAATAAGGTCTTGGACCTACTAAACTCATTTCACCTTTTAATACATTTATAAATTGTGGAAATTCATCTAAACTTGTTGTTCTTAAGACTTTTCCAAACTTTGTAAGTCTTGGATCATTTGTAAGTTTTCTATATGTTTCATATTCTTCTTTTATTTCATCATCTTGTAACATGGCTTCTAATATTTCACTAGCATTATTAACCATGGTTCTAAATTTGTAAATTTTAAAAATTTTGCCATTTTTTCCAATTCTATCTTGTGTATAAAATATTTTTCCATTATCATGATTTTTCAAATTCTGAAAAAATACTACAATTGATAATGGAATCAATAAAATGATTCCTATTACCGATATAGCAATCTCTACAATTCTTTTTACAATTTTTTTTACAAAAACTAATAACTTTCTATACAATTTATGAAAAATATTTTCTTGTAAAGATTCTGCATCGAAAGGAATAGTTATCTCACGTTCTTCCAACTTTACCCTCCAAAAAATTAATTTTTTTGCATAATTTTTTCATCTGTTTTTATATTTTAATTTTACAAAATTATTTCATTTATTTTTTTACAATAATCATTATTAATTATAACATAACGCTTTTACGGATTCAACAAATTTAGACATTTTTATTAGTAAAATTTTATCTTTATTTATAAAATTTATCAATACATTCTGGGCTTCATATCAGATAAGGAAATAATGTAAAAATTTTCAATTCTATAAATTTTTCAATCCTTATTCTATTTTCACTTTCCTCTTCATATACTCTAAAAAACATACTTTTAAGGTGGCTTATGAAACGTTTTAAATTTTTTATTTTTAACACATCTTTTCTAATCATAACCTCTCTAATTTTTAGAGCAATTGATATATATTTTACAGCATATATCTCACGAAAAATTGGTTCTGAAATGGTTGGTGTTTATCAACTTGTAATGACAGTTTATCTATTTGGAATTACTTTAGCAACCTCAGGAATCAATTTAGCTGTAACACGTGTTGTATCTGAAGAACTTGCTTTAGATAACTTAGGTGGAATAAAAAAGGTAATGAAAAGATGTCTTTATATAACTTTAATTACCAGTATATCAACTAGCTTAATCTTTTTTGTAAATGCAGATTTTATAATTGAAACATGTCTTCACAATAAAGTAGATAAATCTGTTATATATCTATTTTCTCTTGCACTTCCTATGATAGCTATGTCGTCTGCTGTTTCAGGATATTTAGCTGGAGTTCGTAGAATTTACAAAAATGCTATCGGTCAATTTATAGAACATGTTGTTAAAGTTATTGTTTGTGCATATCTAATTAGTTTATATTTACCTTCAGGTTTAACTTATAGTTGCTTTGCTTTAATTTTAGGAGACTTAATTTCGGAAATAATCTCATTTGTTTTTATATATGTTGTTTACATTTTTGATAAGAGAAAATATAATTCTTATCCTGAAGTTTTAAGAAATAACAATTATACATATAAAGTTTTAAGAATTTCTATTCCTATTGCAATTACTTCTTACATTCGTTCAGGACTATCTACATTTAAACAATTAATAATTCCTTCTAGTTTAGAAAAGAGTGGAATTAATTGTAGTGAATCTCTTTCAAAATATGGAATTATAAATGGAATGGCTTTACCTATAATAATGTTTCCTGATATTTTGGTAAAATCATTTGCAAGTTTGCTTATACCTGAATTTTCAAGATATCATGCAAAAAAAGATTATAAAAGAACAAAGCAGATAACAACTATACTTCTTTCCGTAATTTTAGGAGCTTCTGTTTTACTTAGTATTTTACTATTTATTTTTGCAGATACTTTAGGCAATTTACTTTATAAAGATTCTAATGTTGGTTTTTATATAAAAATCTTTGCACCACTTGCAACTTTAATCTATGTTGATACTGTTGTTGATAGTGTTTTAAGAGGTCTTGATGCTCAAATTGGAGTTATGATTGTTAATATATGTGATTTACTTATAAGCACAAGTTTTATATATTTCTGTGTCCCTAAACTTGGGCTTATTGGGTATATCATTTCAATTTATATCAGTGAAACACTAAATTTTGTTGTTAGCTTATTACAATTAATCAAAATTGTATATTTGAACCCAAAAAAAACGTGATATAATCACGTTTTTCTTTATTATTTTCGTGATACAATCACGTTTTTCTTAAAACCCATATCTTCCACTTTGTATAATATTCATCTTATAATCTTCTAAAATCTTATCTGTTATTTTGTTCATAATCTCATTATTAAACTTTTTCTCAATATGTGAAATCATTCTTTCAATTGCACCTTCATAGTCTTCATCATTTTCACATTTTATTTTACCTTTATACAATTTATTATACTTCTTTAAAACGATATTAACAGTTTTAGCAACATATTCTGGTCTCATTCTAGTTCTATATACTCTCAGGATTCTTTCATGCTTTCTTAAATCCATAATATCTTTCATTATTTTCATATCATTATCATTAAATTTTATACCAGTTGCAAAGTTAAGAATATCTTCAATCTCCATTTATTTCTCCTCAATTAAGTTCCATAAAATTTTTCCACATGTTTCTGCATCTGATGCTGCTCTATGTGCTTGCTCATTTACTATATCAAAATAATGAGCAACAGTATCTTGTTTATAATTATATAATCCTTTTATTTTTTGTTTTGCAAATGTAAGTGTATCTATGTAATTTATATTTGCATTATACCCTAAACGCATAAGTGTTTCTGATAAGAAACTCATATCAAATCTTGCATTATGTGCACATATTATAGTTTGCTCATTATATGCATCTTTTAAAAATTCTGCAAGTTCTGAATATACAATCTCTTCTGTTGGTGCATTTTTTATCATACTATTTGTAATGTTATTTACAGCCGTAACTCTTGCTGGTATAAATACTCCTGGGTTAACTAATGATTGAAATCTTTTTACACATTTCCCATTTTCAAATAATACTGCTCCTAGCTCTATTATTCTGTCTCTACTAGGATTTAACCCTGTTGTTTCAGTATCAAATGCAATATATCTTGTTTTTAATTTTTCAATTGTGTAATTATTAATTACTACTGGTCTTGTTGTTACTACTCCTTTATTTTCTACATCAGGTATTAGTAAATTGCTATATAATTCCAAATTATTCCTCCTTAATTTCTTTTATCTCTAGATGCATTATAGCACTATTTCTTTATTTATTCAATAAAATTATATGTTTCTGATGGCTCTTCCATTCCATTTAAATTATAGTAAGTATCTGGTACTTCTCCAACAATAACAGCCTCTGTTAAAAGGACTTCTGTATTAATATCTTTTCCAAAAGTATCAAATGGTGTTAAAATTCCTACTCTTGAATCAATATCTAAATAAATTTTATGATGTGTTTGATTAATTCCAATAGCTTCAAAACTTGTTCTTATATTTGAATTTATACTTCCTGCACTTTCTAGTTCAACTTCAAATTTAGGCTCAACATTCTTTAAAACACTTATTCCACTAACACTTCCCATATTAATAAAAACACTAATTCTTGGAATCCCATCAAATTGTTTTTGTATATTAGCAACAATTTTTGTAACAATATCATTAATGCGCACAGAATCTGCTTTTATAAATGTTATTCGCCCATTTTGATCTTTTTCTACAGTAATCAAACTATCATATGAATAATTTTTCATAATTTTATTAACTTCTTCATTAATAATTGTTACTCCTTTAGAAGCTGCAGCCGTTTCACAACTTGCTTTAAAAACAGGATATGCTGATTTTAAAAATAACCCTATTGAACAAACTATTGTAGCAAACATTATTAATAAAATTGCTTTAACACTATTTAATTCTCTAAAATTTGGTAATCGTATTTTTTTCCTAGAATACAAATTTCCTCTCATAAATCCTCCAGTATGGAAAAAAGACGGTTTCCCGTCTTTTATCTCATTATATATAATCTCTGTCCAACATCAATTTTGCTCATATCTTCTATATTATTAATTTTTGCAATATCACACATTGGCACTTTAAACTTCTTTGCAATTTTCCAAATTGAATCACCTGGTTTAACAAAATACATAAACATCTTATAATCACTTTCCTCTTCTTGTGGGGTTATCTCTATGTTATCCATTATTGTTATTTTCTTTAGTGAACTATCCACTTCTTTCGCTAAAATTTCTATATCACAATCCACATTTTCATTACTTATTGTGAATTTTTTATTAGTTATATTAAATTCTAAGTTTCTTTCTTCACCTTCAAATTTTACCATAAATGGCAAATCAACATTTTTTACATTTAATCCATTTCTATTATCTGCTTCATAATAAAATTCTAATTTTAGTTCACATTCATAATTAAAATAATTTCCTGATTTTGTTGTACTTATTACATTAATTCTATGATTAACATCTAAAATATTAAGTACATCTTCTATTAAAACCTTTTCATTCATATTTACATTTTGAGTAACTTCTGATTTAGCAATTTGAACTTGTATGTCTCTTCTTGTAAAATCTATATTATTTTTTACACCATACATATCTTCAATTATTTCTAAACTTCTTGTTTGATATGCTTCGCATCCAACTTCAAAATCAATTTGGCAGGCTATTGAATGCATCTCTTTAGCATTTACTTTAAATAACATATTTCTTATTGAATAATTAACATCACATACATCATTATCTGTAATATTATTTATATCAATAAAACTCATTACTGGTATTTCTGTTTGTGTAACTCCTATTTTATTATCTTCTGTTAAGAAAATTATTTTTACTTCTGCATCAGCTTTTGCTAATACTTTATTATAACTAATTTTATTTTCAAAATTTTTAATTTGAATATCCGTTTTTAATATTTCTGCAATATCATAAGAGTTATCAACTGATATATCTTCTTTAATTGATGTCTTTATTTTATTTACTTCAATTAATGATTTTATTTCGCAATTTTCTTTTAATACTTCAATATCATTTGCATTATCTAAAGCACTTGGAATTTCTGCCTCTTCTTTTTCAAATGCTTCTACCTTAATTTTGACTTTTCCTGAAATTGATATTTTTCTTTCATTCAAAACTTTTGCTTCAATTGTTTCTAATTCAACTTGATGTTTTAAAAATGAAGTTTCTTTTATATTACTACTTTCCATACTTTCTGAAAATGTTAATGTATTTTGAATACTTCTTGTTTCTCCATTATCTGCTAGATAAATAATATATGTATCTAAATTTCCATCTAATCTTACTCTTCCTGTATTTAAATCTTCTTTATACACATATCCTATTCCATTTGTATTTATAATACTAACAATATCAGGTTTAATATCTGGAACTATTATATCACCTGTCACCTCTATTGTTTTAGTTTCACTCAATACTCTTTTATTTATAACAACTATATTTTTCTCCATAAAAAATCCTCCTTAAATATCCTCTTTTTAACATTTATATGCAGAACTTTTTATATAAGAACTAAAAAAAGAAACCTTAAACAAATAAGGTTTCTTTAACTTATAATATTATACATTTTGCACTTCTGTAGCCTCAGCTGAATGAGCTCTTGGTTTCTTTACTTCAATTTGTGGTTGTACTAGTGGTTCATATGATTCCCCATTGTACATACTAACTTCAACTGATCTTGTAAAAAGGTCAGTATAATTATAAGATCCGACTCTATCAACATTTTCAAATTTTACTCTAAAGTAACTTTGATATACATTTTCAATTACTGCTGATTTTTCTTGTGGCTTACTTCTTTTCCCTGGTGACTCTTTTATAATAATTTTTTGTCCTATGTTTTCTCCAATATTTTTTCTTAAGTCTGCAATTTCAGATCTGTAAATTCCCATTTTCCAATCACCTACTTCTTTCGCTTTTGATGTACTTTTTATATCACAGGAGTACCTAAAAGTCAAAAGCTGTCAAGGCTATCCAATCCTCTGTAAGTATTGGGAATAAAGTATTACGTCTTTTTATACAGTCTTTTTATCTTTTGAATTACACTTATGTTTCATTTTTGTAACATATTGGCAAAAAGCCTATATTTAGGGAACTTTATAACTTAAACCTAAAAAACATTTCTCTTTTTTTCGTCATGAATATGACTATATTTTAATTTAGTTGCTAACCCACCTCTAATATGTCTTTCTGCTTTGTTTTTATCTAGTACTTTTCTAACTTCCATTGCTAATGCATAATTTATATTTAATAATCTTTGACTAACATCTTTATGTATACTACTTTTACTAATTCCAAACTTTTTTGCCGCACCTCTGACAGTATCTTCTGTTTCAATTATGTATTGTGCCACTTTTACTGCACGCTCTTCTATTGATAATTCTTTCATAATAAAGAAAACCTCCAAATGAATACTTTTTTTAAAGTGTATTCACTTGAAGGTTGTATTATTACTTTTTAGTACTCTTCAACTTTCACAAAAATTTTTTCTTCTTCGCCATATACTTTTTCAACATCTAATTTTGTAATTTGATTATCATCTTTAAATGCCATTGTATTTAGAGCATCTAAAACTATTTTCACAATATTATCAATATCTGGCTTTTTAGTTGGTGATATTTCTCCTTTTAACATAGTTTCTGTATTTTTCTTACTTGTATTTTTAGGAATTTTAAATTGAGCAATAATTTTTACAGAAACTCTATTTTCAAAAGGCACATATCTTGGATATTTTATTTTAAAATATTGTTTTATTAGCATTTCATAATCTTTAGTATTAGTTGGCGTATATGCCTTTGCTGTATAAGTATTTACTCTTGGTCTTGCCTTTCCTTTAATATTTCCAATAACTTCAAATTCGTATATCATAAATTTATCCCTTTATTAGTAATTTTATTTTTCCATTTATAGCTTCTAATTTTGCATGCCCACCAATTGGAAATGCGAAAATAGGTGTTGTATGTCCAAAATCTGCTCCAGCTATTACAGGAATATTTTTAAGCTCAGGTTTGTTTTTTATCATTTTAGTCCACTTTTCTTTTGTCATTTCACAACCTTTTTGATTTCTTCCTAATACAATTGCTTTTATATTTTTGAATTCTTTTGTATGAATTAACGATTGTAAATTTCTATCAAACTCCATCAAATATATTTTTCCAGCCATATTATCATCTTCTAAAAATAACACTTTACCTTCAATATTTGGCATATATTCTGTACCTTGTAATAAATTAAGTGTACAAAGATTACCACCTACTATATCTCCTTCTGCTGTTCCTTCATTTATTATATACATACCATCATTTGGAATTAATTCTCTATTTTCTTGGTCTATAAACCAAAGATCATCACTCCACTCTTTTGAAGATTCAACTTCAAATTCATTTTCTTGAAAAAACATTTTTTTGAAGTATTCTAATTCATATTCAAATCCTTTTACCATTCCAAAGCTTGAATAATGTGGTCCTGAATAAGTAACAAGCCCTGTTTTAGTATGAATTGCATTTGATAAAGCTGTTATATCTGAAAATCCACAAAAGATCTTTGGATTTTCTTTAATTGTTTCATAATCTATATAATCTAAAATTTGATTAGAATTAAATCCACCAATTACTGTTAATATTGCTTTTACATTTTTGTCTCTAAAAGCTTCATTTAAATCCTCTACTCTATGTTCAACTGAAGCACACATGTAATCGTCATCTGCTTCCATTACATACTTTCCAAATGTAACTTTTAATCCTAAAGCTTCTAATCTTTCAGTTGCAATTTTCTTACAGTCCTCACCTAATATAACCATACTTCTTGATGGTGCAATAATTCTAACTTCATCTCCTGTTTTTAATTTTTCTGGTATCATATTAATCCCTCCATTCGGCATTTATTATATCATTAAGCTATAAAAAAGCAAAGAAAAAAGTGATGAATAGTTTATAATTCACCACTTTGATAAATTTATTCTAATAAAATTTGGCATTAAATTTTAGCAAGCTTGCAACATATCGAACTTATCACAAGTAATATAATATATACTAAAACGATTCCTGCTCCTGTTGGCATATTTAAGAAGAAAGATACAAATATTCCAATTAAGAAACAAATAATTGATGTTAAAACAGACATAACAACTAATCCTTTAAAACTTGTTGTAAATTTCTTTGATATGATTGCTGGAAATACAATTAAACTTGAAATTAGTAAAGTCCCCATCATTCTCATACCTACTACAACTACTAATGCTGTTATTAATGCAATTAAGAATTGATATAATGATACATTAATTCCACATGCTTTTGCATATTTTTCATCAAATGTTATCAAAAATAATCTATTATAAAAAACTATATAAATTCCTATTGATAATATTGTAAGTACTATACTTAAAATAACATCAGATTTTGTCATTGTTAAAATACTTCCAAACATATAATTATAACTATCTGTTCCAAATCCACTTGTAAATGATGTTATAATTACACCTAAAGCAAGAGCTCCAGTAGCAACAAGTGCAATTATTATATCTGCTGATTCACCTTTTTTTTGACTTATAAACATTATTACTATTGCAGCAATTATTACTATTGGAATTGAAAACGCAATTGGTGACAAATTAAGAGCAACAGCCAAGCAAATAGCCGCAAATCCAACTTCTCCAAGACCATGTCCAATCATCGAATAATTTTTTAATGTAAGTATTACTCCTATCAAAGCTGCTGAAAAAGATATTGCTATTCCACAAAGAATTGCTCTTTGCATAAATGCATAAGATAATAAATTTACTATTTCTCCCATTTTAAAATCCTTTCCAACCTTCAATATTTCCATCATACTTAACTGTTTTCGCTAAAGAAATTATTCTTGGTTTTATTTCATTTATTTCATCTAAATCATGTGTTGCCATTATTATTGTCATTTTATTTTCTTTGTTTTCATGTCCTAATATTTTATAAAGCTCTTTTGTTATGTTGTAATCAAGACCAGTGGCTGGTTCATCTAATATTAAAAGTTTTGGCTCTCTAATCAATGCTCTTGCAATTAAAACTCTTTGTTTTTGCCCCCCTGATAAATCCCCAATTCTCTTATATTGAAGATCTTCTATTTTTAATTTTTTTATTATTTCTTGATATAACTCTTTATCCTTTTTGGTGTAAAAAGGTATTTTGTTATGTTTTTGCACACCAGACATTATTATTTCTTTTGATGTTGCAGGAAAATCTAAATCTTTTAAATTTGTTTGTGATAAATATGATACTTCATCTAAAGATATATTTACACTTACTTTTCCTTCATCAGGCTTTAATAACCCAACTATTGTTTTTACTAATGTACTTTTTCCTGAACCATTTTCACCAACTAAGCAAACATATTCACCATCTTCAATTTTAAAATTAATGTCATCAAGAGCAACATGATTTGAATATGACACTTTCAATTTTTCTACTTCTAAAACAGTCATTTTTATCTCCTTATGAAATTTAGAGGCAGTCCCAAAATTTCACTTTAATCCTTTTTTTAAATTTTCTATATTCTTATTCATTAAAGATACATAAGTATCTTCATCTGGATTTCCATTATGAATTGAATATAATACTAAAGCTTCTGCTTCTGTTTCTTCAGCTATCATTTTAGCAACAGTACCTTCGCTTAATTCTTCATAATATACTGTAGGCATATTGTGATGATTTATATAATCTATAACTGATTTTACTTTCGTAATACTTGGATCTTCTCCCTCGCCACAATTTGTATAAACAGTAACAAAGTTTAGTCCATATTCATCTACAAGATATGCATATGCAAATTCTCCACCTACTGCAATTTCTCTTCTTTCAGAATTTTCTATAATTTCTTGCAATTTTTTGTCTGTTTCTAAAATTTGTTTTTTATAATTTTCTGCATTTTCTTTATAATAATTGCTATTTTCACTGTCTATTTTACAAAATTCTTCTAATATATTATCTATCATTATAATTGCATTTTTAGGATTTAACCAAATATGCTCATCATAAATTTCTTCATGATGGTGATGCCCATGCTCATCATGTTCTTCAAAAACTATTTCTGAATTTATATGTTTTTCTTCAAAATCTTCTATTGTAATTAGTTCTATATTTTTAGAAATATCTACTGCTTCACATTCACTTCCATCTAAACTTGATATAATTTTTTCTGTCCATGGTTCCAAATCTGTTCCAGTATATAAAAACATATCTGAATTATTTAAAATTGTTATCATATCTTTTGCGGTTGGTTCATAATGATGTGTCTCAACTCCAGAATTTAATAAAAGCTTTACATCTATTTTATCTCCGCCTATTTGCCTTGCAAAGTCATATTGTGGAAAAAGTGTTGCAACTACTTGAATTTTATCTGTTTTTCTTACAACTGATTCTGTTTTAAAACACATTACTATAACAACCATTACAATTATTAATATTATAAAGCTTGCTAAAGCTACTAATTTTTTTCTCATAATTTCCTCTTTTTTTATTTATTGCATATTATAGAATACTATATTTTCAAGTTTTTGTCAACTTTATGTAAATATGAAATTTAGGGACACTCAAAAAATTTCATTCACACACAAAAAAATGAAATTTAAGGAACTCTCCCTAAATTTCATTTTTTTTAAAATCCAATAAAGTTTCTAATTGCTTGAATTAAACCTGTTGGATTTGAAAGTTGTAACATATGATCATCACCTTGAACAACTTCTACTCTTTGAATTTCACTATTTGTAATTAAACCATTTGCTAAATCTTCTAAATTCACTTCTGATTCTTTACTATTTTTAGCATATATATAAGTATCTCTTTTCTCTGATGATAAAATTTGAAGTGTTGGTAAATAATCTGGATATATATAATTTTCCATTTGCTTCATGTTTTCTTCCAATTTATTAGCTTCTCTAACCATTGTTCTACTTAGATAATTACTTCCTATTCTATTTCTATAAACAGAAAGTTCTTCATCTCCATAGTTATCTGTTAATGCCTTCATCTTATCTATATAAAATGTTTTTGGTGAAGTATAACTTAAAATTCTTTCAAACCCTGTTAATTCCCATATTGAGTTAATATTTACATTTGCCACTCTATCTCTTATAGCTTTCATACGATAATTATCCTTAGATTCTGCTGGATATACACTATCAATTGATACTATTGCTGATACAAGTTCTGGATACATATATTGAAATCTCATTGCATATATACTAGATGTATCTGCTGCTACAAAAATATATGGACCATATATTTCTCTATAATCTAATAATTTTTTTATCTCTTCTACTATAATATCATTTGTTCTCTCATGTTTGCTCATAGACATACTAAAACCATATCCAAAATATTCAACAACAACAACTCTACAATTATCTTTTAAACCATCTACTAAAGTTTTGTATTGAATTACTGGTGATTGTGAGCCAAATTCAGGAAGTATAACAACTGTTGGTCCTTCTCCTGTTTCATAATAATTCATAAATTTCTTTTCTTCTTCATAAATAGGCGTTAATGATTTATAATCACCTTGATATCTTGAAGATATCTCACTAATCTTTACAATATTATGCATGATTATTAATGCAAAAATTACTATTAAAATTTTTATTCCCCATACGATTAAAAAATCTTTTATTAAATCTAATACACCAAATATTTTTAAAAATATTTTATTTAACATTTCTTTTGTCTCCTAACTTAAAATAACATATTGAGATGAATATGTAGTTCCTGATATTACTGCTTGTACATAAATAGTAGGTTTTAATGTTGTATCAACATTTATATTAAATTGTTCAACATTTTCACACAATTTAATTTGATTAAAGTAAATTATATTTCCAACCTTTATAAATGTATTTGTAGTTCCATCTGCATTTTCAAAAGTAATAAAAGAACTTGAAGAATCTTCATCAACTAATCCATAATCACTAATTCTTACATCATTTTCTTTAGTAGTTTTTAAAAAATATAAATTCAAATCTGCATATTCTGAATTAACAGATACTGCTGAGTTTAACTTTGTTATATTTCCATAAAAATAATTTAATACTATCCCTACAATACATGTAAAAATAAAAAAAATGATTATAAAAAAAATTATTTCTTTGAAAATTTTACTACTATTCCACTCCATAATATTTACTCTCTTGATTGTATATTTTCATATATAAAAAATATATCATATAATATATTTTTTATCAATACACAAAAAAGAACTTTACTATAAAAGTAAAGTTCTCTTTAAATTATATATTTCGTGAAATTAAATTATTTTAATTCAACTGTTGCTCCAGCTTCAACGAATTTAGCTTTCATAGCTTCAGCTTCGTCTTTAGCTACACCTTCTTTAATTGTTTTAGGAGCTCCATCAACTAATTCTTTAGCTTCTTTTAATCCTAATCCTGTAACTTCTCTAACTACTTTGATAACAGCTATTTTGTTTCCACCAGCTTCTGTTAATACAACATCAAAGTCTGATTTTTCAGCTGCTGCTTCTGCTCCAGCTCCTGCTGCAGGTGCTGCAACTGCTGCTGCAGTTACTCCGTATTTTTCTTCAATTCCTTTAACTAATTCTGATAATTCAACTACTGTTAAGCTATCGATTTCTTCTAACATTTTATCTGTTTTTTCACTCATTTTTTAAATCCTCCTATATATTTTTATTATTTATTTCGATAGATATTACTATCATTTTAAGTGAATTAGTAACATTTTGTTACTTTAAATTTTTATCAAAAGATTATTCTTCTGATTCTTTTTTAACTCTAACTGCATCAAGTGTAGCAGCAAGTTTTGAAACATTTGCAAGTAAGCATCCAGCCAATTTTGCAATAAGTTCTTCTCTTGATGGTAATTGTGCAAGAGTTGTTAATTCTTCTACTGTTGAAACTTTTCCCTCTAACACTCCACCTTTAATTGTATAGAAATCATTTGCTTTAGCAAATTTATATATTGCTTTTAAAGCTGGTAAGTATTCTTCTTGAGCTATAATAACTGCTGTTGGTCCTGTTAATGCTTCATCTAATGTATCGATTCCACATTCTTTTAAGGCTCTTCTTGTAATGTTATTTTTGATTACAGAATAATCTGCACCTATTTCTCTAACACTTTTTCTTAAAACAGTATCATTAGCTACATCGATTCCTCTATAATCTACTAGAAGAACTAAACTAGCATCTTTCATTTTTTCAGCTAATTTTTTTACTTCTTCTTCCTTTGCTTTGATTATTTTTTCACTAGCCAATTTAATTTCACCTCCGTATATTTATATATAATTTAATTTTTAACAAAAATAAGTCTCTTTGACACCTAATACTCCCAGGTAATCAAAGAGACTTATATCCGCTCTTAAATTTACCTCGGTAGGATTTACTTTTAACCTACTGTCTTAGGTATCTATATTTTCAAAATTTAAACTTCTTAATTATTTTTGATTGATGTAAACACTAGGTCCCATTGTTGTTGTTAAATAAACACTCTTAATATATTGTCCTTTAGCAGCAGCTGGTTTAGCTTTGATGATTGCATCAATAATTGTTTGATAGTTTTCTGCTAATTTTTCAGCACCAAATGAAACTTTACCAATTCCTAAGTGGATGATATTTGTTTTATCTAATCTGTATTCAACTTTACCAGATTTGATTTCTGAAATAGCTTTTGTAACATCCATTGTTACAGTTCCTGATTTAGGGTTTGGCATTAAACCTTTTGGTCCTAATACTTTACCTAATCTACCAATTACACCCATCATATCTGGTGTAGCAACGATAACATCATATTCAAACCAGTTTTCTTTTTCGATTTTGGGAACTAATTCTTCAGCTCCTACGAAATCTGCTCCAGCAGCTTCAGCTTCTTTAGCTTTATCTCCTTTAGCAAAAACTAATACTCTTAATGACTTACCTGTACCATTTGGTAATACAACTGTACCTCTAACTTGTTGATCAGCATGTTTAGAATCAACACCTAATTTAACGTGTAATTCAACTGTTTCATCAAATTTTGGTTTTGGCATTTTTTCAATTAATTCTAAAGCTTCTTTAGAATCATACATTTTTGTGCTGTCTACTAATTTAGCAGCTTCTTGATATCTTTTTCCTTTTTTCATTTTTTCCTCCCGTGGTACTAACGAATAAAAACAATTTATTCTCCCAATTTTTTAATATATTATAAAATAAATTTTATAAACTAATCTACTACTACAACACCCATAGATCTAGCTGTTCCAGCAACCATGCTCATTGCAGTTTCTATAGATGCAGCATTTAAATCTTCCATTTTTTGTTCAGCAATTGCTCTAACTTGTTCTTTAGTTATTTTAGCAACTTTATCTTTGTTAGGTTTTCCTGAACCACTTTTAATTCCAAGAGCTTTCTTTATAAGAACTGCAACTGGTGGAACTTTAGTTACAAATGTGAATGATTTATCTTTGTATACAGAAATAACAACTGGTATTATCATTCCTGGTTGGTTAGCTGTTCTATCATTAAATTCTTTAACGAATTGCATGATATTAACACCACTTGAACCTAAGGCTGGACCTACTGGTGGAGCTGGTGTTGCTTTACCTGCTTCTATTTGTAATTTAATTACATTAACTACTTCTTTCTCTGCCATTTTCCTTTAGCACCTCCTTCTAACATTTTTGAACTTGAGAAAATTCTAATTCTACTGGAGTTTCCCTACCAAACATAGAAACTAGAACTTTTACTTTTTGTTTTTCTTTATTTATTTCTTGAACTGTTCCAACAAAACCTTCTAATGGTCCATTAACAACTTGTACGTTGTCATTTACATCATAATCGATATTTACTGGAACTTCATCGAATCCCATATTTCTTATTTCGGCATCTGTAAGAGGAATAGGATCGGTTCCTGAACCTACAAAGCCTGTAACACCTCTAGTATTTCTTACTATATACCAAGATTCTTCTGTTACAATCATTTTTACTAAAACATAACCTGGAAAAACTTTTTTCAAATTAGTTTTTCTTTTTCCATCTTTTATTTCAACTTGCTCTTCCATTGGAACAACTATATTGAAAAAGAATTCTTCTAATTCTCTATTTTTTATTGTTTTTTCTAAATCTGTTTTTACTTTATTCTCATAACCAGAATATGTATGAACTACATACCACTTTGGCTCTAATTTATTCTCATCTTGAGACATATTTTAGCCTCCCTCTACTTTCTTTTATTAGTATTTTCGTTACTAATTATTTCCTTCTACTGGAGTAGCTGTTGCATCAGGATTTACTACATTTGTAGTATCTTCAGCAGGAGCTTGATTTGCAGTAGATTCTTCTTCAGTTCCAGTTGCATTATTTGTTACTTCAGGTGCAACTGTGTTTTCAACTGTATTAGTAGTATCTATATGTTCATGATCATCTGAATCATTTTCTTCACTTGAGCTAGATGTAACTATGGCTTTTAGTTTTTCTACACCAAACTTATTCATGTTCTCAAAAATTACATCAAGAACAAATACAATAACGGCTACTATTACTACAATTGAAACAACTGCTATTGTATTATTTACTAATTGTTTTCTTGTAGGCCAACTAACTCTCTTCAATTCTGCTTTAAATTCTTTAAAAAATTTTTTGTTATCATTTTTTTCTTTTTTATTATCTTTACTAACTTCTTTAGCCATCTTAACTCCTCCTAATAAGGTTTTATCTTATTTTGTTTCTTTATGAGTTGTACGTTTTTTGCAGAATTTGCAATATTTAACTACTTCTAGTCTTTCAGTATTATTTCTTTTATTTTTAGATGTCATATAGTTTCTTCTTTTACATTCTGTACATTCTAGAATAATATTTTCTCTTGGACCTTTTGCTGCCATTTCTTTACACCTCCGTTTTGCTTATAAATGAAGCTTAAATTTTTTATATTTTACTTTTTAACGATGTGATTGCATATATTTTCTAAATACATGCTTATATAATTTATCACAAAAACCATGATATGTCAACTGTTTTATTGCATTTTTTACCAATATTTTAAGCCTTTTTATTCTTTCTTTTTTTCTCGACAGAATAACCAAATTTTCCTACTTTTCTTCCTAATGTATAATATCCACCATTTGCATATGCAATCAAATTACATTTAGATATATCAAATGCTCCTTTTTCATCAAAATACTTTTCATCTGCATCTATTGAAAGTACTTCTCCAATAAACATTGTATGACTACCATAATTTTTTTCTTCAACAACTCTACATTCAACTGAAACTGGACTTTCTTTTATTAATGGTACACTTACAAATTCAGCTTTTTCTTTTGTTAAATGCATTTCCTTAAATTTATCAAATTTAGCTCCAC
This sequence comes from uncultured Clostridia bacterium, assembly GCA_948530865.1. Taxonomy (GTDB): domain Bacteria; phylum Bacillota; class Clostridia; order TANB77; family CAG-508; genus Scatovivens. The sequence goes on from CAOTKV010000020.1 coordinate 35,154, forward strand.
TTCTAACACCACACCAATCAGTTGCATATGTCAATTTTTCATTAGTTAAATTTATAACAAATTCACCAGATTCTTTTATTAAATTATAAGAATATCTTTCTGGTCTTACAGAAATATAGACTCTTGCAGGATTTGTATTTATAATACCTGTCCATGCAACAGTTAAAATATTTGACTTTTCCATATTACCACAACTTACAAGTACTGCTGGTATTGGATAAATGAATGTACCTGGTTTCCAAATTCTTTTTGCCATTTAATTTCTCCTTATATTATTAATTTATATACTCTTACCTCCATCTACAAGATATATTGCTCCTGTTGTCCACAAAGATTTATCTGACAATAAGAACTCTATTGTTGGAGCAATATCTTTTTTGGCATCTCCTATTCTTCCTAATGGATATAAAGCTTTTTTGCTTTCTGACCATTTATCATATTCTTCTTTATTATAATCACCACCAGCTATATAAATATTAGTATAAACAGCAGCTGGATTTACACTATTTACTCTTATATTATATTTTGCCAAATCTAATGCCATATATTTTGTTAGCATGTCTAGTCCAGCTTTACTTGCACAATATGCAATTGATCCACCAGCTTTTTCAGATGACATTGAAGATATATTAACAATAGAGGTATTGATTCCACTTTTTAGTAATGGTAATAATGTTTTAGTAAGTAAAAAGATTCCTGTTAAATTTACATTAATTGCATTGTTCCATTCATCAATACTTTGTTCTTCAATTCCACCCATTTTTATAATTCCAGCAGAATTTACTAATCCGTCTAATTTTCCATACTTATCTTCTATTTCTTTATAAATTTTCTCACAATCTTCTTTATTAGTAATATCTCCTTGCAAAAATGTAACTTTACCAGAATTATTTCCTAATTTTTCTTTTGCTAAAGAAATATTCTTTTCTCCCTTTGAAATTGAAATGATTTGATAATCGCCTTGTTCTAATAAATACTCGATTGTTCCAAATCCAATTCCACTTGCTCCACCTGTAACTAAAACAATTTTCATATACAACTCCTTTCTATACATATCTTGTATTTTCGTTTCTATCTATAATATTATGTGCATGTTTCATTTCGTTAGGTGTATTGATATATATTATCTTATATTTACCTGATGTTGTATTTTCTATATAATTATGATTTATTTCTAAAATATGAATTAGTCCCCAATATAACCATTTACCATCAATATTCTCTACTAAAAAATTTCTTACTGGTGGTCTATGATATATTCTTATATTAGGTTTATCTTTAAATTCAAAAATCCTATCTTTAAAATCTTCTGCTTTATATGGATTTAATTTATGCTTTTCGTAATTTAATTCATTTGGAAATCCTTGTTCTCTAGTTATCTGTAAAGTATCATTTGTTTCTATATATGATCCCATAATATACCTCTTTTCTTTTTAAATTTCATAGCATTTTCCTTCACTTACAACTTTAATAGTTGTATCGTTTACAGAAATAGCTCCATTATCATCAATTATATATAATTTTTTTCCATCTATCTCAAGTAAATTCTTACTAGCTTTTTCTAAGTTTTCAAACCTTATCTTTGGAAAACCCTCATTATTAAGATGAGGAATAAATTGAAATTCTACAAGATTTAAACCATCACTAGAATATCCTGAAATATTTTCATCAAATAAATCTTGACAAGAATTAGAAACTGTTGGACATAAAACACAACTACCTGCACTAGCTCCAATCCAAACTCGTGTTTTTAATAATTCTGGTAAATGCTTCTCTAACCCTGAATTTTTTATACATTTTCTAAGCCACTGTGTATTTCCACCTTCAAAGAAAAATATATCAGCCCATTCAAATCTTGGTAAAAACTGTTCTTTACTGATTCCATTGATATCGCATATATCTATTTTAAATCCTAAACTATTAAGTGTTTGTAAATCATCAATTAGCCAGCTATTCATCTCTCCACCTTCATAATTTGAAGCTGTTGTACAAAATAAGACTTTTAGTCCTTCAAGTTCTCTACCTAATAATCTTTTTAATTCATCTTCAATTGTTTTATTTGATATTCCAGCAGATGTTAATAAAAGCTTCATTTATATTTACCTCCGATTCAATTTATATTTTCTTTATATCACACTTTTTCTATAAATGCTATATACTAAAAATAAAAAATCCTAATCACATTATTGTGATTAGGATTTTTGGCTCCTCTTGTTGGACTCGAACCAACGACCTATCGGTTAACAGCCGAGCGCTCTACCAACTGAGCTAAAGAGGAATATAAATCTGGCGACGTCCTATTTTCCCAACAAGGTAACTCGTAAGTATCTTCGGCAC
>CAOTKV010000021.1:0-15716 GCA_948530865.1 uncultured Clostridia bacterium
ACATCCGAAGTGTAAGAAATGCAACTTTTTTCATATTTAATACTCCTATTTTTTTATATCATTATATCATATAAATGAAATGCTCACATAAATATGTGAGCATTTCATTTAAGTATATTTTGGATTTTATTATTTTTTCATTCTATCCATACTATCAAGATTATCTAGTGCCTTTCCAGTTCCTTTAGCTACACAAGAAATTGCATCTTCGGCAATCATAACATTTATTCCTGTTTTTTCTTGTAGTAATCTATCTAAACCATCTATTAAGCACCCTCCACCAGTCATATAAATTCCTTTATCACTAATATCAGCAGCTAGTTCAGGTGGTGTTCTTTCAAGTACTGAGTGAACTGCATCTATTATAAGCATTGCTGGTTCTTCTAATGCTTCCATCATTTCACTAGAATATATTGTAATTGTTTTTGGAAGACCTGTTACTAAATCTCTTCCTCTAACATCCATTTCCATATCTTGAATTTTAGGAAATACACAACCTATTTGTTGTTTTAATTCTTCTGCAGTTCTTTCACCTATCATAACATTATGACGTTTTTTTATAAATTTTACTATATATTCATCAAATTTATCTCCAGCAACTTTTATTGAAGAACTTACAACTGATCCTCCTAATGAAATAACTGCTATATCTGTTGTTCCTCCACCTATATCTACAATCATGTTTCCACATGGTTTTGAAATATCTATTCCAGCACCAATTGCAGCTGCAATTGGCTCTTCTATTAAATAAACTTTTCTTGCTCCTGCATTAGAAGCTGCATCTATAACAGCTTTTTTTTCAACTTCAGTTACTTGAGATGGTATACAAATCATTATTCTTGGTGCAAATAAAAATCTTCCACCAATTTTACTAATAAAATATTTTAACATTTTTTCTGTAACTGTATAATCTGAAATTACTCCTTCTCTTAAAGGACGTGTTGCAACAATATTTCCAGGTGTTCTTCCTAGCATTCTTCTAGCTTCATGTCCAACTGCTAAAACCTCACCTGTTACATTATTTACAGCAACAACAGAGGGTTCTCTAAGAACGATACCTTTTCCCTTTATATATGCAATTACTGTTGCTGTACCTAAATCAATTCCGATATCTTGTCCAAACATCTAAGTTCTCCCTTCAAGTTTTTTAAGAGCAAATTCAATGTTACATTTGCATTACGATTATATTACATATGTTTTGAAATATCAACCCTTTTTATAATTAAATTGAATATTTTTTTATATCTTTTATATTACATTTTTTTACTAAATTTATTTGTATTAATAGCTAGTATATGTTATAATAATTTCGATTATTCAATATGTAGAGGTAAAATTATATGGAAAAAATATCAGTAGTAGTACCATGTTATAATGAAGAAAAAGCATTACCACTTTTTTATGAAGAATTGAAAAAAAATATGAAAGATTTCGCAAGAAATGTCGAATTTGAAGTTCTTTTTGTTAACGATGGTTCAAAAGATAATACTTTAAAAATTATTAAAGATTTAACAAAAATTGATGATAGAATAAAATACATATCTTTTTCAAGAAATTTTGGTAAAGAAGCTGCCATATATGCTGGTTTAGAACATGCTTCTGGAGAATATGTTACACTTATGGATGCAGATCTTCAAGATCCACCTTCTCTTCTAAAAGAAATGTATAAATCAGTCACAGATGAAAATTATGATGCTGTTGGAACTAGACGTGTGGATAGAAAAGGTGAACCTGTTATAAGAAGTTTCTTTGCACGATTATTTTATAAGTTAATTAATAAAATAACTAATTTTGAAATGGTTGATGGTGCTAGAGATTATGTATTTATGAAAAGAAATGTTGTAAATTCAATACTTTCATTAAAAGAATATAATAGATATTCTAAAGGATTATTTAGTTTTGTTGGATTTAATGTAAAATGGATTGAATATCAAAATATAAAAAGAGTTGCTGGAGAAACAAAATGGTCATTTTGGAAACTTACTAAATATGCATTAGAAGGAATTACAGCATTTTCAACAACACCTCTTCTTATTTCTTCTGCTATAGGATTACTATTTTGTTTAATTTCATTTTTATTAATACTAATAATTATATTTAAAACATTAATTCTAGGAGATCCTACAAGTGGTTGGCCATCTCTTGTTTGTATAATTTTTATGGTTAGTGGAATTCAAATGTTTTCACTTGGAATTATTGGACAATACCTATCAAAAACATATCTTGAAGTAAAGAAACGTCCATTATTTTTTATTAAAGATACAAATATAAAAAATGATTAATTTTAAGAGCCTTGAAACAAACAAGGCTCTTTTTTAAAATATGTTTTTTAATTCAATTTTTTGTTTATTTTTTACATGTTCTAGCAAAAATTTTATTTCATCCACTTTCTCATTTATTTCATCCATACTATCATTTGCAATATCTGACTTTATATTATCCACAAGAACTCCAACCTTTTCAAGTTCATCATGTTCCATATAAAATGCTAATTTATCTTCTTCCTTTTTCCAAGAATCACATAAATTTTTAACTTTCTCACCAGCATCTTCACTTTCTAATGATAATTCTAGTTCTTCTATTGTTTTATTTATATCACTAATTGATTTATGTGTTATATTATCTGTTATAATTTCAATAAAAATTACAAATACTATTATGAAAAATAATATCACATACTCTTTTAAAAATCTCATGCCTTACCTCTTATTTTTCTTTGACAATAAAATGTTCCATCTCCATTTAAAACAAATATTAATGCTTCAGTTGGAACCATATTAAATTTAGAAATTTCCTTTTCTAGCCATGCTTGGTCTTTTTCAATCTTCTTTAAATTATCATTCATTATTCTTCCGTCTAAAACCAAGTCATATGAAATTTTAGTTTTATCTACTTGTATATTAAGATCTTCACATGTTGCAGGGGATTTTTCAGCTTTTAAAATTACACTAATTTGTCCTGAAGTTTCAAGTATCGCATATTCTACATCTGAAATATTATTAACATCATTAACACGTAATCTTTCTTGTAGCTCATTTATTGTAAAGTTTTCTTTTATTAGTGCTCTTTCATCTATTCTACCTTTATCAATTAATATACGAGGCTTTCCACATATAATTTCTCTCATTCTTATACTTTTTATATTAATTACAGAAATTGCTATATGCATAAAAAGCATTCCAAATATTGGTATAATTCCATATAAAATCGGTATTCCAATTTCTGTCATTGGAGTAGATGCTAAATCAGCAATCATAATTGAAATAACAAGCTCAAATGGTTGCATTTGACCGATTTCTCTTTTCCCCATAAGTCTCATTACACACAAAACTAAAACATATATAATTATTGTTCTTACAAATATCAGTATCATTTTATCCTCTATATACAAATTTTATATGAATATTTTTCGCAAAATTTATCAAAATATACTTATATATTTGATTATTTTTTCAAATATAATTTTTAAAAAAAGGATTTTAGTTTTACTTTTAAACTAAATATATACTTTAGAAAGGATAAAAAAATGGAAAGTAATAATTCAAACACTAAAACATCTGGTTCTTTAGGTGCTTTTGGTCAAGTAGTTGGAAGATTTATAGTTGCTGCTATTATTTTAGGAATCACTGCATTTTTCACACCTGGTTTTTCTATAAATAATATTTGGACATTAGCTTTATCTGCAATTGTTTTAACAGTTATGGATTATCTTATTATAAAATTTACTGGATTACATGCAATGGCTTTTGGTAAAGGATTTGTAGGATTCGTACTTGCAGTAATAACTTTATATGCAACTCAATTTTTTGTTGCAGGCTATTCAATTTCTTGGATGGCTGCAATAATAGGTGCACTAATTTATGGTGTTATTGATTATATAATGCCTGGAGAACAAGGTATGTAAGAGAATTTTAAGGAATAGATTTATATCTATTCCTTATTTTTTTATTTTTTTTAATTTTTTTGTCACTTTTTGTCGTTCTAAATTGTTTTATTAATGTAAGGAGAAATAATTATGATAAATTTATTAATTTTAAGCAACAGTTTAGAAACTGTACAAAAAATCACAAATAAGATTGTGTCACATTTAGAAAGTGTTAGAATTGTAGGGATTGTAAATACAATATCTGATATGAAAGACATTATAATGGAACATGAACCAGATCTTATAATAACAACAAATAATCGTATATTTAATTTATTAAAAGAACACTTTGTATTCTTTTATCCTGGTGTTATTTTAATTTCAAAAGTTGTTCCTGAAGTGGAAGATGAAAAAGAGGGTCTAAAATATGATAACGCTCTTATCATAGATTATCACACTAATTTTAAAAATATTTTAGAGCAAACAGAATTATTTATAAAAGATAATCTAACAATTTCAAAAAAATCAAAAGCAATCAAAACTTTATCTTATATTGGTTTTGATTTTAAATGGTCTGGTACAAACTACTTATTAGATTGTATCTTATATGTAAATTCATATAAAGGATCTTGCTCTTATGATACTTTATATTATGATGTTTACCCAATTATTGCAAAAATGAATAACACTACAACAAATGTTGTAAAATGGGGTATTGAAAGAGCTATTAAATATGTTTACTCAACAAATGGTTCTGATACATATGAGAGAATTTTTAAATACACTGGTGTGGAATACCCAAATAAAATTACTGCAAAATTTATAATAACATTTATATCTAATAAATTAACTATATGAAATTAGGGACGTTCGAAAAATTTCACTTTTTTTCTTAAATTTTTAAGAGAACAAAAGAGCCACTTTTAAAATTCTCAATCATTTCAACATATTTAAGTGGCTTATCTTTGTTCGCGTAACACAAAAAAGAAAAACATAAAATTTTGCTTTAAATTTTATGTTTTTCTTTTAGTGAAATTTTTGGACTGTCCCTAAATTTCATTTTAATTCAAATTATCTCTACATCTTTCACATAATGTTGGATATTCTGAGTTTTCTCCAACTGTATCTGAATACATCCAGCATCTTTCACATTTTTCACCACTGGCTTTTTCTACTTTAACACCTATTGCAACTTCTGTATCTTCATTTCTTCTATTTTCGCGAATTTCAACATCTGATACAATAAGTATTTCTTTTAAAAGTTCTTCTTTTCCTTTTATAAACTCATATTCGTCACCTTCAGCAAATAATGTAACTTTAGCTTCTAATGAAAGTCCTATATCTTTATTTGCTCTTGCTATTTCTAGTTTCTTAGCAACTTCTTCTTTAATTTTTATTAATTTTGACCATCTTAAGGCTAATTCCTCATTTTCATATTTAGCATTTACTTTTGGATAATTCTCAAGCATTACACTCTCTAAATTCTCTCCTGCTTTATGAGGCATATAACTCCAAATTTCTTCTGCTGTATAACATGTCATTGGAGCAAGTATTCTTACTAAACAAGAAAGTATTTCATACATTGTTGTTTGAGCTGCTCTTCTTTCAATTGAATCTGGTTTTAATGTATATAGTCTATCTTTTATTATATCTAAATAGAATTGACTCATATCTGTAACACAGAATTGATTTATAGCATGATATGCATCATGGAAATCATAATTGTCATAAGCTTTTGTACAATCTTTTATCAATTTGTTTAATCTTGTTAAAGCCCATTTATCTATTTCTTTTAAATCTTCATAAGCTACTGGATTATTTACATCATAATCTGAAATATTTCCAAGTATATATCTTGCTGTGTTTCTTATTTTTCTATAAACTTCAGATACTTGTTTCATAATATTTTTAGATCCACTTATATCTGATTTATAATCTGATGATAAAACCCAAAGTCTTAAAATATCAGCTCCTAATTCTTTTATAACATCTTGTGGAGCTATACCATTTCCTAAAGATTTAGACATTTTTCTTCCTTGTTCGTCAACTGTATATCCATGTGTTATAACTTCTTTATAAGGTGCTTTTCCTTTTGTTGCAACAGAGGTTAGAAGTGATGATTGAAACCATCCTCTATATTGGTCACTTCCTTCTAAATATAAATTAGCTTCTGGTAAACCTCTTTCTGCTAAAACAGATTCGTGTGTAGAACCAGAATCGAACCAAACATCCATTATATCTGTTTCTTTTTTGAACTCAGTACATCCACATTCACATTTTGCATTTTCTGGCATTAATTCTTTTTCTGTTAGCTCAAACCAAGCATTTGTACCTTTTTCTTTTACTATTTCTTGAACTTTCTTTAAACTTTCTTCTGTTACATATTCTTTTTCACAGTTTTTACAATAGAATATTGGTATTGGTACTCCCCATGTTCTTTGACGAGAAATACACCAATCGTTTCTATCTTCTATCATTTTTGTAATTCTTTCTTCTCCCCAAGCTGGATACCATTTTACTGTTTTTATAGCTTCTAAGCTTTCTTTTCTAAATCCATCAACTGATGCAAACCATTGACTTGTAGCTCTAAATATAACTGGCTTTTTACATCTCCAACAATGTGGATATGAGTGATTTACAACTTGACTTGCTAATAGTAATCCATGTTCATCTAACCATTTAATAATTTCTTTATCAGATTTTGCATAATACATATCTTGGAATGGACCTGCTCCTTCTCCTCTTTGAACACCTTTAGCGTCAACAGTAACTATTATATCACTATCATGTTTTAAACCTAATAAATAATCTTCTTTACCATAACTTGGTGCACAGTGTACACAACCAGAACCCGTTCCAAGTTCTACATTTACACTATCTTCTGTTCCTAAAACAACTTTTGATTGTCTGTCTAAGAAAGGATGCTTGCAAACTATTCCTTCTAAAGCTTTACCTTTAAAATCTTCTTCTATTTCATAATCTTCAATTCCTGCAATTTTCATAACTTCTTCTACTAAATCTTTTGCAAAAATTAATCTTTCAGTTCCAACTTTAACTACTGCATAATCAAAATCTTCTCCAACTGCAATCATTGTATTTCCAGGTAATGTCCATGGAGTTGTTGTCCATATTACAACATAAGTATTATCTCTTTGAATTAATCCTTTTCCATCTACAACTGGAAATTTTACATATGCTGTATTTGAATTTATATCTTTATATTCAATTTCAGCTTCAGCTAATGCTGTTTCACAATCTGTACACCAATATACTGGTTTTAAACCTTTATATATATAACCTTTTTTATACATATCTGCAAATACACCTATTTGCTTTGTTTCCATTTGTGGTTGATATGTTATATATGGATGCTCCCAATCAGCAAGAACTCCTAATCTTTTAAATCCTTCAGTTTGTTTATCTTTATAATCCATTGTAAATTGCTTACATGTATCTCTAAATGTATTTACTGGTATTTCATTTCTGTTTAATCCTAATTTTTCAATTGCTTTTTTCTCTGTTGGCATACCATGTGTATCATATCCAGGGATAAATGGTGTATAATATCCTTGTAAATTTTTATATCTAACTATTGTATCTTTTAATATTTTATTTAAAGCATGACCTAAATGAATTTCTCCATTAGCATATGGAGGTCCATCATGTAATACAAATGGAGTTTTACCTTCATTCTTTTTTAACATTTTTTCATATAAACCTTTATCAAATACTTTTTCTTTGATTTTTGGCTCATTTTCTGGTAAGTTACCTCTCATCGGGAAATCTGTTTTTGGCAAATTCAATGTTTTGCTATAATCTTTCTTTTCTTCACAATTATCACACATAATTTTATCTCCTTTTAAATTTTTATATATTTTAATTTATTATTAAGTTCTTTTACATATTTTTCTAAATTTTCTGGTGTTATTAAAACAGTTGATGTATTTACACAAGGATGAACCCCTAATAATTTTTCATTTTTCAACTCTTCATCAAAAATGACTTCAACTGCATTTTCCTCATCATTAATAATAGCAAGTGGAGTTACAGATCCTGGAGTTAGTTTTAAATACTTCATTAATCTTTCATTTGATGCGAAACTTAGTTTTGTACTTCCAATTTTTTCTGCAATTTCACTAAGTGGTGCTCTTTTCTCTTCTGGCATTACTATTAAAAAATGTCTTTTTCCTTTTTGATCTCTAACAAATAAATTTTTACAAATTTTCGCATCTTCAAAAATATTTCCTAAATTATCCATATCCTCAATTGTAAAAACAGGAACATGTTCAACTTCTTTATATTCAATGTTTAATTCTTGCAGTTTGTTTAAAACTTCTTCTCTCATCTAATCTCCTCCCTATAATACAAAAAAATCCATTTCATCCCATAGGACGAAATGGATAAACTTCCGTGGTACCACCTAAATTTAATTGATAAACTCGCTTTAACAATTCTCTTTTCTTTTTAACGCAAAGCAATGCGGATTATTTTAATAATATAATACGTTCAAATAATCAACTCCAAGGTGATAATAAATAAACTATTTTCCTACAAGCCTCTCACCAAACAGCTTGCTCTCTTAAGGTTTTATTTTTATTTACCGTGTCCTTTTCAAAGTTTTTAGTTATTAATAATTATTATAATAACATCATTAACATAAGTTTGTCAATATCATTTATGCAAAAAGTGGAGAAAGCATTCGCTTCCCCCACTTTTCACGTTTTATAAGCCTAATTTAATAAATCCAGCTAACCAAAATCAAAAACTCAACTATTCTGGTTTACGTACTTCATTACATCAATATCCATATACTGAATCTTCGGATGTTCAATGCTCATGATTGATCTGCTTGTATATATTTTGCTTACTGGTGACCCAGCTTTTAGCAAATCTCCGTCAAATACTTTCGGCTCACAGTGTGAAACTACAAGTACAATTTCACTTGCTCCCATTTCCTTTAAGATATTTGCTGCTCTGTACATTGTACTACCAGTAGCGCAAAGGTCATCAATAATAATGCATTTTGCCCCAGGTACGATTGCCCCTTCTTTATGGTGCATGTCTGTAATCCATCCAGAAGAAGGGTCTCTGTGTTTCTGCATAACACAAATATTCTGATAACCACAATCGCTGTATCTTGCAACTGCGCCTTTATCTGGGAATACAATTTGAACTCCAGTGCCAATTTCCTCAGGTTTTATCCAATCTTTTACAGGATAAACCGCTGTTGCACGCTCCAATAAACGCATAGTTGCATCAGAATGGGGTTCCATTACGATGATTTTGGCAAAGTTAAGCCAATTGATATAACTGCAGATGTACTTGAGGTTAAATAAATCTCCCTCAATCTTTCTGTCCATCCTGCTGTATGACATGTACCATATGAACAATGTACATGGTACATTAAATTCATCAATCCGCTTCTTTACAAACATTAGCAAAATCAGATCTTCATCGTTAAAGTATTTGAATTCCAGTACATTTCTTCCATCCAGCAGAATGTGCTCTTCAAAGTCCTTTACACGAGCCTCATTGTTTCCAAACCGTTTCGTCTCAATTTCATAACCATTCAGTTTAAGCATATTATAGCCTCCTTTAAGTTTTCATTATTGGTTTCGATATTTTTTACTACTTTTATATTATAACAAAATTATCTTTATAAGTCAATTATGTAAACTTTCGCTGTAATATGTGGATTTTTTCATTAATTTGTGTTAAAATTATGTTAACATGTATTTTGTTTATTTTAGGTAAATAGTTTTCCCTATTATTAAAAACATGTTTTGTAGCACATTCACAATTAATATATTAGAGAGGTAGGTCACATTATGGCAAAAAAAGAAACACTTCGGGAATTCTGGAAAAAAATCAATTTTCCAATTTTAAAACAGCCACGGCAAATCAAAATCTTTAAAGGAAAAATTATTGTTATCTCAATTTTGGCAACATTAATTCTTGATGCTCTTAGTTTTTCCTTAAAAGGTGCTGAATCTGCTATGACTGCTGGTATGATTCCTTTATCCATCTTTATGCTCATATTGTATTTTGGGCAAAGAACCATCGACACATCATATAGCACTTATGCAGATTTACAAAACGACATATTCAGGCAGATTTATTCTACTGAAACAATTCAGATTGTTATGAATATCTGTAACATGTGCCGATCAAAAGTATTTAAAAAGGATGAAGGAAAATCAACCCTGATGGAAAATGCCGAGATCATGCAAAAAGCAAATTGGTATTTAAGTGCAGTATGGAATTTTTGGTGGTGTCTTCCCAAAACAATATCAGAATGCATTATACTGGCTGGTATGATTATTGGAATGATAGCTGTCGAAATTCATGAAAGTGATCCTGTTCAAACAGCTTTCATTATGACACTTTTAGCCATCTGCATTGCAATTTATTTTGTTCTTGGCAAAAAACGAATCCTGCTCAAAAATAACTATCGCAAGCAAGCAAAAGAAGCCGAAGTTGCAAAAGACGTTCTGTTTACAGAAATCAAAAATGTTGATTTCATCTCCAAAAGTGATTTCGACTATCATGCAAAAGAATTTAAAAAATGTCTCATGAAAGAGGTGGAAATCAGCAAAACAGAAAGATTTAAACTGAATCGTGTTTTTATCCAGAGAAGTTTTATCGCATCTGGTTTCATGATTGTTATATTGCTTTTTAAAGTTTTTACTGCTAAAGCTCTTGATATGTCAGTTATATTGAATGTTGTAGCAGTATCTTCTGTATACAGCACTATTCTTGCTAAAATCGGAAACATTCTTCATGAATTTGAAGTTTTAGCAGATAACAAAATTGACATTGATGCATTGTATGATGATTTTAAAAATATCTATGATGTATATATAGAAGAGAGCAATAAGCAGTTTTCTGAAAGCAATGTTGATGAGATTTCTGTTAGCAACTTTTATGCAACACAGGATCCAAAAAAATGCTATCTGCTAAAAAACAATACTTCATTTGCTTTAAAGAAAGGGGATTTTGTATTAGTTCAGGGTCCTACTGGATGTGGAAAAAGCACTTTGCTTATGCTGCTTACTGGAAAGCTTAGAATTCACAATAATCCGATATATTTCAGTAATGGTGAAAATGGTTATCTTTCCTCAATTTCGTATCAAACAGACAAAGCTATGGTTAATGGCTTTGCACTCAATGAAATAACTCTTTGTAATAAAGATAGAGGTATCAACCACTATCGCCTCCACGGAATTTTACTCGGATTGAATTTATATTATGAATTCTTAAGAATGGCTAAAGCCGATAAGGAGTTAAATTTAGCAAATCTTTCGGATTCAGAAATGGTATTTGAACTTTTAAAGTCCAGAAAAGTTAAGCAATTCTCTAGCGGTCAGCAACAGCGTTTGGCACTCGCAAAACTTTTGTATCTCATGGATTCTACTCATCAGGTAATTGCACTTGATGAAGCATTCAATCGTTTAGATGACGATACTGCTAAAGAGTGCATCAAATTTGTTTATGATTTCACACAACGTGATATGAAACGAATTGTTCTCCTGGCGACCCACCAAGTGGAATTAGTTCGTCCAATTTGCAATAAGGAAATTTCCTTCGCATCGGATTTGAACACCTCCACTCTCCAAGTATCAACAATACGTTAATGCAAAGCATATTTAGAAATGCTAAAATTAGGTTCTAAATCAAAAGGCGCCAGCTCCAACGAGCTGGCGTTTTCTTTTATATTAAGTTTTTAATTATTCCAAAAGCAGCTTTTTTTCCAGCAGCTAGTGCTCTACATACAGTTGATTTACTTTCCGTATTATCCCCACCTGCATAAACATTTGGTAAATTTGTTTTTCCATTTTCATCAATTTTTATGTATCCCCAATCATCAAGTTCAATTCCATTTTCTTCAATAAGTTTTCTATCAGGTTTTAAGCCTATTGCAAAAACAACAGTATTTGCCTCTTCTTCAAATTCTTCTATTGGTTTTTTATCAACTGCTTTTCCATCTATAATTTCTGTTTTCACACATTTTACACTAATAATTTTTCCATTTTCTATATTAGCTTTATCAACTCGTGTTAATTCTTTAAATTGGACTCCATCACAAATAGCCTCTTCAAGTTCAATTTCTCTTGCTGGCATATGAACTCTATCTCTACGATAAAGGATTTTAACGTTTTTGGCTCCCATTCTTGTAGCCACTCTTGCAGAGTCCATAGCAACATTTCCTCCACCAATAACTACAACATTTCCTAAATCTTTAGGATACTTATTTTCTCTATATGCTCTTAAGAAAGTATCTGATTCATATATACAATCTGTTTCTTCATCTGATAATTTATATGTTGATGATTTTGAAGCTCCAATTCCTAAAAATACAGCGTCATATTTCTTTGAAATTTCATCTAACTCAAAATCTATTCCAAGTGCTCTATTCGTAATAAAATTTCCACCTAATTCTTTTATTTTGTCTATTATATTTTTTACCTTATCTTTTGATAATCTAAAATCTGGTATTCCATAAATTAATATTCCACCTGGAGTATTATCTTTTTCATATATATCAACATCAAATCCATTCTTTAAAAGTTCTAAACTACATTCAAGACCTGCTGGTCCAGAGCCTATTACAGCAACTTTTTTACCATTTTTCTCTTTTTTAGAAAATTTATATTCTATTTTATTTTCTATTGCCCATTCATTAACAAATTTTTCTAAAATTCCGATATTAGTTGGTTCAGATTTTATACCTCTAATACAACTTCCTTCACACTGTTCCTCTTGAGGACATATTAGACTACAAATATATGAAAAAATATTATTTTCTTGTAATATCTTATATGCGTTCTCATAGTTTTCATTTTTCACTTCCATAATAAATTCTGGAATTTTAGTTTGCATAGGGCAACCTTTTACACTACATGGTTTTAATTTACAATTTAAACAATAATTTGCACATTCACTAAGGCTTTTCATTTTATTCTTCTACAACTTCCTTTACTTTTTCAATTTCAATTAATTTAGATAAAATTTCATTTTTATCTGTGCTTTCTCTATATTTCATAATAATTCTAATATAATCTGGAACATCTTCATCTTCAATTACTTTTAATCTAATAATTTCTACATTATAGTTTTTCAATATTTCGTTTACTTCTTTTACAATTTCTTTTGGACTAGATGCTGTAACTTTCAAATCCCAAATATCTGAATGCTCTAATTTTGTTGATAAAATATGTGAATAAGATAAAACAACATATACAACAGCTGTTGCAATAATTGCACCTAAATAATATCCAGCTCCAACAAATAACCCTATACAAGTTATAGCCAATAAACCTGCTGCTGTTGTTAAGCCTTTAACATTAAATCCATCTCTTAAAATTGTACCTGCACCTAAAAAACCTATACCAGATAATAATTGTGCTGGTATTCTAGTTGGATCGACTCCACTTTTCTCAGATAAATACTGACCACATATCATAACTAATACAGCACTTATTCCTACTAAAACGTGTGTTCTAAACCCTGCTGGTTTATTCCAAGATTCACGTTCATATCCTACTATTCCTGATAAAATAACTATTAAAACTAATTTAACAAATGTTTCTACTTCTGTAATAGCCATTAAGTTTTGAATTTGCATAAAAATACTCATAATAAATTTTCTCCCACATATTTAGTATGGGAGCATTTTATCATTATTTTATTTCTTTGTCTATAGAATTATCAGTCAGTTTAATATTACTTATTATTTTTTTTATTATCTTTTTTGTTTGTAATTTTTGCAAATTTTTCTGCATTTTCTTTTTGTTTATCAAGTGAAAGCCAAGCAAATTCTGAACAAACTTCTTCACCATATTTCGTTGTATTTTCACTTTTATCAAGCATAATATCACCTCTTAAATATTATTACTTTTTAATATATTTTTATTCAAAAAACAGTTTCTTTATAATAGAAACTGTTTTTAATAATTATATCCCTTTGCTATAAGAGTTTCTTCAAGTTCATTCACTCTATTTATCATTGACATCAAAAATTTTAATAATATATATTTAGTATTTCGTATATTAAAAGTTATATTTTTAGCCTTACAAGATTCTTTTATTTCATATAATTCTTTTTTTAATATTGGTATCATAGATAATGATATACATACAAGCAATTTTATTTCATCTGTATTAACATTAAAAAACTTTAGTGGCATGCACAATTGCTTTATTGTTTCTGCTATTCCGAATAATCGTTGTAGTATTTGAATAGATAATTGTTATATTACATACTATAATCAACTTTATTCCAATCCACATAGCATAATAAAATTCATCTAATAGAAAATTAATTAAAAAGGTAAATATTATAAATGGAAAAATCTTTAATGCACTCTTCCATACTTTTATTATAGGCACTTTTGAAATAAAGTTTGTAATTAAATTAATAATTGCAAAAATAAATATTATTTTATTATTGGGAAAGAAAAATACACTAGTACTGTATAATATAAACCCTAAAAATTTAACTATATTTTTCATTTACAACCCCTTTAAAAGCCTTTACTAATTCATCAATAGAGACTTCCTTACAATTTAGAGTTATTCCATTTTCTTTTAATTTTGTAAATATATTTAATAATGTAGGTTCTTTTATATTATATCTACTTAGAATTTGGCTACTATTAATTAAATTCTCTTTTTTTATTTCTTCTGCAATTTTTCCATTATTTAATATAAGAATTTTATCTGCAAGTAAAATTTCATCAGCTAAGTTAGTTATTAATATTATTGTATACCCATCTTTTTTTAGATTACTAATTATTTTATATATTTTTTCTTTTCCTTTACTATCAATCATTGTAGTTGGTTCATCCAAAATTATATATTTGGGATTTTTAGCTAATACTTCTGCAATCATAATTCTTTGCTTTTGACCAAGTGATAAAGTATATAAATCACTATTTTTGAATTCATACATATCAACTTGATTTAATGATTCATTAATTCTATTTTCAATTTCTAATTTATCAAGTCCTTTAAGAGAAAAAGAAAGTTCATCATAAATATTGTTAAATATAATTTGATTTTCTGGATTTTGAAATACAATTCCAATTCTATTTTGAATCAACTTGTAATTTTCAGAAATATCAAACTCATCTATAAAAATTTTTCCTTCTTTTAATTTTATTATTCCAGAAATTAATTTTCCAATAGTTGACTTTCCTGAACCATTTTCACCAATAATAGCAACAATTTCACCATTATTTACTTCAAAATTTAATTTATCAAGAATTTTAGTGTTACTATTCTTATATTTAAAAGATACATTTTCTATTTTAATCATTATCATTCACCATATATTTATAAAATGGAATTCTTAAAGCTTTCTCAATAAATACAATTACAATTATATGTATTGGTATCATAATAAGCTGTTTTACAATTCTAGCCAAAAATAAAACCACAAAAGCTTTACCTGATGTTATACTTGTCCACAATGTATTTAATCCCATATTAACTATAATTGCAACTAATACTGTTGATAAAATTAATCTTATAAAGAATTGTTTATCTGAATATGAATTTTCTTCTTTCCTATAAAGAAATATTCCATATATAAATCCAGCTATTGCTGTACTTATAGTATATCCTACAAAATATGGTCCTGTTGGAAATAATGTTGCTCCAATAACATCTCCTAATACATTTAAAAGTACTGTCCATTTAAAGCCTAACCATACTGCACACAGCATTGTTGGAACAAATGCAAAACTTATTTTCAAAATTGGTGTTTTTATTGATAAAAAGCGTGATAATATTATAAGCATAGCAAGCAAAACTGCTGTTAATATAATTTTTTTATTTCTACTCATTTATT
>CAOTKV010000021.1:15816-33658 GCA_948530865.1 uncultured Clostridia bacterium
TTTATTCCTTGAACTTTTTTTAATTCATCAGTAGTTAGTTCTCTATACTCTCCTTCAGCTAAATTGCTTGGCAATTTAAAATCTCCAATTTGAATTCGTTTAAGTTCAAGAACTTTTGCCTTATAACAACCAAACATTCTCTTAATTTGATGATATTTACCTTCTGTTAATGTAACTTCTGCTGTATATTCTCCAGTTATTTTCAAAATTGATGGTTTACATTTAGAATCTATTAATTGAACTCCATTTTTAAAACCTTGAGCCATTTCCTCAGTAACTGGAATATCTATTGTTACATCATAAATTTTTTTTGAATCTTTTTTTGGTGACAATATACTATGTGCAAAATCTCCATCATCAGTTAATATCATTAAACCAGTTGTATCTTTATCTAATCTTCCAACTGGAAAAAGATTTCTATTTCCATAATCTTTAGAAACAATATCTAATACTGTTGCCATTTTTCTATCCTCAGTAGCAGAAATATATCCTTTAGGTTTATTTAATACCAAATAGACCTTTTGTTTTACAATTAAATCTATTTCATTAACAGTTATTATATCTTTATCTATATCAATTTTAAAATCTGAATTTTTTACTATTTCTCCATTAACTTTAACTTTTTTCGACTTTACTAATTTTTTTACATCACTTCTACTATAATTACTTTGGTTTGAAATTATTTTATCTATTCTTTCCACTATTTTTCCCCTTTAGAAGATTTGTGTAATTATACCAAAATTAGCATTTTTCTACAAGATATTTTACAATCTTTCTAATATTTTAAGAGCTATTCTTTTTGCTCCTGGCTTTGAAAACTCATAATCACGTAAATATTCCCTTAAAACCTTTTCATCACAATCATAAAACATTTTATCAGTTGCATTTCTAATATTACACTTTACATTATTAGCAGATGTATTATATTTTTGAGCAACTATTGGATATATTTCATCTTCAAAATTACAGTCATTAGCCTTCTTTTGAAAAGATTTATATAATATGTATATTGTTTCAATTAAATATGAAGTTCCTTTATAAGAAAAATTATAAACTATTTTTCCTAATTCTTTTTTTATTTTATTTTTTATGTTTTTTTCATTTATCATATAACTTATTCTCCATTCATTTTTTTCCTTATATTTATAAATACCCATAAAAGCAAAAAAAGTTTCATTTTTTTTACTTTTTTATTATATAAGAATAAAAAATTGTAGTATTGTTACATAAAAAAGAAATTAATTTATTTTCAAATTTAATTAAATATAAAGCGCTCCCAATTGTCATATATAACATTAACAATTGGGAGCGCAAAACACAGAATACCGTTATTTAACTATTACATATGGTACCCCGCCAGGCAGAATAAACCAAAGTTCTCTTGGCATACAATATTCCATCAACTTCAATCCGATTGACATACAAACGAGTAGCTCACAAATTGACTGTTCTCCAGTCCATTGTGTTCCATCTTTTGTCATGCAGATATTGAGAAATGTATACCCCTGCCTAAACACTGTTGGAAGCTGTTCCAATAAATCTCCAATCAATTCTCTGTGCTCTTCAAGCCGTTGAGGGTGAAAACCAAACCTTCTTGTTATCCCTTCAACTTCTATCCGATCAGTTGTGTTTTCTCCTTCCTCAAAAAGGCATTCCTGAAATGCTGTCCTTACAAGTTCAGACATATTTGATGCATTAACAACGATGTTTTTCTCCATTAGCTTTTCCTCCTGATTATGATAACTATTTATAAAAGCAACTATATTTATTATACATCAATTTACATAACATTGCAAATTGGTTGTTTAGATATAAAAAACATCTACACTTCAAAATGTTGTAGATGTTTTTTCAAGCATATATTTTTATTATATCTATAATTTCTTTTCCATATAACTTTAATTTTATACCTGTAAGTACTTTAGACAATTTTTCTATATCTTTAGGTAATATTTCTATCATCTTATCTAATTCTTTATTAGTAAAAATGTAATATGCTGGAATGTTTTTTTCTTTTGATTTACTTTTCCTAAAATCTATTAATTCTTTTTTTATAATTTCATTATTTATTTTTTTATTATCTATATTTAAAATATTACTTTTAAACCACTGTGTATTATTTTTCTTTATCCATTCTCTCAACTCATCTTCATAATTTCTATCTATATCATTATTATAATTTTGTAATAAACTATATGCTAATTCATGCATTTGCTTTTTATTAGAAAGTAAATCGTTATCAATAGTCTTTATATCATTTATTATATAATTTATTAAAGAATCTGAACGAATTACTTTTTCTTTAACATTTTTAGGAGCAAACTTAATATCTAATATATTTTTTGAATTAGCCATTATAACTAAAGGTCTATACCAATAATCTAGCTTTTTTTCTCTAAATATCATATCTAATGCCCCAGAATTTCTTTTTTTCCAAGCTTTCTTAAATACTTCTATATGTCTTTCAGCTTGTCTTAGTGGAGAATATATGCCTTCTTTTATCTTCCTATTACCATAATAATATTCTCTTATAAATTCCCCTCTATTATTTATAGTTATATTTCCAATAAGATTTTTACATTCTACAAAGTAAACAAAACCTGGTGTTATAATAATATAATCAATTTGAGCTTTAATATCATCAACCTCTATATTTATATCATGTAAAACATACATTCCAATATTAGAGTTTTTTAACTCAAACTCTATTTCCTTTTCACCTTTCAAACCTAGCTCACAAAGTTTTAATTTTTGCATTATTTTTTCATTACTTGGAAATTCTGAATTTATTTTTTTCAATGCATTAATTTGATATTCTAATTCACTATCTCTTTTATAAAAAACTGTATCTGTAAATTTTTGAAATATCGCCATAATATTCCTTTCCCCATATATTTCTATTCTTTATTATTTAAATCTTTTGAATTTGATTCTGATATAATATCTCCTGTTTCTGCATTTACATAACTAATATGAATATTATCTACTTCTTTTCCTTCAAAAATCGAATACATTCCTCCATACATATACAATGATAATATTATCATTGATTCACTTAAATCTAATTTTTCATGTGTTGTTGTTATAGTAAAATCAGTAAAATTATCATTTGTCTTTATATCTGTTATCGCTTGATAGTCTTCGCTTTCAACTATATCTTGTAAAGCTGTATTTATAGTATCAGACATTTCTTTAAGTAATTTCTTGTGTTGACTTTTTGTCATAACATATGTTGCTGTTCCATCTTCATTTAAAGTTATTTCCTTATACCCTTCCTCTTTAGCAACAGTATCTAATTCTTCTTGAGTTTTATTTTCTAAAAATTCTGCAGGTATTGTTAATTTAACATCAAAAATATTCTCATCAACATCTATATTTCCTAAACTCTCTAACTCTGTAATATTACCTTTATCTTCCTTTAGTTCACTATTTTTATTTGAACATCCTGCAAAAACAATTAGTATTGATGTTAATATAATTCCAATTAACATTAATGAAATTAATTTTTTCATACAAAATCCCCCTTTTATCCTCATATAAAATTTATATTTCGACATCATTTTATCATCTACTAAATATTTTTACAATAAATAATAGTTTATTTCTTACTACATTTATTTTTCATATTGTAAATTAATATAATCTGTTTTATAATTAGACCAATTCTTTTCATAAAGGTAAAAAAGAAGACATAACAGAGGATTAGTCCTCAAAAAGAACTGTTACTGCAATAACAGTTCTTTTTTTTATAAAAAAAGAACTAAATGCTGCAACATTTAGTTCTGGTGTCTTTAATGCTTCATTTGACACTTAATTTGTAATATAATTATACTACTTTTTCAAATAAATTTCTTTATGCATATTTTTAAACAGAATTACTTAAGAATTTCTATTTTCTCAATATCTTTGTCTACTTCTATTAAAATTAATTTTCCAGTTATATCATATGTTGTAATATAAATGAATGCTAATGATTTCTCATTAAAATATGTATCATCATATTTATTTGAATCTAGTTTTTCTTTTGCAATATTATCTAAAGTTGAATCCTCTTTTAGACTATTATATTCATCAACATTTTTAATAATTTTACTTTCAAAATTAGATATATATCCATTATATATTACCTCATATTCTGAAATTTCACCCTTTTTAACATCTTTTATTTCTTCACTTACTGAAGTATTTTCTTTCATATCATTTATTATAATAATTCTTTTAATTCAATTAAATTTGCAATTTGATAATATGGAATAATTTCAGTGTGGTTTTCATTGTTTTTAGGATTGTACCAAATAGCTTTTATATTAGCATTGTTAGCACCATTTATATCTTTTTCCAAACTATCTCCAATCATAATTACTTCATTTGACTTTATATTTATTCTATTTAATAGTATATTAAATATTTCTGGATTAGGTTTACCACTATTTACTTCTTCTGAAACAATAATATCAGAAATATATTTTGCTATTTCACTATTATTAATTCGTGGTTTTTGCAATTTAACCAAACCATTTGTAACTATACACAATTTATAATTTTTGTCATACAAATATTTTATTATATCATATGCATTTTCTATTAAAGCTACTGAATTTGATAGTCCATATTGAAATAACTCATTTGCTTTTTTATAATTGCTATAACTTAAACCTATTTGATTAAATAGTTCTTTAAATCTATATTCTGGTATATCTTCTTTTGGAACAGTATTTGAATTGTTTCTAACACTATTCCATAACTTTTTATCTAAAGGTCTAAATATATCTTGATACTCTTCTTTATATTCTTCTCCTATTTTATTAAATAAATATATCAATGCTTCTTTTTCACTTTGCTTATGGTCTAATATTGTATCATCTGCATCAAAAAATACTGCCTTTATATTATCCAGTTCCATAACTATCTCCTTTAAATATTTTTTAAAATACTATCATATAATTACTTATTTATCAACTTGCATTGATAAATAAGTAATGTTGATGTATTAAATTATTTTTCAATTAACTATTGACAATACAAATATAATTGTGTTAAGATAATTACTGTTGATACACAAATTAAATATTAACATATGCGGATGTGGCGGAACTGGCAGACGCGCTAGACTTAGGATCTAGTGGGAGACCGTGGGGGTTCAAGTCCTCTCATCCGCACCAAAGAAAGATTCACTTTAGTGAATCTTTTTTTGTATCTTACAAACATATTATATAAAAATAAAGTGCAGTCAATGTTTTAATAAAGACTGCACTTTATAGAATTGTTAGTTTAGCAATTCTAATTATTAACTTTTAGATATTTTTTCCAGAAAATATCCTCATTCTCATTATAGAACTCAGGATAAACCACTTGTAACCATGATTTTGCGACAGAATATGCCAAAATGATATCTCTATCTTTAACTTTACTGGTTGTATTAGTACATTGTGCAATATTTGTTAATACTTTTTTTATGAGCTTAATTATAAAGTTTAATGCACCATACTTTGTAATTGCTTTTCCAACCACAAACTTTACAAGATAGTAAGTAGATAAAAACACAATTGCATTTGTTAGAGAATTAGAAGAAAAATGTGATACAATTATACTAACAATGACTGTAAAAATAGTTGTGACTATGCTCTGTATAAGTTCTTCTGCAATTCCTTTAATTATTTCTCTGCTGCCACATTTTTGAGAAAACCTTGAAGATTTTTTTGCTTCCTCAATATTCTTTGGTAATCTTTTATTAATTTCAAGAAAGTTTACCATCATATGTTCAGCAGAATGTTTGCTTTTTATTGCAGGATCAGTATCCATAGTTTCTATTATAACAACATTTACAATAGCAATTACGAAATATATAATATTCATAATAATTAAAAATATTAAAATGTTGTCTATTATTTTGCTTAAATAAAACAAGCCTATAAAACCTAAGATTGAAATTACCATAATTATAGAGAATAATTTTATAAGCTCTCTTAAATTTTCCCTAATTATAGAAATTTTGCTTTTTTTGTTGCCCTCTTCTGCTTTTTCTTCTTCTAAGCTAATTGTATAACCTTCTTCACATTCAACAGCTGTAAGATATTGCATATCATTAAGATAAAACCTTATTTCATTTTGTAAGCTAGTTGCATGAAAAACTACAAGTTTTTCTGGGTCATTAGATTTAAAAATTGATTTTACTTTATTCTGTTCTTCCATTTTTATTACCTCCAATGTAACATAAGTTAATATCTTTATAATTCCATTTAGAATACCGCTCTTATTATATTATACTTTACATAAAATTATAAATTTAAAAAATATATAGAACAACAAAAGACTTCACAAATAAGTGAAGTCTTTTGCCTAGATTAGACTAATGAAATCTTTTCTAGTAAAATTGAATACTGCTGTTTTTAAAGACTCTTCCAGCGCCGTATAATTTCTTCTTCTTCAGGTTCCTCACCATTACTGAAAGGAACATAAATGTCTGCAAACTTGTATCCTGCTTCCATCAGTACCTTAATCATTTCATTTTTTTTGGTGATATACTGTTTTCCGTCTGCATTTACGAAAGTAATAATACCATTCTTAATGCAATATCGTGTAAGTGCATCCATTGTGAGGCAATCCAGATGATGACCTGTTACTTCAGGATAAATCTGAATTTCGCTTCTTATGGAATTACAAATTTTCATTCCTCTCTCTGGAAAAAGCATACAGTTTGTATCCAACAACTCTTTCGAAATCGGATTCACTTTGAAAACATCTTTGCAGAATTCAATGCATTCAGCCTCAAAGCTCTCCTTTTCGATTTCCTTGGTTTCTTTTTGAAGTTCCTGCCAATGCTCCATCTCTAAAACTGGATACTCTTGGTTGGAAAACGGAACATACATATCTCCCAAATCATACTCTTCCTGCTCAAGAATTTCAATTGCTTTTTTGAAATATGGTATTACATATAATGTACCATGATTATAAAAAGCAATTACACTGTTGTTTACAGCGTATGCATGCTTACTTACACAATGATCCCGCTCCAGATCAAACGCTTGCTCCTGTTTTTTGCCAAACTGTGGCCAGTACACAATAACCTTTTCTCTATTCTTGATTTTGACTGCCTCATTTTTTAGATCATTAATTGTACTTACATTTCTCAGCATATTCATTCCTCCTTGAATTAATTGAAAATTGTTTTATTGTTATCATTATATAAACACCTATTGTGGGTGTTTCAAGGAAAATTTATATAAAATAAAAAATTATGTTATATTATTATAACATCTTTTAAAGCAAAAGTAAAACAAAAAAGATATCTTATTCAATCTAGACTAAAATAAGACATCTTTATATTTATTATTTGAATATTTCGTAAAATGTTTTAAAAGTATACCCTTCATTTTTGTAATATTGTATAATCTCTGGAAGAGCTTCTACTGTTTGAGATTTATCATTAGCGTCATGCATAAGTAAAATTATACTGTTTTGATCAGCTTTGGTTTTATACATTTCCTCTAAACATGCTTCTCTTGTTTTATTACCTGCCGCATCTCCTGTTAAGCAATTCCAATTTGTATGTGCTATACCATAATTTTTAAATAATTCCTTAGCTTCTATTTTTACTTGATTATATCTTCCTCCACTAGAACCACCTGGAAATCTAAATAAATATGAATTATAATCTTGATTTCCTAGAGCATTTTTTATTGCATTTTCACAATCTATATATTCCTGAAACACAGTATCTTTACTTTCATATATTCTACTATATTCATGAGAATATCCATGGTTGGCTATATAATGCCCTTCATTATACTCTCTTTTCAAATTCTCTGGATATAATTCGACTCTTGCTCCTAGAACAAAAAAAGTAGCTTTTACATCATTTTCTTTTAATATATCTAAAATTTGTGGTGTTATATCTTTAGATGGACCATCATCGAATGTTAAATAAACTTGTTTTTCATCTGAATAATAAATATCTTTTATTAAGTTTTGAGCATTTTCATTAAGTACTGGAACAAATTTTAAATCATCATGTACTGGTATTTGCATTTCAGGTCCAAAATATTTTCCATCATCTTCATAATTTTCTTGGTTTTCTTCATTTTCAGTAGTTGGAGTTAAATTTTCTTGCTCACTATTATCTCTTACTTCTGTTTGCTCTCCTTTATTATCAACAACTGCTTGCAATTGCTGATTATTTTTTCTATTTTTATTTGCCATAATAATAGAAAAAACTATAATAAATAAAAATAGAAGACATGCTACTACAATAACTACTTTGGTTATATTTAATTTTTCTTTTTTGATAAGTCCAAATTCATCATCGAATTCTTCCATTCCATATAACATTTTTCTACTTCCTCCAACATTATTATATAGTATTTTGTCAAAATTTCAATAGTTTAGTCAATTTTTAATAATTAAGAAAAAAACTGAGACTTTTTGAAAGTCTCAGTTTTTAAATTTATTCTATTCATCTTTACCATTTATCTTTAATAATTTAAATATTTCAACAATAACTAATGGTGCAAATATTAGAAGTATTGTTTCTTCTAATTTGTGTAATGGTAATACTGCAATACTAAAGATATCTCTTAATGCTGGTACTAATAATACTGTTAACATTAATGCTGCTGATACAATTATTGCTAAAATTAATTTTCCATTGTTAAATGGATTTGTTTTAAATATAGATTCTTTATTAATTCTAATATTAAATACATGAACTAATTCTGAAAGAGCTAATACTGTAAATGCCATTGTTTCACCTATAGCAATTTTTTCTGGAACAGATACACCTTCTGTTGCCAAACCTAATACAAAAGCTCCAAGTGTAAGTAAACCAATCATTACACCTTGGTAAATAATTCTCCATGTCATGCCTTTCGTAAATATACCCTTTGTTTTTAATGGTTTCTTTTTCATTATTCCTTTTTCTGCTGGATCAACAGCTAATGCTAAAGCAGGTAATGAATCAGTAACTAAATTTATCCATAATATTTGTACTGGTAATAAAACATCTAATTCATTTATATATTCATCTGTTATTCCAAAATGAGTTGCAAAAACTGGTGTTAATAATATTGCTAAAAATAATACAACTATTTCTCCGACATTACTTGATAATAGGAAAGCTATTGCTTTTAGAATATTATTATATATTCTTCTTCCCTCTTCAACCGCTGAAACTACTGTTGCAAAATTATCATCTGTTAAAATAACATCTGCTGCTTCTTTTGCAACATCAGTACCAACAACTCCCATTGCACAACCAATATCTGCTTTTTTAAGTGCTGGCGCATCATTTACTCCATCTCCTGTCATAGCAACTATTTCGCCATTTGCTTGCCATGCTTTTACTATACGAACTTTATGTTCTGGAGAAACTCTTGCATAAACTGAAATATTTCTAACTTTTTTCTTTAATTCTTCATCAGACATATTTTCAAGTTCTGCTCCTGTTATAGCTTCTTTTTCATCTTTTAAAATTCCTAATTCTTTAGCAATTGCTGTAGCTGTAATTTTATGATCACCCGTAATCATAACTGTTTTTATTCCAGCTGAAATACATTTTTTAACTGCTTCTTTAGCTTCTTCTCTTGGTGGATCTATCATTCCTACCATACCAATAAATGTTAAACCAGATTCCAATTTTTTCATATCATCATCTGTTAAAGGATGATTTACTACTTTATAAGCTGCTGCTAAAACTCTTAATGCATTTTGTGCCATAGTTTTATTGCAATCTTGAATTCTTTCTTTATAATTACTTAAATCTGATAATACTTCTCCATTTTTTTGATAAGAAGTACAACAAGCAAGTAATTCATCAACTCCCCCTTTTGTAAAAATATAGAATTTTTCACCTATTTTATGAACTGTTGTCATTAATTTTCTATCTGAATCAAAAGGTAATTCTGCAACTCTTGGATAATTTTCAAGCTTAAATCCTACTTTATTTCCCATATCTATTAAAGCTGTTTCTGTTGGATCTCCTGTTAAAGTTCCATCTTCTGCAACTTTTGTATCATTACAAAGCATTTCTGCTTGGAATAAAAGTGTATTTTCTTCATTAAACTCTGTAACTTTTTCTAAATCTACTAATTCACCATTTGTAAATATTTTTTTAACTGTCATTTTATTTTGAGTTAATGTTCCTGTTTTATCTGAACAAATAACTGATGCACTACCTAAAGTTTCAACAGCAGGTAATTTTTTTACAATAGCATTTCTTTTTACCATTCTCTGTACACCAATAGCAAGAACTATTGTAGATACTGCTGCTAACCCTTCTGGTATTGCTGCAACAGCAAGTGATACTGCTGTCATAAACATATTAAGTGGTGCTTTTCCATAAAGCATACCAACAACAAATATTACTGCACATATTGCAAGTGCTGCAATTCCTAATGTTTTTCCTAAACCATTTAATTTCTTTTGAAGTGGTGTTTCGCTATCTTCAACTTCACTTATCATTTCAGCAATTTTACCAACTTCTGTTTTCATTCCAGTTTCAACAACAATACCTTTTCCTCTACCATAAGTTATTAAACTAGAAGAGAATAACATATTTTTTCTATCTCCAATTCCAACACTTTCATCTTCAATAGTATCTGATATTTTATCTACTGGAACGGATTCTCCTGTTAAGGCTGATTCTTGAGATTTTAAATTTACAGCTTCAATAATTCTTAAATCTGCTGGAATAAAGTCACCTGTATCTAATACAACAATATCTCCAGGTACTAAATCAGCTGATTGAACTACTGTTAAATTACCCTCTCTTATTACTTTAGCAACATGACTACTTAATTTTTGTAGTGCCTCTAAAGATTTTTCAGCTTTGTTTTCTTGTGCAACACCAATAATAGCATTTATAATAACTACTATTAAAATAATAAATGTATCTGCTATTCCTTCACCTTGCTGAACTCCAACAATTCCTGATACAACAGCTGCAATAATTAAAACAATAATCATAAAGTCTTTAAATTGTTCTAAAAACTTAACTAATAATGATTTCTTAGCTTTTGCTTTTAATTCATTATGTCCATATTTCTCATAACGCTTATTTACTTCGTCTTGAGATAAACCTTTTTCAATGTCTGTTTCAAGTTTTTTTGCTGTTTCTTTTAATGATTTACTAAACCATTTTTCTTCCATTTTAATTCCTCCTACTTTTATTTATATTTTACCAATTGAAGACGTATGTTTTTATACATTTTTCTACCAATTGGTGACATATCTTATGAAATTAATTATTTGATAAAATTTATTATTTGATTTGCTAAAATTTCTTCTCTTCCAGTATAACCATGATCTGCCCCATCAATATAATTTATATCTTTATTTTGATTAATTATTTTT
This sequence comes from uncultured Clostridia bacterium, assembly GCA_948530865.1. Taxonomy (GTDB): domain Bacteria; phylum Bacillota; class Clostridia; order TANB77; family CAG-508; genus Scatovivens. Next base: position 27,163 of record CAOTKV010000021.1, read on the forward strand.
CTATTTATTAAATTTACTAATTCTTCTGCTGATTGCTCTATCATTTCATTAGAATTTCCCCAACGCATAAATAATGGAACTTCAATATTGTTTAATTCTTCAAAATTATAGTTTTCATTACTATACTGAGCAAAATCTATCTCATTATTATATTTAGCATATCTTAAAAATGTATTTACACTTATTGGATGAATAAAACTAGCATTTGGCATTAAATCTAAATATTCTTTTTTACTATTTTTTTCTTCAGCATATTTAAGTATCTTTTCAAAATTTTCATTTAAAAAGATTTTTAATGTTTTGGGAATATCAATTAATGATAATAATATGATTCCTCTAATCTTACCAAGTAATTCAGAATTTTCATTTTTTAGTTTGTTATATGTGTAAATTATTTTAGTTGTTCCTAAACTATGACCTTGTAAATAAATTTCTTCATATCCAAATTCAATAGCCTTCAATATTGCACCTTTAATATCATGATATGCGTCTAATGGATCTTCATATGTTGTTCCACCAAAAGATTTTTCACCTGTATCTTTTCTAATATATTTTACAAGTTCACTTCCACGATTATTAAATCCCATATATGCAAAACCATTTTCAAATGCTTTTTTTGAAATTGCTTTATCTCTATCTTTAAAACAATTACTGCTCATTCCATGAATTGATATTATAATTTTTTTAGAATTATTTTTAATTATATATCCATCATTTACAACACCATCAGTTGCTTTAAAATTTATAATTTCTGCGTACATATATCCTCCTTATAATACAAAATAAGACTCTTAAAGAAACAAACTAAAAATAGTTTATTTCTTTAAAAGTCTCACTTACCTTAAAGGTTTTACTAACCAGATTATTATCGAGATTGTTGATTAGTAATTTTCAAGTTACTCCCTCTTAAATATTATATTAGAATTATACTAGAAGGTTGAATTTTTTTCAAGTATTTTCCAAAATTTTATTTAAATATAATTTTCTTCAAAAAAGATAGCTTTTACATATTTATTAATCAATTCTCCATAATTGGAATTTTCCTGTAATTTCATCTACATCTTTAGTATCGCCATAAATAACTGCCCCTAAATATTCTAATTTATCATTTTCTTTTGATTTAATAGACTCCACTAATTCTTCATCTGTTCTAGTCTCTAGCATTTCTTTTGGGTAGTCTGCAACTAATAAATTAGGATTCTTTTTGGATATTTCTATAGTATTTTTTCAATTTTCCAGATTTTACTTTTGTTATAATAAACGGAAATTTACTAATTCCTAAATGGTTTATTCCTGATTTATCAACAATATTAGGTTGTCCCATAATCTCAGTATCTGAATATTTTCCAATTGATACAGCAAGATGACCTATAACATTAAGTGCAACAGATGGCTCAACATTTGATACTATAATTCCTACAATTTTTTTATCTTCATAATTCATAATTTTATCTATATATAATTTTAAGATATTATTTAAAATTATGTCAACCACTCCAACTTTATAATATCACATAATGCAATAAACCCCATTGCACAAATTTGCAATAGGGTCTGCATCTTATTCAAACATTTTTATTGCATTAATGCAATTAGATGTCTTCATAAAAATAATCATTTCAGAAATGTCTGTTATTGTAACTGTCGGAATCCATGGATTGTCATCACTCAGAACATTTTGTAAAGGAATATTTACTGTTACAAGTCCTCTTTTCTTTTTTAGCGCCGCTTGCCATATTAACGATGTTTTTCCAAACTTCTTCACATCTTTTCCTGTCATGTTCCATTTATAATACATTTCAAGAATTTCTTCACTTTCCTGTGCTGTTGGTAGATATGCAATAGCATTAGCTTTAGTCAATATTTCAGTTGTAATTCCATTTGGACTATCAATTCCTGGTGCAACTATACAGTTAAAAACCTTAAATCCTAAGTTTTCAAACTGCATTATAGCTTCCAGCCCAGTTCTATCTTGATCTGGTGTTGTTTCAGCATTTATTGAATCCTTTTTTATAGGATACAAACAATCTCCACCTGTATCAACACCTAAAATGGTATCGATATTATCACCAACATTTTTTCTAATATGCTCAATAACAGTCTGAATTTTAGAAAATAATTTTCCATCTTCTTCATCAATAACCAAATATGAATTCATTCCTATTTGAGAGGGCATATTTTCAAAAAAACGTCCTTCACCATTAGTTTCTATATCACAAAGATATACCCCTTCAGCTAAAACTTCTTTAGGATTAGAAATTTTTCTTTGTTTATTCATTTCTCCTTTTTCATTTTGAGATGAAGTATTTTTAGTGCGAATTGAAATTACATTTTTACAACCTTTAAGCAGAAACTTTCCTACCATTGTAGCCTGAATACAGTCTGAGCCACCACCAAGTGCTACCACAACTACATTACTTCCAGAAATAATTGATGTTTTTTCTGTAACATTCACCTTAATTTGCTCAATGGGCTCACATCTTACATAAAAATCATTATTTACATTTTCAAAAGCTACCTTATAATTAAACATTTCCAAAGGTTTCTTTGCCTTTTCTGCAACATCTGCAATAAACGATGTACATAATCCATGAGCACTTTTGTAATTACAAATTTTTGCTTTTGTTAATCCATAAATATTAGCAAAAATTGGAAGAAGGACATTCATTGCATTACTAATTGCGTTTATATCTCCATTCTTCTTAAAGTAATTAATAGCATTTGATAGAGTTGCAGGCACATAATACAAAAGGATTCCTTTATTATTAATTCCATCCTTTGTTAATTCTTTAGTTAACATTTCTTTAACCTGAACTGGAAGTTTAAGATAAGTTTTCATTTGTTTTAAACCTTCATATAAGAGTTCGTCATGGTCAACAGATTGTAAATGAAGTTTAGCTTCAACTTGCTTAACAAAAGAAACTATTTTTCCTAAATCATTAATGATTAAATATGCTTGCATTGCATATATATCTGCATTGTTTTTCAATGTACTGCGAGTATACTGCTGAATTTCAGCAAAACTCTCGCGACTAAGTTTAACATCATCTTTCTGACATGCAGTGAAATCTTCGTAATTTCTTTCAAGTACCATTTTAAGCAAATCTAAACTTAATTTAGTACGTTTAAATTCCATTTCAGAAGCACTTTCCCCTTCTGGCGTTCCGTTTACATTTCCTTTGAGCCATTCAAGCTCTGGAGCATTCATTATTGTATTCATATTTTGTACCTCCATAATTATAGTATTATAACGAAAATCTCAGTTATTATATCATATTTACTTTTTATGTAAATATGATATAATATATTAGACATCAAAATTTTATTTTATTGAAGGTAGTGTTATTTAACTAAAATCAGCAAAAAAACATCAGGAGGGAATATTTATGCTATTCAATCAAAATCTCAACATTGGCAAAGAACTTTTAGCCTTAGGTCATCAAACAGAATGTGATCATCATATTCACACCAAATATTCAGATGGTTCTTTTACTTTAAGAGAAATAATTGAGTTAGCAAGAAATTCAAAGTTAAAAAGAATCGTTATTACTGACCACAATAACATTTTGGAGTGTTCGAAGGAATTACAAACAATTCCCAAAGAAGTATTAGGAGATTTAAAAGTCTTCGTAGGCTCCGAAATTGCTTGCAAGATTTTAGATCAAGCAACTGGTGTGTACATTCCAATCGAACTTATTTATTATGGACCTAATCCAGAAAATGTACAGTCTTTTATTGAGCAGTATAATTATGGCATGGTTCCACAGGATGAGCAACTTCAATTTTTAATTGCTCAATGTAATAAACACAATTTAAAGCATTCTGAAAACTTGCAGATGCCTAAAGGAATGTTTGCCACAGAATACTTATGTAAAGATTTGATAAAGTACTCAGAAAACAAAGCTTTTTTTGATTTAACTCATCCAATTGTTTTCACTACACCAAAGTTGTTTTTCAAAAAGTTTTGTATTCATCCAAGTAGCGATTTTTACATTGATACAACCAAGAAATTACCCCATGCTTCAGATGTAGCCAATATGGCTGTTAGTAATGGCGGAATTGCAATTGTTGCACATCCATGCCTGTATATTTATGAAAATCAAAACGAAGTTTTAAGATTTTTAAATTATGTATTAAAAACAACAAAAACTTCAGGAATCGAGGTATTCCATTCTTCACATACACTGGAACAAAGAGACTATTTGTACAAGTTCGCAAAACAGAATAATCTTTTGATTGGTGGCGGAACTGATTTTCATTCTGGTCCACAAACAGTTATTGGTTTTGGAAAAAAGGAGCAAATACTTTCTTTATCATGTCATGACTTTGAGTGGATTGAAAATATTTTTTCCTAAAATTCTTTGGAAAAGCTAATTTTCTATGAAACAAAAAAAGCTGAATTAAACATTCAGCTTTTTTGTTATTCATTAATCTTCACTTGATTTAGTTTTATTTACTATAGATGTATCAAGTTCTATAGCTGTAGAACTTTTAGTCTTATTTTCTATCATCACAATTTTATCACTTTCATTATCTACGTATTCTTCATTTTTTATTTAAGATATCTTCATTATTAAGTTCATTAATTTTTTACTTTTTAAAACATATTTGAATAATTAATTTTATCTTTTCTATAATTTTTTCCATTATACTTTCTTTACACTCAACAAGTTCTAACTCATTTTTAGTTTCCTTTTTAGATGTATTTTCAAAAACATCTAAACTATATATTGTTTTCAAGTTTTCTTGATGTTTATTACTATTTGTTCTTAAAATATCCAAAAAATCTTTTTTTTCATCTTCAGTATCACACCAATAATTTAAATATATCATATCAATTAAAGCGATAGTTTCTTGCCTTAATTTTAATTCTTTTAATGGTTTAGTATAATCAAATTCATTTTTATAAGTTTTATCAGAATTTTCATTTAGATATTGTATAAATTTTGTAGGAATTTTATTATAATCTTGTTTGTTTATTCCTTTTAAATACCATAATACTTCTGAAAATGCTTCAGCGAACCTTTTTTCCACCATATTTAAACCTCTACTTGAATATCTTCTTTTGATTTTTCTTGTAATAATGATTTTTTCACTGCCTTCGTAGCTAATTGTTCATTTTCGATTCTATGTTCTGTATTAGTTTTAGCAGCTTCTATTACATCTAATTTTGCATTTTTACCATTATTTGTGTTTGTACGTTCATTCCAATACTCTGATATTTTTGAAATAACATCATCTACATACTCCATATCAAAATTAGAACTTTCGGCATATTTTCTAACATGTGCTAGATATGCTGGAGATGGTATTAACTCTGATTTCTTTTCTCTTGTAAATTCAGATTTAAAAATTTCTTTTGCATCAGGTAATTTTATTATAGAAAATTTATCAGCATCAATTCCATGTTTTACTACATTTCCCACATGTTCTTGAAATATTTGAAATTCATCTCCTATAAGAGCTGATACTAATTCTGTATTTGATTTATTTTTCGAATTTTCTAATATTGCAGAATAATCTTCTTTTCCAATTACACTTCTAGGAATCATAGCAACATATTTTTGTCCGTTACCATAACGTTCCCAATTTCTTTCAAAAAAATCATATACTTTGCTTTTTTCATCTTCAGATAATTCCGCATTTTCACATAAATCTTCTACATTTTGTTTACATGCATCATAATCTCTAGTTATTAATGGATGTGTTGCAACTGCACTATCTAAGCCATTATGATCACTTCCAGTAAATTCAAAAAACCATTCTGGTGCTAAAGTAGAATGTTCAAAAACTTTTCTAGGATCATGTTCTACATATAATCCAGCTCCTGAATAAAAAGGATACGTGCCACATGCTTTTAAAACGCCATGATTTTCGAAAATGTGTGCAATTTCTATTATTTCATTAGTTCCTATATTAGTTTGCTTTCTTTCTTCAGATGATTGAAATCCATTTTCTTTTAAGTTTTCTAAATTTTCTTCTGAAAAAGAATGCATTACAAAACCATTTTTACAGTAATTTTCTAAAAATGCAATTCTTAATTCTTCACTTTGTTCAATTTGAGATTCAGGAATTCCCATCTTTTTTGCAAGAGCAGTTAAAAGCATATTAGCTCTTGTTTGATTTTTTTGATATGCTTTATCTTTAGGATTAATTGCTTCTTCTTTAATTTTATCAAAATTTTCTAACAATTTAGTTAAAAATTCTTGAATATTTTCACAAGATTGTGTTGAAAATGCATATATATATGCTTCTCCTATAATTTCACTAACATCACTTGTCTTTTCACTATTTTGACCACGTGTTTTTATTATATTTTGAAACCACGTTTGCTCAAATGTATTTTCTATTTGAGAGATTAAATTTTCATTCATATGTGACTCCTTTGAATTAATCCTATACTCTTTATATCATAATAATTCTAGCATATCGAATAAGTTAAATCAAGTATAAAAAAGACACAGAATACTTTAGCTCTGTGTCTTTCTTGGTGGAG
>CAOTKV010000022.1:0-17209 GCA_948530865.1 uncultured Clostridia bacterium
TATAGACCACAATTCTATTTCAGAACAACAGACGTTACAGGTGTTATTGATTTACCAGCTGGTGTTGAAATGGTTATGCCAGGTGATAACGTTTCAATGACAATCGAATTAATTACACCAATCGCTATCGAAAAAGGACTAAGATTCGCTATCCGTGAAGGTGGTAGAACAGTTGGTTCTGGTGTAGTTGCTGATATTATTGAATAATTTAAAAATAGATAATATTAATATAAGAGTTTCCTAGAGTTACTAGGAAGCTCTTTTTTTGTCGATAGCTATTTACAATGATTAAATTTTCGTATAGAATATAAATGATATTTATATAGAAAAGGAATTGGAATTATGGAAAAATCTGAATTTAAAAGTTTATTAAAAGAAATAAGATCTGAGCTAAATATGAATAAAAATATGCTAGATAAAGTTTTAAATGAAGAAATGTGCAGAGGAAATTCTATAAATTTACAAAAAATTGCAAATATAATTAGAGAATATGAAAATTTTGAAGATTTTAGTCAAGAAAACAAAAAAGTAGCAGTATGTTATTCTGGTAATCCTGAAATTACAATAACATATATATTAGATTCAATCATATATAATAATAATATTACATTATGTGCAAAAGAATATAGAAGATTTAATAGTATTCTAGTGGATTGTATAAAAGAAGCTTTTGTAAATTGTAACGTAGAAAATAAATGGATTAATTATGATGATAGTTATAATGAAGTATATTTAAAAGATAATAGCAGATTTTTTGATAGGCTTGTTTATGTTGGTGATTATTTTGAATATGCACAGTTTAAAGCTTTTGTAAAAAGAGAGGTTGAATATAACAATTTCGGTTCTGTAAAGCTTTTTATAAATCAAGTAGAATATAAAGACGAATATAAAAAAATAATAAACTACTCTAGTAGAGAAAATATTTTTTTAGAAGTATATGATGATATACACGAATTTATAAATGAAAGTAGAGATGAGAACTTTTCTGTAGTTTTTGGTGATATGGATATTTTAAAAACTGTAAGAAAAGAATTAAAAGGAGAAATGCTATTTAATGCTTTTCCTTATGATGATTATAAATTTACAATAAATAGATAAAAATATTGACCTAGTGGTCGAATTACAATAAAACTATTGATTTTTTTTAACAAAGACTTTACAATGTTATTGTCTATATTGTTTTAGGAGGGTATCAACTTGAAAATATTATTAGACGCAATGGGAGGAGATAACGCACCAGATGCTGTTATTAAAGGTGCAGTTAAAGCATCAAAAGAAATAGATTCAGAAATTATATTAATAGGAAATGAGCAAATTATAAATTCTAAAGTTAAAGAATTTTATGGAAAAGATAAAATATCAAATTTAACAAATAAGATTACTATTAAACATACTACTGAATCAATTGAAATGGAAGATGTTCCAACTGTTGCAATAAAACATAAAAAAGATTCTTCTATGGTAGTAGGATTTAAAATGTTAAAAGAAGGCGAAGGAGATGTATTTATTTCAGCAGGAAATTCTGGTGCATTATTAACTGGTGCAACATTACTTGTTGGAAGGATAAAAGGAATTGATAGACCAGCAATTGCTCCAATGTTGCCAGCTTATAAAAAGAGCTTTATGCTTATGGATGCTGGTGCTAACACAAATTGCAAGCCATTAAATCTAGTACAATTCGCTCAAATGTCTACAATATATTTAAAAAATACTTTTGGAATAGAAAATCCAAAAGTTGGATTGTTAAATATAGGAACTGAAGAAACAAAAGGTAATGATTTAGTGAAAGAAACATATAACTTATTAAAAGAGCATGGTGAAGAATATGGAGTTAACTTTGTAGGAAATGTTGAAGGAAGAGATTGTTTCTCAGGTGAAGTAGATAGTGTTATAACAGATGGTTTTACAGGAAATGTATTTTTGAAGACTACAGAAGGTCTTGGAAAACTTGTAAAAAGAAATTTAACAGAATGTTTGAAAAGAAATGTTCTTACAACCTTAGGATCTATTCCATGTCTTCCTGCTATAAAGAAATTTGCTAAAACAATGGATTATAAAGAGTATGGTGGAGCACTATTTTTAGGAGTAAAAAAACCAGTAGTTAAAGCTCATGGAAGTAGCGATGAATACTTATTCTATTTTACAATAAAACAGGCTGAAAACTTTGTAAAAAGCGGTGCTGTAGAGAAGATGAAGAATGAATTCGAAAAAAGCTAAAAAATGCTTGACAATTCATTTAACATATAATAAAACTAGAGTATAATTTTTTATGATTATTAAGAAGGAGGTATAATATATATGAATACTGAGGAAGTTTTTGAAAAAATAAAAGAAATTATTGTTGAACAACTTGGTGTAGCTGAAACTTCAGTAACAATGGAAGCATCTTTTATAGATGATTTAGGAGCTGATTCTTTAGATATAGTTGAATTGGTTATGGCTTTAGAAGAAGAATTTGATATTGAAATTCCAGATGCTGATGCTGAAAAAGTTGTTACTGTTGGAGATGTAGTAGAATATATCAAAGAAAATGTTTAATAAATAAAATAATATTTAAGAAAGGCAGAATTTCTTGCCTTTCTTTTTTTAACATAAAAATTTGTATCTTGTAAATAATAATAAATAATGATAAAATAGTTAAAGTTATTAAGGAGGTGAAAAAGTGGAAACTAATTTAGAAATATTAGAAAAAGAGATTGGATATACTTTTAAAAATAAAAGCTTATTAAGAACAGCATTAACTCATACTTCATATGCATATGAAAATAAAGTAAAAAGTTATGAGAGATTAGAATATTTAGGAGATAGTATATTAGAATTTATAAGTAGCAAATATTTATTTGAGAATTATGAAAGATTATCTGAAGGAGAGATGACTAAAGTTAGAGCTTATAGTGTGTGTGAAGATACTTTATTTCAAATTGCTTCGAAGCATAATTTTAGTGATTTCTTATATCTAGGAAAAAGTGAAAGAACTTCTAAAGATAATAAGAAAGCAATATTAGCAGATTCAGTAGAAGCAGTAATTGCTGCAATATATTTAGATTCTAAAGATATTAATATTGTTCAAAAGTTTATATTAGATAATATAAAAGATTTTGTTGAATTTGGAAGTAATAATGTAGGTATTAAGGATTATAAAACTGTACTTCAAGAAATGCTTCAAGTTCATGGAGAAGTATTAATACAGTATAGTATTATAAAAGAAGAAGGACCAGATCATAATAAATCTTTTACAGCAGAAGTAAAGTGTGATGGAAAAAGTCTAGCAATTGGTTCAGGAAGAAGTAAAAAAGCAGCAGAAACAGAAGCAGCAAGGAAAGCAATAGATTTATTAAAGAATGGAGGTATATCAAGTGAAAAGTAAAAAACAATATATTATACCAATATTTGTACCACATTTAGGATGTCCTAATGATTGTACATTTTGCAATCAAAGGAAAATTAGTGGACAGTTAAAAAATGTAACTGAAAATGATGTTAGAGATACAATAGAGTTTTATCTAAAAAATTTCAAAGAGAAAAATTCATATATTGAAGTTGCATTTTATGGGGGAAGTTTTACAGGAATAGATGTTGAAATTCAAGAAAAATTACTTCAAACCGCATATGAGTATGTAAAAAATAAATCTATTGATGGTATAAGAATATCAACAAGACCAGATTATATTAGTAAACCAATATTAAAAAGATTGAAAAAATATAAAGTTAAAACAATAGAACTTGGAGTACAATCAACAAATGATTATGTTTTAAAATCATGTAAAAGAGGTCATACATATCAAGATGTAGTAAATGCATCTAAGCTAATTAGAAGATTTGGATTTAATTTAGGACATCAAATGATGGTTGGATTACCAGAAAGCTCAGAACAGGATGATTTAAAAACTGCAAATGATTTAATAAAATTAAAACCTAAAATGATTAGAATTTATCCAGTACTTGTTATAAAAGATACAGAATTAGAACAAGAATATAAAAATGGAAATTATGAACCATTAACAGTAAATCAAGCAGTGGAAAGATGTAAAGAATTATGTTATTTATTTGGTAAAAAGAAGATTGATATAATTCGTATTGGTTTGCAAAATACAGATACAATTTGTTCACCAACAAATAATGGAAGTGAAGTAGTTGCAGGTCCATATCATGAAACATTTAGACAATTAGTAGAATCTTCAATATATTATGATTCAATTGTAGAAAAAATAAAGAAGATAAATACTAAAGCAAAAGAAATTACAATAACTGTAAATCCACAAAATGTTAATAATGCTGTAGGATATAAAAGAGAAAACATTAATAAAATAAAAGAAATGTATGATTTAGATGTTGAAGTAAGACAAGATATAAGGCAACCATTAGAAAAGATAGACATTGAAGTTTCTAAGAAATATAAAGATTTTATTGATGATAAAGAAACTGTTACTTCAAAAAGAAAATAATATGAATAAAAAATATGAAAACACTGATACTATTTGTATGAGTGTTTTTGTGTTTTTTTATGAATTAATTTTAATAGTTATAGGATGTTTAATGGCAGCATTTGGAACAGCAGAGTTTTTACTTCCAAATCAGTTATCTAGTGGTGGATTTGCAGGTATTGCAACAATTGTATATTATTTATTTAAAGTTCAAATGGGAACAACTATATTAATTTTAAATATACCATTATTTATACTTGGATATTTAAAGCTTGGAAAAGGTTTTGTTATAAAAACAGTTATTGCAACAATTTTATATTCAAAATTTATTGATATATTTGAAAACTTTAGTGTATTTACAAATGATAGATTATTATCATGCTTATATGGTGGAATATTAATTGGAATAGGTTTAGCATTGGTTTTAAAAGCAAATGCATCAACAGGAGGAACAGATTTAATTGCATATATTGTTCAAGAGTATAAAAATGATATAAAAATGAGTAATATTATTATGTTTGTAGATATATTTGTTGTTTTGGCTAATATAATAACATTTAGAGAAATTGAAATAGGATTATATTCTGCTATTGCTATATTTATTGTTGGTAAGATGTTAGATATTGTTTTTGAAGGAATAAATTTTTCGAAACTAATTTATATAATTTCAGACAAATCTGAAGAAATAATTGAAAATATCAATTTAGAAGCCAATAAGGGAGCAACAGCACTTTATGGTCAAGGAAGTTTTAGCAAACAAAATAAGATGATAATAATGTGTGTAACTAAAAGAAGAGGTGTAGAAAAAATAAAAAAAATAACTAAGAAAATAGATTCTAAGTCATTTATAATAATTACTGATGCAAGAGAAGTATATGGATTAGGTTTTAAAAATTAATTGTGTGGTTTTCGTTCATCTGTATCTCCAATAATATAATCAATACTAGTATTATACACTTTAGCAAGTTTTATTAAAATTTTTAGTGGAATTGGTCTTTTTAAAGACTCATAAAGAGAATAAAGTTCACGAGATATTTCTAATTTTTTAGAAATATCTTCTTGTGTTAAATTATGTTCAATTCTTAATTCTTTAATTCTATTATACATATACAAACCCTCCAGAAAACTGTATAGAAATTATACCGTTTTTTGAATGATTTTGCAATTAGGTATTTCGACATTATTCTTTTTTCTTGGCTTCTGGGTATCTTTTGGAAACATCAGTTAAGTCAACAAGATAATCTATACTTGTATTATAAAATTCTGCTAAGATTTTTAATAAATCAACTGGAATATCTCTTTTACCAGTTTCATATAAACTATATTGTGGTCTAGTAATCTTTAACAATTTAGCAACTTTTTCTTGAGATAAATCATTATCTTCTCTTAAATCTTTTAAACGTCTTAAATGCATATTTTTCTCCCTCTTAAAGAATTATTATTTGAAAATATTCTATCATGTATACAAACAAATACACTATTGTTGTGCTTATTTGAATACAACAATACTTGGTTTAAAATTCTATTGATTATTTATTCAAATTGTAATAAAATACAAGTGATAGATTAGAGCATTTGAGAGGTTAATTAAATTGGAGAAATATATTTTAGAAAATCAAGAATCATTTAAATTAGAAGACATATTTGATTGTGGTCAATGTTTTAGATGGAATAAACAAGAAGATGGAAGTTATATTGGTGTTATAAAAGATGCTGTAATAAAAGTAGAACAAAAAAATAATAAGATAATATTTTCTGGAGAATCAGATAGAGATTTTAAAAGTATTATTAATTATTATTTCGATTTAGAGACTAATTATTCAGATTATAAAAATAAATTGTCTAAGGTTGATGAATTTTTATCTGAAAGCATTAAGTTTGGTGAAGGAATTAGAATACTTAAACAAGATTTATGGGAATGTATAATATCATTTATAATTTCTGCTAACAACAATATTCCAAGAATAAAGAAAATTATAGAAAGATTATCTGAAAAATATGGAGAAAAAATAGTATTTGATGATAAAGAATATTATAAATTTCCTACCCCAGAAGCTTTAGGTAAAGCATCCGTTCAAGATTTAAGAGATTTAGGTGTTGGATTTAGAGATAAAAGAATTTATAATACAACAAAAATGGTTTTAGAAAAACAAGTTGACTTAGAAAAAATTGAAAAATTGGAAAATACAAATTTAATGAGAGATGAATTATTAAAACTTGATGGAGTAGGGCCTAAGGTTGCAGATTGCATATTATTATTTGCATTAAAAAGATTAGATGTATTTCCAATTGATGTATGGGTAAGAAGAGTAATGAATGATTTATATATTCATAAAGATGATGAAGAAAAAGTTAATAAAAAGGAATTACAAAAACTTGCCGAAGAAAAATTTGGTAGTTTGTCTGGAATGGCTCAACAATATTTATTTTACTGGAGAAGAGAAACTAGTGCTTAGGAGAAATATATGAAAAAAGTATTAAATAGCATATTTACATTTGTTTTATTAATTGTAAGTATAATTATATTTTGTGTAACTCTGTATTTTTGCTTAGATGTTTTTGAAATAATTGAAGTGCCTGAGAAATATAGCTTAGTATCACTTTTTCATTCTCAAATAGAAGTAATGGTATCAACTACAGATATATCAAGTAATAGTATAGAAGAAGATGTTTTAAAAGAACCATCTCCACGTGTTGTTGTAAAACATGCAAATAGCAGTGAAACAGCGGTAGATCCAGATTTTTGGAACGAACTTGAAGAAAAACTTAAAACACAAGAAAAAGTTGAAATGGATGGAGATACAACACCACAAAATTTCTATTATGAGCAATTAGATGAATATGCTAAAATTATTTATGATGAATTAAATGCAAATCTTGATAAATTAAAAACTGGAACATATTCAGCAGATTTTGGACTAACTTTTAATGATTTGTTACATCAGGAGAATGGTTCTGAAACACTTAGAAATTCATTTCAACTTGCTATAAATGCAATTACGTTTGATAATCCAGATTTATTTTATTTAGATGTTACAAAATTATTTTTATTAACAGAAACAACTACTAGAGCTTTTTCAAAAAAACATGAAGTAACTATTGGACCAAATGATCAAAGTTATTTATCAGATTCATTCCCAACTGAAGAGTATGTAAACGAAGCAATAGATAATATTGAACAAATAAAAAATGATTTAGTAGCACAGTGTGATGGAAAAATTACTGTAGAACAAATAAAAATAGTTCATGATTATTTAATAGATAATACAGAATATGATGCTTCAGCTGGAGAAAATATTTATAATGTATATGGAACATTAGTTAATAAAAAGTCTGTATGTGAAGGATATGCAAGATCTTTTAAATACATAATGGATGAATTAAATATACCATGTATAATTGCATGTGGTATTGGAAAAAACAGCTCAGGTGCTGCTGAAAGTCATGCCTGGAATTATGTTCAAGTAGATGAACAGTGGTACGCAATTGATGTTACATGGGATGATCCTGTTGTGCCAGAACATTTAGTTGGTAAAGCTGTAGTATCAGAGGAAGATAGATATCAATATTATTTGAAAGGAGCAAATAAATTCTTTGAAGATCACTTTGAAGACGGAAATATAGTAGGAGAAGCAAATTTCAAATATCCAACATTAAGTGTTTTAAATTATAAGTAAAAGGAAAAAATATGAAATTAAATATAGTCTATGGTAGAAGTGGAACAGGAAAAAGTGAATATGTTTATAAAGATATAACAAGTAAAATTGGAACTAAAAAAATATATCTTATAGTTCCAGAACAGTGTAATCTTTCAGCAGAGAAAAAACTTTTTGAAATTTCTAAAAAAGAATGTTTGATTGATACTGAAGTATTAACTTTAAGTAGAATGGCATATCGTGTAGCAAATGAAATAGGTGGCAAATCTAGCCACCTTTCAAAAGCTGGAAAAGATATGCTTATTTTTGATTTAATATCCAAACAAAAATCAAATTTGAATTTTTTAGGAAAATCAGAAAAAAATATTGATATTGTAAATAGAATGTTTACAGAATTAAAAAAGCATAATATAGGTATTGATGATTTAAAAAATGCTGATATAAAAGAAAAGTACACTAAGCTAAAACTAAATGATATAATTTTACTTTATGAAAAATATGAAGAAAAATTATTAAATAATTTTATTGACGAAAATGATAGTTTGACAATTTTATCTAATGATTTAGATAAAACAAATATGTTTAATAATTCAATTATATATATTGATGAATTTTTAGGTTTTACACCTCAAGAATACAATATATTTGAAAAACTTGTTAAAATATGTGAAGAAATTACAGTTTGTATTAGTGCTGATAATTTGCAAAACAATATTCCAAAAGAAAATGATATTTATTATTTTAATAAAAAATATGCAAATAAGCTTATCGAAATTGCAAGAAGAAATTTATCAGAGGTAAATGAAATTTATTTGGATAAAACTTATAGATTTAAAAGTAAAGAATTAAAATTTTTAGAAGAAAATTTATATAGTTTTAATAAAAAGTATCAAGAAAAAACAGAAGATATAAAAATATTTTTAGCAAGCAATCCATATACAGAATTAGAATATATTGCACAGAATATCCACAATTTGGTTAAAAAATGTGGATACAAATACAACCAAATTGGAATAATTGCAGAAGATTTAGAAAAGTATTCAGAAGATAGTAAAGCAATTTTTAGTAAGTATAATATTCCATTATTTATTGATGAGAAAAAAGAATTAAATCAAAATATTTTAATAAAGTTTATACTAGCTTTATTAGATATATTTGCTAAAAACTGGTCTTATGAAACTATGTTTAATTATTTGAAAATAGGATTATTGGATATACCAAAAGAAGATATATATTTGCTTGAAAATTATTGTATAAAATGGGGAATAAAAGGTTCAAAATGGCATAAAGAATTTTCTTATGAGGAGATTAATGACAATCAAGAAAAGCTTGAAACTTTGCGAAAAAGAATAGTAATACCTTTAGTGGAATTTAAAACAAATATATCCTCAAATAAAACCTCAACTCAAATAACAAAGGAAATTTATAATTTTATTATAAATAATAAAATTAATGAAATACTAGATTTGAAATTAAAACAATATAATAATATTGAAGTATCAGATGAATATAATACAAGTTATAAATTATTAGTAAGTATTTTAGAAGATATTACAAGTGTTTTTGGAGATGAAAAATTCACTTTTGAAAAATATAAAGATTTATTACAAGTGGGGTTAAATTCTTGTGAACTTGGGAAGATACCAGCTACTCAAGATCAAGTTGTTTTTGGTGACACAGAAAGAACTAGAAGTAATAAACTAAAAGTAGTTTTTGTTGTAGGAATTAATGATGGTTCATTTCCTAAAGTCAATAAAGTTGAAGGGTATTTAAATGATAGTGATAGAGACTATTTATTAGATGCTGGAATAGAGCTTGCAAAAAATTCAAAAGATAGTTTATATGAAGAGCAATTTAATATTTATAGAACATTAACAACTCCAGAAGAAAAGCTAATTTTATCATATTCTTCTTCTGATAAAGAAGGAAGTTCAATTAGACCATCAATTTTAATAAAAAAATTAAATAGGATTTTTCCAAACATTACAATAGAAAGTGATGTTGTAGAAAAAAGATATTCTATATCAAATGAAAAAGCGACTTTTGAGGAGGCACTAATTATATATAAAGACTATTTAGATGGTGGAGAGATTACTAAAGAGTGGGAAGATATTTTAAGATATTTTTACAAAAAAGATAAAAACAGATTTACAAGAGCTGTTTCAGGAATGTATTATACAAATAAGGCGCAAAATCTTTCAAAGGATAATGTGGAAAAATTGTATGGTGGAACTTTAAGAACTAGTATTTCGAGATTAGAAAGCTATAGAAGATGTCCATTTTCTTTTCATCTTACATATGGGTTAAAGCTTAAAGAAAAAGAAGAGTTAAAATTAGATTCAATTGATACTGGCTCATTTATGCATGAAGTTATAGATACATTTTTTAAAACTATAAGTGATCAAAACTTAAATTTAAAAGAAATAACTGATGAAGAAATTTTAAAAATAGTTAATAAGATTATTAGTGAATTACTTGAAACTAGTAGATATTATATTTTTTCAAGTTCAGCTAAATTTAGATTATTAACTAGGAGATTGAAAAAAGTAGTATACAAATCTATTTGTTATATAGTATACTCTTTAAAATACAGTGATTTTACAATTTTTGGAAATGAAATTGAATTTTCAAATACTGGAAAGTTTAAAACAATAACATTAGATGTTGATGGAAAAAAAGTTGAAATCACTGGAAAAATAGATAGAGCAGATACAGCAAAAATTGAAGATAAACAATATGTTAGAATAATTGATTATAAATCATCTGTTAAAGATTTAGATATGAATCAGGTTTTATTTGGACTTCAAATTCAACTTATAACATATTTGGATGCTTTATGTGATCAAACAGATTTTGATCCAAGTGGTGTTTTATATATGAGTTTGATAGATAATGTTGTTAAAAATGCTAAAAATCTTACTGATGAAGAAATTGAAAATAAAATTAGAAGCAACTTCAAAATGAAAGGCTTAATTTTAGCAGATATCTTTATTATTAGAACAATGGATAAGAAATTACAAACTGGTGCTTCTGATATTATTCCTGTTTATATTAGTAAAGACGGAGAGATAAGTGAGAAAAAATCTAGTGTAATAAGTAAAAAGGATTTTAATGAATTACAAATTAAAGTTAAAGAAATTATAAAACAAATTTCATATGAGATTTTAAAAGGAAAAATTGATATTAAACCATACAATTATAAAAAGAAAACAGGATGTGATTATTGTAAATATAAAACAATATGTATGTTTAATACTAATATAAAAGATAATGAATATAATTTTGTATAATAGGAGATGATTATTTTGGAAACTACAAGACCTACTGTTATGGAAGTTGATTTAAATGCTTTTGAACATAATATAAATAAAATAAGAGAGTATGTGGGAGAAAGTGTAGAATTAATGCCTGTAATAAAAGCAAATGCATATGGAACATATATAAATAAAGTAAATGAAGTGATAAGTGAATTTAATATTGTTGCAGTTGCAACAGTTGACGAAGCAGTGGAACTTAGAGAGCAAGGATATAAAAATGAAATTTTTGTATTAAATCAGCCTTATAAAGATGAAATGAAAAAAATTGCAAAATATAATATTACCATAGGGATTAGTTCTGATAGTTTTTTAGAGACTTTAGGAAACTCAAGTGAAAAATTTAATATTCATATTGAAATTGGAACAGGAATGGGAAGAACAGGAATAAATCCAAATAGAGTAGAAGAATATATAGAAAAAGTTAAAGAATATAAAAATATTGAAATAGAAGGTATATATACACATTTATCATCAGCAGATATAGATAAAGAATATACAGAAAAACAATTAATGTATTTTGAAAGAGCAGTAAAAAAAGCAAAACAAATTTTAGGAGAAATAAAATACATTCATTGTAATGCTTCAAATGGAATTTTAAATTTTACAGAAAACTCTTATAATCTTGTAAGACCTGGAATGATAATGTATGGTTATGAACCATTTGAAGGAGCAAAAAAGAAAATTGACTTAAAACCAGTTTGTAAATTAAAATCAAAAATTACTTTTCTAAAAGAAGTTGAAGAAGGAACTTCTATTGGTTACTCAAGAAGTTATATTACTAGAAGAAAAACAAAAGTTGCAACAATACCAATAGGATATGCAGATGGTTTTAAAAGAGAACTTTCAAATAAAGGTTATGTATTAATTAGTGGCAAAAAAGCTCCAATAATTGGTAGTATTTGTATGGATGGATTTATGGCAGATGTTACAGATATAGATGTATCTGTTGGAGATGATGTGTACATTTGGGATAATGAAAATATCACTTTAGAAGAGGTTGCAAAGCTTGCTGGTACAATGAATTATGAGATGATGAGTACTATAATGCATAGAGTACCAAGAATTTTTATAAAAAGGGAGAATTAATTTGATTAAAGATAATGATATAATAGTTTGCAAAGAGTATAAAGGAATTGAATATATTCAATTTAAAAAATTATTAGAATTTGGAATAAAACATGCTTATACATTAAAAGGAGATAACATAAATTTCAGAAGTAAATCAAAAGAAGAAAAAGAAAGTTATTCTAAAATTTATGAAGCAATTGGTTTAGATGTTAATACTCTAGTAAAGCCATTACAAAATCATACAAGCAATGTAAAATGTATTGATAAAGTTTGGAAAAATGAAGATCTTCCAAATACAGATGGTTTAATAACTGATAAAAAAGAAATTGCACTAACTACTACAAATGCGGATTGTATACTATTATTATTTTATGACCCTGTAAAAAAAGTTATTGCAAATATTCATTCTGGTTGGAAAGGGACATTTCAAAAAATAGGGGAAAATGCTGTTATAAAAATGATAACAAATTATACATGCAATCCACAAGATATATATTGTTTTATTAGTCCAAGTATAAGAAAATGTCATTTTGAAGTAGATGAAGATGTAAAAGATTTATGTGAAGATATATTTTCTTTTACTGGGAAGACAGATGAATTTATTAAAAAAGGAAAAGTAGTAGAAGGAAAACAAAAATATATGATAGATACTGTGCTTATAAATAGAATTTTATTAAATAGCATAGGTTTAAAAAATGAAAATATTATTGATTGTAATATATGCAGTGTATGTAATTCTGATAAAATAAATTCATATAGAGTTGAGGGGAAAAATTTTAGACTTGCAACAGCAATAATAAGTTTATAAATAGGATGTGAAAAAATGTACGAAACTTTAAACGAAATAAATGAACAAGTAATAAAATGTAATAAATGTGTGTTATGTCAAAACAGAACTAATACTGTATTTGGAGTTGGAAATGAAAATGCAGATATAATGTTTATAGGTGAAGGACCTGGTGCTGATGAAGATAGAGAAGGTGAGCCATTTGTTGGAAAAGCAGGAAAATTGATGGATCAAGCATTTATTGGTTTAGGTATAATGCGTGAAAATATTTATATAGCAAATATAGTTAAATGCAGACCGCCAAACAATAGAACACCACATAAAGATGAAGCAAATGCATGTCTTGATTATTTAAGAAATCAAGTTATTTTAATAAAACCTAGAATTATAGTACTTATGGGAAATACTGCTCTAAAAAATATTTTAGGAGAAAATTATGGAATAACTTCAAGTAGAGGAAAATGGATTAATAAAAAAGGAATATTATATATGCCAACATTTCATCCGGCAGCATTACTTAGAGATGATACTAAAAAAATTGACTTTTGGAATGACCTAGAACTTGTAAAAAAGGAGGCAGAAAAAAATAATTATATTATATAAAAAATGAGAGAAAGAAATTATAATTCTTTCTCTCTTATTTTTTCTTCAAATAATAATTTTAATTTTCCAAATAGTTGTTTGAAAAATTGGAATCCAAATGTTTTTTCTTCTACAAATGATAAATCATTTGTAAGAGAATCAATAGTTATAATGTTTCCAAATTTTAAAATGAATTCTTTCTTTTCATCAATCTTTGCCATCATTTCAACATAAAATTCATTATAAAAACTATAGTCATCAGTAGATATTATTAAATGTTTAAAATTATATAATTTGCTTTGAAATTCTTTAATATCTTCTAGGGTTCTTATTGAATTTAATTCTGAGTTAAAACAATTTACTAAGATGATATTTTGAGTTTCAATAGTTTTTTCTTGAATTATTTTCTTTATATCATCAATTCTAGAATTGATTTTTTTCATTTTATTTAAGCCTTTTACATCGCTTGAACATTCAGATAATTTATATATTTCATTAGATAATTTTGTTTCATATTCAAAAATTAAATCAAAATTTTTTTCAATTTGATTGTAAGCTTTTGCATTTGATTTTGCTATGAAAGTATTTTTAAAAACATCATTACAATATAATGTACTATGATATAAAGGATATGATCCTGTAAAATATATTATTTCATTAAGTAGAGCTGTTTGAATAGGATAAAAGTCTGGACTTGCAGTTGATAAATCCATTCCATAATATCTTACTGTATCTAGTTCAGAATTAGTTGTTTCTACAGCCATACTTTGAACAGCAGCTTCATTTAGTGCCATTCCAGTGTTTGGCATATTTTCTAAGTTATATAATCCTAAACGTAATAATTTTCCACGAGAATTAGTGGAAGTTTGTATGTAATGTAGACATTCATGAATTGCAAGTGTATTTAAATCTTCTAAGTTCATATTTTTACTAAAATATATAGAGTTATTTCTGTAAAAATATTTTGCCATTGCCATATCATTAGGCATATCTGCAATATACATATTTAATCTACAAATTGAAATAAATAAATCACTCTTATTGAGATTATGCTCTGGAAAAGTATTTACTAACTTTTCAGAAATATTTGATGCAATGCTATTTATTTCGCTAGTACTTAATGAATTTATTACTGTAATACCTTCTTTTTTTAATGTTGAATTAATACTCATCCAAAACTCCTTAAATCTTTAGTATATATCTATTATACAACAAAAAAAGTGAATATACATATCAGCTAGATTAAAAGAATGTTACAATTTTGTTACGTATGTTTCGTTAACAAAATTTAATATACATATGTATTAAAAGTTCTGAATATGTATTTCCTTAAGAAAATAAGAAGCCGAAATGCTTGAAATAGAAGCATTAGGCAGATTAAGGACTTGATTTGAAATTTTATAAGAACTATACTTGAATTATATTAAAAGAGAAAGTTGGTGAGAAATATTTTGGAATTAAAGAAATTTAATAAAAGAATTTTAGGTATTACTTTTGCATGTGGAATTATTATTTCTGGAAAAGCATTTGCAATAGATTTTGATGCTAATATTACTAATGAATATAAAGAATGGATGAATCTTTCACAAGAAGAGAAGGAAGAAACACTAATGCCACAAACTACGTATACTGAAGTTCCAAAAAATATTTTAGAAGGATACAATTTTTCTACTAAAGTGCCAAATATTATTTCTCAATTATTAACTAATGATAGTAATTTAGAAAATGTTTCTGCACAAGTCTTAGAACCAAAATATAGTTTGAATGAAAAATTAGATTTAAGAATAGAAAATCAAGGAACAACAACAGAGTGTTGGGCATTCTCTTCGTTAAAAGCACTAGAAAGTAATATAGCTTTAAAAACAGGAACTAGAGAATTACAAAATTTTTCTGAAAGACATATGGATTATGCTACAAGTAAAACATTTACAGATGGCATAAATCCAATTGCATATAATAGAGAATTAGGAAATGGTGGATTACCTATTGTTGCATATTCTTATTTAACAAATGGAACAGGCGCTGTATTAGAAGAAGATATGCCATTTGAAGATAATGAAAAAAAGATTAGTTTATCAGAAATAAATAAAAAGGTAGATACAGTTGTTACAGATTATGTGGCATTGCCAACAATAAGAAAAGAATATTCAACTTGGGGAGATGGCAATACACGTAGTGTAAAATATACAGACGCCTCTGGTAGAGAATATACAGAAGATGAGCTTAAAGCTGCAAGAAATATCATAAAAGAACATTTAGTTACAAATGGGGCAATAAGTTCAATTACTGCTGCAAATAAAACACAATATTATGATAAAAGTGTTGCATTTCATGCTAAAAATTATAATTGCAATAGTACAAATGAAAAAAGAGACCATGCAATTACAATTGTTGGTTGGGATGATAATTATTCAAGAGAAAATTTTAGAGATGGAGCAAGACCTACATCAGATGGTGCATATTTAGTATTAAATTCATATAGTGAAGAAAATTTTGATAAAGGATATATGTATGTATCATATGAAGATTATTTTATAGAAAGTGAAATATATGGTGTTCAATCTGCAAAAAAAGTAGATTATGATAATATATATCAACAAGATTTTTTTGGTGGAATATTCCAAATTAATTCACAATCATTAGATTCTGCATATTATGGAACATCTTTCAAAAGAGATACTGCTGAAAAAGAAATTTTAAATAATATAGGAATAAGTTTATCATCTTATTCAAAATTAGAAATATATGTAAATCCAAATGGAACAAGTATGAATTTGAATGATATTATAAAAGTTGGTGAAACTAATGATATATTAACACCAGGATATCATAGAATTAATATAAATCCTGTAGAGTTAAATTCAGAAGAATTTGCAATTGTGGTAAAACAATATTCTTCTGAAGGAGAATTTTCTTTTAGAATAGAATCAAAAGTTGATGGAACATCATATGCAAATGTTACAACAGAAGATAGAAGTGCATTTTCAACTGATGGACAAAAATGGGAAAAACTTTCTGATCTTGCAATAAGAGATGTCGACATGAAAACAGCTGATGTATGTATAAAAGGTTTTACTACAAAAGAATCTGAGCCAGTAACACCACCAGATGAGCCAGTAATACCACCAGATGAGCCAGTAACACCACCAGATGAGCCAGTAACACCACCAGACGAACCAGTAACACCACCAGACGAGCCAGTAACACCACCAGACGAACCAGTAACACCACCAGACGAGCCAGTAATACCACCAGATGAGCCAGTAACACCACCAGACGAACCAGTAACACCACCAGACGAACCAGTAACACCACCAGACGAGCCAGTAACACCACCAGACGAACCAGTAACACCACCAGACGAGCCAGTAACAC
>CAOTKV010000022.1:17309-31021 GCA_948530865.1 uncultured Clostridia bacterium
AACCAGTAACACCACCAGACGAGCCAGTAACACCACCAGACGAACCAGTAACACCGCCAGATGAGCCAGTAACACCACCAGACGAACCAGTAACACCAGAAAATAAATTTGTGGTGAAAGAATATAAATTAGATGGTAAATATATAATGAACATTAGACATGAAACAAATATAACAGATTTCTTGAAAAATATTACTACTAATATGGAAATAGATATTTTTACTGAAGATGAGAAAGAAATTAAAAAAACAGATGAAATTATAAAAACAGGTATGAAATTAAAATTATCAGATGGAAGTACTTACAATTTAATTGTAAGAGGTGATGTTAATAGAGATGGACGAGTTACACTAACTGATGTTTCTAAATTATTACTTCATTATAATGAAACTAAAGGATTTGAAGTAACAAATGAGTATTCATTAAAAGGATGTGATTTAAATTTAGATGGAAAAGTTTCATTAACAGATTTATCACAAATAATAAGATTATACAACAGTATATAAAGTGTTATAAAAATGTAATATAAATAAACTTGATTTTTAAATGCTTAAAAGTTATACTAAAGAAAAGGAGTGTTCAAATGAAAAAGAAGTTTTTAAAAATTCTTGTTGTAATGATAATATTAGTTATTACTTATGCTTCAATTGTTAACGCTTTGAGTTTGACTGTTACTATGGATTCTGCATCAACAGTTGCAGAATCAACAGAATTCACAGTAAAAGTAAAAGTTTCAAATTTAGATGTTGGACCAAATGGTATAACTTCTCTTAGCGGTTATATAAAGTTTAGTAAAGAAATTTTTGAAAATATAAGTGAGTCAAGCATAGAAGGCTTAAATGGTTGGAGTGCACAATATGCAACAGATAGTACAAAGTTAACATTAACAAAGCAAACTTTTGTTAAAAGTGATGAAGATGTATTTAATTTAACATTGAAAACAAAACCAGGTACTTCTGGAAAAGAAGATGTAATTAAATTTACTAATATAATGGTTTCAAATAATGATACAGAATTTTCTGCATCTGATGTTTCTACAAAAGTTATGATAGGAACATCTAGTGGAAATATTGCTAATGTAAGTAATACAGGAAGTACTAATGGTGCTCCTGTAGCAATTGTTCAAAATAGAGTGAATAATGTTACAACAAATTCATCAACAAATGTTGCAAGAAATAATTCTGTTAATAATTCAATAACTTCATTTGTAAATACAACTAATGAAACAGATGATGATATACCTTACACAGGTGTTGAAGATACAATACCATTTATATTAGTTGGAATAGTAGCACTAGCTATAGTATTCTATATAAAAATTGAAAAATTAAATAATGATATGAAATAGAAAATTAAAAAAGCATATAATGAAAATTATATGTCTTTTTTTTGAAAAATATTGAAAAAATATTTGAAAAAAAATATAATATATAATACAATATTAATATTATATAATAAGGAGTATTAAAATGAGAAAGAAATTTTTAAAAATTGCTATTATAATAACAATGTTAGTAGTAACTTTTGCTACAGTTGTTAATGCTTTGAGCTTAACTGTTGCAATGGAAGTTACTAATACAACAGTTCCTGAAAAAACAGAATTTACAGTTAAAGTTAAAGTTGCAAACTTAGATGTTGGACAAAATGGTATAAATAGTATAAATGCTGTATTAAAATATGATGAAACTATATTTGAAGCTGTTTCAGAATCAAGTATAGAAGGTATGAATGGTTGGGAAGCAAAATATGATAACAGTACAAAGAAAATCCAATTAACCAAACAATCATTTGTTAAAACAGAAGAAGATGTATTTAATTTAACTTTAAAAACAAAAGAAGGTGTTTCAGGTAAAGAAGGTCTTGTAGAACTTAAAGAAATAAATGCTTTAAATAGTGATTCTACAATTACAGCTACAGATGTTTCAGTAACAATAAATGTTGGACAAGTTAGTGGAAATACTGCTAATACATCAAATACAGGAAATACACAAAATTTACTTGTTTTAACAAATAGAGCAAATAACACTTCAAATAATACAAATACTAATAACACAGTAAACAATGTAGTTAATAATACAAACACAAATAGTTCAGAACCTACAAATACATCAATACCAGCAACTGGTGTAGAAGATGGTATAGTATTCTTAATATTTGCTGCAGTTATTTTAGCAATAATTGTTTATGTTAGAATTGAATTAATTAACAGACAAATTAAAAAATAGTAATTATTTTTAAAAAGCACTTTTAAAAAGTGCTTTTTTTTCGTATATAAATAAATTTGATATAAATATTTGAAAAAATGAATATGGTAATGTATAATATACCTACTATATAATAAGGATTGGTTAAATGAAATTAATAATAACTGAAAAGCCTTCAGTAGCTATGGAATTTGCTAAGGCTTTAAAAATAAATACAAATAGAAAAAATGGATATATAGAGGATAAAGATTGGATTATAACATGGTGTGTTGGTCATTTAGTAACAATGAGCTATCCAGAAGTATATGACGAAAAATTGAAATTTTGGAGATTAGATACACTTCCATTTATTCCAAAAGAATGGAAATATGAAATAATTCCAGCAGTTGCAAATCAGTTTAATATTATACAAAAATTAATGCAGAGAGAAGATATTGAAGAAATTTATAATGCAGGTGACTCTGGACGAGAGGGAGAGTATATACAAAGACTTGTATTTCAAATGGCACATCCTAATCCTAATGCAAAAATGAAAAGAGTTTGGATTGATTCACAAACAGAAGAAGAAATTCAAAGAGGGATAAAAGAAGCTGAAGATATGTCTAAATATGATAGTTTATCAGATTCAGCATATTTGAGAGCTAAAGAAGATTATTTAATTGGCATAAATTTTTCAAGATTATTATCAATAATTTTTGGAAGAAGAATTGCAAAAGATTTGGGAGAAGAAAAAATATCAATTTCTGTTGGTAGAGTTATGACATGTGTTCTTGGTATGGTTGTATCAAGAGAAAGAGAAATTAGAAACTTTATTAAAACAAAGTATTATAAGATATTAGGAAACTTTGGAGAAGAGAATTCGTCATTTAAAGCTGAATGGAAGGTAACAGAGAAATCTAAGTTATATAATAGTCCTATTCTATATAATGATAATGGATTTAAAAAAGAAGATGATGCAAAAAAATTTATACTAAGTTTAAAAGATAAAAAAGCTATAGTTTCTGAAATTAAGAAATCAAAACAAAAAGAGAATGCACCATTATTATTTAACTTGGCTGAAATACAAAATGAGTGTACCAAAGTATTTAAAATAAAGCCTGATGAAACTTTGGAAATAATTCAAGAATTATATGAAAAAAAATTAGTTACATATCCAAGAACTGATGCTAGAGTATTATCAACAGCAATAGCTAAAGAAATTGGAAAGAATTTAAATGGATTATTTAAGAATTTTAAAGATGAAGAAATAAATGTTTATATAAAGAAAATGATTGATGAGAAATATAGTACAAATTTAGTAAAGACAAAATATGTAAATGATAGTAAAATTACAGATCACTATGCTATTATTCCAACAGGACAAGGGTTTGAAAATTATGATAAACTTTCAGATTTAAAAAAAGATGTTTATAAGCTTATAGTAAAAAGATTTATAGCAATTTTTTATCCACCTGCTGAATATAATAAAGTTAATTTAAGCATTGATGTAGAAGGAGAACAATTTAGTTGTAGTGGAAAAGTTTGTGTAAAGCAAGGCTTCTTAGAAGTATTAAAAAATAGATTAAAAAATGATTCTGATGATGAAAATTTAAATATATTATCAAATTTAAAAAAAGGTCAAGAAATAAAGGTATTAAACTACGAAACTAAAGACTCAGAAACTTCACCACCATCAAGATATAATTCTGGAGGAATGGTACTTGCAATGGAAAATGCAGGTAAATTGATAGAAGATGAAGCATTAAGAGAACAAATAAAAGGTGCTGGTATTGGAACATCAGCGACTAGAGGGGAAATAATAAAGAAATTAGAAAGAATAAAATATATAGAAATTAATTCTAAAACACAAATAATAACTCCAACTCAAAAAGGAGAGGCAATATATGATGTTGTATTTAAATCTATTCCAGATATGCTAAATCCAGATTTAACAGCAAGTTGGGAAAAAGGTTTAGATATGGTTGCCAAAAAAGAAATTGAGCCAGAAATTTTTATGGCAAAACTTGAAAAATATATTAATTCTAAAGTAGACAAATTGGTAATTCGTTAGAACGTTTTATGTAAAACCCTCATAATATGTAACATAAAATTATGAGGAGGTTTGAAAATGTATAATTACATAATTAATGGTGGAAAAAAATTACATGGAGAAGTTACTATATCAGGATCTAAAAATGCTACATTGCCAATTTTAGCTGCTACAATTATAAGTGGTAAAACAACTAAGTTATATAATGTTCCTAATATTGAAGATGTAAAAACAACATTAAAAATTTTAGAATATCTTGGGTGTAAAGTAAAAAAAGATAAAAATAAAATAATAATTAATTCTAAAGATATGAAAAAAACTACTATTCC
This sequence comes from uncultured Clostridia bacterium, assembly GCA_948530865.1. Lineage (GTDB taxonomy): Bacteria > Bacillota > Clostridia > TANB77 > CAG-508 > Scatovivens. The sequence goes on from CAOTKV010000022.1 coordinate 21,872, forward strand.
AGATGAATTAATGCGAAAATTGAGATCATCTGTTATAATTGCAGGGGCTATACTTACTAGATTTAAAAATGTAGAGTTTTCATATCCAGGGGGATGTGATATAGGAGCAAGACCTATTGATTTACATTTGGAAAATTTTAAAAAAATTGGAGTAAAAATAGACGAAAACAGTAGCTATATTATATGTAAATGTGATAAAATAGTTACGAAAAATATACAATTAGATTTTCCAAGTGTAGGTGCTACAGAAAATTTAATATTAGCATCTATTATTCGGAAATCATGAGATAACAATAAATAATTGTGCAATGGAACCAGAGATTGTTGATTTGGCTATTTTTTTAAACAGAGCAGGAGCAAAAGTTTATGGTGCAGGAACTAATACCATAAGAATAAAAGGTGTAGAAAAACTAAAAGAAGTATCTTATAAAATTATGCCAGATAGAATAGAAGCTGGTACATTTCTAATAGCAGGTGCAATAACAGGTGGAACCGTTAAAATAAATGAGGTTGTTCCAGAACATATAGCACCAGTAATAGCTAAATTAAGAGAATGTGGGTGTGAAATTATAACAGATAAAAGGACTGTATATATAACTGCTGGAAAAAAACTAAAAGCAGTGGATTTTAAAACAACACCATATCCAGGATTTCCAACAGACTTACAACCATTATTTTCTACTTTACTTACAGTATGTAAAGGAACATCAATTGTAACAGAAAATATATTTGAAAATAGATTTAAATTTATTCAAGAAATAAAAAGAATGGGAGCAAAAGCTACAATAGAGGGAAAAACTTTAGTAATAAAAGGTGTTAGAAGATTGCATTCTGCTGAGGTAGAAAGTACAGATTTAAGAGGTGGCGCATCATTAGTTTTAGCAGGTCTTTCAGCTAGAGGAAAAACAAGAGTAAAAAAATTAGAATACTTACTTAGAGGATATGAAGATTTTGATAAAAAACTAAAAATGTTGGGTGCAGATATTATTCGAGAAGAAGGTGATTAATAATGGAAGATGATGAAATTATTATTGGAATAAACCCTCCTAAAAAGGAGACTAAAAAAACTAAAAATAATAAGAAAAAAGATACTTCAAAGTCAAACCAAAATCAGACTTCAAAAAATAAAGCACCTTCAAAGAAAAAACGTACAAATACTACAATAAAAAATAATTCTCGAAAAAAGACAGTAAAAGTTATAGGAATAATATTTCTAGTAATGCTTTTAATGATAATACTTCTAAGTTCAAGTTTATTTAATATAAAAGCAATTGAAGTTTCAGGAAATAAAAAATTATCTAATGAGAAAATAATAAGTTTATCATCTTTAGAATTATATTCTCACATTTTAAAATTTAATAAAAGTAAAATAGTAGAAAATATTAAAGAAAATGCATATATTGAAAAAGCAAAAGTAACTAGAATATATCCAAATACAGTTAGTATTGAAGTAGAAGAACGAGAAGTAAGATATATGTTACAATTTGCAGATAGCTATGTTTACATTAATAACCAAGGATATATGTTAGAAATATCAAATGAGAAATTACCAGTTCCAGTATTAGTGGGATTTACAACAGATTTAAGCAATATTAAAACTGGAAATAGAGTAGATGTAGATGATTTAAAAAAATTAAATACTGTAATAAAAATATATGATAGTGCAGAATTAAATGAGTTAAGTGAACTAATAACTAAAATAGATATATCAAATTCAAAAGATTATAGTATAGAGTTAGAAAGCAAAGGAAAAGTAGTATACTTAGGAGAGTGTTCAGATTATTCAGATTTAAAAACAAGAATGTTATATTTAAAATCTATTTTAGAAAAGTCTGAGGGTAAAAGTGGAGAAATCTTTTTAGATGTTGACTTAAACTCTGAAAAGATTAGATTTAAAGAGAAAATTGGATAGAAAGGAGCAAGTATGAAAATAGAAAAAGAAAGACTTAAAATAGGTATAATTTTAGGACTAATGTGCTGTTTTCTCACAACAGGAATAATTACTCAAATTAAAACTGTAAAAAATAGTACTACAACAGTTGGGAAAACACAAACAGAAAATGAATTAAGAGATAGTGTTTTAAGATGGAAAGAAAAATATGATAATGCATATGCAAAATTAGATAAAAAGGAAAAAGAACTTGAAAAATTAAGAGAGCAAGTTTCAAATTCTACAGATTCAGCAAAAGGATTAAGTAGTAAATTAGAAAGATATAATTTATTATTAGGAAAATCAGATCTTATAGGAAAAGGTATAACAATAACATTAAAAGATGGTGATTCTAGAAGTTTAGGAGATCCAATTGTTCATGCACAAGATGTTTTAAATGTAGTAAATTCATTAAAAAATGCAGGAGCAGAAGCAATATCAGTAAATAATCAAAGAATTGTAAATACTACATCTTATAATTGTGTTGGAAATGTAATTACTATAAATGGGGAAAAAGTTGGAGCTCCTTTTAATATAAAAGCTATTGGATTGCCAACTCAATTATATGGTTCTCTTACAATGCAAGGTCAATATTTAGATATTCTTGAAGAGCAAGGAGTTATAGTTGATATAAAACAAGTTGAAAAAGATACTATAATAGTACCTAAATATGAAGGAATTTACAAATTTGAGTATGCTTCAAATGTTGAATAGGGGTGAATAAATTGGGAAAAAATATAAAAATGACTATTTCCATTGGTTGTGTAGCATTAATTTTAACAATGCTTATGTTTACTCAATTTAAAACTGTTGATGAAACAGATATAATGGCAATAGAAACAATGAGGGAAACAGAACTTAGAAGTGAACTGGCTAATTGGAAAGAAAAGTATGAAGCTGTTGATTTAGAATTGCAAGAAAGAGAACAAAGAATTTCAGAATATAAGAATGAATTGAATAATGGTGCTAATTCAGCAGAATTATTAACAGCTGAAGTAAAAGAAGCAGAAACATATTTAGGATATACAGATGTTCACGGTCAAGGGATAAAAATTACTCTTACAGGATATGATATTCATGATGTAAAATATGATCATATTCTGGAGTTAATAAATGAATTGAAAAATGCAGGAGCAGAAGCTATATCTATAAATGACGAAAGAGTTATTTCAACTTCATACATTACTGTTGTTGAAGGAAATAAACTTTTAATAGATGAAAAAAGAATAGCAGGACCATATGAAATAAAGGCTATTGGAGATAAGAAGTACTTGGAAAGTATGTTAACTATAAAAGGTGGTTATATAGATCAAGTAAAAATGTATGTTCAAGTTGACTATACTTTAGAAGATAATATTATTGTTCCAGGATATAATAGAGAAATTAAAAAAATGCAATATTCTCAAGAATATAAAGAACAGGAGGAAAAATAAAATGATATATATTTCTATAATAATTGGTTGTATAATAGGAGCTTGCTTAGGATTTGCTTCTCCTGTAATTTCATATACATATTCAAGTTATTTATCAATTGCAATTGTAGCTGCGCTTGATACTGTATTTGGAGGAATAGCATCAGTAGTTAAAGGAAATTTCGATTTAAAAATATTTTTATCAGGATTTTTTGGAAATTCAATTTTAGCGATTGCATTAACATATTTAGGAGAAAAATTGAATGTTGATATCTATTTAGCAGCAATAATAGTTTTTGTAGGAAGAATGTTTAATAATCTAGGAATTATAAGAAGATATTATATTGATAAATGGATTAATAAAATTGAAGAAAATAAAAAGAAAAAGGAAATAGAAACAGAAGATATAAAGGACAATCAAGATGTAAAAATTACAGAAGCATAATAAAATATAGAACTCAAGTTATTAAAGAAATTTAGTAATTTGAGTTTTTAAATTGTTATTTGTGTGAGTAAAAATGTATTTTAAATATTAGAACTTGCAATAATACGAATATGAAAAATTCAAAAATATAGCTTACTTGTGTAATTATATATGCTGTAAATTTATTACTTAGTAGCTAGTCTTTTCTTAGACTATTAGAAATTTTATTTATTGCAGTAATTTTAAATTTTGCACTTAATATTTTTTATAATAATTTTCATAATTAAATGTCTAATTATGTCTTGAATTTAAGTAAAAAATGTTATATATTTTACTTTATATTGAAAATTTAAAAGAATAACAAAATTATTACATTTTAATTACAAAAATATGTCGTTTTTACTTGACTTTTTGTTGAAAATGTAATATTCTTATCGCATAGATTTTTATGACAAATTAAAGTTTTAAATGGAGGAGTTAACTTTGGCAATAGGGGATATAATTGTTGGTATTGATATTGGAACCTCTAAAGTTAGTACATTTGTTGGTGAAGTTAATAATTTCAATCAAATTGAAATTATTTGCAGTACAAGCAGTAAATGTAAAGCTATTCAAAAAGGAAAAATTGTTGATGAAGAAGAGCTAAGTAATTCAATTTCTAGGACAATAGCTGAAGTAGAAGATATTGCTAATATACAAGTAAATTCTGCTTATACTACTATACCAGGAAAATACATAACAATAGTTCAAAACAGTATCGTAAAAGATGCAAAAGATAAACTTGCTGGCATATCCATAAAAGATGTTGCTTCAGCAATAATTCAAGTTAGAGATATTGAAATCCCAGAAGATAAAGTATTAATAGATATAGTACCAGATAAATTTATCCTAGAAGATGGTAAGGCTGTTGATGATCCAGTAGGAAAATTTAGTAGCAATTTTACTCTTACTGCTCAAATTATATTAGCTGAGAAAGAGTATATCAGGCAGTTAACTTCTGTATTTAAGAAGGCTGGTATTGAAATAGATGGTGTAGTTCCTACTTCTTTAGCTGAGAGAAATTTAGTATTAGATACTAATGAATTAACAGATAATGTTATGATTCTTGATATGGGAGCTGGAAATACTGAAATAGGCGTATTTAATGGTTCAACTTTTGTTTATACAAATACAATAGCATTAGGTGGGGATAATATTACTAGTGATATTGCATATGTACTTAATATTTCAAGAGAAGAAGCAGATAAATTAAAAAGACAATATGGATTAGCACTTAGATCTTTTATTGATAATGATAACAATATTGTATTAAATACATGTAGAGACATGGATTCAAAAAATATGACAATTAAAAGTTCAGATTTAATTGAAATTATAGAAGCAAGAATTGAAGAAATCTTTACACTAATAAATAAAGATATTACTGCACATGGAGTAAAAAATAATATAAATAATGTTATTTTAACTGGCGAAGGAATTATAAACATTAATAAAAGTGATATGGCAGGAAAAATAATTCTAAACATTCCAGTAAAAATTTCAACAGGAAGATTAGTAAGTACAGTAAAATCAACTTATAGAGTTAGTTATGCTTTGGTAAGATATATTGCAGCAAGACCATATGCTAAAACAGTTTCTAGCAGTATATCTGTAAAAACAGAAAAAAATTTACTAAAAACTGTTGCTCAAAAAATAAGAGATTTTTTCTATTCTTAAAGTGAAAAAGTTTCATAAAAAAGTTTTTAATTTTTAATATATAGAGTTTTAAAAGGAGGAAGTAACCTTATGATTATGGATGATAATGACTTAAGCTACATGATGGATGGAACAGCAACAATTAAAGTTATAGGTGTTGGAGGAGCAGGAAACAACGCAGTAAACAGAATGATTGAAGCAGGAATTAGAAATGTTGAATTTATTGCAGTAAATACAGATAGACAAACATTAAATGAATCAAAAGCTAATTCTAAAATTCAAATTGGAGAAAAACTAACAAGAGGTCTAGGTGCAGGAGCAAATCCAGATATTGGATCTCAAGCAGCAGAAGAATCAAAAGCTGAAATAGCAGAAGTATTAAAAGGAGCAGATATGGTATTTGTTACAGCTGGAATGGGTGGAGGAACAGGTACAGGTGCAGCTCCAATAGTAGCAGCTACAGCAAAGGAAATGGGAATATTAACAATTGGTGTTGTTACAAAACCATTTACTTTTGAAGGAAAGAAAAGATTAGCACAAGCTGAACGTGGTGTTGCTAGTTTAAAAGGTAAAGTTGATACTTTAGTTGTTATTCCAAATGATAAGTTATTGCAAGTTATAGATAGAAAAACATCAATGATAGAAGCATTCAGAATGGCTGATGATATTTTAAGACAAGGTGTTCAAGGTATTTCAGATTTAATATCTGTTCCAGGTGTTATAAACTTAGACTTTGCAGATGTTAGAACTATAATGCTAAATCAAGGTATGGCACATATGGGAATTGGATGCGCTAGTGGAGAAAATAGAGCAGAAGATGCTGCAAAACAAGCAATTCAAAGTCCATTACTTGAAACATCAATTGAAGGTGCTAGAGGAATTATTATCAATATTACTGGTGGAAGCGATATGGGATTACATGAAGCTAATACTGCTGCTGAGCTTGTACAAAGAAGTGCAGATCCAGAAGCAAACATAATCTTTGGTACAGTTATAGATGATTCTATGGGAGATGAAATTCAAATTACAGTTATTGCTACTGGATTTGAAAAGGAAGATGAAAGAAGACAAAATTCTCAATATGAGAATATTGTTGCAGATGCATGGAGAAAAAGAAATTCAGGAAGTAGTATTTCATCAATTTCAAATTCATCATCATCAGACTCAAATGGAGATTTAGATATCCCAACATTTTTAAGAAAAAATAAAGGATTAGGAAATAAATAAAAATATAGGCGTACATAAGTTAATATGTACGTCTTTTGTTATAAAAAAATTAAAAGAAATAATCTTATTTTGTAGATTATTTCTTTTTTTCTGCCCTACAAAATGACAGGATTTTTATAATCAAAATATTAAAATAGATATACAAACTAATACTATTAAAAAAGAAAGGTAGAAAAATGACTATATATTTAGATATAGTGCTTTTTGAAAACATTTTTTTGAATTTTATAATTCTTCTATCTACTGCAATAATTAGTAAATCTCAAATAAAAATTATAAGAATTTTTATATCAAGTTTTATTGGTGGATTATTTGCAATTTTAAATTATATTATTAATATAAATTGGCTTTTTACAATTATTCTGAAAGTAATGATATCAATTGTGATGATTAAAATTGCATTTAATAAAAGTAATTTCAAAAAGATATTAAAACAATTAATGTTTTTTTATTTAGTATCATTTACTTTTGGCGGAATTGCATTTATGTTACTATTTTTTATTAATCCACAAAATATTATTGTAAAAAGTAATCATTTGGTAGGAACTTATCCAATAAAGGTAGCTATAATAGCTGGAATTGTTGGATTTTTGGTTTTTGTTATAATTTCTAAAATAATAAAGAGTAATTTAAGTAAAAAGGCTATGCTATGTGAAATTGAGATTTTTTATAAAGGAAATATTCAAAAAATGAAAGCTATGCTAGATACAGGAAACTTATTGAAAGAACCAATAAATAAAATGGATGTAGTAATTGTAGAAAAAGAAAATTTAAAGAGTATTATATCTAAAGATATTTTAGATAATATTCAGAATATATTGAAAGGTAAAATGCTAGAATCAGACAATTTACATTCATATAAATTAAAACTTATACCATTTTCATCATTAGGCAATGATAATGGATTATTAATAGGTTTTAAACCAGATTATGTAAAAATATATTCTGAAGAAGAAATTGTTAGGAATGATATTTTAATAGGAATATATGATGGAAAACTAACGAAAAACAATTTATATACCAGTTTAATAGGTTTAGACGCTTTATCAAATAAAAATAGTATTTAGTTATGAGAAAAACTTGAAAGGAGGAAATAATGAATTTATTTAAAAGATTTAAGAATAAAATTGTAAAGATTTTAGGAAAATATTTATATAGAGATAATATGGAAAAATTTCCAGTCTTTTATATAAGAGGAAGCCAAACTTTGCCTCCACCATTAGACATTATTGAAGAAGAAAAATTATTACAAAAATTAATGTTAGAAGATAATGATGCAAAACAAATTTTAATAGAAAGAAACTTAAGGTTAGTTGTATATATAGCGAAAAAATTTGAAAATACTGGAATAGATTTTGAAGATTTAATATCAATAGGAACAATAGGGTTAATGAAAGCAATAAATACTTTTAATGTCGACAAGAATATTAAACTTGCAACTTATGCATCAAGATGTATAGAAAATGAAATTTTAATGCAATTGAGAAGAAATACGAAAATTAAAAATGAAATTTCTATTGATGAGCCATTAAATAAAGATGGAGATGGAAATGAACTATTGTTGTCAGATATTTTAGGAACTGATAATGATATTACATCTAAAGCTTTAGAAGATGAAGTTGATATGGCTTTATTAAAAGTAGCAATAAGCAAATTAGATAAAAGAGAAAAATATATTATGCAGTTAAGGTTTGGAATTGGGGGAAGCGGAAAAGAAAAAACTCAAAAAGAAGTTGCAGATATGCTTGGAATTTCTCAAAGCTATATATCAAGATTAGAAAAGAAAATTATGAAGAAAATGAAAAAAGAAATTATAAGCAAAACAGGATAAAAAAGTAAAAGACTGATTTAAAAATCAGTCTTTTATTCTTTTTTTTATTACATTTATGTTAAATAAGTTGTAAATATAAATAATTAGCGGTAAAATCAAAATAATAAATATTATACAATGGTATATTTTGTATAATTAGAAATTCCTATTAAATATAAATTAATTATGGAGGTATATATTGTGAATTCAAATGATGATAGTGTAAAAAAACCAAAGAAAATAGTACCAGAAGAAAAAATGGTTAAAAAAGTAAAAAAAGTTCCCAAAATAGAAAAAAAGAAAATTGTAAAAAAAGAAGATGATTTTGAAGAACTTGATGGAATACTACCACTAGGTGATGATTTTGAAGATGATGATGCAATATTACCAGGGATAGATGAGTTTGAAGAATATGACGAAATTGTTGATGATGACTTTGAAGATTTTGAAGAAGATGATGATGAAGTATTACCAGGATTAGAAGATGAGATTGATAATATTGATGACTTCGAAGAAATAGAAGAAGTAGAAGATTTAGACGATGACTTTGAGGAAATAGAAGAAGTAGAAGATTTAGACGATGACTTTGAGGAAATCGAAGAAGTAGAAGATTTAGACGATGACTTTGAGGAAATAGAAGAAGTAGAAGATT
>CAOTKV010000023.1 GCA_948530865.1 uncultured Clostridia bacterium
CTATGTCCTGACATGATTAATTCCTCCTTTAATATTTATATTATCATCAAATATTTTACTCCAAATATTCTATAAAGTCAAATTTTTTCATATATTTAGAGAATTTAATTACATAATTTATATATCATCTCCTTATATTGATCAACTAATTTTTCTAAGCTTTCTTCCGTTATATATTCATTTGCTTTATGAGGATTAACAGGTCCTACTCCTAAAATATATTTATTTTCTGCATCTATAAAACTTGCTTCTGTTATAAAATTTGTACTACAAATCTTTTCATTTTTATTACTAAAAGAAGTTATATTATTTATCACCTCATAAGTTGCATCATATTTTAAAGTAAGTCTATTTATCATATCTAATATTAAATTTATGTGTTCATTTTTAATAACTCTAAAATCAATAAGCGCTTCACAATAGTTTGGAACAATATTTATACTTGTTCCTCCACTAATTTTTGCAGTATTCATAGTTGTATAATTTATTTCAAAATCATTATTTGTATCCTTTTTTAACTTATTATAGAAAATTTTTAATTCATTTAAAAATTCAATTGTTTTTTCAATTGCATTTTCTCCTTTATTAGGCATACTTGAGTGAGCAGAAACTCCATTAAAAATTAATTTTATTTCTAGTAATCCTTTACTAGCATTCATTACTATATTATTTGATGGTTCTCCTATTATCATATACTTAGGAAATTTTTCATTTTTATCTACTATTTCTTTTATTCCACCAAACCCAATTTCTTCATCATAAGTAAAATATAATTTCATTCCATAATTAACCTTTTCCCAATCAATTTCTGTCACAGCTTGCAGAATTCCAGCAAGCCCACCTTTCATATCACAAACTCCCAAACCATATAACTTTCCATTTTCTTCTATCATTTCATATGGATTTGTTTTCCAATTACTATCAGCAATCACTGTATCTGTATGTCCTAAAAATCCTAATTTATAGCCATCTTTAATACTCATTACTAAACATTTACTTTTATTTTCAAGTTTAAATCCTTTGTTTTTTAATATATTTTCTATATAATTAATTATACTTGTATTTTCTTTATCATTTACTGTATTAAAGCTTATTAAATCTTTTAAAATCTCCTTTGCTATCATATTTTATTCCTCCTATAATACTTTTCCTAATACAACAGCTTCTTTTATATAATCATTTTGCATTTTTAAATTAATATTAATGGAATATCCTGATGGTTGCATAACATCTATATTTTCAATTCCTTCTGCATATCTTTTATAAATAGCTGTAGCTAAGCTTCCACTCCCACATGCAGTTTCATAATATAGTGTATCTACTGTTTTCACCCATATAATAGGATTAATTTTTGTCTTTTCATTTTCTTTTTCTAATAATATAATTCCTACTGCTTTTTCTTCTGTATCAAAATTTTTCATTAATTCTTTTAACTCACTTTTAGACTTATTTTCATTTTTTCTTAAATTTTTAATTAAATTTACTGAATCATTCTCATTTACTACTGCTAATAAAATTCCATCTAGCTTTACTAAATTGAATATTTCTTTTATATCTATTATACTATCAATTTTTTTATTAATTTTCATATTAACATATACATCTTTTCCCTTCGTTATACCACCTATTATTTTACTTTTATAACCTGAAACTTCTAATTTTATTTTTCCTTCTTGACCATTCAAATAGTGCCATATTGCACATCTAGTAGCATTTACACAAAATTCTCCACCTGCCATTTCAAGCTTATTTTCTTTTGTATCAATAAAACCAACTTGTTCTACATCTGGATTTTCTTTTAATATCTTAGCATTAATCTGACTTTTTTGATTATCACTATATTTATCTCCTATTACTAAAGCTGTTTTATTCCCTCCTGGATTCAATATTTTAAAATTTTCCATATATACCACCTTTCTATATGAATACAAAAAAGACTATTCATAGGTTTTAATTCCTACAAATAGTCTTTTAATAAAATATTTTTAAACTATATTGTAGGCACAAGTTTTAGCCTGTACCTACACATAAAATGCTATAGTTACAAGCTCCTACAATGATGATGTAATTCGTTTAAAAATATTCTTAATTTCATAATTATTTTCCTCATGTTTTATATTAACATAATTTTTAAATCATGTCAATTATAGGTATATTTTTTCATCAATAACATTTCCATTCAAATCTTTTAAAATTAATTTTTCATCATTTATAATTAAATAACTATTTGGTGTATTATTTTTAGGTAATGATATTGAACCTGGATTTACAAATATAGTTCCATATTCTTCTGTAATAAAACCTGTATGAAAATGTCCATATACTACAACTTTTCCAACTGGTGGAACGTTATCCATATTATATTTATGTCCATGACTAAAGAAAAAATCAACTTCATTTATATTTAATTCAATATATTCTTCAAATTTAAACTCAGAAATCATTTCGTCAACTTCAGCATCACAATTTCCTCTTGTACATAAAATAATATCTTTATATTCATTTAAAATGTTTGCAACTTCACTTGGATTATATTCTTCTGTTAAACAATTCCTTGGACCATGATAATACAAATCTCCTAATAAAATTATTTTATCTGGATTTTCCTTTTCCATTATTTCTTTTACTTTTCTCGCATAAAAACTTGAACCATGTATATCTGACACTACTAAATATTTCATATCCTCACTCCTTCTAACTTTTATTTTATTACTATTTATACTTTTTTGCAAGGAAAAAGAGATCTAGCATTGCTAGAACTCTCCTTCTTAAATATCTTATTTGCTCGAATACTTTTTCTCAATCAAAGGCATGATATCCTGCCCTCTCGACAAAATTCCCAGTTTCACAAAGTGTTTCGTTTCTCCCTCTGTGATACGGTATTCATGTGTAGTATTGCCCTTGGTTTCAAAAATAATGAACACCAACATCTTGCTTTTGCTCTCACATCTTTTGAAGTGCAATGCTTTGAGCCAATTCTTTATCACTGCTTCGTCAGGAAGTCCATAAAGCTGCAAATATGAAGAACCGACCTTATTTCCGTTGTAATCATACCATTTCTGACCATTGGAAATAATTTGCTCAATTTCCATACTTTCCACTGGAGTTAAGCAAAGACAATACTTTTCAAGTTCCTCATAATTCAAACCAAACTTTTCAGCCAAAGCTTTTGCCTGCTCAGCCTCAGCTTTGATAGTTTTACTACTTCTAAAAGCTGTAGTATCCACCATCATAGAAACGATAATCATCTTGGCTTCTTCAGCAGTTATACGATATCCCGCCTCTTCCATGATCTCATAAACAAGATATGCAGCAGCGCATGCTTTCCTTGTATACATGAAACCATACGATTTATCAGCCTGATTTGGATGATGATCAACACATCCAATGACATTTCCCATATGAACTGTTTCATAATGATCAAGCAGAAACAAAGTTCTCTCATAATCTTCACTTACATTTTCCCACTTTTCCATCTTGATTCCAAACATTTCTTCTGCAATCTCATAAGTGTCATCCTTCTTGACCTTATCTAAGATTGCAAATTCGTTTTCAATTCCAAGAAAAGTTAAAAGCCGAGACATCAAGAGGCTTGAAAGCAATGCATCTACATCGATATTATCATGTCCGATAATTGTGACATATTTCCCAGTTAAAGCACTCTTCAGTTCCTCTACATAACTACTAGTTGTCATTTTCATACTCTCTCTCCTTTTTATAAAGTTATTATTTCTGAGTTAACTTAGGATACGCATTAAACATAGTAATTGCCTTTTCAAGCATTTCAGTTTGCTGATATGCAAGCTCGTGTGATAATACCTCACTTATTTCATAGAATTTAACATCAGAAAAACTCGTATCTGATGAATCCAAAGCACTTTCATATTTGGATATATCATCCTCTATGAAAACACCAAAACACTGTGAGGAACCACCTCGACTTCCTGCATACTTCTCATCTTCGGAACTATATATTCCAATTGTGTGTAACTGTTCCAAATTTGAGTCTGGTACATTTGCAAACCTTATGATTGCTGGCTCAAGTGAGTTATCAAGTACCTTAATCTCAAGCCCTGCAACTTTTTGGCAAGTGCGGACAACAGCCTTCATTGGAGTTTCAAACTTTTTAATTTCATCTCCAATAATACCAAGATATCCCTGAAAGTCAACCTTCTCTTTAGAACGTCTGCCAAGTAAGACATATATTTTGCCATCTGAAGAATTTCTTACAAGCACAATAATGTCTATTGTCTGACGACCTTTTACAAACTTGATTCCCTGATTCTTGCTGGCTGCAATGATTTCCTTAAAAGTATACTTGAATAAAATAGGTTTTACTTCATCTGGTATCAACCTCTCAAGCTCCTCATAATTTCCATCAATTATCAATTTACGTATATCAGTAGCATGATAAGGAAAATCAGAGCCATCTTCTGGATTTACCATTTCAGCACCAAGACTCTCGCCTCTTTGTGCAAGTACATCAAGGATATCTTCCTTGTTTCCTGTTATGAAATGAGTAACTCCATATTGATTACAAGCTTCTTTTACATTGGAAATCCACTCATCAAAGGTTTCGGTATCCTCTTGTGTTATTATTTCAAACTGACTTTCAGGAACACCTGCTCTTTTGTAAACAGCTCTCACCATTTTTTCTCTTTCAGAAGCAGGGATGCAGTTCCTTTCCTCTCCGTTTTCATAACACGAGCCGATCATCACAATCATTTTGCCTTTCCGAGCCCATTCAACAAGAAATCGTTTATGCCCATTGTGTAAAGGCTGAAGCCTCACCACTGTGGCAGAAACAATTCCATTGTTTGATTCCATTTGAATTGTATCATTTGCTACCATATTCAAACTCTCCTTCCATGTGCTATAATTTTTAGTTACATTTTTTATTATAACACAATATTTTTGCACTTTCAACTGTTTATGTAAACATCAAAAGGCAGTAGAGAGACTCTCTACTGCCTTTACACTTTTATGGCTGAAGTATCTGATTAAATGCTTCATAATTCCTTGCATCTTTAGACGTGCAAAAAACTGCAAATTCAATTGTTTTAAAATCGTACTGATATTCCTTTAAGACAATTTTCATTGCTTCTGCTACAATTTGAGGTGGGTTGTAAAACGCTCCACACCCAAATGCACCTAATATTACAACATCTTCCTTCTCACGTTTTGCTATTTCAAGAATCTTACGAATCCTCTTTATGTGCAAATTTCTCAAGGCTTCCGCTGTGAGCTTAACTTGCTTTTTTCCTGCATCTGGATTCATAATATTACTTGAATCTGGGCGAAGGTTTGGGGCAGCACAGGTTATAACATCCACATTATACCAATTGCTCTCATCAAGCAATTTAGGAGTACCAATATCTGATTTAAATACAAGCACTCCTGGAGTATAAATGCAATCATCATTGTATGTGACATCCATTTTATCTTCTCGTATCAGCCTTTTATGAAGATTATGATATCTATCAACAATCCTTTTCTCGCTAATATTAAAATACAATGTACTACATCTGCAAAGTGCTTCTTCTTGTGCACTTGACCCTTTAAGTACTCCTCCACCAGGACTTGTTGCAGACGCAAAATTGTGAACACATACTTTCTGCCCAGTATATCCTCTTGCTGCTTCAAAGCTCCTTTTCTGAGATACTATAATCTCAGCAGGATGTTTAAAGCGGTGTTCTTTGGTATTTTCAATTTTATCTTTTTCTGTTACAATATACTGCTTGGCACTTGATTTACGAATTGCATCAATTAAACGACTATTTGTCTTGCACAGCCGTTGCGTATCCTCAAATACTTCCACATTCTTTTCTCTGATATTAGTCATAATATCCATCTCCTTTTAAAAACTAATTAATAGTTACATTAAAAATCTTTTAATAACCCGAAACGGAATTATGTAACCCATAATATCATCAATATTACTATTTGTCAAGAATACTAGATATTAGATATCCTTTCTCGAATTTCTTGTAAGTTTTTTACTCCTTTGCTTTGCTCTTCAATTATTAAATTAGCAATCTCCACTAATCTAGGATCAATATTATATTTAAGAACATTTTCACACATTCTAATAGCGCCTTCATGATGTGGTATCATCTCATCAATAAAATTCAAATTGATATTATTACCTATTGGCGCATTTCTCATTCTACAAATCATATTTCTTGTTATAGACAAATATGCTCTTTCATATAAACTAATATCTCTTCTTGTATTAGAATAACCATAAGTTGTTATTGCGACTTCTCGCATCTGTCCTATTCCTTTAGTTTGTGTGCTAATTATATTTTCTGCAATATTTTTTAATGGCTCATTATTTGTAAATCTCAATAAATTCTGACACATATATATTGCTGCTTGATGATGTGGAACCATTGTTGTAATGAAATTTATTGTTATATTATCTGTAATTTGAGCAGATAACATCTTATTTTCCATTGTATTTAATATTTGATAAAAAGCACATAAGTATTTTCTGGTTTCATTTGTTTTTGTACATCTCATATGTTCACCCCTTTATACAATATGCTTTTTATGGATATTTGTTTGTATAAATAAAAAAATTAACATTTTATTCTAACTCAAAGGCTCCTGTATATAATTGATAATAAGTTCCCTTTTGCGCAATCAAATCATCATGGTCTCCTCTTTCAATAATTCTTCCATGGTCAAGAACCATAATTGCATTAGAATTTCTAACAGTAGATAATCTATGTGCAATTACAAAAACTGTTCTTCCATTCATAAGTTTATCCATACCATCTTGAACAATTTTTTCAGTTCTAGTATCTATACTTGAAGTAGCCTCATCTAGTATCATAACTGGTGGATCTAAAAGTGCACATCTTGCAATCGCAATTAATTGTCTTTGACCTTGCGATAAGCTTGCACCATCTCCTGTTAAATATGTGTCATACCCATTTGGAAGTCTCATTATAAAATTATGAGCATTTGCAAGTTTTGCTGCTTCTATTACTTGCTCATCAGTTGCATTATCAAAACCATATTTAATATTTTCTTTTATTGTACAAGTAAAAAGATTTGTATCTTGAAGAACCATTCCAAGAGATAATCTTAAATCATCTTTTTTAATTTTATTTATATTTATTCCATCATATCTAATTTTTCCATCTTCGATGTCATAAAAACGATTTATAAGATTTGTAATAGTAGTTTTTCCAGCGCCAGTAGCTCCTACAAATGCAATTTTTTGACCTGGTTTCGCATATAAACTTATATCATGTAAAACTAGCTTATTTTCTTCATATCCAAAATCAACATCATGCATTTCTATATGCCCTTTTACTTCCACATATTCAAGTTCACCATTGCTATGTAAATATTTCCAAGCCCATACATCAGTTTTCTCAGGAGTTTCAGTTAATATTCCTTGGGTATATTTAGCATTTACTAGAGTTACATATCCAGCATCAATTTCTGGTTCTTCATCCATTAATTCAAAAATTCTTTTTGCTCCAGCAAGTGCCATAACTACTGAATTTAATTGTTGTGATACTTGATTTATAGGTCTTATAAATGTTTTGCTTAATTGAAGAAATGACACAATTAAACCAACACTAACATTACCTATTCCATTAATTGCAAGTAATCCTCCACAAAGAGCAAGTAATGCATATTGAACATTTCCTAATGCTCCATTTACTGGTCCTAAACAATTTGCAAATTTATTTGCATTATAAACTTGTTCACATAGTTCATCATTTAATTTATCAAACTTTTCTTTTGCTCTATCTTCATAACAAAAAACTTTAACAACCTTTTGACCATTAATCATTTCTTCAATATAGCCATTTACTTTACCGATTGATTCTTGTTGCTTTATAAAATATTTACCACTTTTAGATGTAATTAATTTTGTAATGCTTAAAATAATTATTAATGAGACAATTACTACTAATGTAAGATATATATTTGTAATTACCATAGAAACAAATACTGTAATAATTGTAATTGCTGATGATAAAAATTGTGGTATACTTTGAGAAATCATCTGACTTAATGTATCTGTATCATTTGTATATCTACTCATTATATCTCCATGAGTATGTGTATCAAAAAATTTGATTGGTAATTTTTGCATTTTTACAAACATTTCATCACGAATAATTTTTAAAGTACCTTCTGAAATATATACCATAACAACACTATAAACGTAACTTGCAATAACACCAACTAAATAAATAACACACATAGTTCCAATCGCATGAAGTAATTCTGTATATATTGGATTTTGCATTCCCATCAAAGGAACAATATAATCATCAATTAATGTTTGCAAATATAAATTTCCAGCAACTGATGAAATTGTACTAAGAACTATTGATACTAAAACTACAAAAAGTTTAAATTTATAATTTTTAGTAATATATTTCATTACTCTTCCTAAAACTTTAAAATCCACTTGAGGCTTTACTTTCTTATTATTCATTCTCTTCTCCTCCCTTCATTTGAGAATAGAAGACTTCTTGATAAATGCTATTTGTTTTTAATAGTTCATCATGTGTGCCACATGCATTTATTTCTCCATTATCTAAAACAATTATCTTATCTGCATCTTGGATTGAAGAAATTCTTTGAGCAATTATTATTTTTGTTGTATTTGGTATTTCTTCTTTAAATGCTTTTCTAATTAATTCATCTGTTTTTGTATCTACCGCGCTTGTTGAATCATCTAATATCAATATTTTGGGTTTTTTTAGTAGTGCTCTTGCAATACAAATTCTTTGCTTTTGACCACCAGATACATTTGTACCACCTTGTTCTATATATGTATCATATCCTTCTGGAAAACTAGAAATAAATTCATCTGCTTGTGCTAACTTACAAGCTTTAATTAATTCTTCATCTGTTGCGTTTTCATTTCCCCAACGTAAATTTTCTTTTATAGTTCCTGAAAATAATACATTTTTTTGAAGTACCATTGCAACTTGATTTCTTAATGAATTTAGTTCATAATCTCTAACATCTACTCCACCAACTTTAATTGAACCTGTTGTAACATCATATAATCTAGGAATTAACTGAACAAAAGTTGATTTGGAAGAACCAGTTCCACCAATTATTCCAACTGTTTCTCCTGATTTTATTTGTATATTTACATTTTTTAAACATAATTTGTTTTTATCTTTTACATAACTAAAATTAACATTATCAAAAAATATTGAACCATTCTTTACTTCTGTGATAGCGTTTTCTTTACTTGTTAAATCACTTTTTTCATCTAGTATTTCAACAATTCTTTCACAAGATGCTCTTGAAATCATTATCATAACTAAAACCATAGATAAAACCATAAGCGAAATTAAAATTTGCATTGCATATGAAATTAAACTTGTAAATTCTCCTGTTGTTAAATTTCCAGCTATAATTTGTTTACCACCAAACCATGAAATAAGAACTATAATAGTACTTACAGTAATTTGCATTAATGGATTATTTAGAGCAACCAATCTCTCTGCTTTTAAAAATTCATTATAAATTTTATCTGATGTTTTATAAAATTTATCAATTTCCTTATTCTCTGTAACAAAAGATTTTACTACTCTAATTCCTCTTACATTTTCTTGTACTGTATTATTTAAATTATCATAAATTTTTATTGCATTTTCAAAAATGGGATGAGCTGTTGTAGCAATAAAATACAATCCTAACCCTAAAAATGGAATTGCAATTAGAAATATTAATGCAAGTTTACTATTAACAATAAATGCCATTATTAATGCAAAAATAAGCATTAATGGCGCTCTTATAGCAATTCTTATTATCATTTGAAATGCCATTTGAACATTATTTATATCAGTAGTATGTCTTGTTACAATACTTGATGTAGAAAATTTATCTATATTAGAAAAAGAAAAATCTTGAACATTATAATAAATTCTTTTTCTTAAATTCTTCGCAAAACCACTTGTTGCTCTTGCTGCATATTTTCCAGATTTTACGCCACAAAACATTGCAATTAAAGAACATATCACAAGTAAAATACCTATTTGAATTATAACTTTACTATCATTTTTATTAATTCCATTATCTATTAAAAACGCCATCAAAAATGGAATTATTACATCAAAAGCTGATTCAAATGCTACAAAAATTGGTGTTAAAATTGTTTCTTTTTTAAATTCACCAATACAAGATGCTAATTTCCTAATCATTTTTTCCTCCTTTAAACAATACAAAAAGTAACTAAATAAATTATTTAGTTACTTTGATTTATACTTGTTAAAATCTTATTAAACGTTTTCTTCTGTATTATTTTCTTCTAAAACTACATCTTCTATTTCTTTTACTGCAGTTCCAAATGAAAAAGTTTTTTTAGAGCTTTTTGCTTTTTCTTCAAACTTTCTATAAAATTCTTCTCTTGCATCATTTAATGTATTTTGCATAGCATCAAACATTTCATCAACATCTTGTTTTGTAAAATCATATGAATTACTTCTTGCCATTGGCTCTAATATTTGAATATCATGTAATACATTATTTACTCTCTTTCCTGCGAATTCCATAAATTTGTTTCTTTTTTCTTCGTTAACTTCTCTTTGCATTTTTACTCTCCTTAATATGTATAATTTTAAAATTTACATATATAAAATATCATAAATTAAGTCAAAATTCAAATATTTTTTTACATTTTAAAATTTACATATCTTCAAAATAAGAATCACTTGCTCCACAAAATACTCTTACTATTTCATTTCTCTCATTGGTTACAACTTTATTTAAAAAACATATTTCTCCATTTTCATTAATTTCAAATAATTCTTTTGCATTTTCCATTGTACACCACCACTTACCCTTTCAAAATTTTAAAACTCTCTTTTAAATTGAATTGATTATAACATTTGTCACATTTTTTTGAGTGTTTTTTATGTGAATTTTAAAAGGATTTAATGTGTATAATTATTTTTCCTCTGGCTCTTCAACTTTATTTACTTTACATGCCTTTATTTTAATTATTCTTTTATCTTTTATTTTTTCAACTTTATATACAACTTTTTCTGTTTCAATAACTGGCTTTTCTTTTTCATCTGGAATTCTACCAAGTTCTTCAATTAAATATCCTGATAAAGTATCATAATCTCCCTCAGGGATTTCAACTTCAAGCGCTTTTTCAGTTTCCCAAATAGACATACTACCATTTAATATATAAGTATTTTCATCTATCTTTTCACAATTGTCTTCAACAAGATCATATTCATCATAAATCTCACCAACAATTTCTTCTAGTATATCTTCCATTGTAACAATACCTGCTGTTCCTCCATATTCATCTACTACAATTGCAATTTGTTTTCTATTTTTTCTTAAATCCTCAAAAAGTTCATTTAATTGTTTTGTTTCTGGTATATAATATGCTTCTTTAACTAAATTTTTTACTTTAACACTTTTATTTTTAGTTGATAATAAAATATCTTTTATATATACAATTCCTTTTATTTCATCAATTGTTTCTTCATATACTGGAATTCTACTATATCTAAAATCTTCATTATCAGTTATTTCTTCAAGAACTTTTGATATTGATAAATTCATATCTAATGCATATACTTCTTTTCTAGGAATCATTATTTCAGAAGCTGTTTTGTCATTAAATTCAAAAACATTATTTATCATTTCTCTTTCTTCTTTATCTATTGTTCCTTTTTCTTCTCCAACATCTACCATCATTCTAATTTCTTCTTCTGTTACAGTTTCTTCTTCATTTCCTGTAATTCCAAATAATTTAGATACTATATTAGTTGAAAAAGTTAAAAATTTAACAAAAGGAGCTGTTACAATTGAAATAAATCTTATAACTCCAATTGTAGCAAATGCAATTTTTTCATAATATTTCATCGCAAGTCTTTTTGGAACTAATTCTCCAAAAATTAAAGTAAAATATGATAATATTATTGTAATTAAAACAATTGATATACTATTCCATACACGAAGTTCAACTGTTGGAACTAAATTGTGTAATACTGGTGCAATTCTACTGGCAAAAGCTTCAGATGCAAAAGCACTTGATAAGAATCCTGCTAAAGTAATTCCTATTTGAATTGTTGCTAAAAATTTACTTGGATTCTCAAGCATCTTTTTTATTTTTTTGGCTTTCTTATTTCCCTCCTTTGCTTGCATATCTATTTTTGCATCATTTAAAGATATAAATGCAATTTCTGATGCTGCAAAAAAAGCATTAAGAAAAATTAATATAATTAATGGTACTATTTGAGCCATTTTTATCTCCTTCATCTTTTTATATTTTATAAATTATTATTTTAATAATTCATCAGCCAAATTTTCTAACTCTACTTTATTATTCTCTTTCATTGTTGATTTTATTGTTACAAGATTTTCACATAAATCTATATTTTTCATTTTAGAAACTAATTCTTTCATACATCTTCCAGCAGATGGAGCCCAAGAACCATTTTCTATAAGTGCTATTTTTCGATTTTGGTAATTTTTCTCAATTAATAAATGTAAAAAATTATTCATTGGTGTAAATATACCAGCATCATAACTTGCTGATGCAAGAACTAATTTATCATATCTAAATGCATCTTCAACAGCTTCTGCCATATCATCTCTTGATAAATCTGCTATAGATACTTTTTTTGCTCCTTTTTCCTCTAATATTTTTTTCATCTCTTGAGCAACTTTTTCTGTATTTCCATGTATTGAAGCATATGCAATAAATACACCATCATTTTCTGGCTTATAACTGCTCCAAATATCATACTTTTCAATATAATGTTCTAAATTTTCTTTTAATATTGGTCCATGTAATGGGCAAATTATTTTAATATCTAAACTTGCTGCTTTTTTTAATAGCATTTGAACTTGAACTCCATATTTTCCTACTATATTAAAATAATATCTTCTTGCTTCACAATCCCAGTCTTCTTCTGTATCTAAAGCTCCAAATTTTCCAAATCCATCAGCTGAAAATAATACTTTATCACATTTTTCATATGAAACCATTACTTCTGGCCAATGAACCATTGGTGCCATAAAAAATTGCAATGTATGCTTTCCAAAACAAATTTCATCGCCTTCTTTTACTACTACCATTCTATTTTCTAATTTATCTATATTAAAAAATTGTGGTAACATTGAGAATGTTTTAGCATTTCCTATTAATTTCATTTCAGGATATTTATTTGCTAATAATTCTATATTATATGCATGATCTGGTTCTAAATGAGAAATAACTAAATAATCTGGTTTTTCACTATTTAAAGCTTTTTCCAAATTTTCACACCATTCATCTGTTTTTCTTCTATCTATTGTGTCCATAATTACATTTTTCTCATCCTTAATTAAATAAGAATTATAAGAAACTCCATTTGGCACAATATATTGGCTTTCAAATAAATCTATTGTTTTATCATCTGCTCCTATATAAATAATATCTTCTGAAATTTTTATATCTTTCATAATAACCTCCTATATTTTCCAATCGATATTATATTATAAACAACTATAAAAATCAACATTTGTATATAAATGTTAGTAAAGCTTTATACAAAACACTTTTCTATTAAATAAATTCGAGAAATTGCTTCGTTTTAATTGACATAATTGAATTACCGTAATATAATAAGTGCGTACAAAAATTACAAGGAGGCGAAGACTTATGGCAAACACTGATGTACGTTTATCACAATCTTCCACAGACATGATGCATGAAATCCTTGAGGACATGCGGAATTACAATTTCGATTCTGTAAATTTCGCAATGCTTCTTTATGGAGTTATGAATGCATCCGAGGAAAAAGACGGCGGTAGCGTTCTTGAAAACTACATTTGCAGTCAGGATGTATATCCTATGGACATTGAGGATTCTCTCAGTCTGATGATTACAGACTACTGTGCAAAACTTCAGGATGAATATGAGAAAACACATCCGAAGAAAAAAGAAGTTAAGAACGCAAAATCAAGTACTTCTAACTCTTCCAAAAAGAAAAGTGGTTCGAAAAAAGATGAAACAAAAAAAGAGCCTGCACCACAGATTTCTGACATTTCAAGTACTTTGATTTTTAAAGACTTCGAAGGTAAAGAGCTACGTGTCCCAGTAAACAGTGAAGTTGAATATGTCTACGAGAAATTGCTCGACATTATCGAAAAATTTTCTGTTACTGAACTTGAACCTGTTCATTTCACAGTTGCCATGTTCCAGGTAGAGCACAAGGAATTCAAGCACTACTTAAAAGAAATCAATGTGAACTACCTTGATGCAAAAAAATATTTCAAACCAGAGCGCATTCTTCGGCTTGGCTCTATCCCCTTCGTTCTTGCAGGATTTTTAAATACTGTAAACGATAAGATTGATGCTGAAAAGCCTTGCGAAATCTTAAAGCGTGATAACGAAGCTGAATTGCTTTGGAATATCATGCTTAAGAAAAATAAGCGTAATGCTGTTATCGTGGGCGAAGCTGGTGTTGGAAAAACAGCCTTGGTTGAAAAAATCACCTATGATGTAAACAAAGGAACTTGTCCGAAAGAATTTGAGAAATTCAAAGTTATTTCTCTTGATGTTAATTCCCTTATTGCTGGAACTTCTTACAGAGGTGATGCAGAAGAACGAATTAAAGATGTCATTGACTTTCTTGAAAATAACGATGATGTAATTCTTTTCATTGATGAGGTTCACACTATCCTTGGTGCTGGTTCCTGTTTCGAAGGTGAAATGGATTTAGCAAATGCTTTGAAACCTATTCTTGCTCGTGGTGATACCATTGTAATCGGTGCAACCACTGAGGAGGAGTATGAAAAGTATTTCAAAAGAGATGCCGCGCTTTCCAGACGTTTTGAAAAAGTCGAAGTGAAAGAGCCTATGGCAAAAGATGTTTACCCGATGATTAAGAATAAGCTTCAGGTACTTTCTGAGTTCCATGGAGTGAAAATTACTCGTCATATGGTTCAGTATGCAATTATGATTGCAAGCTGCTTTGCTTTTGAAAAGAAAAATCCTGATAA
This sequence comes from uncultured Clostridia bacterium, assembly GCA_948530865.1. Classification (GTDB taxonomy): domain Bacteria; phylum Bacillota; class Clostridia; order TANB77; family CAG-508; genus Scatovivens. Next base: position 15,001 of record CAOTKV010000023.1, read on the forward strand.
AACTTTGGATTTGATTGATAGAGCAATGGTAGCAGCAAAAAGAGAAGGAAAAACTTACGTTGACAAACCTTCCATTCTCAAAAACTTTGGCATTTTCTTCAAGATGTGGAACAACATGTCCACTCAAACCAAGCTGGAAACTGCATATCATGAGGCAGGTCATTATATTGCTGGAAAAGCATGTGGCAAACTGATTCGGAATAACTGGCAAGCTGTTTCCATTATGCCTGCTGAAGACTATCTCGGAATAACTGTTTTTGAATATGATGAAACCAAAGTTCCTTTCTGCAATATCGACTACTTTATCGATGAAATTGCCTTTTATTTAGCAGGAAGAGTTGCTGAAAATATCTTCACCAACAGTTTTACCAGTGGCGCATCTGCTGATTTGGATTATTCTACCAAAAGAGCATTTGAGATAATCACGAAATTTGGTATGGGTACTAATTCTATCACAAATCGTATCTACCTCAACACTGAAAACTATCCAATGTTTTCTGAAAAGACAATGGATATTATCAATGAGGAAGTAACCAAGCTCATGAATACTGCTTATAGCCGTGCTGAGCAATTACTCGAAGAAAACAGAGATATTCTCGAGGCAATTGTTCCTGCGCTTTTGGAAAAGCATATTATGAGCGAAACAGAGCTGGATAAAATCTGGCAAGATGTTGTAAGTAAACGTAACGCATAAGTCACAATAATTTGTAAGCTTCACAAAAAAGGGATGGACTAAAGTCCATCCCTTTTCGATTTTATGAAATTTCATTTTATAATATCTTTTATTACTTCTCCTGCAATTATTAATCCTGCAACCGAAGGAACAAATGATATACTTGCTGGTACTCGTTTTCTTTCAGAACTATCTCTTGTAGATACATGTATTGGCTCTTCTTTTGAATAAACAACTTTTAATTTTTTTATATCTCTATTTTTTAATTCTTTTCTCATTACTTTAGCAAGTGGACATACCGAAGTTTTGTAAATATCTGTTACTTCAAATCTTGTAGGATCTAATTTATTTCCTGTTCCCATGCTAGATATAATTGGAATATTTAATTTATCTGCTCTTACAATTAATTCAATTTTGGCTGTAACTGTATCTATTGCATCTACAATATATGAAATTGAATTATCTAATTTTATACTAGTATTCTCTGGTTCAAAAAATTCTTTATAAACTTCCACTTTTGCATTTGGATTTATTGATAATATTCTTTCTTTGCACACTTCTACCTTATCTTTTCCTACTGTATTATGTGTTGCTATTAATTGTCTGTTTAAATTTGTTATATCAACAACATCTGAATCTACTAATATGAAATTTTGGATTCCAGCTCTTACTAAACCTTCTATTACAAAAGATCCAACTCCACCAATTCCAAATACAGCTACTTTTGAATTATTTAATTTTTCAATAGCTTCTTTTCCAATTATTAATTCTGTTCTTGAAAACTGTTCCAGCATTTTGCACCTCCTTTATTTTATATCTATAACTTCAAAACCCGCATCTTCAATAACTGATTTTATTTTATCATTTTCAATTTCTTTACTATATTCAATTACTGCATTTTTATTTTCTAAATCTACTTCTACACTAGTTATTCCTTCTATTGAATTTAATGCTTTTTCAACACTCATTTTGCAATGATTGCATTGCATTCCTTCTATTGATATTGTTTTCATAATTTTTACCTCCTCTATTTTTTTATTAACTTTAATATCACATTTATCATTCATACAATTTTGTACATCAACATGTTTATTTTTGAAATATCTCAATCTAAGAGCATTAGTTACAACACATACTGAACTTAAACTCATTGCAGTTGCACCTATCATTGGATTTAATTTTAGTCCAAAATTTAAGAAAAATACTCCTGCAGCTACTGGTATTCCTATAATATTATAGAAAAATGCCCAAAATAAATTCATTTTTATATTTCTTATAACAGCCTTACTTAAAGATATTGCTGTATCTACTTCCGATAAACTATTTTTCATTAATACAACATCTGCTGATTCAATTGCAATATCTGTTCCAGAGCCAATTGCCAAACCTACATCTGCTTTTACTAATGCTGGAGAATCGTTTATTCCATCACCTACAAAAGCTACTTTTTTTCCTGCATCTTGAAGTTTAGAAACTTCTTTTTCTTTATCTTGTGGTAATACTTCAGAAATTACTTTATCAATTCCTACTTCTTTGGCAATTGATTCTGCAACTAATTTATTATCTCCAGTAATCATAAAAACTTCTTTTTTCTGTTTTTTCAAATTTTCTATTGCCATTTTACTTGCTGGTTTTACAGTATCACTAACTACAATTACTCCTAATAAATTATTTTCTTTTGCAAAATACAAGCAAATCTTTCCTTGACTTGATAATTCTTTTACTTTCTCATCATAGTCTTTTGTATTTATATTATTTTCTTTCATAAAAGCTAAATTACCACCATAATACTTTACACCTTCTATCTTTCCTTTTACACCTCTTCCAGAAACAGCTAAAAATTCCTCTACATTTTCAAGTTCTATATTATTTTCTTCAGCTTTTTGAATTAGTGCTTCTGCCAAAGGATGTTCTGAATTTTTTTCTAAACTTGAAGCTATTTTTAATAAATTGTTTTCTGATGCAATATTATTATTAATATTTCCAACAAATTTTATTTTTCCATTTCCAATTTGACTTTCTTGCATAATTTGCAAATTTGTTATTATTTCTACTACTTTAGGCTTACCTCTAGTAATAGTACCTGTTTTATCTAAAACAACTGTATCCACTAAATGAAGTAATTCCAAGCTCTCTGCTGATTTGAATAAAATTCCATTTTCAGCACCTTTTCCAGTTCCAACCATAATTGCAACAGGAGTTGCTAAGCCAAGTGCACAAGGACAAGAAATTACTAAAACAGCAATTCCTATACTTAATGCAAACTCAAAACTTTGACCTTGGAAAACCCAAAATATTGTAGCCAAAACTGCAATAGATATTACTATTGGAACAAATACTCCAGAAACTTTATCTGCTAGTCGAGATATTGGAGCTTTTGAATTACTTGCCTCTTCTACTAATTTTATAATTTGTGAAAGAGTAGTATCTTCTCCAACCTTTGTTGCTTTAACTTTTAAATACCCATTTTTATTTATTGTTCCAGAAACAACATTATCCCCTATATTCTTTTCAACTGGTATACTTTCTCCAGTAATACTTGATTGATCTATTGAAGATTTTCCTTCAATTATTACTCCATCTATTGGAACACTACTTCCAGGCTTTATTATAACTATATCATCTTTTGATATTTCATTAATACCAACTTCTATTTCTTTATTATCTTTTAATATAATTGCTGTTTTTGGTGCTAAATTTATTAATTTTGAAATAGCATCACCTGTTTTTCCTTTAGATTTTGTTTCTAAGTATTTTCCTATTGTTATTAAAGTAAGAATTGTTCCAGCTGATTCAAAATATAAATCCATTCTAAATTGATCTACTAATTCCAAATTTCCATGACCTAAGCCATAACCTATCATATAAATAGCATATACTCCATAAGCAATAGCTGCTGTTGAACCAATTGCCACTAGTGAATCCATATTAGGACTTCTTTTAAATAATTTTTTAAAACCATTTATAAAATATGCTCTATTAACATACATGATTGGTAAAAGTAATAATACCTGAGTTAACGCAAATGTAATAGAATTTTCTGAACCATCAAATAAATTACTAATTATCTCTGGTACTGGAATATTAAATAATTTAAATATCATATGATGCATTGCAACAATCATTAATGGTATCCAAAAACAAATAGAAATTATTAATCTTTTTTTCATTCCACTAATAATATCACTATTATTAACTTTTTTACTATCTTCTACATTTTTATTTTCTGAATTTGTAGAAGCTCCATAACCTGCGTCTACAACAGCTGAAATTATTTTCTCATTGTCCAATTTATTTTCTTCATATTCGACTACCATATTATTAGAAAGTAAATTAACATTAACAGATTTTACTCCGTCTAATTTTTCAACTGCTTTATTAACATGAGCTTGACAACTACTACAAGTCATTCCTTGAATATTAAACTTAACTTTCTTCATTTTTCCTCCAATTTATTTTCTTTAAAATTACTTTTTTATTAGTAAATTTATTGTAATTTTTTTATTAAAAGCATTACATCATCTAATATCTCCAAATTTCCATTTTGTATATCATGAGCAACACATGATTTCAAATGCCCTTCTAGCATTTGATTTCCTAAACTTTGCAGTGCCTTATTTACTGCTGCAATCTGAACTAATATATCACCACAATATCTATCATTTGCAACCATTTGATTTATACCTCTGATTTGGCCTTCTATAATATTTAATCTTTTAGTTAGATTTTTTTTTACTTCTTCGCTTCTTTTGGTGCTTCTAATATTTTCTTTATTACTTTCACAACATTTCTTTTCCATATTATCACCTCGTTAATTATTATATACCCCATAGGGGTATGTGTCAATATAAAAAAGAAAGAATATTATTCAATATTCTTTTCTATTTTTTTCTCTAATCTTTCTTCATAGTCATCTAAAAAATGATATGTGTTTTCTCCTCTTTTATACGAAATTATTGTATCTAAATTAACATTTTGAACACTGTTAAAAATATTAATATCTATATTAGCATAAACTTTTTTCATTTCTTTTATAAGAGTTTTCATTTCCTGTCTTTTAGATTTTCCATCTTCATTATGATTTTCTGTATACTCTTCTGTAAATCTGCATGCACATTGAATAAAATCTAGATTATTTCTATCTTTCCAAGCAATTACATCATCTTCCTTTACATAGTATAATGGACGTATAAGTTCCATTCCTGGATGTGATGTACTTTGAACTTTAGGCATCATTGTTTGCATTTGAGCTCCATAAAACATTCCCATTAAAATTGTTTCAATAACATCATCAAAGTGATGTCCGAAGAGCTATTTTATTACAACCAAGTTCTTTGGCCTTTTCATACAAATATCCTCTTCTCATTCTTGCACATATGTAACATGGATTATCTTCTATGTTTACTACTCTATTAAAAATATCAGTTTCAAACATTGTTATAGGTATGTTTAATAATTTACTATTGCTAATAATTTTTTCTTTGTTAAGTTCATTATAACCTGGATTCATTACAATAAATTCAAGTTCAAAATTCATTTTTCTATGTTTTTTTAATTCTTGAAAGCATTTCGTCATAAGCATTGAATCTTTTCCACCTGAAATACATACAGCTATTTTATCTCCTTCAGAAATCATCTCAAAATCACATATAGCCTTAACAAATTTTTTCCATATTTCCTTTCTAAATCTTTTAGTAATAGTTTTTTCTATTTCTTCATATTTTTCCATTAATATTCCTCTAATATCTACATTATACTTTTTGTATTTTTAAATCTATAATAACAATCTCTTATATTAGGATAATAGTCTGCAACACGCTTTAATGAACCATCTTCCATAGTTATTGTAAGGTTAGGATATGTTAATATCATTTTTTCATTATTCCAATATTTGTATATAAAATCTGCTTTTTCTTTATTATTGTATATATAATGATAATAATTTTCTGCTTCTTGTTTATTTGCTATAGGTAAATTATTTTCTACACACACTCTTGTTAAATATACATTTATAGCATATCCTGAAATAACACAATCTACAAATAAAAATATAATTAGAAAACTGACTACAACTCTTAGAAATTTTAAATTTAATTTTCCTTTTATCCAATTTATAAATTTATCTATTCTAGGATTAATTCCTTTCATTAAATAAACTCCTAAAAGTCCCCAAAAAATTGAATACAAAAAACAAATTCTACCATTTATATTTAAAAATCTATCTGAATAGTCCCACCATTTTACATTAAGTAACATCTCACCAAAAAAGCTAACTGTATATTCTACAATTGAACCAACTATAAATCCACCTGCAAATAAGGTATAGTTATTTTTGAAAAATTTATATCTTAAACTTAAAATTATAACAACAGCACCTACACCATAAATACTACAAAATGGACCATATAAAAAACTTTGTCTAGATTCAAAAACACCATAATTTAATAAAGCAAAAATAGTTTCTATTATAAAACCCAAAAAACTATATATTATAAAATAAGCAAAAACACTCCAAATTGATGTTTTCTCTGGATTTCCTATCGGTTTACTATTCTCCTCATCAATTTTCTTTAAATAACCTTTTATTTTAATTTTTTCACTATTTAATAATTTTTGTACTTCTTCTTTTTTATTTTTTACTTTTTCTTCAACATCTAATACCATATATATTTTACCGCCTTAGATAATTAAATTATTTTTCCCCCACCTAAAACAATATCATCAATATAAAATACAGCAGACTGACCTGGAGTTATTGCACGCTGTGGCTCATCAAATACAACCTTTATATTTTTATCTATTTCTACAATCTTTGCACTTGCAATTTTAGATGAATATCTAGTTTTTACTCCAACTTCTATAGGTGTTTTTATTTCATCTACCAATAATAAATTAATATTAGTAACTAAAATTTCTTTTTTATATAACTTATCCTCTTCACCTACAATTACTTCATTTTTATCTTTATTAAATCCTAAAACAAAAAGTGGAACTGGATTTGAAATTCCAAGACCCTTTCTTTGTCCTATTGTGTAATTATATAACCCTGTATGTTTTCCTAATATTTTCCCTTCTAAATTTACAATATTTCCTTCTTTAGGCTTAATATTAGAATTATCTTCTAAAAACTTTTTATAATTTCCATCTGGAATAAAACATATATCTTCACTATCTGGTTTATTAGCCACTTTTAAATCATTATCTCTTGCAATTTTTCTAATTTCTTCTTTATTTTCAAAATCAGATAATGGAAATAAAATATGTTCTATTAAACTTTTGGGAATATTCCATAAAACATAACTTTGATCTTTTTTCCCTGCATTTGATTGCTTCAATACCCATCTTCCATATTTTTCACTATACTCCGTTTTAGAATAATGACCAGTTGCAATATATTCACACCCTAATTCTTTTGCTTTTTCATACATCGCACCAAATTTCATATATCTATTACATTCAATACATGGATTTGGTGTTTTACAATTTGCATAACAATCTATAAAGTCATCTATAACATATTTTTTAAATTTTTCTTTAAAATTTAATGTATAATGTGGTATATCTAAATAATCACACACTCTTTTTGCATCTAATGTAGAAGATGCATTACAACAACTTCCATCTAATTCTTGTTCAAATAATTTCATTGTTGTTCCTATAACTTCATATCCTTGTTTTTTTAAAAGTAGAGCAGATACGCTACTATCAACGCCTCCACTCATACCAATCAATACTTTTTTATTTTCCATATTTTATCCTTTATTTTAAAAATCCATTAATAATAGCATCTTCTGCTTCTTTTTCTGTTAAACCTAAAGTCATTAATTTGGTTAATTGTTCACCTGCTATTTTTCCAATTGCTGCCTCATGAATTAAATTTGCTTCTACATTATTAGCAATAATTTCAGGAATAGCAATTATTTTTGCAGAATCTTTAATAATAGCATCACATTCAACATGTCCGAAACATTTATCGTTTCCTATTACTTTTGAAGAAAATTCTTGTTTCGAATTCTCTGTTGCAACAGATCTTGAAGTAACTTTAGTACTTGCATTTTCTCCATTTAATTCAACTGCAAATGATGTTTTAGCAAACTGCTCACCATGTGTTAAAATTTTTTCACTTACTATTAAATTGCTATTCTCTTCAAGCACACCATTTGTTACCCTTATGGTTGAATCCACACCTTTTATTTGAACAGAATCCATTTCCATTGTAGCACCACTTTTTAAGTATACTTCTGTAACTGGATTTAATATTCTTTTTCCTGTTCCAGTTCCTTCACCATAATGTTTTTCAATATATTTTACTCTTGCTCCTTTTTCTAAAAAGAAACGGTGTATTCCATCATGCTGAGAATCTTTATGATGATCATTATGAATGCCACAACCTGCTATTATTGTTACATTGGCATTTTCACCAATATAAAAATCATTGTATACAACATCACTTAATCCACTTTCAGTTATTATTACTGGTATGTGAATAAATTCATACTTGGTATTTTCTTTAACATGTATATCAATTCCAGAAACATCTTTTTTAGTTACAATATTTACATTTTCTGTAATTTTTCTTTCAATTCCTTTACCATCTTTTCTAATATTATATGCTCCTGTAAATTCAGCATTTCCTATACCAGTTATTTCTTGTAATAATTCTATATCTTTATTATCCATCTATTGATTTTCTCCTAACTTACAACATAAAGGTTTTTCAGGAACTATTCCTAAAAGCTCATCTTTACTTCCTATTTGTTCTATTTTTCCATTTTTAATTAAAATTACTTCATCTGCTATATTTAAAATTCTTTCTTGATGAGAAATTATTAAAGTAGTTCCTTTAATAATCTTTTTCATATCTTCAAAAATTTTAATTAAATTTTGAAAACTCCATAAATCAATTCCAGCTTCTGGTTCATCAAAAACAGTAAGTTTAGAATTTCTTACTGCCACAGTTGCAATTTCAATTCTTTTTAACTCTCCACCAGATAATGAACTACTAATTTCTCTATCAACATATTCTTTAGCACATAATCCAACTTTAGATAAAATCTCGCATGCTTCTGATTTATTAATTGTTTTATTAGATGATAACTTTAGTAAATCAAACACTGTTATTCCTTTAAATCTAACAGGTTGTTGAAATGCAAAAGCAATTCCAAGCTTTGCTCTTTCATTAATAGGTAAACTTGTAATATTTTGTCCATCAAAAAAAATCTCACCAGAATCTGGCTTTTCAATTCCCATTATTATCTTAGCTAATGTTGATTTTCCAGATCCGATTTGGCCCTGTTATTACAACTAATTTATTTGTATCTATTACTAAATTAATATTATCTAATATTTTTTTATTATCTCTTTCAAAACATATATTTTTTAATTCTAACATATTTATACCTTTCCTTTTAGAGAATTTCTTACACAACATCTACATTTTTCTTTATTTATATCATAACCACAATCTAAATCATTAAAATCTAAAACCTTGTGCACATATTTGGCAAGTCTATTTAATGTATTATCTGCTAGAACTGATTTTATTTTTTCTGCTTCCTCTTCAGCGTCTTTCTTTTCAAGTTCTAAAACATCTTTAAAAAATACATAACCTATATCATAAGCTTCCAAAATTTTTTTTGCAAGATTTTCTCCAGATTCTGTTAATTCTATTGTTCCATAAGATTCATAATTTATTAAATTATTATCTTTTAAATTATTTATTGCTTTATTTACACTAGGTTTTGAACAATTCATTTTATTTGCAATATCTGTAACTCTTATATCTCCATTTTGTTTTTTCAATATATATATTGTTTTTAAATATTCTTCTAATGCCTTACTTATCATAACTTTTCTCCTTTTGTTAACTACGGCTAACATTATATTACTTTTTATTAATAAAGTCAATATAGTTCTATATAAAAAATTACATGAAAAGAGCAGACGTAATTGCCTGCTCTTAAAGCATTATTCAGTTGTATTTTTCCCATTATGGAATTTAACTCTATGCTCCCATTTTACTTTTGTTGTTAGCCTTCCGAGCTCTTTTGGCCGCATTTTTCTTTCTTTTCTTCTCAGCTTTCTCATCCTGACGCTTTTTGCGTTTATCAAGATCTTTCTGCTTGGAAGTAGGTTTGTATGATACATTAAGCTTAGCTGGAATACGTTTGATATACACATCATCGTAGAAATCTTTTTTCTTAGCATTCTGATAAATGACATACATATCGTCTCTATCAATTAAGCCAACCTCTTTAACATCTGTTTCCTCGATAGCGCGTTCTCCAAAGGTTCTCCGGTTTGATTCCTCACCATGATTAATCGCCAAGAAGATGATATTTTCAAATTGATTAATAAATTCAATACCATCATCAGCAGTAATATGGGAAGACAATTCTCGAGTAGTCTTTACGATACACTTCTTCTCAATAACCTCTCCACCAATCTTAATGGTCTCATCTCGCTTGCAATCAAGCAATTTACGAGCTAAGGTTTCCTCAGCAGCATATCCCGCTAAATGAATCATAGCATTTTTCATTCCAAGGTAAATGGGCACGTAATGATGTGCTGGACCATTGGAGAGCATTCCCGAAGTTGTTATAACAACCTTAGGTCTTCCATCATATGGAAGGTGTGCTCTATCCTTAGGTGTCACAAATTCAACACACTTCGGAAGAAAATCTGCCTTAGACGGGTTATACCATGACAGAATAGACTGATATTTCTGAGTTGTTTTGATACCCAAAGGTCCATCTACACAAATGACGTAGCCTTCTGGAATAAGCCCCTCATCCTCCAAACATTTGAAGAAATAAAGCATTTCCTGCATACGCCCCTGTGCAAAAGCACCAATCAGAATATCCTGCTTTTTGGAAAATGCTGTAAGGACATTGTCCCTAAAACATTTCTTAATCTCGTTTGCATTTGTACTACCATAGGTAGACTCGTGCACCATGATAAGCGGTAACTTCCTAAGCCATTTAGGCAAAGGTGGAACTTCATAGAAACAGTTTTTCATACGGTAGTCGCCAGTAAAGAAGAAGTTGATATTCTGCATTCCTTCCCAGCAACACTGCACTAAAACCATTCCAGCACCCAGAATATGACCATTTTCAAAATAAGTCATTTTAATTCCAGGTAGAATCTCCAGGGTTTTACGATAAGAAACACCATAAAAAAGGTCTATCGCTTTTTCAACATCTTCTGCATAGTACAAAGGTCTGAACTTGTCTGCCTCTTCAGGATATCTCTGCCGCATATCTTCTGCATTTTCATCCTGCTGTTCGCAAGCATCATACAGAAATGGCGGGCACAGCTCCTGTGTGATTTTCGTCATATAAATCTTGTTTCGATAACCATTCCGAACAAATTTCGGTATAAGCCCTGTATGATCGATGTGATTATGAGTGATAATCATAGCATCAATATTTTCAGGATCAAGGTCATCTACGTAGTTCAGATAGCGATACTTTATTTCCTGAAAATAGCCACAGTCGACCAAAATCCGTCTTTTAGTACCATCCGGAAACTCAACGACAAGTAAAAGCCGAGATCCAGTAACTTCGTTGTGATAAGCGCTTAAATAAGCTCTAAACGCAGGTTTATTCTTCATAAAATATCCTCTCCTTATTGAAAAATCTCGTTTTTAGAGTTACTCCCACTTTGGTTAACAAATATAAAACTAATGCCTTTTTAATAAAGCAAAAAAGTTTTTTAGCTTCTATCTGTTCACACAAGGTGTTTTGTCTTTGACATTATACCACGGATACGCCCATATTTCAAACAAATTTGCGAATTTAGCAAAAAAAATAGCATATTTTTGAAAAATACGCTATTTTCTTATTATTTTAGTTTACATTTATAATTAGATTTCTACATATCCGCCTATCATTTTGCTTAATTTAGCATTTTTAACATAGTTACGTCCACCTGAAATAACAACTTTATCTCCTGATTCTAAAATTCCTTTTTCTTTTAATTTTTCAAGTCCAGCTTCTACTGTATTATCTATAGAATCTTTTGGATCAACATATATTGGATGAATATTCCAAGCTAATCCTAATTGACGGAATGTTCTCTTATTATCTGTAATAGCTAAAATTGGGCATCCTGCTCCCATACCTGCTAATCTTCTTGCAGAATCTCCTGTATGAGTATAAGCAACAATTGCATCAGCATTTGTATTTTTAGCAATTATACATGTAGAATATGTGATATTATCTTCTAATGTATTTAATTCTATTTTTTCTTTATCATCAAATCTTTTCCAGTAATTAATTTCTGGTTCTACTCTATTTGCTATTTTAACCATTGTTTGGATACATTCTAATGGATATTTACCCATAGCACATTCTCCTGAAAGCATTATAGCACTTGTTCTATCATAAATAGCATTTGCAACGTCTGATGCTTCAGCTCTTGTTGGTAATGGGTTGCTCATCATTGATTCTAGCATTTGTGTAGCTGTTATAGCTGGTTTATAGCATCTATTTGATAATTTAATAAATCTTTTTTGCATTACTGGTGGTTCTGTGAAATCTGTTTCTGTAGCCATATCCCCACGTGCAATCATTTGAGCATCAGCAACACGAACGATATCTTCCATATTTGTTAAACCTTCAACGTTTTCAACTTTTGTTATTATTTTGATATCTTTTCCACCATTTTCATCTAATACTTTTCTAACTTGTGCAATATCATCTAAGTTTCTTGCAAATGAAATTGCAACATAATCATATTCATGTTCACAAGCAGCTTTTAAATCATTAATATCTTTTTCAGCTAAAGCTGGTAAACGAATTATTGTACCTGGTAAGTTCATTGTTTTTCTACTTCCTAAAGGATTTCCATGAACTACTGTACAAACTATATCTTTATCTACTACTTCATCAACTTTTAATTCAATAGCACCATCATCAATTAATATTTTTGTACCTGGCTCAACATCTTTATATAGTTCTTTATAAGATACAGAAACTCTATTCTCATCTCCTGTAATGTCTTCATTTACTAATGTAAATTTTTGTCCATCTTGTATTTTTATTTTATCATTTTTTCCAGTATATAACATTCCTGTTCTTATTTCTGGACCTTTCATGTCAAGAATCATTGGAATTGGTAATTCTTTTTCATTTCTTATTTTTATGATTTCGTTTGTTTTCCATTCTTGTTCATCATAACTTCCATGAGAATAGTTTACTCTACAAACGTTTAATCCAGCTTCAAACAATTCTTCTAATCTTGTTTCACTAGCTGGTCCGATAGTTCCTACTATCTTTGTTTTTCTTAAATTTGATTTCATTTTAATTCTCCCCTATCTAAGATATTTTAACCAATGTTTAGTATACACAATTTATCAACTAAATTCAAGTATTTTAAACAATTTTCTTTTAATATTTTACAAATTTCTTCATATATTTGTAATTATATGCAAAATAATTTATTTCAGCTCCTATTAATATAATAAACATACATACATAAACCCACATCATTATTAAAATAATAGATGTTAAGCTACCATATGTATTAGAAAAACCTTCAAATAAATTTATATATATTGAAAAAAACCATGAAACTACATACCATGCAATTGATGAAAATGCAGCTCCGATAATTTGAGATTTCATTGGTAATTTATGTTTTGGAATAAATTTATATATAAATAAAAACACAATAAACATTGGAATTACCAGTAAAAAGCCTCTAATCTTCAAAATATATGATATAAAACCACTTAAAGCTTCTATTTTATTATTAAATATATTATGAATTCTTTCTCCTAGTAACATTATTAATAAAAATGCTATTATTGATATTATAAAAATCAATGTATATAATATTCCTTCAGCTCTTATTATAATATTAACTTTAGTTTTTTTGGTTCCATATATATGTCTTAATCCTTTACTTAAATAATAAAATCCTTGGCTTGAAGACCATAATGCAAGAAGTACAGAAATTGAGATTGTTCCAAAAGACTTTGTATAAACTTCTTCTATTATATTAACTATTGTATCATTCATTGAATTTGGTATAACTTGACCTAACCAATAATATATATTTTCCTTCTCAACAGATGTAAACTGTATTAATGTTAAAAAGAAAATTATAAAAGGTATAAATGAAAATATTGTAAAATATGCACATTCTGCTGCATATTCGCTTATATGGTCATCTTGCATTTTTTCAAAAAATTTTTTTGGTACCAATAATTTATCTGACATTTAATCCTCCAAATTTATTTTTTCCATCTATTACATTTTTAAACATCAAATTAACGACCATCATCAATATCTTTCTCTTTTACTTTTAAAATATTTTTTAAATCTTCTAATTTTCTTATTTGATATTTACATCTATATTTATTATTAATTTCATTATTATAATTGCACCAGCAAGTATCTAATCCATTTTCTAATCCACCTTTTATGTCTTTATCTAAATCATCACCAACAAAAAGAATTTCTTTTTTATCTTGAATACCAACTTTTTTCATTAAACCTTCATAAAAAATCGGATGTGGTTTCATAAATCCAACTTCCTCTGCTGAAAATATTGTATTAATATAATTGGTTATTCCTAATTTTTCTATCTTTGTTTCAAGTGGAATTCTTGGTCCATTTGTTGCTATTGCTAGCTTATATCCATTTTCTGATAAATATTTTATTAACTCAAAAGCTCCTGGACGTGCAACAACTTTTTCTTTCATTCCTTCCATATACACATTATTAAGTTCTACTGCTTCCTCATAAGATATATTTCCTTCTCCAAAGTATTTAATAAATCTACTTGCTCTCATCCATTCTGTTTTTTTTACTTTATCATCATCATAAGGAGTAATAATTTTTCCAGCAGCCCTATCTCTCCAAGTTTGAACATCTATTTGATGAAATCTCAAAAAATCTTCTTCTGTAAATTCTTCATTCCTATATTTCATTGCAATACTAAATGCACTTCTAGTATTTTCTAAATCATCAGTTAAAGTATCATCTAAATCGAATATTATTGTTTTATACATATTATTTCTCCTTATATTATTTTAATTAGTAAAGAAATCTATTATATTCATTGTATTATCTGTTGTTGTTTTATAAATCTCTGTATAACCACATTTAATACAGCTAATAGTAATAAATTTTTTATTTTGAACATCAAATATTTTAGCAAAATTTCCTCCAGTAGCTTGAAATTGATCTTTTTCAAATTCAGCATTTCCACACTTTATACATTTCCAATCTGACATAGACTATTCTCCTTTTTTATTATTTTTTAAGTTTATCTATTATATCAAAAAAGTTCATAAAAGTCTATATATAAGGAATGGTTATAGAATTATAAATTATTATATTAAA
>CAOTKV010000024.1:0-24170 GCA_948530865.1 uncultured Clostridia bacterium
TTTCATATAATAAAATAAGAGCCTTCTAAATGCTACAAACATTTAAAAAACTCTAACACTCATAAGTATACATATTTTAATCAATATGTTATTCTTCTACTGGAGCATTTTTTGGGCATACAGATGCACATGTTCCACATGAAATGCATACGCTTTCATCTATTACATATCTTTCTTCACCTGCAGAAATACATTGCATTGGACAAACTCCAGCACAAGCTCCACATGAAATACAGTTTTCATTAATTTTGAATGCCATTTTTAAACTCCTCCTTTCACAATTTATTGATAATATCTATTTTTTTCTATTTTCATAGATTATAATAGCCTTTTAGCAATCTTTTTAACTTGACGCATTACTTCTTTTTCATTTATATTAATCATTTTTCTATTTTGCATTATTAATTTTCCATCTATCATAACAGAATCAACATCAGCACCATTTGCAGAATATACAATATTAGAACATATATCAGTATCTGGACATAAATGAAGTTTTTCTGTTTTTATGAAAATCATATCTGCTTTTTTTCCAGGCTCTAATGTTCCTATTTCATCTTCCATTCCTAAGACTTTTGCACCATCTATTGTTGCCATTTTCAAAATATCATAAGGTGAAATTGAACCTGATTCCATTGAATTTATTTTTGGTAAATATGCTGCTGTTTTCATTTCTTCAAACATATCCATTGTTGATGTACTACCTATTCCATCTGTACCAAGTCCTATATTTATTCCATTTTCCCTTAATTTTACTACATTGCAAATTCCAGAAGATAGTTTGCAATTACTTACTGGATTGTGAGATATGCCACCTCTAATGTTCTTTAATATTTCAATATCACTATCTGAAACATATATTCCATGTGCTAAAACAACTGGGACATCAAAAACATTTAAATCATTTAAATATTCTGTACTTCTTTTTCCATATCTTGTTTTTATTTTTTTCTCTTGTGTACTAGTCTCAGCTAAATGTATATGTAAACCTGTATTTAACTGTTTTGCCAACTCAACACATTTTGTTATTGTTTCTGGATTACATGTATGTGGTGCATCTGCTGAAACATATATTTTTATTTTACTATCTTTTTTATTATATTTTTCAGCATATTCTCTGGTCTTTTCTATTTTGTCTTTTATAGAATCATCTTTTATACACCATGCAACAACAGCTCTTAATCCTGTATTTTCAATTGCTTCAACTGTTTTATTCATTCCAAAATACATATCATTGCAAGTTGTTGTTCCAGACTTTATCATTTCTAAACAAGATAAATATGAATTCCAATAAATATCTTCTGGCTCTAACTTATCTTCAACTGGATAAATTGCCTTTTCAAGCCAATCCATCAATTTCTTATCTGTTTTATATCCTCTAAAAATACTCATTGCTAAATGTGTATGTGTATTTATAAGTCCTGGCATTACTAGCATATTTTTAGCATTTATTTTTTCATCAACTTCTATATTTTTATCTATATTATTTTCAATTTTTTCTATTATATTGTTATTTATTAGTATATCTTTTTTTTCTATATTAGCAGTATCCCCTACCATATCTAATACAAATGCATTTGTTACAAGTGTCTTCATCTATTGGTTCCTCTCAAATTCAAATCTTCCTTTGTTTTTGAGCGCAAGAATATTGCGCAAAAGTTATAATCACAAAATTTTATATATCATCTTGTGATGGACTCTTTTTTTCATCTTTCTCTAGTTTTTCAAGTTTTCTTAATTCTGCCAAATCTTCTTCTGAATCAACTTCTAAAGCATCAGAGTCAACTTCTGCATCTTTTATAACAACTACATCTTTTGCATCATGTTTTTTGAAATAATATTCATCTCCATCTTGATATTTAACTCTTACAACTTCTTTTAGAGTTTCTAAAGACACAACTTCACCTGTACCTTCTCCAGTTTTAACTATAGCACCTATTTTAGGTAAGCTTTTCAATTTTTCTTCATATACTTCTTGTTCATATTTTAAACAGCACATTAATCTTCCACAATTTCCTGAAATTTTAGATGGATTTAATGATATATTTTGTTCTTTTGCCATTTTAATAGAAACTGTTTCAAAATTTCCTAAAAATGAACAACAACAAAGTTGTCTTCCACAAATACCATTTCCACCACATCTTTTGACTTCATCCCTTACACCAATTTGACGAAGTTCAATTCTTGTTCTAAAAATAGCTGCTAAATCTTTTACAAGATCTCTAAAATCTATTCTTCCATCTGCTGTAAAATAAAATATAAGTTTTGAACCATCATATTTAAATTCAGCATCTATAAGTTTCATAGGAAGCCCATGTTTTTTTATTTTTTCAAGACAAGTTTTTAATGCATCAGATTCTTTTGATTTATAATCTGCACGCATTTTTCTATCTTTATCTGTTGCAATTCTAATAACTTTCTTTAGTGGTTCTGTAACATTTTCATCTTCAACTTCTTTTGTAGGTATTATAACTTCTCCAAATTCTTCTCCCATGGCAGTATCAACAATTACTTCCATACCTTTTTCTAATTTTAAATTTTCTGGATCAAAATAATATATTTTTCCAGGTTTTTTGAATCTAACACCTGTTACAATTTTCATTTAATTTAATTCCTCCCACATTTTAAAAAGCAAGTTATCTATACTCATATCAAAATTACTATTTGATTTTAGCCTACTTGAGCATTCATTTATATATTTAATGCAATTTATATATTTTCCATTTACATTTTTATTAGAATATAAACACACAATAATATAATCTAGTATATCTTGAATATTTTCTTTATCATATAATATTCTTCCTTCTAACATTATATCTACTATATCTTTATTAGATAGATTTGATACTAGATTTTCTATTTTATCATAATTTTCTTTATTATCTTTTAATTTTATTGCTTTTCCTATACTTCCATCAAAAGATTTAAGTAAATTTTCTGATATACTTTCATAACCTAATATATTTTTAGCATATTCTAATAATTCTTCATCTTCAATATTATGAAATTTTATTGCCATACACCTTGATTTTATAGTATTTAATATAATATTTTCATTTGATGATATTAGAATTATTATAACAAACTCTGGTGGTTCTTCTAATGTTTTTAATAAACAATTTTGTGCTTCTTTTGTCATCTTTTCAAAATCATTTATTATATATACTTTTTTATCTGAAAGTATTGGCTTTTCAAAGGCTTTTTCTGTGATATTTCTTATTGTATCAATTTTAATACTTTCGCCTTCTTCATTAATTATATAATAATCTGGATGATTTTTTCCATTAAAACATGTACATGATTTACATGTACATGTTTCATCTTCAGTATGTTTTAAGCATAATACTTTTTTAGCAAATTCCTTTGCTATAGCTAACTTTCCTATTCCTTCTGTTCCAAGAAATAGATAGCTATGTAAAATGTTTTTATTTTTTATGCTTTTTACTAGATATTCTTTAACATCATAGTTACCAATAATATCTTTAAATTCCAATTATTTTACTCCTAATCTATTTTTCCAAACACATCAAAAGGCCAAAATCTTAAAGTTACAATTCCTTCTACTTTTTCTAATGGTATACATCCTAATACTCTACAATCTGTACTCTTAGTTCTATTATCCCCCATAGCAAATATATATCCATCTGGAACTATAAAATCATAAAATACTTCTGATTCAGTAACAACATCTGCTTGTAAGTATTTTTCTTCTTGTACTACTCCATTTACATATACAGTATTATTTTCTATTTTTACATGATCTCCTGCTAATGCAATAACTCTTTTTATATAACTTTTTTTAGTTACTTCTAGACTATAATAAATAAATTTACTTATTAAACCTTTAGGTTCATCTTCATATATTGCTATTGGATTTGATTGATCTGCTTCCCATTTTGAATATTGTTTTGTTGGAGCTTCAAACGTTACTATTTCTCCACGTTCAAAGTCTTTATGTGTTATTCTAAATGTTCTATTTAAAATTAGTCTTTGATTTTCTTTTAATGTTGGATACATTGATCTTTGTTTTACTATTGTTGGTGTTCCTACAAAGTATCTAAATAATAAAGCAAATACTAAAGCAATTATAATACAATATCCCCATTCAAGTATATCTTTAACTTTTTCGTTCATTTTAACGCCTTTCTTTGTAACTAAAATATAAAAAATTATATATTAGATTTCTATTTTTTTCAAGATTATATTACTATTTTTTAGTTGTTGATTTTTTTGTAGTTTTCTTGCTATCAGTTTTTCTAGGTCTTCCTCTTTTTGGTTTTTCTACTTCTACTACTTTTCTAGGTCTTCCTCTCTTTGGTTTTACTGGTTGATCTGCTTTTCTAGGTCTTCCTCTTTTTGGTTTTACAACCCCTACTACTTCTTCTTTTGGTTCTTCTAAAATGATTTCACTCTCTATCACTTTTTCTTCTATTTCTTGAACAACTGGTTTCTTTCTAGTATATCTTTTTATATTACTTGCTGGCTTTTCTTTTTTCTTTTTTCTTGTATATCTCTTTGAAGGTACTTTGGTTTCTTCTACGTATTTTTTTCTTGTATATCTTTTTATATGTGCTGTTACAGCCTTTATAGTATCTTCAAGTTCTGATAAGTCATCATCTTCTTCGTAGTCATAACCTTTAACAATATTTATTTTTTCTTCATCACTTTTTTCTTTTAATTCTTGAGAATTAAATACCATTGTAGAATCTGCATTTTCAAAAACGCTTATCATCTTTTCAATATTTTCGTTTCTATTTATAAGTGGTTCTTCTTCCGCTTGATTTTCCTCATCTTCATTATCTTCTTGTTCTTCAATTAATTCTTCTTCATTTGATTCAGTATAATCAATATCATCATCTTCTTGTATTTCATCTGATACTATGTTTTCTAAATCATCAGGAGTAACAGAATTATAGATTGCAGAATAAATATCATCATTATCTTCTATAAAAGTTTCAATATTATTAGCGGATTCTTCATCATCTTCTATAAATTTTTCTCTTCTTTTTTTAGTTTCTTCTTTTTTATCCATTTTATAACCAATGAATAAAACTAAAGCAACTGCTGCAATACCTATTACAATTAAAATGATTTTTTCTATTCCACTTCCACTATCTGGCACATAAGTTCCTTCTGTTGTTGCCCAAGCTTCATTAGAATAAGAAAGTAATATAGCTATTAAAGTTGCTAAAAATATTCTTACTTTTCTCATTTAATTCTCTCCTGTTCATTTGTATTCAAATTATTCTTTATTTTTACCTTGCTTCGTAGGAATTCTAATTACAACTTCTGTTCCTTTTCCTACTTCACTTTTTATATCAATAATTCCGTCATTTTGATCTAATATTTCTTTTGCAATAGAAAGACCTAGTCCAGTACCTCCCATTTCTCTAGTACGTGCTTTATCAACACGATAAAATCTTTCAAAAATTTTATCTACATCTTCTTTTGGAATACCAATTCCAGTATCTATTATTTTTATATATGCGTCATTATATACAAAACCAACATATGCCTTTATTGTTCCACCTTCTGGAGTATATTTTATCGCATTTGAAAGTATATTTATAACCACTCTTTCAACACCATTTTTATCTGCATATACAAGAGGTACATTTGAAGTTACAAAACATTCTCCATGTTGATTTTTTTTCTTAATTTCAAATTCTAACCCTTCAAATGTATATTTTACAAGTTCTCCTAAATCAAACTCTGTTTTATTAACTTTTGCTTTTGCTGTATCATATCTAGAAAGTGTAAGCAAATCACTAACAAGCGTTGCCATTCTTTTAGCTTCACTAGAAATTCTTTCTAAAAATTTACTATTAGTTTCTGTATCCACTTCGCTTTCTATTAAAGTTTCTGCATATCCCATTATTGATGTAATTGGTGTTTTTAATTCATGTGATACATCTGCAACAAATCTTTTTCTCATAGAATCTAGTTTTACATGTTCTGTTACATCTTGTATAACAACTATTAGCCCTGCTGGTTTTTCATTTTCGTTTTTGAAAGGTGCAAAAAACAAATTAATAGTTCTATCTTCTACATTTATTTGTTGCTTTGTTGATGTCCAATTTTCTAAGTATATAATTTTTTCTAAATTTACATCTACATTATGATTATTAAATATTTCTTCAAAACTCTTTTCATCTTTTAAATTTAAGAATTTTTTTGCTGCTGGATTTATATGAGTAACATTTCCTTCAATATTGAATGCTATAATTCCATCTGTCATATGAAGTAAAATTGTTTCCATTTGCTTTTTTTGCCTTGTTGTTTCATTAAGATTTTCTTTCAATTCATTATTAATTGTATCAAATGCTGAAACTAAATCGCTAATTTCATTTTTCTTTTTTCCATCACCCAAATATTTTACACCTTTTGTAGCATGCTCTGCACTTTTTATTAAACTAGAAATTGGTGCAATAATTACTTTAGCAACAAATATACCAACCAATATCATAAACAATATAAATCCAAGAATTATGCATAATGAAATAACTTTTGTATTATATATTTGTGAATTTATAATATTATTAATATTATTTATTTGTGTTTGCATAGAAATTTCATTTCTCATTACTTCTAAATTATATAAATTAGTTATTCCTAAAGAAACTATAAAAATTAATCCAACAAGTAAAAATGAAATAACAATTTTAAATTGTATACTTTTTAACATCCTTTTCTCCCTAATGATTGTCGTATTATCTATTCATATATTATATACTTTAGATGTTATTTATTCAAGCAAATAAATAAATTTATTATCACTCTTTTTTATATTTTTCATATATTATATTATAAAGGAGTGATAATTATGTGTTTTAATAGAGAAAACAATTCTTGTTGTTGTGCTATTACTATAATTTCTTCTATAATTGGAGCCCTAGGTATTGCTGGAATATTTTATGGTGGATTCTTAGTTGGAATTTTACCAATAGTTTATACTACTTTAGTTCTTGGCGTACTTGGTATTCTTTATATTTTAATACCAGCTCTTTGTGGTGGAAATAATAGTTGCAATAATTCAGGAACTTTTTGTTTAATTCCAATTTCTGTTGGTGCAATAATATCAAGTGCATTTGCTTTAGCAATTACTTTTGTCGGCGCTGCACTTTCATTAATTCCTATATTACTTGCAGTAGCATTTTTTATGATAATGTTAATAATTAACTTAGTATATATAATAATTAATTTATTAACTAGAAATTAGAAGATTTCATATCATAGGAATTGCATAGCAATTTCTTATAATATAAAAAACTCTGTATGAAAATTTCATACAGAGTTTAATTTTTATTTATCTGTTACGTAGTATCCTACTCCTCTTTTTGTTATAAGGATTTTTGGATTTGCTTTATCTTTTTCTATCTTATCTCTAATTCTGTTCATTGTAACATCTATTGTTCTTATTGCTCCTACATATTCTTCATATTCCCAAACTTCACGAAGAAGCATTTCTCTAGTTACAACTTGACCTGGTTGACTTGCTAAATATTTTAAAACATCGAATTCTTTTTTAGTTAAGTTTATAACTTCGCCTTTAACTTTTGCTTCAACTTTCTTTAAGTCTAAACTTAAATCTCCAACTTTAATTATATCATCTTTCTTTTCTTCATTCTTTTGGTTATTTAAAATATCTATATTTGCATTTAATTCAGCTTTTCTTAAATTTGCTTTGATTCTAGCCATAACTTCTCTTATTTGAAAAGGCTTTGTAATATAATCATCAGCACCCATTTCTAGACCAACAATTTTATCTGATTCTGTATCTTTTGCAGAAATCATTAGTATTGGAATATTAGATATATTTAATGCATATCTAATTTTTTTACAAACTGAAATTCCATCTAACTTTGGAATCATAACATCTAATAAAATTAAATCTGGTTTTTCATTAATAGCCATTTCTACAGCTGTAACACCATCATATGCTTCTAACGTTTTATACCCTTCCTTTTGTAAATTAAATACTAATAGTTCCATTATACTTTGTTCATCATCTACTACAAGTATAGTTTTTTTCTCTTTTTCAACTATTTCTTCCACTTAAACTACCGCCTTTCTAAAAGAAACTGTATCAATATCACATATATATCATATTTAACAATTTTGTACAAGTTTTTTTTCAATTTTTTTAATTTTTTATTACATAAAAATTTCTATATTGTATATTTTGCAATTATCTTGTAATAAAATTTTCTTTTCTTTTATATCTTCACCATTAACTATAAATTTACTAACACCTACATTTTTAGAATTATTATTTCTAACTTTTATATTATATATAGAAGTTTTATATTTGTATTTTATCTCATATTCTTTCCAATTTTTAGAAATACAAGGTTCCATTTCTAAATAACCATTCTTTATTTTTAATCCTAAAACATATTCTAAAATTGCTTTATAAAACCAACTACTAGATCCAGTATACCAATTCCAGCCACCTCTTCCTACTAAATCTTCATTACTATATAAATCTGCTTCTAAAATATATGGTTCAAGTTTGAATGTTTTTGCCTCTTCTCTATTTTTTGAATGTTCAATAGGATTTAAAATTTCAAGTAATTCTTCTGCTTTATCTCCAAATCCTAAAATACATTCTGCAATTAACATCCAGCAACTACCATGAGTATATTGACCACCATTTTCACGAATTCCAGGTGGATATGATTTTATATATCCTGGATTTATAACAGATTTTTCAAAAGGAGGATCAAATAGTTTTATAATTTTGTTTTCTTTATCTACTAAATAGTTTTCAGCTTCTGCTATTGCTATAAATTTTTTATCATTATCTCCTATATCTGAAATAACAGACCAACTTTGTGAAATATTATCAATTCTACATTCATCTGAATTTATACTTCCAATTTCTTCTCCATTATCTGTTACAGCTCTTTTAAACCATCTACCATCCCATCCTTTTGTATTCACATTTCTTTTTAAAGTTTCTTTATATGAAGTATATTTTTCTACTAAGTCTTTTCTTTCCTTTAATTTACAGATTGGTATAAATCTATTTAATATATCATATAAAAACATTGCAAGCCATATACTTTGACCTTTTCCTTCACTACCAACATTGCTAAATCCGTCATTCCAATCACCAGTTCCTATTTTAGGAAAAGGTTCTATTCCTCTTGTTATTGAATTTTCTATTGCTCTTATACAATGTTCAAAAATACTTTCTTTCTCACTACTCTCATAGTAAATATTATATTTCTCATCTTCATTTTCGCCAAGTATATCACCTTTTAAATATTCAACTTTCTCATCTAAAATGCTATAATCATTTTCAAAATTCACATATTCAATAGTACTATAAACAAGCCATAAATAATCGTCTGAAAACTTAGTTCTAATACCTTTTTTTGTATCATTATGCCACCAGTGTAAAACATCTCCCTCTATAAATTGGTGTCTTGCACAATTTAATATCTGTTCTTTTAAGAAACTACTATCAATAAATTTCATTCCAAGTGCATCTTGAAGTTGATCTCTAAATCCATATGCCCCACCTGACTGATAGTATCCAGTTTTACCATATATTCTACTAGCTAGAGTTTGATACACTAGCCATCCATTCATTATTATATCTAATGCAGGAAGTGGAGTTTTTATAGAAACACCTCCTAATAAATTATTCCATTTAGTTTTTGTATATTCTAGTTCATTTTCAATATTCTCAATTCTTCTATCTGTATTAAATTCATATTTTTCTTTTACTTTTTCAATTTCATTATAATTATTTGCCTGTCCTATTATTATATTAAATTTCTTTTCTTCAAATTTCTTCAATTTTAAAATAAATTCTATACCTACACATGAATTTTTTCCAAGTCCTGATGAATTATTTAAATTTCTATATAAACTATCAGGATTTAAAATATCACCTTCTCCAAAGAAGTCATCTTTGTCTCCTGTGAAACTATTAATCTTTATATCTGGCATTATATACATTATTTTATTTTTGAAACATTCTTCACTACTTAATACATTTTTTACAAATAATATATTATCATTTTTCTCAAGTTTTAAATTTCCATTTGTAAATATTTCATCTTCACCTAATACTGTTTTTATATAAACAACAAATTTTAATTTTCTTTCCTCATTTATTAGATTTTTAATTTTAAATTTTAAAATTTTCAAACTTTCTTCACATGGAACAAAAACCTCCAACTCTTGATTCAAGTTATCATTTGAATTTTTAAAATTTGAATATCCAAATCCATGTGTAATATAATAATAATTTTTATTTGGAATAACACCAGAATTTAAAGTCCAAACAGTTTTATTTTCTTCATCTTTCATATAGAAAATTTCAGAAGGTATATCTAAAACTCTATCATTATTCCATGCTGTTAATCTATTTAATCTACTATTTTTATTCCATGTGTAACCTCCCAAATTACTTGTAACAACAGTTCCAAAAAATTTATTAGCAAGTATATTACACCATACTGCTGGTAATTTATTTTCTTCATTTGTATATATATAATATTCTTTTCCATCACTTGTAAATCCACCATAAGAATTATCATATAGTAAATCTTGTTTTTTTAATGGATAAATTTCAAGATTCAAATTATTATTTCTATCTCTTCTAATTTCTGAAACCTTATTTTCTTCTAGTTCTTTTACATAAGTTTCAATATTTCCTATATCAGCATCTATTATAAATCTTGATTTAAATCTTATTGTGGCTAAGTCTTCTTTTTCAATTTCATCTTTATTTAAAATGAAAATGCCACCTTTTATATTTCTTAAATATTCTAGCTGTTTATTAGAAATCACTTCATAAATACTTTCTCTTACAAATCTTTCATAAACATCTATTTCTTTATTTAAAATAACAATATCTATATATATTTTTTTCGCTCTATAATATTCATAAGCTGTCAAAACATCTTCAATTACATAAATATCTTCAACATTTTTTATTTCTACAAGTAATATTGGATTATCACCAGATATTCCATATTTCCATAAGCTATTAATTTCAGCATTATCTATATTTAATGCATTTTTTCCTAAATTTAATATATATTTTAAAAATCTAACATATATATCTATTTTAGAACCTTCTATTTGTAAATATTTACTTTCTTCTTCAACTCTTACTTTAGCAATATTTAAAATTCTTATTATCTCTTCTTCACTTTTTACATTTTCTAAGTTTTCAATAGCTTCTTCTCTATTATTTGAAGCAGAAATTAACAAATTTATATTTGCAATCTCTTTTGGAGCAATTTTTATTGTTCTTTTCATTGCAATTATTGGTTCTGTAACTTGACTTATTCTTTTTGAAAAATTTCTTTGATTTCTCACCATATAAGATGTATCTAAATTTTCTCTTGATAAATATTTTTCTTTATCAATTTCATATTCAAAATCCACAATTTGTTCAGTTTCTGTGTATAAAGTTGTTGCTAAATATTTTTTCTCTTTTAAGTTTCTATCTCTTTTCTCAAATATTATATTTTCATTTGCCTCTTCTAATTTCATAAATAATTTATTAAATGTTGGATGTGAATATTCATCCATTTTCTTAGACATTGATGGTTCAAAATCAACTATTATTTCTAAAACTTCTTGACTACTTCCTAAATTTTCTATCTCTAATCTTCTTATTTCTATTGGTTTATTAGGATCTAAACTAACAATCTCTTCAATTTTCAAATTATTTTCACGTTTTAGAAATTTAGCCTTATCAGGTGCAAAAATGATTTTTGAATTTTCTTTAACATCTATTATTTTTTTAGATTTTACATTTTTTATATATGAATTAATCCTTTGCTTTATATCTGATGTTTCTTTAAAATTGTTTACCATTACATCTTCAAATTCACTTATACTATCTCCATAGTCATCAATTATAATTTTGTATCTTTCATTTGAAATTACATTTAAGTTTCTCTCCTTTTTATTGGCTTTTTCTATTACTCGCTCTGTATAACTATTGCTAATTAAATTTTTATTTTTACCAATTTTTTCTTTCTTTTCTTTTGTAATAATCATTTTTATAGGCATTCTTTCTTGTAATAGTATATCTACTGCTTCAATTTCTGGATTATTATTGAATCTAGTTTTTAAAATATTATTATTCAAGAAATTATTTATAGATAACAAAATTAATCCTTGATGATGTGCCATATAAGTTTTTACAACTGCTTTTCCTTTATTTTTTACTCTACTTGGGGTATAGTCAATTGATTCATAGTATCCATATTTACCAGTTCCACCTTCTGATTCTAATAATTTTAAATTTCTTATTGCAAATTCTGGCTCGTCTTCTAATGATAAAAATGTACTATATGGTGAAACAACAGTATCTTCATCAAGTCCTCTTTTAAGTCCAAGCCATGGTATACCAAATGCTTTGTATTGATAATTATTATTTAAATCTCTTAAATTAAAAGCAGATTCTGAAATTCCCCATGGAACACCTTTTCTTCTACAGTATTCTATTTGACTCATTACTGCAAACTTGCATGCTTCATCTAAAAGACTTCCTTTATATCTTTTTAAATTAATATTTGGCATTAAATATTCAAATGCAGTACCTGTCCATGAAACTAAGCCTTTATATCCATTTAAACTTGTAAGAGTTCTACTTAAATTATTCCAATGCTTTACTGGAACATCTCCTTTAGCTATAGCAACTAAACTTGCTTGTCTTGCTTCTGATGCAAGGAAATCATAATATGATTCTGATAATTTATTTTCTTCTAAATTATATCCAATAGATAATAATTTCGTTCTTTCAGAATATAGTTTTGAAAAGTCAGTATTTTCAATCAATTCAGAAACTAGTGTAATTAAGTTTTCTAAATCACCTTTATTTTTATTTTCTTGCAGAAAATTTTTAACTATATACAAATATCCCACAAAATTACCACTATCAACTGTTGATATATATCTTGGAATTAATGGTACTAATGTAGTTGTGTTATACCAATTATATAAATGACCATTCCATTTACTTAAACCAGCAATTACGCCTAAAATTTTATTTAAATATTCTATTGCTTTTTTAAAATTAATAAAATCTAAATCATATGCAGAAATAACTGCTAACAATTCTAATCCAATATTTGTAGAAGATGTTCTATCTACAATCTTTTTATTTCTATCTTCTTGATAATTGTCTGGTATTAAATAATTATTCTTTTCATTAATAAAATCTTCAAAAAAGCTCCATGTATTTCTTGCTGCATCTAATACATATTTTCTATTTTTTTCTGTTATTTTTTTATCATCTTTTTTATCTAAACTAATATACCAAGCTACAACAGGAGCTATAATCCAAGTTACACCTATTATTTTTAATATTATATTTTGAAAAAACAAGAATATAATACCAAATAAAATATTACATATCATTTCTTTAAAATGAGTATTTAAATCATTCTTAGAATTTTTCTCACCATCTTCTGCTGTAACCCATTCTAAAAGTTTTTTACATTTTTTCATTCTGTACAAACTTCTAATTATGCTATCTAGGTTTTTATACATTTCAAATGGTAAAAATAATATTTGCAAGATAATTCTTATTACACTTATTTTCAAACTATTTAGTTCATTTGAAAATTTCTTATATGCATATACTGCACCTGTAATATTGCTTTCTTTAAAAATAATATAATTTACAATATCAATTAAATATGGAATTATAGAGCTTATTATCCCTAATACAAATAAATAAAATAAACTTGAGAAATTAAAAGCAGAAATAATTATTAAAGCAAAAGCAGTAATTTGTAAAACACTTCTTCTTAAGTTATCATATATTTTAAATTTTGATATTTCATTTAGTCTATCATTTTTCAACCATTTAATTATTTGCCAATCCCCTCTTGTCCATCTATGATTTCTCATAATATATGGCAAATATCTGCTAGGGTATCCATCTAAAAGCATTACATCAGTTATCAATCCACATCTTAAAAAATTCCCTTCTAGTAAATCATGACTAAGAATTGTATTATCTGGAAACTCACTTCTCAAAATCGTATTATATAAATCTACATCATATATACCTTTTCCAGTAAAAATGCCTTCTCCAAAATAATCCTGATATATATCTGAAATTGCATTAGTATAGAAATCTACTCCACCTTTCATACTAAAAAGTTCAATAAATAAGCTTTTTTGTGAAAGGGATAAATCCATACCAATTCTAGGTTGCATTATTCCATAGCCATCAACTACTTTATCATTTTTTACTACTGGTATATTTAAAACATGACTCATAGCTCCAATTAATTTTGAAGCAGTATTTAAATTTAAATTTGTATCACTATCTAAAGTTATAATATATTTAATATTTGGTAATTTTTCCTTCTCTTTTTCAATAGTATTTTCTAAAAAATTATTTTCTCTTCTTCTTTTAATATATTTATTAAATGTAGTTAAAAGTCCTCTTTTTCTCTCCCAACCAATATATGCTTCTTCACAAGAATTCCAAATTCTTTCTCTATATAAAAAGTGAAACTTACTAAATTTATCAGTTCTATACTTTTCATTTAATTTATTACAATAATCAATTCCACACGACATTACTTCTTCATCAAAATCTTTTGTTTTACTATCTTCTTCTGAACAATCACCTAAAAGAGCAAAATATAAATTTTCAGATTTATTTGCTAAATAATAAACTTCTAGTTTTTTTAGCATTTCTATAACTTTTTCTTTTGATTTTAAAATAGTTGGAATAACAACAAAAGTTGCTGAACTTTCAGGTATCCCTTTCTCAAAGTTCATTTTAGGAATTAATATTGGCTTTTTAAATTTTCCCATAAAGTAATTTTCAATTCTTAAATATATCTCTGATATTGGAACATATGAAATTATACATATTGCAATTGCAATCCAATTATTTATAATATTCTCATGAACATAAAAATATAAAACTATACAAAAATAAAATGGTATTAAAATATTCATTGCAATATACATTCTAGCTTTTTGCATATTATTTAACTTATTATGTTTTTTTATTTCCAATGCTTCATCTAATTCTGCACATCCTTCTTTTATTAAATAGTAACCAACATGAGCTTTTTTTATATTTTCAATTCCAGTAGAATTCTCATATCTTTTACATAGTTCAATTACTTTTTCTGCAATATATACCTCAGAAATTTTTGTTTTCTTGGATTTCTTCTCAATAATACTTCTATAATAGCTCTTACTTTCTTCATCCATATTATTATAAATTCCAGAAGGATCTAATTTTAAAAGTTCTTCAGAAGCATTCATATAACTAAATAATTCAGAAAAGTCAATTCTATTTATATCTTTAATACTTGTTATACAATTTCCCATAGAAATCTTTATATTTGCTATATTAAAATGTTCTTTTTGAATTACTTCTGAAATTGTGAGTCCTACCTTCTGAATTTCTTTTTCTAATACATTTTGATATTTAACTGCATTCTTTCCATACTTTTTTAATTTATAAGATAAATATTCAACAAAAGAATATTTTAATTTTTCCTCATTTAATTTTAAATTAAAATTGGAATTAATAAACTTTAAATTAGTATGTGATTTATTTTCTACTAATCTCTCAATAATACTTTCTGCTTTATATTTCTGAATTTGTGAAGAATATATTTTTTCACAAAGTTCTCTAATATGAGAAATAATCGAAATTTTTATAAAAATTCCGATATTTGATAATTCCTCCATACTAAGTAGCTTTTTTCTTTGGTAACTTTGAAGTGCGATATCAATTATTTCTCTATCTATTTTACAATCAGAAAAAGCAACTATTTCTTCTGCAAGTACATATATTCTAGCAAATCCAAAATATTTATCATTTGAAAGTCCCACCAAATTTTTATATTTCTTTAAAGGCAATTCTTTTTGAATAATTTTAACTGTTTCTTCAATAACATAAAAGTTATCTAAAATCCATTCTCCAGCAGCATGCACTTTTATTCCTAGTCTTAAATGCTTTGTAAGTAAATTGTAAGTTTCTAAAATAAATTTATAATCATCCATAAGCCTATAAATTGGATAAGTGTTTTTGTTTGAAAAACTCTTAATTCCATGTTCAGATGCTGTTTTTTCTATGTGTTTTGCAAACTGGTTCTTATCTAAAAGAGTTCCATTCATATTTAGCTTTTTGTAATTTTTCATAAAATTCCCCTTAAATTTATTTTTTTGTATTTTTTCCAAAATTTTATTAAATATACTTTTATCTTTTGTTTACTTTTAAAATTATTATAGATACAATAAATCTCCTAATGTTAATTGTAATAAATTAGTATTCAACGAATACTATAAAATATACAATTCTATCTTAGGAGTTTTATTATGTACATTTTTAATAAAAAAAGAATAATTTTTATAAATTTAAGTATCGTTTTTTCAATTTTTGTTTATACTTTAGCAAATAATTCACTTAATTTTCAAGCCACTTCTTCTACTCCAATATCAAATCATACAATAATATTGGACGCTGGACATGGAAGTCCTGATGGTGGAGCAACTGGAGCTGATGGTTCAATAGAGTCTGATTTAAACTTAGATATCGTATTAAAATTACAAAATCTACTAGAAAGTTCAAATTGCACAGTAATTTTAACTCGTTCAGATGAAAATGGAATTTATGAAGCAGATTCTAATACAATTCGTGAAAAAAAGGTATCTGATATGAAAAACAGAGTAGAAATTGCAAATACTTCAAATGCAGAAATGTTTGTATCTATACATATGAATAAATTAGAACAAACTCAATACAGTGGGTGGCAAACTTTTTACAAAAATCAAGATGAAGATAGTAAAAAGATAGCTGAAAATATTCAAATAAGTTTAAATAATTTTTTGAAAAAACAAAATTCAAGAACAATAAAATCTATATCTGGAATTTATCTTACAAAAAATGTTGAAATACCTCTTGTTCTTGTAGAGTGCGGTTTTTTATCAAATGCAGAAGAAAACAAATTACTTCAAACAGATTCTTATCAAGATGAACTTGCTTGGAGCATATATATTGGGCTTATGGATTATTTAAATACAAAATGAGAGCTTATACAATTATAAGCTCTCAACTTCAATTATTTCATATTAAAAAATTGTTTAATTTTGTTTAAAAATTTATCAAAAATTGTTTTTTTATATTCAATAACTGCTACATTATTTTGTACTTCAGTTTCTATTTTAGGTTCTTCTTTTTTAAATATATTATCAGGATTATACTTTTCTCTTAGTTCTGTTTGTTTCTTATCATAATTATTTTTAAATAATGCATTTAATTGTTTCTTCTCTTCTTCTGAATCACACCAATAATTAAGATGAAATAATGCAATCATAGATATAGATTCTCTTTTTATATTTTGTTCTTCCAAATTTTTCTTTGAATCATACACTGGATTATAGTCTTGTTTCTTTTCTTTAACAATCATATTAAACAAACTAGTTGGCAATCTTTTTATATATTTATCTCCTAACATATTTAATACACTATAAACTTCTGAATACGTTTCTTGAGTTTTTACATCCATTTTTTATCTCCCTTCAGAATTGTTTTTTCCCTGTTCTTGTGTTTGCTCTTTTTCTGATTTAGTTTTGTCTACTGTATTATAAGCATTTTTTACATCTTCTTGATTTATTCCTGCTCTTTCATATGTTCCTCTTAAATTTGATGTAGAATATGTATATGCATCTACCTTTTCAGCACGCAGCTCTTTTCCATTATCTCTAATAATTTCATTAAATCCTAATTTTCCGTCTTTATCTCTGCTTATTGCATATCTATGTCCACTTTGAGTTTCAAATTCTTGTAGTGTTGATGTTTTATTAAGTATTTGCGCTCCTCCAGCTAAACTCATTCCTGTGTTAGTAAACATGTCTCTTCCACTTTCTTTAGTTGCTTCAATTCCACTTAAATGTTCAAATTCTGTACCAAAACAATTTTCAGCCATATCATTTCTTACTACAATATCAAAACTTTCTTCACCTTTTTCATTTATTGTTGATACAATATATGTTCTGCCTGGTAAATAATAATTTTCGTCTACTCCACATTGCTTTGCCAAATCATTTAGAAAGTCCATATCTGTAATTTGTGCAACTTCTGTTACTTTTTCCACATTGCTCAGAGTAGCTTCAATAGTATCTTTTAATACTTTATCTACAAGTTCTGATTGTTTAATGTTTTCTAAACTTCTACCTTTTTTTATATCACGTGTATTTACTTCATTCTCAACACCATCTATTGTAAATGTAGCTTTTTCCTCTGTTTCAGTACCAATCATTTCCATTTCGCCATTATCTGATTTTTTATAGTACTCTTTTATTGGTTTCATAACATTTTTGCCTAATTTACTATCATATTCTTCAATTTCATATGTTGCTATATATATGTCTTGATGTAATTCAGAAGTATCTATATCAGGAATATCTTCTAACTCTGATATATTTAATCCATTAACTTTTTCCATTTGTAATAATAATTTGGGATTATCATGTGCGTCTGTTATTTCACCAGTATATGGGTTTTCAAATTCTCCAAAAGTTCCTTTTACTTCTAAGCGTGCAAAATCTCTTGCTAATTCTGCTTTTTCTCCTTCTAAACCAAAAGCATAGTCATCTTCAAACCTATTTGCTACATATTTAGCACAATCAATATTTGCAGGAGATTCTATTGCATATTTTGTCCTTCTATGTGAAAGAATTTGTCCTGAATTATAAACTGGAGATTCATGTTGTTTATTTATATCTTGTTTTGCCATTTCTTCCCAAGCACGTGATGTATTATAACCATCTCTCGCACTTTTTGTTCCTTTTTCAGATTCTTTAGCTTGTTCTTTTTGAGCCTCTTTAGTTTGTTCTGGTGATTCAGTTTCCTCTTTTGCTTTTTCAATACCTTCATGCATTACAGAATATGAATCTAATTCTTCGGCATATGTTCCCACACCATTCATACGAGGTACAATTTCTGCCATTCTCAACACTCCTGATTTATCTCTATATACAGAAAACTGTTTACCTTCGCTATTTTTAAAAGTTTCTAATGACTTTTTAGTATCAAGTACATTAAGACTATTAGGTCCAAGACCAGTAGTTGCTCCAAATGGAAAGTTGATATTAGCTTGCTTATTAAACATATCTTCGCTCATACCTGGATATGGTTGACATTTACCCTTATCATCCATACAAACAATTTCATAAGATTCTTTTCCATTTTCAATAGAAGCAACAATATATGCATTTTTTCTATCTACTTTTCCAAACTTATCATAATCAAATATAGACATATCTTTTATTTGTGTTATATCTGTAATTTTCTTATCTGGTCCCAAATGTTCTTGAATTGATTTCATAGTAATTGCTTGTTCTATATCTTTACGAGATGTTTTTGAACTCTTACCTAAATAATCACTAGCATCAAATTGTAATAATGTGCCCTCTTCTTTTCTTCTATCTATTTCTGATTCACTTAAACCTGAAATATCTGAACCATCCATACTTATTATTGATTCCATTTTTCCTGTTTCTTTTGAAATTTTACCGCTTCCAATACGTACAAATTCACCATTTTCATTTTTTGTAAAATATTCATATACAGGAGACCATTTTCCTTCAATTGCATATGAAGTTGGACTAAATTCTGATTTTGAGATAAATACTTCTCCAAAGTTTTGTTCTCCAACTGTAAAATTTTCAACTTTTTCAATTTCTAATAAATTCTTTTTCCAACTCCTAGAATCTGTTCGTGTCTTACTCTCTCTATCATAAGTTCCTGCTCCAAATACACCTTTGTATGGTACATAAAAATGTTCTCCACTAAAACTTTCAAACTCTTGATTTGCAATTAATTCTGCTATATCACT
Source organism: uncultured Clostridia bacterium (assembly GCA_948530865.1). Classification (GTDB taxonomy): domain Bacteria; phylum Bacillota; class Clostridia; order TANB77; family CAG-508; genus Scatovivens. Next base: position 19,860 of record CAOTKV010000024.1, read on the forward strand.
TTTTTCAGTTCCTAAAATGTTAGTATATTCATTTTTTAAATCTGTTTTTAAATTTCCAGCGACTTCAGGTTCAGTAAGAAATCCTTTTGCTCTGGCTGGTTTTGCAAATCTGTCAAATACTCTTACCATTTCTCCATTATTTATCTCAACTCTTGACTCATCTACTGCCTGGTCTAAGTCTTGAGTTTCTAATTGTTCCATTTTTTTACCAGTAGCAGATGTTCTTCTAACTTCATATTTACTAAGCTCTTCTATTTGGTCTAATTTTTTAGATATATTATCTGGCAATGCTGGTGTTCTAGTTATAAATCTTTTAGCCCTATCTTTTATTCTTTCCAAAAGGCTTTTATGATGCAAAGCTTCCTTAAATTTTTCAAAGCTCTCACGTTGAAAAGAATTTCCTGAAATATATTTTGATACTATAGGATTACTATGATTTTCCATATCTGAAATCATAGTATCTAAAATAGCTTCTTTAGAAGGATGTATTCTTGCCATTTGTACTAGTTCAGCTGGATACAATTTACTCATAAGTATTCCAAATTTCTTAGTTCCTGTTATATCTTCTAATATCTCTTTCTTTTTTGTATTACCTGAATTTCTGTATATTTCTATTAATTCATCTATTTCCATGTCTTTTATTGCTTTTTCTTCCATATCTTTTTCCTTTGCTTATTAATTAATATAATATATTATTATACTATTATATTATATAATTAAAAAAATCAATTGCAATTACAACTTTATTACATTTTTGGGCAAATATATAGGAACGTCATTATATATATCATTTTAGTAACGATAAAATTTGTTCAAAATTTTTATCCTTTCGTTTACATTTTCGATTATTAGATATAAAATATAGTCAATAATAAGGATAAGAGGTATTTATGAGCGACTTCGCTGATTTTTTGAAAAAAGATGTACAGATGAATTTCTCAAATGAGGAAAAGTCATCAATTATTAATTACATACCAAAAAGAGATTGTTATTTTGAAGGAAAAACTTTTTTTAATTTTATTGATAGTGAGAAAAAACTTGAAGACTATGCAAAATCAATTGTCTACAATAAAATATCACAATATTCCTTTTTAGAAATGATGGCTGAAATGCTTTTAAAATCTCTTCTGTTCTATATTTTAGCCACAAGAACAGATGATATTGAATGTAATTTAGAAAATTGTATAAAATTAATTGAAGAAAAAATGTCTGATTCAGCAGAAGAATCTATTTTAACATATATGATGCATAATCTTCCACCAGATCATCCTGCTAGACTTTTTTATGCATCACTTGAGCCTCTTCCAAAACAAACTTTTATAGATGTTCGTGAAAAATTAAGGCAAAAATTATATGAAGCGATATCTGATATTTAGAAAGGACTTTTTATGGGATTATATGGCGACAAAAAAGATTATGAAGAAATGGTTAAAGAAAATATAATGAAAGCTAATCTATTACATTCTCTTTCACCAGAAGAACAAAAGCAAGTAATTGAATTATTAAAACAAAAAGAAGAAGTTATGGCAAAAAATGGAATTTTTGCTAATATAAAATTAAAATCTATTAATAAAAAAATTGAAAAAATAAAAAATAAAAAGTGAAATTTAAGGAGCGTCCCTAAATTTCACTTTTTATTTTTATCTCATTAAATAAGAAAATATTACTGAGCTTAATTTCAAGCTATTATGTTTTAAAGTTCCATCTACTGTTGTTAATAAATCCTCTTCTATAAGTTCATATTTAGCTTTTGCAATATTTTCATAATCTATTGGCACTTGACCTTTTTGTTCTTCTGTTTCATATTTTTCAAGCATTTCTTCTGAAATCTTTGTATTACTTGCTATAACTACATCTATTTCATCTTTTCCTAAATATTGTTCTAATACATCAATATGATTACTTACTCCAAACCCTTCTGTTTCACCAGGTTGTGTCATGGCATTACATATATACATAACTTTTGCATTAGCTCTTCTTATAGCTTCTACCACATCTTTGCAAATAATATGTGGCATTACACTTGTATATAAGCTTCCCATACTTAAAATAATTAAATCTGCATTTTCAATAGCATCAAAAACTTCTGGTAAAACATGTGGTTGTTCTTTATAAAAGAACTTCTTATATTTCTTATTAGCTTTTGTTATTTCTTCTTCTCCTTCAATTACTTCACCTGTTGTTGTCTCTCCCATTAAAGTTAAGCAATCTTCTGAAAGTGGTAATACTGTTTGTTTAACATCTAATATTTTACTTAAATATTGTATACTTGTTTTTAAAGTTCCTGTTTCATTTATTAAAGATGTTAATATTAAATTTCCAAGTGCATGGCCATTTAATTCACTATATGTAGATAATCTATATTCCATTACATCTCTTACTTCATCTGGAAGTGTAGATAAACTACTTAAAACTTTTCTAATATCTCCAACAGCTGGTGTTGAAAATTCTTTTCTAAGCCTTCCTGTACTGCTTCCATCATCTGAAACTGTAATAACTGCTGTTATATCAACAGGGAAATATTTTAATCCTTTTAAAACAAATGAAGTTCCTGTTCCTCCACCTAATATAACTACTTTCTTTTTTCTCTGCATAATACTCTCCTTGCTTAATATACTTACTCTTTATAGTATATTATTCAAAAATATTTTTAAGCTCTATGCAACTACAATTAGTTACATTTCACTTCTACCTTCTAAAGCTTTTGTAAGAGTAATTTCATCTGTATACTCTAAATCTCCACCTACTGGAATTCCTCTAGCTATTCTTGTTGTTTTTATTCCCATTGGCTTTAATAATTTTGAAATATACATTGAAGTTGCTTCTCCTTCAACTCTAGGATTTGTAGCTAATATAATTTCATTAACATTTCCATTCATTACTCTTGTAAGTAACTCTTTTATTTTAATATCATCAGGTCCTACTCCATTCATTGGAGAAATTGAACCATGTAAAACATGGTAAACACCATTATATTCATGTGTTCTTTCCATTGCAATAACATCTCTTACATCTTCTACAACACAAATTGTAGATTCATCCCTTTTTGGATTTGAGCATATGTTACATGGGTCTGTATCTGATATATTAAAGCATTTTGAACAAAAATGTAGGTTTTTCTTAGCGTTTAATATAGAATTTGTAAATTCTTCAGCCTCTTCATTTGTTATATCTAACATATAAAATGCTAATCTCTGAGCTGTTTTATGCCCTATACTAGGCAACTTCTCAAAACTTTCAATTAATTTTTCAATTGAAGGTGAATAAAAAGACATAATCTAAATTTCTCCTTACATTAAACCTGGTATATTATATTTTCCAAGAGCTGCTGCTTGAGCATCATCAACTTTTCTTAAAGCTTCATTTACTGAAGTTAAAATTAAATCTTGAAGCATTTCAACATCATCTGGATCTACAACATCTTTTTGAATTTTGATTTCTTTAACAACTTTATTTCCTGTAACTTTTACATAAACTGCTCCTCCACCAGCTGTTGTATCAAATTCCATATTTCCTAATTCTTCTTGTGATTTTTCCATATCTGATTGCATTTTTTTCGCCTCTTTCATAAGCTGATTTATATTCATTCCTCCAAATCCGCCCATGCCTCCTGGAAATCCGCCTCTTTTTCCCATTTTAATAATCCTCCTATTTTTTATTCTATAATATTTATATCTATTCCTAAATCTCTTATTGGAGATTTTGGGGTTCCTCCACCACTTGAAGATTTTGATATACTTTTTCCATCTTTAAATTTTACATGAATTTCTTTTCCTGTTATTTTAAATATTTCTTTACGTAACTCACTATTATTTGCTACATTTTCTAAAATATTTTTATTAAAATCTGTTAAACCATTTGGAAATTCTATTTCCCACATTAAATCATTTAACTCATTTACTCTTGTATTTATTAATGCAGTATATAATCTAATTTTTCCATTTTTCTTTAAGCTATCTATTACTTTTTTCCATGATTCATCTACTTTATTTACATTTGTAGGAGTTTTTGAAACTTTTTTCTCCTCTAATTTATATACTGCTACATCTGATGTTTCTCCTCTTGCAATTTCTTGCATTCCAATTGTTGTATCTTGACCAAATTTTAGATTTGCTAATTTATTTTCAAGTTCTGTTAATCTTTTTTCAATAGAAGTTCCTCCCGTATTAGAATACTCTTCACTTCTACATGCTTTTATAACTCCTGTTTGGAACATAATTGTTTTTTGAGAAGACCATTTCAAGTCATTTTCTAAATCTGATAATTGATAAATTATATTAAGCAATCTTTCTTCATCTGTTATATCAGCTA
>CAOTKV010000024.1:24270-29784 GCA_948530865.1 uncultured Clostridia bacterium
TCTGATAATTGATAAATTATATTAAGCAATCTTTCTTCATCTGTTATATCAGCTAATTTTTTTATCTCAACAATTTCATTTTCTGAATATAGATTCAATTTATTAGTAGATTTATAAACCAAAATATCTTTAAAATATTTTATTACTTCCCATAAAAAATTATATAAATCTTTTCCATCTTCTATTACATTATCAACAGCTTCTAAAGAAGCAACAGCATCACATTCTAATATTCCGCGAGATAATTTATTTATATATTCTAAACTTGGAAGTCCTACCAATTCTTTTACTTCTTGAATTGTAATATTTTCCGAATTTTCTTGACTACATCTTTCCAAAATACTAATAGCGTCTCTCATATGACCTTCAGAAAGCACTGCAATTATTTTTAAAGCTTCTTCATCAATCTTTATATCTGCACCTTCACAAATAACTTTTAATCTTTTAATTATATCTTGCTCTGGAATTTTCTTAAAATCAAATCTTTGACATCTTGAAAGAATTGTCATTGGAAGTTTTTGTGGCTCAGTAGTAGCCAAAATAAATTTTACATGTTCTGGTGGTTCTTCTAGCGTTTTAAGGAGTGCATTAAACGCTCCTGTTGAAAGCATATGTACCTCATCTATTATATATACTCTATATTTTGCTTTTGTTGGTAAAAAATTAACTTCATCTCTAATACTTCTAATATCTTCTACACTATTATTTGATGCAGCATCCATTTCGACAACATCTGTTAAAGAACCATCTAAAATTTCCTTACAAATTTCACATTCATTACAAGGTTCACCATTTTGAGGATTTAAGCAATTTACAACCCTAGACATTATTTTAGCAGAAGTTGTTTTTCCAGTTCCTCTTCCACCAGTAAATAAATATGCATGACCAACTCTTCCAGACATTACTTGGTTTCTTAATGTTTTAGTTATATGTTCTTGCCCAACCATATCTGAAAATTTTAATGGTCTAAAATTTCTATAAAGCGCTGTATATGACATATTCCCTCCTTATCCTAAACAAAATGACTTCCCTTAAGGAAGGCATGCGAAATCACATAAATACACTACTTATCGCTGCTTTCTTCCGAACCTGACGAGATTCATAGCTTTTTATTGAAGCATACCTTCCTTAAGAAAAGCCACTTAATTTTCGAATAGATTATATAATGGATTTTCTTATTTTGCAATACTTTTTTATACTCTTTTAAATACTACATTATTAAAATCTGTTATTTCTTTGTGTGATGATCCTTCTTCTATAATAGTATCAATTGGCATTTCTATACTTACTGTACCTTTATAATTTATATTATCACTAGTTGTAATTATAATATCAAAACTGGCAGAAAATTTTATTTCTTCCAATGAAATATTTAAATTCTTAAGTAAATTACCATCATAAATAATTTGTTCATTTTCATTTGAAACATAAGTTCCTAAATCATTAAGAGAAAATCTAAAGCCTAAGACTCCACCAGTATTAGCTATCTCTAATGCTTTCATATCATCGATTACTCCTCCTTGATATACAATTTCAGAGTTTAAATAATCTTGCTCACTATATGTATACAAATTTGAAAGTTCACCAGTAGGCCTTAACAATTTTACATTTCCTTTTTGAGGTTTATTTACTATATTAAAATTTTCCAATTTAATTTCTTTAATTGTTAAATCTGTTTCTTCTGTTTTGTTAATATACATATATATATCATTTACCTGAGTAATATTTATATTCCAAATATTACTAGGATCGTCAACAATATCACCATTTACTGTACTCACAAGAAGAATTTTATTTATTGAAAATGGCAATGATTTTTCACCTTCTGCATCATATTGAATAATAATAAATGCAACAATTAATAACATTATAACTATGACTGAAACAAATAAAAATTTCTTTAAAAAATTTTTCATAATTATTCTCCTTTCATAATATAATTCACTAATTGCATTGTTTTATATAAATTTTACTTTTTATTAATTTTAATATTTCATTTAATAAAAGTGACACTAGAACTCCAAATATTGTATACATTATCCACCATGTACTGCCTTTAAACAAAACTGGAAATGTTGACATTAAAGAAATATCTCCTTTTGTAATAATTATTCCTAGTAAATTTACAAACTTAAATACTATAAAATGCAATATTACTATTGGCATTGTGTTTTTACCAATATACTCAAATATTCTATTTAATACATTTATTTTACTGATAAAATAAGATATTTCATAAATAAATATCCATCCTAAAACAGAAACTGCAATAAAAAATCTAAACCTTGTATAAATATTTAATGACAACTCTATTGTTCCAATCTTGTTAAGTATAAGCAACATTACAAATGATAAAATTAATAATATACATTTAATTATTTTATTTAATTCCAATTTTAATAACTTAAATTTTCTACCAATATCAAATAATATGTAACATGTAAAAAATTGCACTCCTATAAATAAAACTTCAATTTCATTAGATATTAAAAATTTACCAATATAAAAAAATACTATAGAAATAAATAGCTGAATTAAATTACTTTTTTTAGTAAATTTATTTAGTAAACTTTCTATGATTCCATAAACTATTGTTATTGAAAATAATATTGGTAAAAACCATGTAGCACCTACCATTTCAGTAGTATTTGAAAATAGCAATGTCATAATTATTTGATAAGTAAAATCTTTAATTGTAAAATAATTATGAGAAATTGCACTATACAAATTATTCTTTATAAAAATATTATTTAACAAAATACATATTATATTTGCAATTATATATGGCAAGTACAATCTTTTTATCTTTTTTAAAATAAAATTTTTCAATGAATTATTATCTTTCACATTATCAACTTTAAAAAAATATCCTGATAACATAAAAAATAAAGCTAAGTGAAACAAATATACAAAATGATCAAATGGAGAGCCTGTATGTGCAAGTACAATTAATATCATGCCTATACCTCTTATAATATCCATTTGTATATTTCTCCTTTTATCCATTCATTTTCTCCTGTAATCTTAAATTTTATTTTATAGGTATTATAATTAATGTTTTTGTCTTGCTTTATTACGATTTCTTAAAAATTTAAAAAATTCTTTAAGTTCAATTTCACATTCCTCTTTTAATATATATTTATGAATTTCAATTTTATGATTAAATTTATAATCTTCTAATAAATTTAAAACTGAACCACATGCTCCAGTTTTATTATCATCAGTACCTATATATAATCTTTTTATCCTTGAATTTATTAATGCTCCTGCACACATAGAACATGGCTCTAGTGTAACATACATATCACAGCCTAATAATCTCCAAGATTCTAATTTTTTACATGCTTTTTTTATTGCTAAAATTTCTGCATGACATGTTGCATCTTTTTTTGTTTCTTTAGTATTATGAGCTCTAGCTATAATTTTTCCATCTTTTACAATTACTGCACCAACTGGAACTTCTTCAATTTCTAAAGCTTTCTTTGCCTCTTTTAAGGCTTCCCTCATAAACTTTTCTTCCAAATTTATTACTCCTATAAATCTTATGGTGTGCCCAGAGGGACTCGAACCCCCATCGGTCGCTTAGGAGGCGACTGCTCTATCCTGCTGAGCTATGAGCACATTTATTTTATTATTATAATAAACTTATTCTTAAAAATCAAGTTATTCTAAAATAAAAAACAACCTGTGCCACATTAAGTGGCACAGGCTCAAAAAATATTTTTATCAATTTTTATTATGAAATTTCAATATCCCCAGAGGTGGTTGTAACATTTACTTTTGCTGTAAATCCTCCTCTGTCAACGTGGCTAAAATCAATATCTCCTGACTTTGTTTTAGGAGACAAATTAATAGTTCCTACATTATCAAAATCAATCTCAACATCTCCACATGTAGTTGTCACATCTAAAACGATGTCGCTCATAGCATGAGTTTTAATTTCAATATCACCTTTATGAGCATTGATAATAGCATTTTGAAATTTTGCCTTTGTTTCAACATCTCCCTTATATGTATCTATTTTAAGCTTTTTGCTCGAAACATTTTTATGAACATCAATATCTCCTGATTCTGTTTCAATACTGATTGAATCACTTGTTACATAGTTTAATTCCACATCACCTGAAGAAGATTTGAGGTTGGTTGAAACCTTAGAAGCGATATTTTCAATTTCAATGTCACCTTTTTGAGTTTTAACTTGAAGGAAACCTGTCGATACATTTTTATTAATTTCAACATCTCCTGTTTCTGTTTCTACTTGAATTCCCTCAGTTGCGCTTACCTTCTGTATTGTTACGTCTCCAGAGCAAGTAGTAACATCAATACCATTTACAGAAATAAAATCAACAAAATCTACATCCGACGACTTTCCATCAACCTTTATCTGATTGAACTTCTTTTTTGAAGGAATAGCAACATTTAGAATGATATTCCCATAAAAGTTATCATTATTAATTCTTGATGTAACAATATATTCTCCTTTTTCGTGTTTTGTCTCAAGAATAACTTTTGCGTTTGTATCTACATATGCATACAACCCAATTTCGATATCAGACGATTCTGATGCCGTTATCTCAAGATCTACATTAGATGGATATATTGTTATCCGGTCTATTCCCTCTGAGCTTTGTACTTTTTTCTCGCCAATTAATCTCTTTTCCATATTCCCGATACCAACTGACATTTTGACTAAATTTCCAAAAAAGCTGATTTTTCGATTACCCATATTTTTTTCCTCCTATTGTTGCTTGTTTTTTTATGTTGCTACTACAGTAATACTTATTACTTATATAGGATTTTATATAATTCCAATCTCCATATCTTTTTTATTATAGCATAATATATACTATTTTTCAACTCTAGAACTCTTACCTCTCTTGTTCTTATGTAATTTCGTTACAATAATATTTAGTATCGCAACTGTAATTATTGTTCCTATTGTCGCTATTGGTAAAATATCTCCTGTATCTGGAAGTCTTTTTCCAGAATCTGTATTACCATGATTTGTTGTACTTATATTATTTGTAACATTGTTATAATTGTTATTTATTATTGATGGTGGATTTACAACTGGTGGTGGAGTTACTGGTGGAGTCGGTTTTTCTGGCTCTGCTGGCTTGATTGGTTTTTCTGGTTCTGTTGGTTTTGGCTTTTCTTCTACATGTTTATGTGTATTTATTACATTATATCCTTCTACCTTACTTTCATAACCTTCAACTTTTTCCTCTGTTATTGTATATTTTATTTCTTTTCCATCTTTATACTTATCTAGCTCTTCAAATTTCCACTTCCATCCTTCTTTTTCTGTTACTTCTTTACTTAATATTTTCTCTCCATCTGCCAATAAATTTATTGTGATTTTTTCTGGTCTTATTTTATCTTGATTATTATTATCTTCCCACGTTTTACTTCCACTTACTTCTGTCTTTTCTGCTTCATGTATATTTATTACATTATAACCTTCTATTTTTCCCATATATCCTGTTACTTCATCTTCTGTTATACTATATACTA
>CAOTKV010000025.1 GCA_948530865.1 uncultured Clostridia bacterium
GTAAATCAATAACACCTGTAACGTCTGTTGTTCTGAAATAGAATTGTGGTCTATATCCATTGAAGAATGGTGTATGTCTTCCACCTTCTTCTTTTGTTAGAACGTAAACTTCTGATTTGAATTTTGTATGTGGGTGAATTGATCCTGGTTTAGCAATAACTTGACCTCTTTCGATGTCTTTTCTGTCGATACCTCTTAAAAGAACACCGATATTATCTCCAGCTTCAGCTTGATCTAATAATTTTCTGAACATTTCAACACCAGTAACAACTGTTTTTCTTCTTTCAGCTGATAATCCTACGATTTCAACTTCATCTTGCATTTTAACGATTCCTCTTTCAACTCTACCAGTAGCAACTGTTCCACGTCCAGTAATTGTGAATACGTCTTCAACTGGCATTAAGAATGGTTGGTCAACTGGTCTTTCTGGAGTTGGGATATATGCATCAACTTCAGCCATTAAAGCTTTGATTGGAGCATAAACTTCATCATCTGGGTTTGTAGATGTAGATTCTAATACGTTTAATGAAGAACCTTTAATAATTGGAATATCATCTCCTGGGAAATCATATTTAGATAATAAATCTCTAACTTCCATTTCAACTAATTCTAATAATTCTGGATCATCAACCATATCGCATTTATTTAAGTAAACAACGATATATTTAACACCAACTTGTCTTGCAAGTAAGATGTGCTCTCTTGTTTGAGGCATTGGTCCATCAGCAGCTGAAACTACTAATATAGCACCATCCATTTGAGCAGCACCAGTAATCATGTTTTTAACATAGTCAGCGTGACCTGGGCAGTCAACGTGTGCATAGTGTCTGTTTTCTGTTTCATATTCAACGTGAGCTGTATTGATTGTTATACCTCTTGCTTTTTCTTCTGGAGCTCCATCGATTTGATCGTAAGCTGTATATTGAGCTTTTCCTAATAATCCTAAATATTTAGTAATAGCTGCTGTTGTTGTTGTTTTTCCATGGTCAACGTGTCCGATTGTACCAATGTTAACGTGTGGTTTTGTTCTTTCGAATTTAGCTTTAGCCATTTTAATAATCCTCCTTTAATTTTTTGAGATTTTCTCTCTTTATTTATTTTTAAAATTTAATGACTTAATTCATTCACCTGCATTCTACACTATAATTGCTAAAAATGCAAGCCTTTATTTAAAACAAACTAAAATCGTTTCTTACGTTGTCAAACTTCATTTCAAATTTTAATTACATATAAACATATGCGCATAAAATTTGAAATTCGTTTTCCTAGTAATAAATCAATTTTATTTCGTTTTTATTTATAATATATATATATTATTCTTCAGATTTAGCTCTTGAAGAAACAATATTTTCTAATATTGATTTTGGAACTTCATCATAATGAGAAGGTTCCATAGAATATGTTCCTCTACCTTGTGTTTTAGAACGTAAGTCTGTTGCATAACCAAACATTTCTGAAAGTGGAATAAATGCGTGAATTTCTTGCATTCCATCTGCACCATCCATACCTTCCATTCTACCACGTCTTGAGTTTACATCTCCAATAACATCTCCCATATATTCTTCTGGAACTGTTATTTCAACTTTCATAATTGGTTCTAATATAACTGATTTTGCTTTTTTACATCCTTCTTTGAATGCCATAGATCCTGCAATCTTGAATGCCATTTCTGAAGAGTCAACATCATGGTAAGAACCATCAACTAAAGTAGCTTTAAAGTCGATAACTGGATATCCAGCAAGTGTTCCACTTTCAGCAGCTTCTCTAATTCCTTCTTCAACTGGTTTAATATATTCTTTTGGAACAACACCACCAACGATTTTGCTCTCAAATTGAATACCAGTACCTGGCTCTAATGGTTCCATTTCTAACCAAACGTGACCATATTGTCCTCTACCACCAGATTGACGAATGAATTTACCTTCAACTCTAACGGCATTTCTAATTGTTTCTTTGTAAGCAACAGATGGCTTACCAACACTACATTCAACCTTGAATTCTCTTTTTAATCTATCAACGATGATATCTAAGTGTAATTCACCCATACCTGCGATAATAGTTTGACCTGTTTCATGGTTTGTATATGTTTTAAATGTAGGATCTTCTTCTGCAAGTTTTGCAAGTGCAATTCCCATTTTTTCTTGGTTAGCTTTATCTTTTGGTTCGATAGCTATATCAATAACTGGTTCTGGGAATTCCATTGATTCAAGGATTATTGGATGATCAGGATCACATAATGTATTTCCTGTTGTAACATCTTTTAATCCAACTGCTGCTGCAATATCACCAGCGTATACTTTTTCAATATCTTCTCTGTGATTTGAGTGCATTTGAAGAATTCTACCAATTCTTTCTTTTTTATCTTTGCTAGAATTTAAAACTGTTGATCCTGATTCTAATGTTCCAGAATAAACTCTAAAGAAACATAATTTTCCTACGAAAGGATCTGTTGCAATTTTAAATGCTAATGCTGCAAATGGTTCTGAATCTGAAGTTTTAGCTTCTGTTTCTTCTCCATCTAATGTTTCACCTTTAATATGTGCAATATCTAATGGTGATGGCATATAAGCAACTACTGCGTCAAGTAATTCTTGAACACCTTTATTTTTATATGAAGAACCACAAACAACTGGTACTATTTTATTAGCTATTGTTCCAGTTCTTAAACCTTTTTTGATTTCATCTTGAGAAAGTTCTTCACCTTCTAAATATTTCATCATTAATTCTTCATCTTGTTCAGCAACTGATTCTATCATTTTTTCACGATATTCATTTGCTAAATCTACCATATCAGCTGGTATATCTGTTTCTTCAACTTCTTTTCCTAAATCGTCTTTATGAATAAAAGCTCTCATTTTTATTAAATCAACGATTCCTTGGAAATTATCTTCTGCTCCAATTGGTAATTGGATTGGAACAGCATTTGCTTTTAATCTATTTTTTAATTGATCAACACAAAGCATGAAGTTTGCACCAGTAATGTCCATTTTATTTACATAAACCATTCTTGGTACACTATATTTATCAGCCTGTCTCCAAACAGTTTCTGTTTGTGGTTGAACACCACCTTTAGCTGCTAAAACTGTTACAGCACCATCTAATACTTTTAAAGATCTTTGAACTTCAACAGTAAAATCAACGTGTCCTGGAGTATCAATTATATTGATTCTATTATTATCCCAGAAACATGTTGTACAAGCAGAAGTAATTGTTATACCTCTTTCTTGTTCTTGTGCCATCCAGTCCATTGTTGCAGCACCTTCGTGAACTTCTCCTATTTTATGAGTCTTTCCTGTATAAAAAAGAATTCTTTCAGTAGTAGTAGTTTTTCCTGCATCAATGTGAGCCATTATTCCTATATTTCTTGTTCTTTCTAATGGATATGCTCTTCCTGCCACTATTTTTTCCTCCCATTTTTTAAATTTCACTTGAATGGAATTATCATTATAAGCAAGTAATACAAGGCAGACAAGTCAAAATTTTATGAGGCGTACATTTAGTACGTTGATTAAAATTTTGATGCAGTCTAGCGCCGTAGTACAAAGCTTAGAATATTAATTCTACCATTTATAGTTTTACTAACTGTGCGAATTAATGAGCTACAGTTAGTTAATATGGTTGTCTTTATCAGACTTATAATTTTACCATTTATAGTGAGCAAAAGCCTTATTAGCTTCAGCCATTCTATGTGTATCTTCTTTCTTCTTGAATGCTCCACCGTTTCCGTTAATAGCATCTATAATTTCACCAGCTAGTTTTTCAGCCATTGTTTTTTCATGTCTTTTTCTAGCATATGTTACTAACCATCTTAAACCTAAAGTTTGTCTTCTTTCTGGTCTAATTTCTAATGGTACTTGGTATGTTGCTCCACCAACTCTTCTTGCTTTAACTTCAAGAACTGGCATTATGTTTTCTAATGCTGCTTCAAATACTTCTAATGGATCTTTTTGTTCTTTTTCTTTGATTATATCGAAAGCACCATAAACTATACTTTGAGCAACTGATTTTTTACCATCTAACATTATATTGTTGATTAATTTTGTAACAACTTTGCTGTTATATAATGGATCTGGTAATACATCTCTTTTTGCTATATATCCTTTTCTTGGCACTATACTTCCCTCCTTATAATTTCTTTACTCTGTAACTATTTACAAAGCTTATTATTTTAATTCTGCACATAATGCAGAAAGGTACTCTGAAAAGATTATTTTTCTTTCCCGTAATAGTGCAAGATTTTTTATATATTCTATAAAAGAACAATGCACTATTATCAATTAATAATTTAGAAAATTAAGTTTAAATAATTAATTTTCTAAAATTATAAAATTTATCAAAAACAAGTATTACTAAGCGAACAAATTAAAAATTTTATGTGTATACGTTGATACGTAATTAAAATTTTTAATGAAGTTCAACAACGTAAAACGAAGTTTTTCATAGATTTTATTTTTTAGGTCTCTTAGCTCCGTATTTAGATCTAGCTTGCATTCTATCTTTAACACCAGCTGTATCTAAAGTACCTCTAATAATATGGTATCTAACACCTGGTAAGTCTTTTACTCTACCACCTCTTATAAGTACAACACTGTGTTCTTGTAAGTTATGTCCTACACCAGGGATATAAGATGTTACTTCATATCCATTTGAAAGTTTAACTCTGGCAACTTTTCTTAAAGCTGAGTTAGGCTTCTTAGGTGTAACAGTTTTAACTACTGTACATACACCTCTTTTTTGTGGAGCTCTATGATCAGTTTGAACTTTTTTTCTAGAGTTATAACCTTTTTGAAGAGCTGGAGCTGTTGATTTTTTTGTTGATGTTTGTCTACCTTTTCTTACTAATTGATTAATTGTTGGCATTCTTCTTTTTCACCTCATTTCTATATACAAATAATACGCTAGAATATAGGTTTCCCTATACAATAGCGTATCTATTTTATCACTTTTATTACTCTATGTCAATACTTTCCAAAAGTTTATTTTTCGTTAATTCCGTAGGTTTTTCACAAATTTTAATTTAAAATTTGTGATGCTATTTTTTGCAATATTTGTGGTTCTATTATTTCTTTCATAAACACTTTTCCATCAATTTCTTTTTTTATTAATACCTTAGGTTTAATACTTTTTTCAACTGTACAACAAAAATAGTATTCTTTATTATCTTCTTTTATAATATCTACTATTCTATATGCATTTCCATCTTCTAATATTATTTTTCCGCCTATTTTAAATTCCTTCATTTTATCACCTACTCTAACTCTTCTTCATTATGATTTTGAGCAACAAAATTTAATCTTGCATCAACTTCTGCCTGTCTAGCTTCTCTTTCTTCTTTCTCGATTCTTTGTTTTTCTGCTAATTCTTTTAATACTTCTGGATCACGAGCATACTCTTTTTTTTCATCTTCTAATAATTCATATGCAAGTTTCTTTAAGTCTTGCTTCTTATCATCTGAATAATTACTATATTCTTCACCAAATGTATTTTGTAGTATATCTTCCAACAGTTCCTGATCTTCAAATCTTAGTATAGCTCCATAAAATTCCTGCTTTGTTATTTTAGATTCAGATGTTGGAATACGGAGAGTTGCATCAATCTGTTCTTCATAAGTTAAATTCTCAAAATTATATTGACTATTACATTTTACAATTTCAAGTTGATTTTTAGCATTTTCTATTTGTTCTTGATTTGCATCTTCTAGAGTAATCATTACAGCTTCTTTAGGAGTCATTGCATATATACCTTGCATTGTATGATTTATGGTTCCAATTGCAACAGATAACATTATTGTTGCTAACCCTATTTTAAATGTCATCCACCCTCTTCTTACTGTTACATCATCACTTGCATCTTCATAACTTTGAACTTCTTTATAAAATTGTCTATCATCTCTATCTTTAGAATCTCTATAACCAGCAAGTTCACTTCTAGTAAGATCATCATAATAATCTTCTAAATAATCAAAATCTCCACCATTATATTTCATCTGTAACATAATTCTTCTAATTAAACATCTTTTTTTCGGCTCTGTTAGTCTTCCTTTTGGAATTGTTACAGGTTTAGAAATTTTTTTCTTCCTATTTATTTTTTTAGTCCTTCTTGTAGATGATCTTTTAAATATACTACTATTTCTTGAAGAATATGTATGATGTATTCGTTTTCTAGTTCCTGAAATCTTTCTTTTTTCTTCCATACAGTTTCCTTTCATTATATAAGTAAAAGGCTATATTTATATAATATAGCCTTTTGTATGTAAATTTATTTTTTATCTACCATCATCGTCATCTTTTCCTCTTGTATCTGAATAAGCTTTAACTATATCATCTTCTCTTGTTACAAATTCAAGATCATCAGTTTGCTCAATTTGAGAATCTCCTGCTCTTCCAGCATCTTCTCTTGCAAGTTCTTCATTTCTATCTTCTAAAGCTTTAATTTCATCTAATGCTACTCTACTTTTTTCTACTAAATCGTCTCTTTCGCCTTCTTTTGATACTTTTAAAACATCTAACCCCATTCTATCTGCTTTTAAACTTTCAAGTCCTCTTCTTGATTTAATTTCATCTTTTAGTTCTGGAGTTAAAGCATCACGATATTTTTTAACTAATTTATCTGAATCTTTTGGTGGTTCAAAAAATCTTTGTGGTTTAAATTTAGAAGCTAATTTTGAGAAAAATCCTTTTACTTTATTAAAAATACCTGCTTGTATCATTTTAACATTTTTAAGTAAATCGAATATTTTTACGTCCTCAACTACTCCTTTTCCCCCATCAAGTCCTGAAGCTTTTTCAAGTCCCTTTATTGCTGAATAATATCCTTTATCTGGATCATTAAATACTTCATCTATTGATGCTGGCAATGGTTTGCCATTCAATATTGTAGATTGAAGTTTATCAACATTTTCTGTTCTTTCTACAAGTTCATCATATGCATCTAATGCATCTTCATTTTTTCTAATAGCTGAATCTTTTTCTAATAATTCAAGGTTTTTATTATCAGTATGATAATATGCGCTATCCAATGTTTCACCATCTTCTATTCTATCATTTAATACTTCTTTTAAATAATTTTGCCAAGATTCAATATCATAACCTGTTAAATCTTGTAAATCTAAAGCTATTACTTGATATTCAGCAATTTTTTCGTTAAGTTCTTTCATTGCTTCTGGGCTATCATCTACTTTACATTTTTGGAAAGCTTTTCTAACATCTAAATCAGCTTTTGTAAAAATTTCAAATGTTTTACTCACTTCTGAATTTTCATCATCTAACTCAGGAACAAGTTCTTCTATAATAATATGATTATCTTTTAATTCTTGCTCTATTTTTTTAGCTTCTTTGTATTCATCTGATGGTTCACCTAAATCAGCCTCTTCTTTTGCAATCTTTTTATCTGTATCATCAATCTTTGTATCTATATCAGCAATTTCTGTTTCTAAATCTTCTATTCTAGGAACTAATATAGTATCTATTCCATTTCTAAACTCTTCTATTTTCTTTCTATTTTCTTCAATTAAATCTGTATTTTGTAATTGAGGTTTAGCTTTTTTAGATTCTAATTCTGTAAGTCTTTTATCTCTTGAAGCTTCTAATTTTGAAATCATAGAATCTGCTTCTTGAATTTTAGCTGTTGCTGATGGTAAGCTTAAATTATCTAATTGATTATTATCTACAGCTTTTAAAATATACTCAACATCTTTTGGATCTATTTCTATTCCAAACTTACTTTTAATTTCATCTTGCAATTTTTTACGTGCATCAAAAAATTTTTTCTTAGCAGCATTTGAATCTGCAGTTGGATCATTATCAGCTTCTTCTCTTTCTTTCTTGCTTTCACTTAATTCTTCAACTAAAGTTTTCAAATTATCTTTTGATCCATCTTTCATTGTTTTTGAAAGATCTTTTCCAAATTTAGAATAACCTTCTTTTATCTTATTTTGAGCATCTATTTCAGTTTTAAATTGATATTTAACTGCAAGTTGTAATTGTTTATTAATTGTTGGATCTTGTTCTAAAATATCAAAGATTCCATCTAACTTAGATTGTGCATCAGTAAGTTTCTTTTCTGTTTCTGCATATTCAGGTTTTTTCTCTATTTCCGTTTTTGCCTTTTTAATTTTATCTAATTCTGCTTTTTGTGTAGCTAATGCTCTTTCTAAAGTTTTTATTTTATTTTTCTTTTCTTTTATTCTGCTCGCCATTCTTGGAGTTAAGTTTGCTTTGTCGTTTTCCGAAACAAATTTTCTTAAACTTTTAAGTTGTTCTTTGTCATCATCCATTGCTATTGTAATATCTTGTTCGTCTGAAGTTAATCTGTCCATTTCTGCTACATAAGTTTTTCTTGTAGCTGTTAAACTAGTAATTTCGTTTTGAAGTTCTGTCATACTTTTTCTAATTTCATCTAAAGTTTTTTTAGCCATTTTCATCTTATAATAAGTATCTCGCTATACTTATTATATCCTCCTTCTTTTTTTCTTAGATTCTATTATTCACTTTTTTTCTCTTTTTCTATTTCAATTTCAGCTTGTAATTTCGATATATCAACAGTCATTTGAGCAATTTTATCAATAAGATCTAAATCCTCTTGGCTTAAATTTTTTTCCATTACAAATCTCCTTCCAATCTTTTGTATAGCGTCTAATTTTTAATTTTTTTAAATGTCACAAACTTCCAACTGTTATCATTTTAGCACAAATACTAGTTTTTTTCAATAGTTTTACATAATTTTTTAACATTTTTATTATTTTAATCATTCTAAAAAATATGATTCTTTCATAGTTTTTATTTTATTTAAACTAATTTCTGCTAATTTTGAATATTTTACTTTTTTATCCTTTATTTTTTCTTCTAATTGTGGAAGTATTCCAAAATTAGCATTCATTGGCTGAAACTTACTATTTTCAGTAGAAATATAATCAGCAAGAGCTCCCATTACAGTTTCTTTTGGCATAATAATTTTTTCTTTTCCAAGAATTCTATTTGCAATATTTATACCAACTAAAAATCCTGATGATATTGATTCTACATAGCCTTCAACTCCTGTTATTTGTCCTGCAAAATATATATTATTATTTTCTTTCATATTATATATATTATCTAATAATACACTTGAATTTATATATGTATTTCTATGCATTACCCCATACTTAACAAATGATGCATTTTCTAGTCCTGGTATCATGTTGAAAACTCTTTTTTGCTCTCCATATTTTAAATTAGTTTGAAATCCTACTATATTATATAAATTACCTTCTTGATTATCTTGTCTTAATTGTACAACAGCATATGGTCTTCTGCCAATTCTTTTATCTGTAAATCCCACTGGTTTTAATGGTCCATATCTTAATGTATCTATTCCTCTTTTTGCCATAATTTCTATAGGCATGCATCCTTCAAAAATTTCTCTTTTTTCAAATTCATGTAAAGTAACTACTTCTGCATTTACAAGTTCAGTAACAAATTTTTCATATTCTTCTTTATTCATAGGAAGATTAATATAACTTGCTTCTTGATTTTCAATTCTTTTTAACCACTCATCGTAATCCTCTTCTTTTCCGCGCTCCTGTTCATATCTATCTCCAAAAAAAGCAATATTCATATCAATAGAATCTTTTTCAATAATTGGAGCTGCTGCATCATAGAAAAATAAACCTGTATTTCCAGTTAGTTTAATTATTGCTGTTGACAATTTTTCTGATGTCAATGGTCCTGTTGCAATTACAACAATCTTATCCTTAGGAATTTCTGTTACTTCTTCTCTAATAAGTTCAATATATTTATTTGATTCTACTAATTTTGTAACCTCTTCTGCAAATTTTTCTCTATCTACTGCTAAAGCCTGTCCTGCTGGAACATTTACTTTATCTGCTATAGGTATTAATTCACTTCCTAATAATCTTAATTCTTCTTTTAGCAATCCACATGCATTAGTTAATAAATTTGATTTAAACGAATTGCTACATACTACTTCTGCAAGATTATTATTTGAATGTGCTTCAGAGAATTTTATTGGTTTCATTTCATATAGCTTTACTTTAATTTTATGTTTTGCAATTTGCATAGCTGCTTCACAACCAGCTAAACCTCCACCTATTACAATAACTTCATTCATTTTTCCACATCCTTTTTATTCTCCATAAGAAACATCATCTTTATCTTCTTCTGTTTCTCTATTACTTTCTTGTAATGTCTTATTAGTAGAAAGACTATTTATAGCTTTACTTCTATCAACATCTACTTTATATCTTTGATCAAATGTATTTTGTATTTGAGTACTTTCTTGTTCCTGAACATCTTCTACTTCCATTTTATCTTCATTTTTAGCAAATATATTTTTCATTGCATTTTTTATATTATCAAAAAATCCGCCTTTAGTTTCTACTAATGCTAGTTCATCTGTGTTTTCTTCAATTGGCTTTCTAAAATTTGAAATAGCATTTTTTATTCTGTCTACAAATGATAATTTAGGGTGTTCAGTGTTTTCTTGTTGCTGTTCATCTTGTAGTACTTCTTGGAATTGAGTATCTTGCTTTGATGAATTGGGCGTAATTTCATATTCTAGTTTTTTATCAACATCAATAGTTTCAATTTTAATTCCAGAAGATACTAAAGTCTCTGAATTACCTATTTTATATTTTCTTATGTCATAATTTTCTTCTTGTGCTTTAGAAAAATTATATGAATACTTACTTTCTTTTTCAGAAGATTTATTTTCATTTTCTTTTGATGATATCTCTTTAGCCTTTGCTGCTTCTACTACTGGATTTAGATATTTTTCATAGTCTAAAGATTTTTTCAAAGCTATATCTGCTTTATGCTTTTCTATTTCTTTAGCTCTTGATTCATTATCTTTTGAATTTAATTGAATAAATTCATCACTTACTTCATCATAAAATTTAAGTTTTGACCTAGCATGTGCTGTTCTACGATGAGCATATATCTCTTTTAAATCATCAAAAGTTTTAATATCTTTACGTAATTTATAAATTGAAGAAAATTCTTTCACAAGTGCTTCTTCATTTAATTTTATTCCATTTTCTTTATCATCAATTACAAAACTTTTATCAGAATCAGATATAACTTCTAATCTTCTTAATGCCATTTTAGCTAAAATATTATTATCTTCTTTTTCCTCCATTAATCCTTGAAGAGTAGCCACAATATATTTTCTTTTCTCTGATAATGTAAGATTTTTATAATCTTTCGGGCAATCAACCTTTTCCTCATCCATTACGTAATCGCTTAGCAAATCTCCAACAAACTTCATATTTTCAAATTCTTCAATTTCTCTTTTCTTTTCTAATTTTAATTTCCCATTTTCTATAAAATCCTCTTTCTTTAAATTTGGGTGTTCTTCTTCATAATTTTCTACTCTTCTTACAAATATTTCCTTTTGCTTATCTGTAAAAAGAGGACTTTTCAAAGCAGCTTCTTTTGCTTTTACAAGATGCATATATCTTAAATTTTGTGCCTGTTCTTTACTTTCAACCCATGATTTTGAAAGAGTTTTACAATATAATCTTTTAAATTCATCTACATCATTTTTTGAATATTCAAGTTTGGAACCTTCGAAAAATTTTTCTTCTCTAGTTTTATTAATATCATCTGCATCTTGTGAATTTAAATATTTATCTGACAATATAGATAAACCATTTATTCCTAATGCCATAACTAAATCTTTTTCTTCGACATTATCCAATCTTTGAGCATTTTGATTTTGTACAATAATAGTTTTGGTTTTATCTATTAGCGAAGTTAATTCACTTTTACTGCAACTTTCTATTTCAAGTTCTTTTCCTAATCTTGGAGCTAATTTATCAAAGTCATTAACTAATTTTCCATTTTTATCTGTCATTTTTGTATTAGGACAAATTTTTTGTATTGCAGAAATTAATTGACTTTGCTCTGTTTCTGGATTTTCTTTTAAAGAAGCAACTAATGTAAGTAATGTTTTATTTTTTAAATCTGGACTATTAATTAAATAATTAAGTTTTTCATCTGATAAACTATTAATTACTGCAACAGTAATTAATGCATTTTTCTCAACTATTGCATCTGTATATAACTTTAAACTATTCTTATATTTATTAGAATTATTAGCACATTTCAAGAAATCAGACTTCTTATCTGGATTTTTTCTTATCAATTCACTTCTTTGTTTTATAGCCATATTATGATCTAAGCCTTGTGAAAATTCAATTTGATTTTGTAATCTTTGAAATTCCATAACAAATACATCTTCACTATTTATTTTTGTATCTAAATATTTTATTCTATTTAAAATTTCTTCTGATAATTGTAATTGTTCTAAATCGCTTTCATCTATTTTTCCTTTTAAACTATCTTTTACATTACCAAAAAAGTTTTCTTTATTATAGTTTTTTGCTTTTAATTTTTCGATTTCTTCTGTTGCTTTTTCATATGATTTTCCGATTTGTGATACTTTTTCAAAGCAACTGTCATCTAGTTCTATGCAGATTTTTAATTTATCATTTACATATTCCATTTTATTCAATTCACAGTAATCTGATAGCTCTTGATAATCTTTAAAATTGTGTCTTGACATTTTTTGATATTCATTAAAAATAACATCTGTATTAATTTGAATATCATCTCCATTTATTGTAATAAATTGATTTTCATCAATATTTAAAATCTCCAATCTTCTTTTAGCAAATTTATTCATAATTTTCTTTGATGAACTTAATTTTGTTTTTGATTTTCCACTTTCTTTTTCATAATTTAATGCTACTATTGTATTTCTTAAATATATTTTCTTTTCCTCAGGACTTAATTTATCATAATCTGCACGAGTAGTAATTTTATCTTCATCTTTAATAAATTCTTTAGATAACTTAGAAAGGACTTTTGAATCTGCATAATAATTTAGTTTACTGCTAAATTTTCCATCCTTATCTTCCAATTCTAGTTTTCCATATTTTTCCTCAAATTTTTCTAGTTCTTCATTAACTGAAAGTAATCTGGCAGAAGCTATACCCGATGTATCGGCTCTACTTTCTAATTCTTGCTTACTTTTTAATAAATACGCATATCTATAATTTATAGCATCTTCTTTAGTATTTATCCATGATCTTGCCGTTGAAGTATTATATGCCTCTTTTACTAATTTGGCATCTTCTTCTAAAAATTCTAATGAAGAACCTTTAAAGTATTTCATTTCTGCGGTTTTTATATCTTCTTTTAGATTTGCAACATCTAATTCTTCTGCACTATTATCAAACCACTTTTGAACTAAATATTCAGGAAATATTCCATTATTTTGTAAAATAACTTCTATATCTATATCTCTAAGTATTCTTTCTCCACAAACTCTAAGTAAAGCTTGAAATCCTTCTTCATGCAATGCCTCTTTTATTCCTAACATATTTTCTATTGACTTACGATTATTAATTGAATTTCCTTCCTCTGCCTTATAGTCAGGAATCAATTCAGCAAGCATTTTTGAAACGTCATCTTTAATCTCATCAACTTCAAGACCACTAATTATATGAATTACTGCTATTTTTTTCTATTCTCATCTAAATTATTTATTCCAGATTCCTTTAAACAAGCTATTTCTTGTACTATTCCAACAACTAATTGAGCTTCATTTGCTTTATAATCTTCTTTTCTTACTCTTCCTGTTTCTGGATCTATAAGTTTTTTCTCAATATCAGGTCTACTTTTTAAAAAATCATTTCTTTCTTTTAATATATCATCATATCTTACTGTTCCTTTTGCTTCTTCAAGTTTTTTGTCGTATTCTATTAAAATAAGTTCTTCTTTACTATATTTCTTTAACATTTCTAGTGAATTATTAAATTGTTTGAATAAACTAACTCCTACATTTTCTTCTGTTACTTGAAAATTATTTCTTTCTTCTACATATTTTTCTTCATTATTAACTTCTTTAAACGCGTCTTCTATAGCGATTCTCTTTCTTTCCATATGTTCTGGTGTTTTAAAAATACTATCAATTGTTTTTTCTTCTTTATTTATTCCAAGAATTTTATTAATATTTTCTTCTTCATCTCTATTATTAAGTAAATACTCAGCATTTTCTCTTAACTTCTTTTCTGTTCCAACTTTATCTATTTTGCCATCTTTTCCACTTACCATTACAAATTCATCATTATTATTAATTAAGTTAACAAATTCATCAAAAACTTCCTGAAGGACATTCATTGCTATTTCTTCTGTGACCATAGCTCCAGTTTTTTCAGCAAATCTTTCTTTTATGACTTCTCTACTTACATAATTAGAACCACAATTTAATAAATTATTTATATTATTAACAATAGCTTCATCTTTATTTTCATTTAAAATTGCATCAAAATCAATAACACGATTATTTTCATCTACAACTAATGTATCTTTGTCTTTATCTTTTTCAATTACTTCTTTATCAACTTTTGTATTTTCTTCCATATTTTATCCCACTAAAAAAACAATTTTATAAGTATATTATAGTTTTTGATTTTTTCTATTACAATTACAAAAATATTACTTTTATTCCATATTTTTCATGCATTTGCGAAAGTTACTATTTCCCTAATATTTGTTAAT
The DNA here is from genome assembly GCA_948530865.1 of uncultured Clostridia bacterium. Lineage (GTDB taxonomy): Bacteria > Bacillota > Clostridia > TANB77 > CAG-508 > Scatovivens. Next base: position 14,562 of record CAOTKV010000025.1, read on the forward strand.
ATTTTTATTTTTTAAAAATTTTTTTATTGCGTTTTTATATGAGTACAAAAAAGCATCAGATATTCAAACAATATCTGATGCTTTTAAATTTATTTTATTTTCTTTTTCGCAGTTTTCTTTTTAGTAGTTGATTTTTTCTTAGTAGTTTTTTTCTTTGTAGTTTCTTTTTCAAATAGTTCTAAATCTTTTTCGTTTGAAGGCACAAATTTTTCACCTTCTTTTGGTTTATTCCAAGAAATATAATAACATCCTTGACCTATTCCAGAATTATTTTCACAAATATAGTAATTACGTCTTTTCTTAGTTTTTCTAACTTGAACAGTACCTCCACAAACTGGACATGGCACATCTACTGTTTCAATTATTGGTTTTGCATTTTGACATTCTGGATATCCTGGGCAAGCTAAAAACTTACCAAATCTTCCATATTTATAAACCATCATTCTACCACATTTTTCACATGGTACATCTGATTCTTCATATTGAAGAGTTACATGTTCTAATTCTTCCTCTACTTTTTCCACAATTTGTTCAAAAGGTGTGTAAAACTCTTTTATTACATTTTTCCATTTTTCATCACCTTCTGCAACTTTATCGAATTCTTCTTCCATTTTAGCTGTAAACTCAACATTTATTACATCTCCAAAGTTTTCTATAAGGAGTTTGTTTACTACTCTACCTAATTCTGTTGGCATAAGTTGCTTTTGAATTTTTTCTATGTATCTTCTTGTTAATATTGTTGTAATTGTTGGAGCATAAGTACTTGGTCTTCCAATTCCTTTTTCTTCTAATGTTTTAACTAAACTTGCTTCTGTATATCTTGGTGGTGGTTCTGTAAAACTTTGTTTTGATTCTAACTCTTCCTTCTTTACTTCTTCACCTACTGCGAGTTCTGGTATTTTAGCAAATTCCTCTTTCTCTTCATTTTCTACATATAATGTCATATATCCTTTAAATTTCATTGTTTGACCATTTGCTTTAAAATTGTATTCATTTCCATCTATTGAAACTGCAACTGTATCATATATTGCAGCTGACATTTGACTTGCCATAAATCTATTATAAATTAACTTATATAACTTATATTGATCTGATGTTAAACTATCTTTTATTGACTCTGGAGTTAATTCAATATGTGATGGCCTAATTGCTTCATGGGCATCTTGTGCTTCAGATTTTGTCTTAAAAAATCTATTTTCATAATAGTTTTCTCCATAAGTTTTAACTATATGTTCTTTAGCAGCTTGTCTTGCCTCATTTGAGATTCTTGTTGAATCGGTTCTCATATAAGTTATTAAACCTGTAACTCCATAATCTGGAAGTTTAACACCTTCATATAGACCTTGAGCAACAGACATTGTCTTTTTAATAGCAAAATTCAATTTTCTTGATGCATCTTGTTGAAGTGTACTTGTTGTAAATGGTGGAGCTGGATTTCTTTTTCTTTCTCCTTTTTTTATATCTACAACTTTATATTTTGCACCTTCTAAATCTGCCAGTATTCTATCAACTTCATCTTTTGTATGAAGTTCTATTTTCTCACCATTTTTTCCAATAAATTTACAATCAAATTTAGTTTTGGTTTTCTTATCTGAAACTTTTAAGTTTATATTCCAATATTCTTCTGGTATAAAAGCTTCTATTTCTTCTTCTCTTTCAACAATTAATTTTACAGCAACAGATTGAACTCTACCAGCTGACAAACCTCTTTTTACTTTTTTCCATAATACTGGACTTATTTTATAACCAACTATTCTATCTAATACACGTCTTGCTTGTTGTGCATCAGTTAAATTTAAATCAATTTTTCTAGGATTGCTTATACCATTTTTTACTGCTTCTTTGGTTATTTCATTAAAAGTAACTCTACATACACTCTCTTGATCAATTCCTAAAATATATGCTAAATGCCATGCAATTGCCTCTCCTTCACGGTCAGGGTCAGTTGCAAGATAAACTTTTTTGGCATTTTTGGCATCTTTTTTTAGTGAATTTATTAATGTGGCTTTTCCACGTATATTTATATATTGTGGTTCAAAATTATGTTCTATATCTACACCCATTTTTGATTTTGGTAAATCTCTAATATGTCCCATAGAAGCCACGACTTTGCTTTTTCCACCCAAAAACTTTTTTATTGTGTTAGCTTTTGCTGGTGATTCCACAATTACTAATTTGTCTATCATTTAAACTTTCTCCCTTTTGTACTTATTACTTAATGTATTTTAATTCAATATATCGAATTTAGCAAGTACTTTTTTATTTTACAAAATTAAATCATCATCTTCTTGTGCTTTTTCATTAGATTTATCACCTGTTAATTTTGGTCCATTGTCTTCTACTATTGCTGATATGTCAGCATTTTCCACACTTGGAAATGTATTTTCTACTGTATGTTCTCCTTGAGCTTGATTAATACTTTCTTGCAGAATCATTACTTTAAAATCATAATTTTTAATATTACTATTTTCTGAATTACTCATAAAATCTTTTAAGAATTCTTGTGCAACAGCTGGATTAAGTTTTACTAAATCTGTTACTGTTTCTTTAAAAGTACCACTATCTTTTGAAAATGCTTTTTGTAATTTTTCTTTTTCTGATTGTTTTATACCATTTTGCATAAGCATTATTTGATTATTAAGTTTTGGATTTTTTTCATCTATCATTTCTCTTAAAAATTCTTGTGATGTTTGTAAATCTATTCCAATATACTCAACTGGATTTTGATTTTTATTCAATAATTCATTTATTTTTTCTTTTAACATATTATTTTTTATATCATTTAATCTATTTAAGTTTTCTTTTATATTAGAGTCCAAATCTTTATTTCTTTCAAAATCCTTTATAAATTTTTGAGCTGATTTAATATTTCCCGCAATCCATTCTGTTGCATTTTTTTCAAAATTATTATCTGCATGAACAATTAATTCCAAAAACACACCTTGTCTATATATTTTTTCCATATCATTTTCAAGTGTTTCTCCATCTTTTGGAAGTTCATGAGAGCTATGCTCTATACTTGTTTGATTTTGCATTAATAAATTTTCATAAGTACACTCAGTTTCTTGAGCCATTTTTATATTTTCTTCACTAGGCTCCATACCAGATGCTATTAAAAATTCTTTAGCATACTCTTTTATCGCCATATCTTTATCAATACTTACATTTCCATTCTCATCAGTTTTATATCCAATATCAACTTTATATTTCTCTGCTAATTGTAATGCATATTCATTTTTTCCTTGAGCTAATGCTATACAAATATTTCTCCAATTAGCAGTAGGTTCCATTGTTTCGTTTTTCTCATATAATAATTCAACCTCTGCTATACTTTTTATTGCCATTCTTTCTTCATCTGTTTGTGCCTCATCATAAGCTTTTTTGGTAGCTTCATCAAGAGAAGATTTTACCTTATTTCGTACATCTTTTGATGCTTCTGTTAAATCTACATATCCTTTTAACGCTGTATCTATTAAACCAGATGATTTTGAATCATCATCTCCAAAAAGAGATTCAAAATCTTTTAACATACTTTCGTTTAATCTTTGTTGCCTTATATCAGCTGTAGAAAGTGACTTTTCCCCTTTATCTTCAACTGGTACTATTGGTTTAATTGCATCTATAGCAATATCTTGAGTTAAACCTTCAAGATTATCTACCCCTTCAGATAAAACTCGATTAAACATATCAATTTTAGCATTATTTTTTAAATCAGCAATTAATCTATTTTTCTTTGCAGTATCTGCATCTATAGGAATATAATTATCAGCTTTATCTTCAATTAATTTATAGCAAACTTTTAATGCTTCATCAATTTTTTCCTCAATTTGATCTTGTGTCATTTGAGTATTTCCAACAGCCTCAGCAACTTTTGAAATTGCAATTTTATCTTGACTTTCTACACTTTTCTTCTCTTCTTCCATAGTATCCCCTTTTATTTTACAAGCGTTTCTATTTCTTTATAAATCTTTTCTTCTACATTACTTGGAGCAATTGAATTTGCTACTTTTCCCATCTCTTTTAATTCATGGCTATCTTCAATAATACTAGCTATCTCTTTTGATAAATTATTTCCATTTACTTCGTGATTTAAAATAATTTTTGCTGCACCAATTTTCTTTAAAACCAATGCATTATCTTCTTGTCTATTTGCAGACATTGAAGGTAATGGTATGAATATTGCTGGTTTTCCTACAATAGAAATTTCTGTTATTGTCATAGCTCCACTTCTACAAACAAGTAAATCTGCAACATTCATCATTTCTTCCATATTGTATATATATGGCAAAGCTTTTACATTTTTTAAATTATTTATATTAATATTGCTTTTTTCAAATTCTTCTTTTACTATATCATACTGTTTTGTTCCTGTTGCCCATATAATTTGATATTTATCATTTTTACCATTTTTAACAAGTTCTGTTACAGCTTCATTTATCCTTTGAGCACCTTGGCTTCCACCAAAAACTAATACTATTGGTAAATTATTTTTTATTCCTAATTCTTCTAAAATCTTTTGTTTTCTTTCTTTTGTTATATCTATTTTTCTAATTTTAGTAGGTGTTCCTGTTACAACAACTTTTTTGCAGCCTTCTAATTTATCTTTTGTTTCTTCAAATCCTACTAATATTTCATCTACTTTTTTTGAAAACATTTTAACCGCTCTTCCAGGATATGCATTGCTTTCATGTAAAATTGTAGGTATCTTTTTTGATACTGCTACATTAAAAACTGGACCACATATATAGCCACCTGTTCCAATAACCAAATCTGGTTTAAATTCATCAAATATTTTTTGTACATCTTTTCTACTTTTTATAGTTGCAATTATATGTTTTAAATTTTGAATAGAAAATTCTTTTTTTAATCCATATGCATCTATTGTTTTTAATTTATATCCTGCTCTTGGAACTAAATCATTTTCTAACCCTCTATTTGTCCCTATGAATATAATTTCAGACCCCTTATTTTTTTCTCTTATTTTATTAGCTATTGCAATCCCAGGATTTATATGTCCACCTGTTCCTGCTGCTGAAATTATAACTCTCATTTATTCTATATCCTTTCCTAATTTGCATTTTTCTTATTATTTCTTGAAACACTAAGTAGCAATCCAACAGCCATTAAATCTGCAATCATTGCAGAACCACCATAACTAAAGAATGGTAATGGCATACCTGTTACTGGCATTGTATTTGTAACAACTGCAAGATTTATTAAAGCTTGTAATCCAATCATTGTTGTTACCCCTATAGCAATTAAAGTTCCAAATGAATCTTGAGCTTTCATTGCTATTACAATTCCTCTCCAAATAAATAATGCAAATAATAATATTACCAAAATACTTCCAAAAAAACCTAATTCTTCTGCTAAAACAGCAAAAATAAAATCATTTTGTGGTTCTGGTAAATATAAATATTTTTGTTTACTATTTCCTAATCCTAAACCAAATAACCCACCTGAACCTATTGCATACAAACTTTGAGTTATTTGCCACGCATCACCTGTTAAATCTGCATGTTCTAAATCTAACCAAGTTTGAATTCTTGCAGATCTAAAATCCCCAGAACTTTCAGCCCCACTTGTAGATTTTAGAGCTAAATAAGTTAATGCCCCTATTACTCCTAAACCTCCAGCTCCAAAAAAATATGTAAGTCTAGTACCTGCAACAAACATTTGCACACATAATATCATTCCTATAATAAATGTTGCACTAAAATGGTTTTGTAATTTAAATATTGCAAATACAATTGGAGCAAATAAAATAATAGGTTTTAAAAATCCAGACCATATGCTTTTCATTTTTCCTTTTTCTTTTACATCACTAAGTATAGTTGCATAAAAAACAATTAATGATACTTTAGCAAATTCTGATGGTTGTAAGCTAATTGGTCCAATTTGTATCCATCTTGTAGCACCTTTAGTACCACGTCCTAAACTAGATACACCAACAATAACTAATATTGCTACTGTACAAATATATAATATCCATTTGAATTTTTTTAAAATTCTGTAATCAACTTTTGAAATTAGATACATACATACTAATCCAATTATTGCAAATTCACCTTGTCTTATAAAATAAGTGTAACTACTGCTGTTACCATTTTTATCTTCTTCTGATAGTGCTTTAGGTGCACTAGCAGAAAGTAATACAATTAATCCTACAGACAATAATAATAATGTTACTATTAATATTGAATAATCGAATTTTCCATTAATAAATAAACTAAATTTTTTAGTCTTATTATTTTTAGCCATCTTTGGTTATCATTCCTTCCTGCTTAAACAATAATAACTGCAATAGTTGAAGCCACTAACGTAACTAAAGAAAATATTGCAACAACTTTATTTTCTCTCCATCCACTTAATTCAAAATGATGATGTAATGGAGCCATTCTAAATAATCTTTTTCCTGTTCTTTTAAAATATATTACTTGTAATATGTCTGAAAGTGTTTCTAAAATAGGAATTATTGCAATAAGCAATAATATTAATGGTAATTTCATATAAATTGTCATGCTTGCAATAACTCCACCAAGTAATAATGATCCTGTATCTCCCATCATTACTTTTGCTTTATAAAAATTATATATTAAAAATCCTAAACAACATCCTACTACTATACATCCAAATACTGATATACTTTCATATCCTAATCTTATTGCTATTATAGATATTGCTGTAACCATTATTGCTGTGACGCTTCCTGCCAATCCATCAACTCCATCTGTTAAATTTACAGCATTTGTGGCTGATAACATAACAAGTATTGTAAATGGTATATAAATCCAAATTGGTAAATTCAAATTATAATCTATTATTGGTATTATTATATCTGTTCCAATTCCTACATAATTAACTAAAAATAATGTATAAATTGTAGCAATTATTAATAATCCTAACATCTTTAATTTTGGATTTAAGCCTTCTGTATTTTTTAATACTACTTTTTTAAAATCATCTATAAAGCCAACTATTCCAAATCCAAGACTAGCAACTGCAATTCCAAGTATTGGCACAATTTCTTCAAAGTCTCTAGTTAGTAAACAATATCCACCTACCATTACAATAATTGAAATCATCATCATAATTCCACCCATTGTAGGTGTTCCTTGTTTTTTTAAATGAGCTCGTGGTCCATCTAATCTTTCACTTTGACCAACTTTAAGTTTCTTTAAAAGCGGAATAATAATTTTTCCTAAAATTGCTGTTAAAGCAAATGCTAGTAGCAAGTATACAATTTGCATAATCATTATTTTTTCTCTCCTAATATTTCTTTAACAATTTCTCTTTCATCAAAAGGATATTTCTTTCCATTAATTTCTTGTGTTGTTTCATGTCCTTTTCCTGCTAATATAAGTAAATCTCTTTTATTTGTAAGTTTAATAGCTTTTTCAATTGCTTCTTTTCTATCAACAACTACTTCATACTTTCCTTTTGTTTTTGAAATTCCCTCTTCTATTTCAGCGATAATATCTTCTGGCTTTTCTGTTCTTGGATTATCTGTTGTAACAACAGTATAATCTGCCAATCTTCCTGCCACTTCTCCCATACGAGGTCTTTTTTCAGTATCTCTATCTCCACCACAACCAAATACACATATAACTTTACCTGGTGTGTATGTTTTTGCTGCTTGTAATATATTTTCTAAGCTTTCAGCTGTATGAGCATAATCTATCATAATAGCTAATTCTTTCTTGTTTGGTACAAGTTCATTTCTTCCTGGAACAACTATTGTTTCTAAACCTTCTTTAATTGTTTCTGCATCAATTCCTCCAATTGAATTTATAAATGAAATTGCAGCTAATGCATTATAAACACTATATCTTCCTGGAATATTTACTTTTATTCTTTCATTTCTCATTCCTATTTTAACTTTAAAATCAACACTTGTATTTGTTATAGTAATATCTTTAGCAAGTAAATCTGCTTTATTATCAACTGCATAAGTACTAATATTACAATTTGGTGCACCTTTTATAATTTTATTACATTTAAAATCATCACTATTTACAAATCCTCTTGGTGTCATTTGGAATAGTTTTAATTTTGATTCAAAATACTCATTCATATCACTATGTTCTTTTAAGCTAATATGATCTTTATATAAATTTGTAAAAACAGCATAATCAAAATAGCATCCCTCTACTCTGTTTAATTTTAAACTTTGAGAAGACACTTCCATAACAACATAATCACATTTTGCTCTTGCCATTTTATAAAATAAACATTGCAATTCCAAGCTTTCTGGAGTTGTTCTATCACTATATCCTAAGCAATCTTCACCTATATAATTTGCAACTGTTCCTATTAATCCTACTTTATGCCCAGCTTTTTCTAATATTGATTTAATCATATATGTTGTAGTAGTTTTTCCTTTAGTTCCTGTAACACCAATTAATTTAAAATATTTTGAAGGATTTCCAAAATAATTACATGCTATTCTTGCAAGAGCTTTTCTGCTGTCATCAATAATTATAACAGTTACATCAGCTTTTGAAATTTTTATTTTTTTCAAGTTAGCACTCATATCCAAAACAACCGCAACAGCACCGTTTTCAATTGCTTCTTCTACAAATTCATGACCATCATAATCATAACCTTTAATCGCTACAAATAATGAATTTGCTGTAGCTTTCTTAGAATTGCATTCTACTTTCTTTATATCAATATCTAAACTTCCTTTTGATTTATAATTTTCTAATCCTTGTAAAAGTTTTTTTAATTCCATTTAGAACTTACCTCCAAAATTTCTTTTTATTCTATGTTATTATATAGTAAAAAAATTCTTTTGTACAGAAAATATTAAAATTATTTATTCTTGTGTAGGAGAAATTTCTAAATAATTTATAACTTCATTTAAGATTTTTCCTGCAATAGGTGCTGCAACAGTTCCACCTTGGTGTCCAGCTTCTCCTGTTGGATTATAAAGAGTTACTAAAATTGCTAATTTAGGATCATCTGTTGGGGCAACTCCTATAAAAGAAGTAACATATTTTCCAGTATTTACACCATCTTCTGATGTCCCTGTTTTTCCTCCAACATTATATCCTTGAACTCTAGCATTTTTTCCAGTTCCTTCTGATACAACAGATGTCATCATACTTAAAACCTTTTCTGATGTTTCTTTAGAAATTACATTATCTTTAAAAACAGGTTCTATATCTTTTCTTTCTCCTGTTTTCGAATCTATTATTGCCTTTACAACTCTTGGTTTTACATATATTCCATCATTTGCAATACTTGATACCATTGTAATCATTTGAATTGGAGTAACTTCAAATCTTTGACCAAAACTAATTGTTGCAAGTTCTACTGGTCCAACTTTTTCCTCTTTTAAAAATATTGATTTTGCCTCTCCTATTAAATCAATTCCTGTTTTTTCTAAAAATCCAAATTTTCTCAAATATTCATAATATTTAGGTACACCTAGTTTTTGACCTAAACCTATGAAAACAGGATTACATGAATTCATCAATCCTTCTCTTAAACTCTCTGAACCATGAGGTCTATAATATCTCCAACACTTAATTCTAACACCTGCTATTTCAATTGCTCCACTACAACAATATGCACCTTGCCTATCTGTTTCAGCAATTCCTTCTTCTAAAGATGCTGATGCTGTTACAAGTTTAAAAGTAGAACCTGGCTCATATGTATCAGCAATTGCTTTATTTCTCCACATTGCTTGTAAGTATTCATTTTTTTCCTTGCTTTCTAATTCATTCCACATTGATGCAACATTTTCATCAGTAACTTCATATGGATTATTTAAATCATAGTATGGATATGTTGCCATTGCAAGTATATCTCCATTATTCGGATCCATAATAATAACATTTCCACCATCAGTACATACATTTTCAATACAAGCTTGTTCTAGATATTTCTCAACAATTCCTTGAATATTCATATCTATGCTTAATATCAAATCATTCCCTTTATTTGAATTTTCATAGTTTTCTCCATTATCTCCTATAATATTTCCTTTTGCATCCATCATTTTGCTTATACTTCCATTTTCTCCAGTTAAAACTTCATCATATTTTGCTTCAATTCCATCTAATCCTTGATTATCACTACCAATAAATCCAATAATGTGTGAAGCAAGTGTTGAATATGGATAATATCTTTTGGTATCTTCATCAATATTAATACCTGAAAATATATTATTTTCTTGCATCCAAATTCTTAATTTATCTGCTTTATCTTTATCAACTCTTTTTACTATTGTCTCTATAGAACTATTTCTATTTACTTTTTTGAGCACTTTTTCATAATCTAATTCAAAAATTTCAGAAAATGCCTTAGCTACTTTTTCTTTATTTTCTTTTAAGATATTTAGAGGATTAACTGAAACAGATTGGACTGAACTACTTTGTGCTAAAATAATTTTTCCACTTGAATCATATATTGTTCCTCTATTAGCTGTAATAGTTCTACTAACATGTAATTGATTAGTAGCTTTTGTATACCATGTTTTTCCTTCAACAAGCTGTATTATTACAAGTCTTATTATAATTATTAACCATACACAATTACATACTAATAATATAAAAACTAATTTCTTTTTTGAATCTAAATTACTATTAATCATAATGCCTCCAATCTTTTTGTTATTTAATTTTATTAATAAAGTTTCAAAAAAGAACTAAAAAAACATTATCATATTAATAAATATAATAATGTTTTTATTTTTTACTTACTATGTTTTTTATATTATCAAAAAATTCTTTAATTGGTGTTTTCTCTTCCTCAATTATTACTTCTTCTGTTCTATGTTCAACATAATCTTCTTTAGGAAGAGATATATAAACAGTTTGCTTTGGTGATAATTTCTGCATCCCCAACTGTTCTTTTGCAGCTTGTTCTATATTATTTGCATTTATACTATTCTGAATACTAATTTCGATTTGATCATTTTCTTTTTGAATAGTTGTAACTGATGCTTTTAATTTTTGAATTTGTGAAAATAATTCATTCATTTGTGCTTCTCTAAAAAGTATGAAGAAAAATGCAGCAATTATTAATATTGTTTTTAAACCAATAGAATATTTAATTCTTAAAATATTTAATTTTTGCATTTTAGTATCATTCTTTTTTTGGTTATTAGCATTTGCCTTAGGTTGTGTTTTTTTAGTATTAACACTTTTTCTCTTCGGCTTACTATACGTTGTCTCTAATTTTCTAGGATTTGTATCATATTGATATCCATACATATTTGCCATATTCTCCTCCTTTCATTCGTCATTTGTAATTTACATTATATTTTTTCAAAAATTCTTAATTTTGCACTTTTACTTCTAGAATTTTCTTTTATCTCTTCATCTGATGGAATCATTGGTTTTCTAGTTATTATCTTTCCTTTAGTTTTTGCTCCACAAACACAATATGGTAATCCTGGTGGACACACACATTTTCCGAACAGAATCATTAAATGCATTTTTAACAGCTCTATCTTCTAAAGAATGGAATGTTAAAACACATAGTCTTCCTCCACTTTTCAAACTATCAATACAATCAATTATTGTATTATACAATGGTTTTATTTCATCATTTACTTCAATTCTTATAGCTTGGAAAGTTCTTTTTGCTGGATGACCATCTCCTTTAGAAAATGGAATTACACTTTTTATTATATTTACTAATTCTTCTGTTGTCTCTATTGCTTTATCTTTTCTTTGCTCTACTATCTTTTTGGCAATTCTTTTAGAATACTTTTCTTCTCCATATTCAAAAATTATTCTAGCAAGTTCTTCTTCTGAATATTTATTTACAACATCTTTTGCAGTAAAACTTTGTGATTTATCCATTCTCATATCTAAAGAAGCATCACCCATATAGCTAAACCCTCTATTTCTTTCATCAAGCTGATATGAAGAAACGCCTAAATCCAACAAAATCCCATCTACTTCAGATATATTTTTTTCTTCTAATATTTTTTTTATATTATCATGATTATCATGAACAAATATTGTATTTTGAAATTCACTTAATCTTTCTTTAGCAACACAAATAGCCTCTTCATCCCTATCTATTCCGATGAAAAGTCCATTTCCAGTTATTCTTTTTACAATTTCTTTGCTATGTCCTGCTCCGCCCATTGTTCCATCAACATATATACCATCAGGTTTTATATTTAGACCTTCAATGCACTCTTCTAACATAACCGACTTATGATTAAATTCCAAAATATTATCCTCGCAATTATAGAACAAAAGAGCCACTTTTTAAAATTTTTTATCATTTTAAATTAATCAAGTGGCTCATTTTTGTTATTTTGTTTTTAAAATTTTCATCTTTTGTACTTTTTTAATCTTTTGTATTATATATTTTTTACCTTAGTAAATTATATATCTTTTCTTTAGTTTACAAAATTTCTTTTGTAATTAATTTAATTTTCTTTAGTAAAACTAAAGGTTTTATCTTTTGTATGCTTTTTCTTTTGTATTTTTAATTTTTTCTTTTGTTTCTTAAAATTTACTCTTCTTTTGTAAATTAGTAATCTTTTGTATCTTTAAAATTTTATCTTTGGCATCTATATAAACTTTAGCAAGTTATATACCAAGCATTTCCATCTTTTCTGCAATTTCATCTGCAGAAATGTCTTCATCACATTGTTGCCATTTTTCTTTACTCCAAATTTCAATTCGAGAATCCATACCTACTATAACAACATCTTTTATAAGTCCTGCAAATTCTCTTAAATTACTTGAAATTAAGAATCTACCTTGTTTATCAATGTCACAATCAATTGCTCCAGCGAAGAAAAATCTTGAGAACGCTCTAGCATCTTTATTAGAAATTGGAAGAGATCTTAATTTTTGTTCAAAATTTTTCCATTCTTCAAGTGAGAATGCAAATAAGCATCCGTCTAAGCCTTTTGTTATTATGAACTTTTCACCTATGTCTTCTCTAAGCTTTGAAGGCATTATCAATCTGCCTTTTGCATCAAGAGAATGTTCAAATTCACCAATTAACACCGGCTACATCTCCTTCCACTTTTCTACCACTTTGTTCCACTTCTCTCCACTTCAATTAAATTTTAATATATAAATTTTTCTTTTGCAAGTATTTTTTATATTTTTTTCAAAAAAATTTATCAACAAGTTTTACACAGGTGGAATATTGTAATATAATTAGGTAAATTATTATTTATGTGAGTAATTATTTTGTAGATTATTAATATCAAATATATTATTCATATACAGTTCCTTGTTCAAGCAATTC
>CAOTKV010000026.1 GCA_948530865.1 uncultured Clostridia bacterium
ATCAAGCAGGAAATGAAGGAACAGCAAAAGCAACAGTTACATGGATAGATAAAGTGGTAAAAGTAGCAATAATTTCTTATGATATAACAAGTTTAACAAACCAAAATGTAACAGCAAGCATAAGCTTTAATGAAGAAAATATAACTATAACAAATAATGAAGGAAATAATACTTATGTATTTACAGAAAATGGAGAATTCATATTTGAATATAGAGATGAAGCAGGAAATGAAGGAACTGCAAAAGCAACAGTTACATGGATAGATAAAGTAGCACCAGTACCAACAATCACATATAGTACAACAGAGTTGACAAATCAAGATGTAGTAGCAACAATAACATTTGATAAAGAAAATGTAACAGTAGAAGGCGGAAATACACATACATTTACAGAAAATGGAGAATATACATTCACATATAGAGACCAAGCAGGAAATGAAGGAACAGCAAAAGCTGCAGTTACATGGATAGAAAAAGAACAACCAGAAGAACCAACAATTACATCTAATATATATACTATTAAAGATTCTTATATATCAAGAATAGAAGAAGAAACAACAGTAGCTGAATTTAAACAAAAAGTAGAAGCAAATATGGAAATAACTATTGTAGATAATAAAGGAAATAAAGTAGAAGATGATGCTATTATATGTACAGGAATGATAGTAAAAATTGGTGAAAAACTAGAATATACAGCAGTTGTTATAGGTGATATAAATGGAGATGGAAAAATTTCAATAACAGATATTGCAAAAATAAAATTACATCTTATTGAAAAAGAAGAATTAACAGGAGCTAGTTATATATCAGCAGATATAAATGCAAATGAAAATGTTACTATAACAGATTTAGCACAAATTAAGTTAATATTTCTTGAATTACCAATACAATAATAATATGACTTGATAAAACCCAAATTGTTAGATAAAAGTCTAACAGTTTGGGTTTATTTTTATTAAAAAATGACGGCAATGAAAGTGAGGAGTAATTCTTAAAGAAGGATGACTACTTCCCTTTTATTTTTACACAAAAAAGAGATATGTGACCAGCATATCTCAGTACAAGTTCTATGACATCTTATGAACTTATAAGTTAAATATATTATAACAGAATAATTTATTTTTAGGAAACTTTTATAAACATTTTATATATTACAATTCTTCTGTTTTATAAATAGTGTATCCTTCATAATGATAACTTGCGTCAATACCTTTCATATATACTTCTCTATCATTTATTTTATCAGTTAAAGCTTTTTTTAATAGTTCTTTGATTTCTACATCTTTTATTGGACTACGTTCCATTGCTAATAAATAATCTTCTTTATTAACTTTGCTCCAATCAACAACTAATCCTAATTCTTTTTTTAGTATTAAATCAAGCCATATTCTAGTGCTTCTGCCATTTCCTTCTCTAAATGGGTGAATAATATTCATTTCAACATATTTTTCTATAATTTCATCAAAATTTGACTGTGCCATTTTTTCTATATTTTCTAATGCATTATTAATATAAAGAATAGGAACAAATCTAAAATTACCTTTTGCTATATTTTGAGTTCTAATTTTGCCAGCAAAGAAATAAATATCATTAAATAAATAAGAATGAATTTTAGATAATGCTTCAAAAGTTCCAGCTTTTAAATTATTCAAATATCCAGTTTCAAATAATTCTTTAGCTTTCATTTTACTTATTTTTTCTTCTTCTCTAGCTAAATCTGATTCATTGGTTAAATTTAATTTATTTTCTAAAATCATAATTTACTCCTATAATTATATTGTGATAAATAAAGTTTAACATAGTTTATAAATAACTGCAATAATTAAATGTAAAAACAAAAAATCCAGCCTTAATAGCTGGATAATGGTAGCGACGGACAGATGCTATTGCTGATATTTAGGCATTATTTTAACATTTGGAGTTGTGCTTGGGGTTGTAAGTTGAGAGAAATTTAGAAATGTTGAAAAATGCTATTGTAAATTCAAATAATATACTCTATAATTAGTGCATCCTTTTCATAAGGAAATCTTTATGAAAGGAGGTATTAATCAAATGTCATCATATGATTTAATTTGGATTTTAATTCAAATGCTTTGGGAAAATAAAGATAATGAATTAAAAGACAATACCACAAATGACTAAAAATAGTCGATAGAGATGCTTACCACACATCTCTATTTTTTATGCAAAAAAATAAAGACAAATGCTACCACAACATTTGTCTTTGTATTAATCATGTCATCATATGATTAACTTAAGTTAAATATAGTATACTACTTTTAATATTATATGTCAAATGAAATAATTTTATTTATATATTTTTTTTATTTTTAATATTAATAAAAAAGTTGACATAAATGATTGATTTCAAGCCTTTTTCAACGTTCCTCAATTTCTTATAAAAAAGAAAAAATCCCATTTTCGGGATTTAATGGTAGCGACGGTGAGATTCGAACTTACGACCTGCCGGGTATGAACCGGATGCTCTAGCCAACTGAGCTACGTCGCCATAAGCATTTACAATTATACAAGTATTATTGCATTTTGTCAAGATAAATATTACAAAAATATTAAAAAAATGAATAAAGATTTAAAAGTATTGAAATAAATTTCTACTATTGATAAAATTAATGAATACAAAAGAAAATAAAATTCTAGGTAAAGAATTCTATAATGGAGGTTTTAATATGGATGATAATAAAGATTTATTAGATGAAATTGATAAATTAGATGATAATGAAGAAAGTGTTAAAGAAAAAGAAGAACAACCAACATCACATGAAAAGGCATTTACTGTGATAGTTGTTATTATAATAATCGTAGCTTTAGCAATGCTTTATTTATTTTATAAAGGGAATTATAGAACTGTTCCTAGTAAAAAGAATGCACAAAGAGATGTTTCAGAATATTTAGACGGCTTTTATGATTATACAAATGAAGAAGACAATGATTTAGATGATGATTTTGAAAACGATGCTATGGAAGAATATGAAGATTACGAAGAACTAGAAAAACAAGCTTTAGCAAAATTTGAAACACAAAAGCCTAATTTAGTAGTTACAAATCAATCTATGAGCATAGATAATGAATTAATTGCAGTAATTCATAATGGAAATCAGGAACGTATTACAGATATTACTGTTCAAGTAATTTTTTATAATTCAGAAAATATACCTATAAAAATTGATGAAGATTATATAGATATGGATGCGAATTCTGATGCTTATATAACATTTTATGAAACTCCAAAAGAATATGCAAGATGTGAATTCTTAATTACAAAAGATTTTTTAATTGAAGATGAAACTTATATTTCACATAAAAATGATGTGACTTTTGAATCAAAAGAAATAGATGGACAAATTGAAATTATAGCTAAAAATAATTCTAATGAAGAAATAGATTGTATAGAATTTGAAGTAGTTTATTATAATGAGAATAATCAAATAATAGGTACTGATTTTGTAGAAGAATATGAAATAAAACCAAATTCAAGTTTTGAAATGACATTTGATAGAAATCTATACAAATATGATACAGGTGAAGATGTACTAGCTGCAAGATATGAAGTTATTTTACAAGAAGCAGCTACATATAAAGAAGAAATCTAAAAGGAGTAATTATGAATATTTATGAGAAAAAGTATGAACGAAAAAACTTAAATAGAATTATTCATACTACTTTAAATCCAGATAACCCAGGTGTTGTTAGAATACATCTAGTACCATCAAAGTTTTCTTTATTTAAATCAAGACCAAGTATAGTAATCTTAAATGGAAAAGATATTATTCCACTAAATTCAGCATGGGCAATTTTACTTTCAATATTTATTGATGAAGTAAATGAGCATAAAGGAAATGAAATTTCTGATGAACAGTTAGAGGAAATAGTAAATATTACAATTCAAAAATTAAAAAAGATTTATAAATTTGCAAAGCTTGAAACTATAAAAGCTGATTTATGGAATATGATGAATTTATTTACTGCGATTTCAAATAAAGAAGAAACTGATATTGATGTTGGGCAAATTTCAATTGGAGATTTTGCTAAATTTATGAAAGCTCCACATCGTATGGATTTAATGATTAGCTCAATGAAAAAAGATAATAAATGGAATTGCAATCAAAAATGTATGCATTGCTATGCAGCAAACCAAGATTATGCTGAAACAAGAGAATTAACAACTGATGAATGGAAAAAGATAATAGATATTTGTAAAAACAATTGTATACCTCAAATTACTTTTACAGGTGGAGAGCCAACAATTAGAAAAGATTTAGTTGAATTAGTGGAATATTCAAATTGGTTTGTTACAAGACTAAATACAAATGGAGTTTTGCTTACAAAAGAACTTTGTAAAAAATTATATGAAGCAAGCTTAGATAGTGTACAAGTTACATTATATTCTAATGACAAACAAATACACAATAAATTAGTTGGAGCAGATAATTTTGATAAAACAGTACAAGGAATAAAAAATGCATTAGAAACAGGACTAAATGTAAGTATAAATACGCCATTGTGTTCTTTAAATAAAGACTATTTGTCAACTTTAAAATTTGCAAAAAAACTTGGAATTACATATGCATCTTCATCAGGATTAATTGTTACAGGAAATGCGAGAACAGAAGAATCAAAGGCAACACAACTATCTACAGCTGAAATTACAAAATCGTTAGAAGATGCATGCAAATATGCTGAAGAACAAGAAATGGAATTAAGTTTTACATCACCTGGATGGATTAGTGAAGAAAAACTTAAAGAAATGAAATTAGATATTCCAGCTTGTGGTGCATGCTTGAGTAATATGGCAGTTTCTCCAAATGGAAATGTTATGCCTTGTCAAAGTTGGCTTGGAGAAGGTGCGTCACTTGGAAATATACTAGAAGTAAAATGGGATAAAATTTGGAATAGTGTGCAATGTAAGAAAATTAGAAAAAACTCAAGCAAATCAAGTTTTACTTGTCCATTGAGAGGAGGTAAAACTAATGAAAATTAAAAAAATTATTTTTATTGAATTAATATTTGTTTTAGCAATATTAATGAGCAATATTTGCTTTGCTAAAGATATAGATCAAATTAATAAATATTATATTACAGTAGATCCAAGAGAAGATGGAACTCTTGATATGAGTTATCATATTGAGTGGGAAGTTTTGGAAGATACTTCAGCAGGACCACTAACTTGGGTACAAATTGGAATTCCAAATAAAAATATAGATTCTATAGAGGCACAGTCTAATAATATAAAAAAAATACAATATAGTTCAGATAATGGAGCATATATTTTAATTGATTTCAAAAAAGAATATAACAAAGGAGATATAGTAACTTTTGATTTTTCTTTTCATCAAAAATATATGTATACATTAGATAGTACGTATTGTAAATATGATTTTACTCCAGGATGGTTTGATGATATAGAAGTAAAAGATTTAAAAGTATACTGGAATGCGCAAAATGTTGAAGTAAGTAATGCAGATCAAACAAATTCAGATAATTATTTGGTATGGTCTAGTAAATTGGCTAAAGGTGCTAAATTAAAAACACAAGTAAAATATTATAAAACTGCATTTACTAATTTAAATGAAAGTCATCAAAGTACATATGCAAGTTATGGAACTGGTTCAACAGCAGGTATTGGAAGCACTATGAATGGTGTAATGACTCTTTTGGTGATTATAATGATTTTGGCATGTATATTATCACCATTTATGGGAGGTGGATATACTAGACATAGTGGTTATGGATACGGTGGATATGGAAGAGGTTACTATGGAGGATATCATCATCATCATTATCATAGACCACCACCTCGTTCATCATGTGTAAGTAGTTGTGCATGCGCATGTGCTTGTGCAGGTGGAGGAAGAGCAGGTTGTAATAAGAAAGATTTTTATGGAACAAATTTAAGAACAAAAAATATAAATAAAGTGTTAAAAAAATAAGTCTAGATTTTCTAGACTTATTTTTTATTCTTCAGATTTATTATCTTCATCTTTTTTCTTATTTTTTTTCTTTTTTACAGAAGGTATAATAAATTTTTTTCTATTATTAACAGAATCTTTTGGTCTTAATTGATTCATACAATCATTAACTTCTGATATATTTAAAACAGAATCATCACCAATTACGACTTCAATTTCTTCTTCGTTATCAATTTCTTCTTTTTTACGTTTACTTGATTTTTTAAACATTTTATCACCTCAAAATTAATAATAAATACAATATAATTATATCATAGTCATAATTTATCGTCAATTATTAGATTATCAGAAAAAAATAAATCGCAAACGTGCTTATAATTCAATGATTGCAGGCTTTTTCGACTTGACAATAATGTGATTTCGTGTAATAATATATAAGTATAAAAAATATAGGAGGAAAGTATGAAACTTAGCCAAGAACAAGCAATAATTGAATCTATGCTTTTTGCTGCTGGAAGAGAAGTAAGTGTAAAAGAACTTATGAATGTTTTAGAACTAGGTGCAGAAGATATTGATAAAATTATTGTTAATCTAAAATCAGAATATGATGCTAGAAATAGTGGTATTGAAATAATAAAAGTAGAAGATTCTTATCAATTATGTACAAGAAAAGAATACTATGAATATATATACCCTTTATTTGATAATAGAGCAAAGCCAAATATTTCTGGTGCTGCATTAGAAACTTTGGCTATAATTGCATACAATCCTAATGTTACTAGAGCAGAGATTGAAGCAATTCGTGGAGTTAATGCTGATGGTACAGTATATAAATTATTAGAATATGAGTTAATTGAGGAAGCTGGAAAACTTGATGCACCAGGTAGACCAAATACATATAAAGTTACAAATAAATTTATGAAGATGTTTGGGATATCTAGTTTAGAAGAGCTACCAGATTTACCTAGATATAAATTAGATGAAAATGAACAAATTGTAATTGATGAAGTAATGGAGGCTCCAATGCCCGAAAGGGAAGGCGTGGATTTTGAAAATAAAGAAAATGAAGAATAAAAAAATTGGAGGTTTAAATTATGGGAAAAGAAGAATTTGTAAAGGAAATCACAAATATAGAGGATGATTTTGCTAAGTGGTATACAGATGTTGTAAGAAAGGCAGAACTTGCAGATTATACAGATACAAAAGGATGTATAGCTATAAGACCTTATGGTTATGCAATTTGGGAGAATATTCAAAATTATGCAGATAAAAAATTTAAAGAAGTTGGTGTAACAAATCTTTATATGCCAGTTCTTATTCCAGAAAGTATGTTAGAAAAAGAGAAAGATCATGTTGAAGGATTCGCACCAGAAGTAGCTTGGGTTACAATGGGAGGAGGAGAAGAACTTGAAGAAAGACTTTGCATCAGACCAACTTCAGAAACAATGATGTCAACTATGTATTCTAAATGGGTAAGTTCTTGGAGAGATTTACCAATACTTGGAAATCAATGGTGTAATGTATTAAGATGGGAAAAAGAAACAAGACCATTTTTACGTTCAAGAGAATTTTTATGGCAAGAAGGTCATACTGTTCATGAAACTGCAAAGGAAGCAGAAGAAAGAACATTAATGATGCTTGATATTTATGCTGAAGTTGCTGAAGATCTTTTAGCAATACCAGTATTAAAAGGAAGAAAAACACTAAAGGAACAATTTGCAGGGGCTGAAGCTACTTATACAATAGAATGTATGATGCATGATGGAAGAGCACTACAATCAGGAACATCACATTATTTTGGGCAAAATTTCACAAAACCATTTGAAATAAAATTCCAAAATAGAGAAGGAAAAGAAGAATATGCATATCAAACATCTTGGGGAATTAGTACAAGATTAATTGGTGCTTTAATTATGGCACATGGAGATAATAGAGGATTAAAATTACCACCAAAAGTTGCTCCAATTCAAGCAGTTATAGTTCCAATTGCTCAACATAAAGAAGGTGTTTTAGAAAAAGTTAATGAAATATATAAAGATTTAGCTAAAAACTTTAGAATGAAATTAGATGATAGAGATAATTGTTCAACTGGTTTCAAATTTAATGATTGGGAAATGAGAGGAGTACCAGTTAGAATTGAAATCGGACCAAAAGATTTAGAAAATAACCAAGCAATTTTAGTTAGACGTGATAATGGTGAAAAAGAGGCGGTAGAACTTTCTAGATTAAATGAAAGATTAGAAAAGTTATTAGAAGAAATTCAAGAAAATATGTTTAATACATGTTTAGAACGAAGAAAAGAAAAAACAACAGTTGCATATACTTTAGATGAAATGATTAAACAAATGGAAGAAAATCAAGGATTTATAAAAACAATGTGGTGTGAAGACGTAGCTTGTGAAGATAAAATAAAAGAAGTTACAGGAGCACATTCAAGATGTATGCCATTTGAACAAGAACATTTAGCAGATACTTGCCCAGTTTGTGGAAAAAAGGCAACAAAAATGGTAGTTTGGGGAAGACAATATTAAAAAATAATAATAAATTCTACATATAAATCAAAAAAGAATAGAATTAAAAATTCTATTCTTTTTTTAACCTTTTATATTGATAATCTTTTTATTTGATGAACTTCATCATGTAATTTTTGAATATGTTTTTTTCTTTCTTTATAAGATGTTTCAAGTTCAGTAATCATTTGAGGTATTTTTTCAGGATCTTCACCAGGTTTCAAATAGTATTTTGCTTCTTCTCTATAATATTCTTTTTTTTCAGGAGTTAAAGCATACATCATTCTATCATAATATTTTCTAGAATCTGAAACTCTAACAATTTCTTTTCGTAAGAATTTTAAATAATCTCCTCTAGCATATATTTCATATTCAGTGTCATCAATAACAACTTTAAATAAAGCTTTTAAAACTTTTTTATCTATTTTTCCAACTCCACCTGTTTTAAAAATTCTTTTTGTATCTTTTAAAGATTTTGGAGATGTTGGATGAGCATGATCTATTAAAATATTTAAAGCATCAATAATACCAATGTGAGTTTTATATTGACGTTTGGCTGTAATTGCTTCAAATTCATCAGCAACTCTTATAATTTGTGCTTCATAGGGGATTTTATCACCTGTTATTCCATTTGGATAACCAGTTCCATCTAAAGCTTCATGATGATATAAAGCACCAGCTGCATATGGACGTAATTTTAAATCATCCATACAAATTTTATAACCAATTGAAGTATGTGTTTTCATAATTTCATACTCTTCATCAGTTAGCTTTGAGGGCTTTTGAAGAACAGAAGGTGGAATAAATAATTTACCAATATCATGTAAGTAAGCACATGTGGTAGTATAAACTGTAAAACCTTCTGATAAACGAAGATTTTCACAAAGTCTACAAGAGATATTTGCAACATTATCTGAATGCTTTCTTGTGAAATTATCTAATCCATCAAGCATTTTTAATTGATAGCGAATTGTTTCCTCTAAATTATAAGACTTTATAGAAGTACTATTATAAAAATCAAATTGTTCTTTCATAAAAAACTCCTTCTTTTGTATACTGATATAATTTTATATCTTAATACTTTTTTGGTCAAGTGAAATTTATGGAGAGTCAAAATTTCATCTTTAATGAAATTTTTCTAGTGTTCCTAAATTTAATTAAAAATGCTTGAAAAAAAAATAAAACTATAATATTATATGAATGTATTTTTATGAAAAGGAAGAAAATTATGTATTTTAAGAGACTAGAAATGCATGGCTTTAAATCGTTTGCAGATAAAACAGTTTTAGAGTTTATGCCAGGAATAACAACAGTAATAGGACCAAATGGCTCTGGAAAAAGTAATATTTCAGATTGTATAAGATGGGTACTTGGAGAACAAAGTATGAAGTCTTTAAGAGGAGCGAAATCAGAAGATATAATTTTTGCAGGAACACAAAATAGAAAATCTTTAGGATATGCTGAAGCTTCTATTGTAATAGATAATTCAGATTCAAAGTTACCAATTGAATATAATGAAGTAATTGTTACAAGAAGGATTTATAGAAGTGGTGAAACAGGTTATTTTATTAATAAAACACCATGTAGATTAAAAGATGTTCTAGAATTATTTATGGATACTGGTATTGGTAAAGATGGTTATTCTATAATTGGTCAGGGAAAAATAGATGAGATTTTAAGTAATAAATCAGAAGATAGAAGACGTATTTTTGAAGAAGCTGCTGGAATTGTAAAATATAGAAGTAGAAAAGTAGAATCTGAGAAGAAATTAGAACAAGTAAAACTTAATTTATTAAGAATAAATGATATTATTACAGAAATTGAAAATAATATCGATCCATTGAAACATCAATCTGAAAAAGCAAAAAAATTCTTAGATTTAAGAGAGAATTTAAAAAATATAGAAGTCGGATTGTTTTTATATAATATAGAGAATTATAAAAAGCAAATAGAAGAAACTTTTGAAAATATTGATATTTTTGAAACTCAAAAAGTTAAAGAAGAGGAATCTTTGAATAATATTCAAAGTGAGAAAGAAGATTTAAGATTATTAGTAGAATCATTAATTGAAGAAATTGAGCAAACACAAAATCTAGGATTTGAAGGAAATAAAAGGAAAGAACAGTATAATAGTGAGATTGCAATTTTAGCTGAAAAATTAGCTAATAATAAAGAAAATTATGAAAGATATGCTGTTGAAATTGAAGAATTAGAAAATCGTAATAAGGAATTAGAAGAAGAAAAAAATCAAAAACAACAAAAAAGAGATAATCTTTTCAATAATAAAGAAAAGTTTGAACTAGAATTGAAAGAGAAAGAATCTGAGCTTGAAAAATATTCAAAAACATTGTCAGATAAAGAATTAGAAATAGAAGATAAAAAGAAAATTGTACAAGAAAATATAGATAATAAATATGAAGAGATTTCACAAATAAATACTGAAAAGGCTAACTTTGAAAACTTAACAAAAAGAGAAAATTTATTAAAACAAGAAATACAGGAAACTATTTCTGAGCTTGATTCTTCAAGAACTCAAAAAGATGAATTATCCAGAAACTTTTATGAAATAGAGAGAAAAAGAAATGATTTTGAAAAATCATTAGAATCTATGAAAAATGAAAGAGAACAAAGTGCACAAAAACAGAAAGATTATGAAACAAAAATTAATGCATATCAATCAGAATATAGAATAAAAGAATCAAGATACAAATTTTTGGTAGAAACAGAAAAAGAAAAAGAAGGTTATGCTAAAAGTGTAAAATTATTAATGCAAGCTATTGAAAAAAATAGTGGATTATCTAAAGGTGTACATGGAGTTCTTGCAAATCTTATTTCTGTTGACAAACAATATGAAACAGCAATTGAAATGACATTAGGAGGTGCTATACAAAATATTGTTACAGATTCTGAAGAAGAAGCAAAGAAATTAGTAAATTATTTAAGAGAAAATAATTTAGGTAGAGCATCATTTTTACCAATAACTTCTGTAAAAGGTCAAAAAATAGTAGGAGTTGACAATAGAGGGGTTGCTGGAATAATAGGAGTTGCATCAGATTTAATAAAAGCTGATAAAAAGTATGAAGGAATTATATTAAATTTATTAGGAAGAACTGTAATTGTAGATAATATTGACAATGCAGTAAAACTAGCAAAACAAAATTCATATAAATTTAAAATTGTTACATTAAAAGGTGATGTTATAAATCCTTCTGGTGCAATTAGTGGTGGCTCAGTTGCCAATAAAACTGTAAGCATTTTAGGTAGAGGAAAAGAAATTAAAGAACTTGAAGATGAACTTTCACAAATGAAAAAGAAGATTGAAAAAGTTCAATTAGAATTAAATACATATGAAGAAAGCATATCTGCAATTTTAGGCGGATTTGAACAAAAACAGAAAGATTCTCAAGAATTAGAAATTATATATGCTACTGAAAAACAAAAAATAGATACATTAGATTTAGAAATTACTAAATTAGAAGTAAAGCTTTCTAAGTCAAGAGAAGATTTAGAAAATATCAAACAAGAAAAACAAGAAAACTTAGATAGACAAGAAGACATTAGTAAAAAAATTATGGAAATGGATAATCAAAATTCTAAGTTAAATGAAATAATTGAGGAATTTACAAACTTAAATAAAGATAATCAAAAATATATTGATGATTTGAATTTTGATATTACAAATTTAAAGATTTCTGTTTCATCGTTTGATGAAAGTGAAACATCAATTAATGAAATGATGGATAGAATAAATTTAGATATTGAAAATAACTCTGCAAATATAAATAATAAAAAATCTTTAAGAGAGAAGATATTGACTGATAATTCTGAAATAGAAATAAAAACAGAAGAGGTTAAGAAAAAAATTATAGATTTAGAAAAAGAAATATTGGGAAGTACAGATAAAGTAGAGAAATTAAAACAAGATAGATTAGTCAAATCTGAAAAATTAAATAAAATAGAAAAAACGATTGAAGAGCAATCATCAAAATTAGAAGATATTAAAAATCATATTTCTAAGCTCGATTTGAAAAAATCAAAAATTGAGCTTGAATTAAATCAAGTTATTGACAAAATGTGGGAAGAATATGAATTAACTCCAAATAATGTTGATGAAATTGAAAAAATAACAAATCCATCAACTGTTCAAAGACAAGTTAATGAAATAAGAAAAGATATTAAAGAGTTAGGAAGTATAAATATAGATTCAATAAATGAATATAAAGAGACAAAAGAAAGATATGACTTCATGTGTGAACAAAGATTAGATTTAGAAGAATCTAGCAATAAGCTAAAAAAAGTTATAGCTGAAATGACAGATATGATGAAAGTTCAATTTTCTGAACAATTTAAAGTGATAAATAAGAATTTTGGTGAAGTTTTTAAAGAATTGTTTGGAGGAGGAAAAGCAGAATTAACTCTTACAGATAAAGAAAATATTTTGGAATGTGGAATTGATATTACAGTACAACCACCAGGAAAGAAATTGCAAAATATGACTTTGTTGTCTGGTGGTGAAAGAGCATTTACAGCAATTGCATTACTATTTGCAATTTTAAGAATGAATCCAGCTCCATTTTGCGTTTTAGATGAAATTGAAGCAGCATTAGATGATGTAAATGTTTCAAGATTTGCAGAATATTTAAGAAAGTTTTCTAAAGATTCTCAATTTTTAGTAATAACACATAGAAAAGGAACAATGGAAGCTGCTGATACTGTTTATGGAATTACAATGGAGGAAAAAGGTATTAGTAAATTGTTATCAATGAAATTAAAATAAAAAAAGAATCAATATTGATTCTTTTTTTATGCATTTTTTTATTCAAATTTTAATAAAATATAAAAAAAGGGAAATATTAATAATGTGTTTTTTTGGGAAATTGACTCAAAATAATATCGAAAAATATATGAAAAAAGTGTCGAAAAACCACTTGTGCCAAAAAGACAATAATCAAACACGTAGTAAAATGGAGAAAAAAAGAGAAAAAAATAGCAACGAAGAGTAAAGTGTAAAACTATATTCTATATAAAAGCAAAATCTTGGCTCAATGGTGATAAGAATATATTATCAGAAAAAGTTTTCCTTGAAAGCGGTTCTGATTTATGGTAAAATATTGCTTAGTGGCGAATTTTAAAAAAGCATAAAAGGAGAGTGAATTTTATTTTAAAAAGTTGGGTTAAATATTGTACAAAAGAAGTTTTCAAGACCCTAAAAATTGTCACAATTGGTTCGGCTATGATTACTATCGTAGCATGTGCAAAATATAAACCTGTATATAAAGTTACTTTAGCAGGGGATACAATTGGATTTATAACAAATAAAGAAATAATAAAAGCAAAAATAGAAAAATATATAAATGATACTACTGGGAATATTGCATTTAGAGAGATAAGTGAATTACCAGAGTATGAATTAAAACTTATAAATAGGGATAAAGAAACAGAAGAGAAGAAAGTTATGCTTGCAGTACAGAATATGACAGTAACAACTTATAGAGCTTTTGCTGTTACATCAAATGGAGAACAAAAAGCTGTTGTAAATACACAAGAAGAAGCAGAAAGCATAATAAATGAAATAAAAGCGGATTTAAAACAAGAAGTAGATTTAAAACTAGGTATAGTTGAAATATATACAACTGATACTAATGTTGCTTCATCAAAAGAAGAGGCAACAAATGTATTAAATCAATATAAAGTAGCTAAAGTTACTGAATATGAAACTAAAAAGGCTGAAGAAGAAAGAATTGCAAAAGAAGCAGCTGCCAAAAAAGCTTTTGTTGCTTCAAGAGCTAGAAGCTATGCGACAACTGCCACATCAGCCCCTACTGGAAACTTAAATGGAATGCAGCTGTCAATACCTGTAACTGGATCAATTTCTTCTAGATTTGGTTCTAGAAGTTCTTCAAGATCATCAATTCATACAGGACTTGATATATCAACACCATCTGGAACAGGAATAAGACCTATTTCAGCTGGTACAGTAACTTATTCAGCATATAAAGGAAGCTATGGTAATTTAATTATCATAGATCATGGAAATGGTGTTCAATCATATTATGCACATTGTAGTGCTTTATATGTATCACAAGGTCAAACAGTAGATGCTGGTACAACAATTGGAGCTGTTGGTTCAACAGGAAATTCAACTGGTCCACATTTACATTTGGAAATTAGAATTAATGGTACACCAGTAAATCCACAACAATATTTATATTAATAAAAAGGAACGTATTTAGATACGTTCCTTTTTTCGTCAAAATAATCTTAATATTGACAATAAAATTTATTATCAATATAATTTTATTATAGAAAAATTAAGGGGGATTATATGTTTAAATTTAAGAACTTTTTAAATAATGAAAATATAAAGATAATAGCCAAAAAAGAAGGAATGAGAGTATTAGAATATCAAAATGATTTAAGTGTTACTCCAATGTCTGCTACAACTTCATATTTTGCAAGTAAAATGAATGTAAGAAAAAGACAAGTTTTAATAGAACTTGATAATGATGAATATACAATTAGTGCTGGTGCAATGCAATGGTCTGTTGGAAAAGTAGAAATGGAAACAGGGATAAAAGGTGCAGGTGATTTTATCGGAAAAGCCCTAAAAGGTGCAGTAACAAAAGAATCAGCAGTTAAACCTGTTTATAGAGGAAAAGGAATTCTTGTTTTAGAACCTACATATAGATATATATTGTTAGAAGATTTGTCTGAATGGGAAGGTGGAATGGTTCTTGATGATGGAATGTTTTTAGCATGTTCTTCAAATGTTAACCAATCTGTAGTTGCTCGTTCAAATTTATCATCAGCTGTATTTGGAGGAGAAGGATTATTTAATTTGAAACTTGAGGGTACAGGAGTTACAGCATTAGAAAGTTTAGTTCCAAGAGACGAATTAGTAGAAATTACATTAGAAAATGATGTTTTAAAGGTTGATGGTAATTTTGCTGTTGCATGGTCTGGGACATTAGATTTCACAGTAGAGAAATCATCAAAAACATTAATTGGATCTGGAATATCAGGAGAAGGTCTTGTAAATGTTTATAGGGGTACAGGAAGAGTTCTATTAGCACCAATAAATGGTCAAGCAATGACACAAACTCATGGATCAAAAGCACCAGATAATGGCGGTGGAGCAGTAGCTAATGCAGCAATTAATGGAATTATGGGAATGTTAAAATAGAATAGAGGAAGTTATGTAACAAACATAACTTCTTTTTATCATTTTCATAACATTAATTGACAATTATGTATATTTAATATAAAAATAAAGTACTATATTAGATTTATAGGGGAGAGATACAAATGGGAAAAGAAAAAGTAGAAAAATTAGAGGATGTTAGAGATACAAGTACAAAAAACAGATTTACAGCAATGATGCTATGTTGGTTTTTAGGTTTTTTTGGAGTTCATCGTTTATATGCAGGAAAACTAGGATCAGGATTTTTAATGATGTATGGAACTATAGTTTCAATACTATTATTAGCTGTAAATGTTCCAATAGGATTAATGTGTTTAGTAACAATGCTTGCATTTGTTGCAAATGATTTTGTAGTTATTGCATTTGGACAATTTTTAGATTGCTATGGAAAACAAATGACTAGAGATGATATATATTAAAATATTAAAAAATATAAAAAAATCGCTATCTTAGCGATTTTTTTGTTGTGTTTTTCTTAATTTCATTATATAATAATGCATTATGTGAAGGGAGATGAAGTTATATGGCTATTAGTAAAGAAGAAATAATCCATATTGCAAAACTTGCATCTTTAAATTTGTCAGAAGAAGAGATTGAAAAATATACTGGCGATATGCAAGAAATATTAGAATTTGCAAATATGATTAATAATGTCAATACAGAAGGAATGAATGAAACAGTTGCAGCAAATGAGAAAAGTAATATTTTTAGAAAAGATGAAGTGATAAACTTTGAAAATAGAGAGCTTTTATTACAAAATGCTCCAAGTCAAGATGAAGGAATGTTTAGAATACCAAAAGTAATAAATTAGATTTGTCAAGTCTGAAAGGAATATAAATGATAATAGGAATAGATATTGATGATACAATAACAGATACTTATGAAGTAATGATGAATTATGCTCAAAAATATACAATAGATGTTTTAAAAAGAGAGCCAATTATAAATGAAAGTGGAAACTGTCCAGATCATTTTTATACAAAATATTTACACAATTGGCAAGATGGTGAAGATTTAGAATTTTTAAATGAGTATTATGAAAAAATTATAAAAAATGTAAAACCTAAAACATTAGCTGTTGAATATTTGAAAAAGCTTCAAGATGAAGATAATAAAATTGTTTTAATAACAGCTAGATGGGAAACTGATAATTTTGATGTTAGAAAATCAACTCAAGAGTGGGTTATAAAAAATAATATTCCTTGTGACAAATTAATAATTAATGCAGAAAATAAGCTTATTGCAGCTAAGCAAGAAAATGTAGAAGTTTTTATAGATGATAGTTTTAAGAATTGTCAAATGATTGCAGAAAGTAGTATAAAAACATTTTTAATGGATACAAGAGTAAATCGTGGATTAGAAGATGAGAAAATAAAGAGAGTGTACTCTTGGCCACATTTATATATGAAATTAAAGGGGGAAATTTAATGGAGCTTTATGAATATACAGTACATGAACTTGTAGAAAAGCTTGAAAAAGGTGAAGTAACATCTGAAGAAATAACTAGAAGTTACTTTGATAGAATAAAAGAAATAGATTCTAAAGTAAAAGCATATGTTACTATTTTAGAAGATGATGCGATAGCAAAAGCAAAAAAAATTGATGAAGATAGAAAATCGGGAAAGGCTGTTTCTAAATTTGCAGGTATTCCAATAGGAATAAAAGATAATATGTGTATAACAGGAACTAAAACAACTTGTAGTTCAAAAATGTTAGAGAATTTTGTTGCACCATATAATGCAACTGTTATAGAAAAATTAAATGAGCAAGATTTAGTTTATCTTGGAAAATTAAATATGGATGAGTTTGCTATGGGAGGTTCAACAGAACATTCAGCATTTTTTAACACATATAATCCATGGGATTTAGAAAGAGTACCAGGAGGTTCATCAGGAGGTAGCGCAGCAGCAGTAGCAGCTGAAATTGCTCCTTGGACACTTGGTAGTGATACTGGAGGAAGTATTCGTCAGCCAGCATCACTTTGCGGTGTAGTTGGATTAAAACCTACTTATGGTTTAGTGTCAAGATTTGGATTAGTTGCATTTGCATCTTCACTTGATCAGATAGGTCCTTTAACAAAAGATGTTACAGATTCTGCTATGCTTTTAAACTTAATTGCAGGTCATGATGAAAAAGATTCAACATCAATGAATATAGATAAAAAAGATTATACTTTAAGTTTAGTAAATGATGTTAAAGGAATGAGAATTGGTCTTCCAAAAGAATATTTAGGTGAAGGTATAAATGAAGAAGTAAAACAAGCAATATTAGATGTAGCCAAAAAATATGAAGAAATGGGAGCAATTGTTGAAGATTGTTCTTTAGATATTGGTAAATATGCAACAGCAGTTTATTATATAATTGCTTGTGCTGAAGCAAGTTCAAATTTAGGTAGATTTGATGGAATTAGATATGGTTATAGATCTGAAAACTTTGAAAATTTAAAAGATATTTATAAAAATTCAAGAAGTGAAGGATTTGGACCAGAAGTAAAAAGAAGAATTATATTAGGTACTTATGTTTTATCATCAGGCTACTATGATGCTTATTATAAAAAAGCTCAAAAAGTTAGAACAGCTATAAGAGATGAATATGATAAATTATTTAGTAAATATGATTTATTATTAACACCAACATCACCAACAACAGCTTTTAAAATTGGTGAAAAATCAAATAATCCATTAGAAATGTATTTATCAGATATTTGTACAGTTCCAGTAAATATTGGTGGATTACCAGGAATGAGCATTCCATGTTCGTTAGATAGTAATGGTATGCCAATTGGGTTCCAATTAATTGCAAAACCTTTTAATGAAGAAACAATCTTTAGAGCAGCTTATACTTATGAACAAAATACAAACTTTAGAGAAAATAAACCAAGCTTTAAAGGAGGTAATAACTAATGGCAAGAGAAGATTATGAAATTGTAATAGGACTAGAAGTTCACTGCGAACTTTCTACAAAAACCAAAATATTCTGTTCATGTTCAACAGAATTTGGGGGTGAACCAAATACACATTGTTGTCCAATTTGTATGGCAATGCCAGGAACTCTTCCAGTACTTAATGAAAAAGTTGTTGAATATGCAGTAAAGGCTGGCTTAGCAACAAATTGTAGTATTGAGAAAAATAGTAAAAATGATAGAAAAAATTATTTTTACCCAGATCTTCCAAAATCATATCAAATTTCTCAATTTGATAAACCACTATGTTATGAAGGATATGTAAATATTGAAACAGAAGATGGCGAAAAACAAATTAGAATTGAAAGAATTCATATAGAAGAAGATGCTGGAAAATTAAATCATGATGAATATGGTAGAGGAAGTTTTGTAGATTTAAACAGAGCAGGAGTTCCTTTAATAGAGGTTGTATCTAGACCAGATATGAGAAGCGCACAGGAAGTAGAAGCTTATATGAGAAAATTAAAATCAATTTTTGAATATATAGAAGTTTCAGATTGTAAAATGCAAGAAGGGTCTTTAAGAGCAGATGTTAATGTATCAGTTAGAAAAAAAGGAAGTACAGAATTTGGTACTAGAACAGAAATGAAAAATATGAACTCTTTTAGAAGTATTGTAAGAGCTATTGAATATGAATCTGAAAGACAAATAGAAGAAATTGAAGCAGGAAACACAATTACTCAAGAAACTTTAAGATGGGATGATGTATCTGGAAGAACATTCCCAATGAGAGATAAAGAAGATGCTCAAGATTATAGATATTTCCCAGAACCAGATTTAGTTTCAATAAAACTATCAGATGAATATATTGAAAATATAAGAAAAGAATTACCAGAATTACCAGAAAGTAGAAGAAAAAGATATATTGAAGAATATGAGTTAACAGAAAAAGCTGCTAATTTTGTAACATCATCAAAATACTATTCTAATTTATTTGAAGCAGCAATAGAAGTTTGCAAAAATCCAAAAACAGTTGGAAATTTAATAATGTCTGATATTGCAAGAATTTTAAATGAGAGAGAAGAAGAACCAGAAGATTTAAAATTTGGCGGAAATGAACTTGGAGAACTTGTAACTTTAATAGATAAAGGAACAATTAGTTCTGCAATAGCTAAAAAAGTTTTAGAAGAATTATTTAATGAAGTAAAAATGCCAAGCAAAATAATTGAAGAAAAAGGTTGGGTACAAATTTCTGATGAAGGAGCAATAAAAGAAGTTGTAATGAAAGTATTAGAAAACAATCCACAATCAATTGCTGATTATAAAGCTGGTAAAGATAAAGCATTAGGATTTTTAGTAGGTCAAGCTATGAAAGAAACAAGAGGAAAAGCAAATCCACAAATGCTTAATAAAATGTTCTTAGAAGAATTAAATAAATAATAATACAAATCCACAGATTATGAAAAATTTGTGGATTTATATTTTACTATAAATTTCATTTCCAAAAATTACTTTATAAATTTTTATGAAAAATATGTGTTATTTTTGGAGGTTATGCTATAATTATTTTGAA
The DNA here is from genome assembly GCA_948530865.1 of uncultured Clostridia bacterium. GTDB lineage: Bacteria > Bacillota > Clostridia > TANB77 > CAG-508 > Scatovivens. The sequence goes on from CAOTKV010000026.1 coordinate 20,114, forward strand.
AAGATAAAAGAAAGGATATGATGGATTTATCATATAAGGTTATAAAATGGAAAGTATAATTAACAAAAGAGTTAAAGATTTTTCAAAAAATGCAGATTTAATTCAGACTATTGCAATTTTCTTGTTAGCATTATTAGTACCAACTTTTTTAGGACAACTAATTAAAAATATTTTTGGAGCACAAAGTATTATAACTAAAAATTCTCAATTAATAGTAGGATCAATTGTAAATACAGCGTTGATAATGTCTGCTATTAATCTTAAAGGTTGGAAAAAAATATTAGGTGTTGTAACAATGCCAAGTATTTCTACAATACTTAGTGGATATGTGTTTAAAAGTGCATCAGTGTATATGGTATATATGATACCAGCTATATGGGTTGGAAATTTTGCATTAGTATATGCTTATAAATTAATAATGTTATCAAAAGAAAAACATTATTTCTTAGCAGGAATCGCTGGAATAGTAGTAAAAGTTTTAGTAATTACAGGTGGATTTATGTTATTAAGAGCATTTAATATATTCCCAGCAAAATTAGTAACAACTTTACAAACTGCTATGACAACAACACAATTAATAACTGCTACAATAGGTTTAATTATTGCATTTGGAATTTATAAATTGGAAAAAGCAAGTAAATAAATTAATTGAGATTTATATTGGGAAGCACAGCATTTGCTGTGCTTTTGTATTTTATAGGAGATTGTCTTATTCTATAGTATTGCTAATTTTATATAATTTGATTTTTTATGTTAATTGTAGTATAATAAAAATATACGGAGTTATTAACCAATTTTATCAATTCAAGGAGGAAAACAACATGGAGAAAGCAATGATGATGAAGAAGTTTGGTGAGAAGTATCCGAAGGTTAAGGCGATTTTAGATCAGGTTCAGGCATCTGAGTCAATCGACCAGAACGACAAGGAAATGATCAATAATCAGCTCATGTGCATGGTATCTGCTCTGCGTTCCAGCCAGTATAAAATTTTTCCTGGACTTTGGCGCGGTGGCAATACATACTCTGCTCATCGGGCAAGAATTGTTGAGGAGGGAGAACTGATCACAGACGAAACCATCTTCACCATAACGGCAAATGAAGGAGGCACGCATGTGTACATTGATTTGCCGATTGCAGTGGCAGTTTAAGAGAATAGGAGGCGCGACTGACTGTCGCGCCTTTCCTGTATAATAAATTGAAGTTAAATATAAAAAAATGTTGAAAAATTATGTAAAGCATGATATAATGCATTCAATTGGTATATCCAATAATATAAAGTTCCATGGTAACAAAGTAAAAGATTTCATTTGAGGAGGACAATATATGATTATTTTAACTTGTAGACCTGCAAAAAAGGAACATGTAGATTTATATGCAACGTTGGAGAATCTCTCAGAGGTTCATCCGCAGGTGAAGGAAATTATCGACCTGATAAACTATGCACCCATTGACAAGCTCGATAAGAGAATGATTGAGCAACAGCTTCTCAGTATGGCAGCTACTTTGAACGAAGCAAAGACCTATACTCTGGTGCTTGATCGGTGGCGTGGAGATAACACATATTCTGCTGAGCGTGAACGTGTGTCCAGAGAAGAGAAAACAATTCGTGATGAAACGATTTTCTCAATCATTTCTTATGGACGCCAGAAAAATTGGGTAGCATATGTTGATTTGCCAATTGACGTTGAGATTTCGGGAGCTAAGGCGGCGAGCGTATAGGCTAAAAACAAATAGGCACAGCAAATGCTGTGCTTTTTTGTGCTTATTTTTGATATATATTTATCCAAATTTTACATAACTTTACAAATTATGTAAAATGGTGTATAATATATAGGTATGTTGCTATTAATAATTGTTCTAAAGTAAGGAGGTAAATATATGATATCTGGAGCTAATATTAATTTAGATTTTTTATATTTGGTTAATAAGAAAGACCTAAAAGGAATTTTAGAAACAGGAATTATAAAGAAAAGTAAAAAAGATAGTAATTATAATAACAAAATATTTTTAATGAGAGATACTTCTACTAGTGAGAATGCAGAAGATATAAAAGTATTAGTATTAAAAAATATAGAATCTAACAAATTATGCGATTCTCCAATTAAAATATGGAGTGTAATAAAAAGGGGAGAAGAGAACAATTCTGAATATGAATTATATGGAATATCAATAAAAAATTATTTATATAAAAGATATTCTTATAAAAAGAAGAAAGAAGAAGCTAAGGCAGAAGAAAAAGATAGTATTGAAGACATTAATGAAGTAACTGATTATACTATTAATTTAGATAAAATAGTAGAAGCTATTGTAGATGGAATTATTGAAGAAAGAAAAGAAATTCAAACAAATTATGATGTAATGTTTGATAGCAACAAAAATTATTTAGAATCAATGATAGAAATAATTATGAAAGGAAAAAAGAATAATAAAAATTTAATTATTTCAAAAAGAAAGAATAAAATATTTTTGCCATATACAGTTGACGAAATTGATGATTATATGAGATATTATCCAGGTTCATATGTATCATCATCAGATGTCGTGAAAAAAGAATTTACTATTAATTATAGTGCTTTATTTAAACATCAATATAAGGCAAGATTTGAAGAAGCATATAATCTTATGAGAAATCGTGAAAATAAATGTGCTATTTTTTCATTTATTAAAGCACTTAGGATATCATTAAAAAGAAAATTAAATCCAGCAATTATAGCTGCTTGCAAGTCTAAAAAAGAATTGAAAAAATACCTAGTTTGTTTAAAACGTAAAGAACTAGAAAATTTTGAAGCATTTAAAATTATTTATGAATTAGCAAATACATAAAAATAATATAAAGAAACACAAGAATATTCTTGTGTTTTTTTTAATTATTTATTAATTTCTCTATAATTTCAAATAAGTAAGGTTTATATTCATCAATTGGAAGAGGTTCACTATATAATATTGAATTAAAAGAAGTTGAACTAACAAGCTCTATAATCATAAATAAAGTAACATCAGGGTTTTTTAATTTAATATTGTTTTCTTGAACTCCTTTTAAAAATAATTGATAAATACCACCTTCTTCATATTCAGAATTTTCATATATTTTATTAACTGTTTTACTGTAGATTCCCCATGAAAGATTTTTTGATATAAATTTTAATAGTAATTGATTTCTTTTTAATTCATCAATAACATGATTAACTATAAAAACTACTTGTTCTGATAGGATAGTAATATCTGTTTCTCTTAAAGCAGATAAGGCATCATTAAATAATTTATGAGATTTTTTTGCTATTAGAATATCTCTTATTTCATATTTATCTTTAAAATATAAGTAAAAAGTACCTTTACCAACATCAGCATTATCAACAATTTCTTGAATAGAAGTATCTTTTATACCTTTTTCAGTGAATAGTTTAAATGCTGTATTTAGTAATCTTGTTTCTTTATTTTCTTCTTTTAGTTCATCTTTTTTTATTCTCACTATTATAATCCCCTTAAAATTTATTATAGTTTTATTATTACATAAAAATGACTATTAGTCAATATTTTTGTAAAAAACTATTGACTATTGGTCAGTACCGTACTATAATATTTAAAGTGACCAATAGTCAAAAAACACAAGGAGGTTTTTGTATGGATAAATTCGGTGAATTTATATGCAAACATAGAAAAATAATTTTAATATTATCTTTAATATTGCTTATTCCCGCCATTATTGGAATAAAAGCTACTAGAATTAATTATGATATTTTAGTATATTTACCAGATAATATAGAAACAATCCAAGGAGAAAATATATTATCTGATGAGTTTAATATGGGAGCTTTTTCAACTATAGTTTTAGATAATATGCCTACAAAAGAAATTCTAAAATTAGAAGATGAAATTAAAAAAATAGATAATGTTGCAATGGTAATAAGCACAGCAGATGTTTTAGGCTCTAGTATACCAGTAGAAATGTTACCTGATGAAATTCAAGATAAGTTCTATAAAGAAGGCTCAACTATAATGCTTGCAACATTTAAAGAAGGTATTTCAGATGATACAACAATAGAAACAATAGAAAAGTTAAGGGATATAACAGATACAAGATGTAAAATAGGCGGAATGAGTGCAGTTGTATTAGATACAAGAGATTTATCGAATTCAGAAATAGTGATTTATGTTTTGATAGCAGTTGTATTATGTTTAATAATATTACAAATTGCGTTAGATTCATATATAGCACCAATTTTGCTACTTCTTAATATAGGTATTGCAATTCTTTATAATATGGGAACTAATGTATTCTTAGGGGAGATATCATATATAACTAAAGCGATAAGTAGCGTATTACAACTTGGAGTAACAATGGATTTTGCAATTTTCTTGTATCATAGCTATATGCAAGAGAAAGAAAATAATACTAATAATAATGATGCAATGGCTAAAGCAATATCTAAGACTTTAGTTTCAGTTGTTGGAAGTTCTCTTACAACAATTGCAGGATTTTTAGCTTTATGTAGTATGAATCTTACACTTGGAAAAGATATAGGAATTGTTATGGCAAAAGGAGTTTTATTTGGTGTTATTTGTGTAATAACAACATTGCCTGCGATGATATTAGATTGCAATTCACTAATTGAAAAAACAAAACACAAAGAAATTATGCTTAGGTTTACTAGAATTAAAAATTTTTCAATAAAACATTACAAACTTACAATTCTAGCATTTATTATAATTTTGCCAATAGTATATTTTGGATATAAAAATACAGATGTATATTATAACCTAGATAAAAGTTTGCCAAATACACTTAAAAGTATAAGTGCAAATGAAGAATTAAAAGATAAATTTAATATGGTTTCAACAGAGATTTTATTATTAGATAAAAATGTTCCAGATAGCCAAGTTAATGAAATGCTTGAAAAAATTGAAAATCTAGATGGAATAGAATGGAGTTTAAGCTTAGCTAAAATTACAGAACTTGGAATACCAAGAGAAATGATACCAAGCGAAATATTAGAAAAAGTGCAAAATGATAGATATCAATTAATTATAATAAATTCAAGTTATGAAATGGCAACAGATGAACTAAACGAACAGGTTGACAAGGTAAATAAAATTATAAAACAATATGATGCAAATGCTATTCTTGCTGGTGAAGGTCCATTAATGAAAGATTTAGTTGAAATAAGTGATCATGACTTCAAAAGTGTTAATACAGTTTCAATAGCAATTATATTTATAATAATGATTGTTGTGCTAAAATCAATTTCATTACCTGTTATATTAATATGTGTAATTGAGTTTGCTATATTTATAAATATGGGAATTCCATATTATACAAAAACAGTAATACCATTTATAGCATCAATTGTAATAGGTACAATTCAACTTGGAGCTACAATAGATTATGCAATATTAATAACAACTAAATATATAACGAATAGAAAAGATGGAATGAATAAAACAGAAGCAATTGATTTAAGTTTAGGAACTTCGATATCCTCTATTGCAAGTAGCGGATTATGCTTCTTTGGTGCGACATTTGGAGTTGGAGCATATTCAAAAATAGAAATGATAGGTTCTTTATGTACATTAATGTCAAGAGGAGCAATAATAAGTATGATTTCAGTAACTTTAATATTACCAGCATTTTTATTATTGTTTGATAAATTAATTTGCAAAACAACAATAGGAATGAAAGAAGTTAAATTTTAGGAGGTAAGTATGAATAAGATTATAAAAAAATGTATTTCAGGAGTAATGATGTGTTCAATTTTAATATATACAATGCCAGTTTTTGCTTTCACAAATGAGGAAAGTATTTATTCTAAATTAGATTCATCAGGAAAAAACTATAAAACAATAATTAGTGAGATAACTGAGAATAATGAAGGAACAGATATTTATCAAGAAGAATCAAATAAAGAATTACCAATTGAAACTAAAGTAATATATAAATTAGATGGAAAAGAAATATCAGCAGAAGAACTTGCAGGCAAAAGTGGTAAAGTAAAAATAATTTTAGAGTATAAAAATAAATCTTCAAATGAAGTAGTTGTAGATGGTAAAAATGAAACCATTTATACACCGTTTTTAGTTGTTTCAGGGGCGATTATTAATAATGATAGTAATAAAAATATTGAAATATCAAAAGGGAAAGTTATAAATGATGGAAGTAAAACAATAGTAGTTGGTATTGCTCTTCCAGGAATGCAAGAAAATTTAAATATTTCAACAGATGATATAGAAATACCAAGTAAAATTGAAATTACTATGGAAAGTACAAATTTTGAAATTGGGAATATAATGAGTTTTTGTACACCTAAAGTTTTAGAAGAAGGCAGTTTTGATAAAATTTCAGATAAATTAGATGAAATTTATGATCAAATAGAAAAATTAAAAGATGCAAGTTTTCAAATTGAAGAAGGAAGTATAAAATTACAAGATGGAATTATAACATTAAGTGATGGCGCAAATAGTTTAAATAATGGAACAAACGAATTAAACAATGGAGTAAATACATTGAAAGGTGGAGCAAATGAATTAAGTAAAGGTGCAAATGCATTAAAAAATGGAACAACAGAATATGTTAATAAATCCAAAGAATTTAATTCTGCAATGAATCAGGTATCAACAGGTGTAAATACAATAAATGCAAATTATGATCAAATAAATAATGGAATAAATTCATTAAATGAGAATAGTTCAAAATTATCAAGTGGGGCACAAAATGTAAGTGATGGAGCAAATGCTGTATCACAAAACTTAAATACTATTAGTGCGAAATTGGGAGATGTACAAAATGGAATTGCAAATATGCAAGCAGGCGAAAATCAATTAAGTGCAGGAATTGATAATGTAATAGCTGGAGTAAGTGGTATTTCAGGTACAGATAACTCAGGAAAGATTGCAGAAATTCAAGGATTAATTAATACAAATCAAGCTAAAATTGATGAATTAAATGGAACAAATGCAAACTTACAAGCAACAATTGATACAATTGGAGATGAAGGAGTAAAATCAGTTTTAGCTAATCAAATTAATATTAATAATTCTAGTATAGCAATTTTGCAAGGAAATAATGTAGCATTAAATTCAATTATATCAAC
>CAOTKV010000027.1:0-13664 GCA_948530865.1 uncultured Clostridia bacterium
ATTTGAGCAAATTGTAAAAATTCCAAACAGCTTATTTTTAATTTTTTCATCTCGTGCCATATAATAAGCTGTATGATAATATTCCATACAATTGAGAATATAAATCTTTTTTCCTTTCACCCAAAATTCATGACTTTTCAGCTTGGACTTTAAAAATTCTTTTGGAGAAATGAAGGTAATTTTCCTTGCCATAGGTTCTGCACCTGATGCATAGTCTTTGGCAAGTTCACGTTTTTCCCCATTTGCAAAAACAACTGTCGTGTTAATACCATTTTTGTAATAACTTCCTGCTACAATAATTCTTGATATCGATAATTCTTGATACTTTTTATCATATCTTTCCAGATAAGTCATTTCTGGAAATAAAGATATGTCTGGTTTGAACTTTTCTATAATACGAAAAGCAGATTCCATTTGCATCAAAGTTTCTTCTGTCTCAATCAAATATTCATCTTGACTATTACAGTCTAAATTAACTTTGAGTTGAAACATGCATACCGACAAATAATCATTCATCCGCATTATTCATATACTCCTTTCTCTTTGATGATTGCATTATATAACCTTTCATGTTATAATTCAAATATATATTATTTATAGTTATTATAATGTGAGGTTATGATATGGATATTAATTACGAATCTTATAAAATATTTTATACAGTAGCACTTTATGGAAGTATCACAAAAGCTGCTAATTTCTTATACATCTCCCAGCCAGCTGTTACTAAGTCTTTACAAAAATTAGAAAATGAACTTGGAATTACATTGTTTAATAGGAGTCCTAAAGGTGTTACTTTAACTGAAAATGGAAAGATATTTTATAAGTTTATTAAAAATGGAGTTGAAAGTTTTACAAACGGAGAACATAAACTTACTTCATTAAAAAATTTGGAAACTGGTACTATAAAAATTGGAGCTAGTAGTACAGTAACAAAGTATTTTTTAGTTGAATACATTGCCAAATTCCATAAAGAGTTTCCAAACATTGATATTTCTATTACAAATGGATTAACACACAATTTAATATCAGATTTAAAAAAAGGAAGTCTTGATGTGTTAATTGTAAATCTTCCTATGAGCGAAGATGAAGATTTAGAAATTACACCTTGCAGTAAATTACATGATGGGTTTGCTGGAAATTTAGAATATAAAGATCGAATAAAAAAACCAATATCACTTAAAGAACTTGTTTCAAACTTTCCAATTGTTACTCAAAAAGAACCTTCTAATACAAGAACTTTTTTAAATACTTTAATGATAACTCATAATGTAAACTTTCATCCAAAATTTGATATAGTTAGTTATGGATTAGTAAAAGAATTTGCAAAAATGGGACTTGGAATTGCTTATATTACAAAAGAATTTGCAAAAGATGAATTAAATAATAATCAGCTTTTTGAAATTCCAATAAAAGAAAAAATACCTGTAAGAGGTTTAGGAATTGTTTTACCCAAAAACATGATTACAAGCTTTGCAACAGAAAAATTTATTGAAATAATTACAAATTAAAGACATAAATAAAATTGGGAAAATTTTCCATTTATTTATGTCTTAAAATTGATTATTCACTTCTTAATGCATCAATCGGATTTAGTTTTGATGCCTTCATTGCTGGTATTATTCCAAAAATAATACCTATTACCATAGAAAATACAACAGATATTATTGTTGCTGGTATGCTAATTGAAACTGGAATCATTGATATTTTTGAAAGTACTTCTGCTATTATAATTCCTATAATAACTCCTAGAATTCCTCCTATACTTGTAAGTACTGCTGCTTCTGTTAAAAATTGCCATAATACACGTTTTCTTTTGGCTCCAATTGCTCTTTTTAAACCAATTTCTTTTGTTCTTTCAGTTACAGATACAAGCATTATGTTCATAACACCTATACCACCAACAACAAGTGAAATACTTGCTATCATTATTAATTGGTTATTTGTTGAAGAACCTAGCTCTTGCAATTGTTTTGCTTGTTTTAATAAATCATCATTTTTATAACTTATTTGATTATTTTCATCTTGATTAACAATTCTATTAGATAAAATTTCTGATGTCTTCTTTCCAGCTTTTGCCATATTATCTGTATTTGTAGCTTTTACGACAATATTTTCTGGTTCATCAAAATTGTATAATATTGGCCAATTTGAAATTGGTACAAATATTTCTCCATTTGATTCTTCCATATATGTCATATAATCTGATATACTATTGATTACTGGTTTAAATTTTATGTTTTTGTCTGCTACACCAATTACAATATATGGCTCATTATTTATTTCAATTGTTTTTCCAATTGGAATTTCACTTTCAAATAAAGACTTTGAAGCTATTGAATCTAGTATTGCTACTTTTTTATAAGTCTTATAATCATCTTCTGTAAAATTTCTTCCATATTGTATATAGTAATTATATACATCAAAATATTCTTTATCAATTCCAAGTAGTGCTCCTGAATAAGATGTATTTTGATAGAAAATACTTTCAGAATATCTTCTAGAATTATATATTGAAGCATTTGCTACTTCTTCTAAATCTAGTATTTGTTTTTTTACATCATCTGTTATTGTAGGAATTCCATCAGGAACTGGATTGTATGTAAATTCTAATTGCATATCACCTTGATATAATTCTATTTTTACTGCATCTGTTCCTGAACCTATTAAATTTTGCTTTATTTGCTCATTTGTTCCTTGGATAGTTGAAACAATTGTCATAATTGCAGCTATACCAATAATAATACCCAACATTGTAAGAAATGAACGTAATTTATGTCCCCATATTCCTTGAAAAGCAAGCATTATATTTTCAATCAATTTTATTCACCTCAATTCTACATTCCACTGTATAATTCTTCAAGAGAACCTTCTACTACTGGAGTTCCTTCCTTAATATTTTTTCCATAAGGGAATGCTATTCTATCATCCATTGTAATTCCACCACGGACTTCTAACATACCATGCATATTTTTTCCAATGTTTAATTCTCTTTTTTCTAATTTGTCTCCTTCACCTGCGATATACACATAATTTTTTCCATTTTCTGAAAGAATAAATGCAGATGTTACATAAAAAGAATTTGTTTTTTCCTCTTCGAAAATAAATTCTAATGAAGCATATTCTCCTTCTTTAAAATTAACACTATCATTAAGTTTTACAGTGTATGGATAATATGAAACATTGTTATTTCCCATTCCATTATAGTAATTTCCTGTTAAAGGAATATCTGATATTTTTTCAATTGTGCCTTCATTTGAATTACCACTTTCGTATGATTGAACATTAACCTTTTGTCCTACTTTAACCTTGTTCAAATCAAACTCTCCAACTCTACCTTGTACATAATAACCCCCACCACTTGATACAACAATAATTGGTTTAGTTTTTGTAGTTTCATCTTCTGGATTTAAAGCAGTTTTTACAATTCCATCTATCTTACTATAAACAGTAGTATTTTTAGCTTCTTCTTGTAATTTTTTCATTTCGCTTTTTGCAACTTTGATATTTAAAACAATATCATTTATTTCATTTTCTTTTTCAATACTCATTTGTTTTAATTCTGCTACTGTATATATAGGTCCAACCTCTGGAATTTCTGGTATGACTGGTTCTACTGGTTCATTTGCGCTTTGGTCATTTGGATATAATGGATCGTTTTCATCTCCAGTCCATGCTCCTAATATTGAAAAACTATAATTATCATCTTTTTTAGTAAATTTAATCTTTGAACTGCTTATTAGATTACCAGTCATGCTATTATCTTCTCTAATCATGAATAAAGCAACAGCTTCTGTTTTTCCAGTTCCTGCTCTTTCAATTACAGCTTTCATAAACTCTTGATTATATTCTTTATTTTCTTCCCAAATAAACATGTAAGGCTTATCTTGAGTTCCTTCACCTGTAAGTGGCGCTGGTTTCATTTCATTTTCAGCTGATACAACTGGTGTAGGAGGAGTTATATTGGGTACTGTATCATGAAACTTAGGCTTTTCTTCTGGAAGTTGTTCTTCTTCTGGTAATGAACCATATATAGGTTCTCCTGGTTTATAAGTTTGAATTTTAGCTAATTCTTTTTGAGCTTTATCTAATTCTAATTCTTGCTTTTTTATTTCGATTTGTTTTCTTTCTAGTTCTAAATTTGAAAGAGTTGTATTATATTTTAAAAGTGGCTGTCCTACTTTAACATTTTGACCTTCTTTAACTAAAACTTTTTCTACTTTTTGAGTAGAACTTAAATATACAGACTGCATTTTATCTTCTTTTATCATACCTTGTGAAGTTGAATTATTTTCCCAATAATTCTCATTTCCAACATCTCTTACTGAATAAACTGGTACTTCTGTTTTTTTACTTGTAGCAAAGAAAACAATTATTCCTGCAATTATAGCAATTATAATAGCTACTATGATTACAATTTTAAGTATTTTTCTACCTTTTAACTTAGCCATCTATTTTTCCTTTCTAAGCATTCCATCTCTTATATAATAAATCTTATTTGCATGTTCTGCGATTTCTTGCTCATGAGTTATCATAATTATTGTTGCACCTTCATCATTTAGTTTTTTAAATAATTCCATAACTTGCTCTCCTGATTTTGTATCAAGAGCTCCAGTTGGTTCATCTGCTAAAAGTAATATAGGATTTCCTGCAATTGCTCTAGCAATCGCCACACGTTGGCATTGACCACCAGATAATTGATTTGGCATAAACTTTTTTCTTTCGCCAAGTCCAACTTTTTCTAATGCTTCTGATGCAAGTTTCATTCTCTCTTCTTTTTCGTAACCTCTATATAGAAGTGGTAATGCAACATTTTCCATTGCATTCAGTTTAGGTAATAAATGAAATTGTTGAAAAACAAATCCTATTTTTTCATTTCTTATCTCTGACATTTTATCATCATTAACTTTCGAAACATCTTGTTCTTCTAACAAATATTCTCCAGATGTTTGTATATCTAAACATCCAATTATATTCATTAATGTCGTTTTTCCTGAACCAGAAGGTCCCATTATAGCTATATATTCTCCTTTATCAACAGAAAGATTTATATCTTTTAATACATTTACTGTCATTTTTTCTTGAACATAATCTTTATTGACATTTTTAATATCTACAATCATTATTATTCCTCACTTTTAATATTATTGAATAGCATCTGATGATGTTTGTGGTAAAATTTCTGGCACAGCAGTTCCTTCCTCTGGAGTAACTGTTCCATCTTGAACTACTGGATTGTTTAAATCAACATTTTCTTCTACCATCATATTGTCAGTTGTCATATCTATATTTACTGGAACATCTAATGTATCAAATTTATTTACCTCTAATCCTTCTGCTAGACCTTCTTGTGGAATTGCAATATAATCTTCGTTTGTTAAGCCTTCTAATATTTGATATTCGCCACTTTCTTCATTTCTATCCCCAACTTTAATTTTTCTTTTCTCTAACTTATCTTTCTTATTAGATGTCCAAACAAAATATTCACCGTTTTCTTCTGTTATAAAATAATTTGAAAGCCACATTCCTTCTTTTTTTTCTGTTTGACCAATATTTTTCTCTATATAAACATGTTGACCCATCATAAGACCATCCATAGAATCTAATGTTATATAAAAGGGATATTTAGAAGATTTATTTGAACCATCATCTCCCATAACCATATATCCATATCCATCAGAATTCTTTTCAGGATTTGATGTATCTATACTTTCAATTGTTCCTGTCCAAGTTATATTTTCATCCACTCTTGAATGGATAATAACTTTCTCGCCTACACTAATAGAAAACATATTTTGTTCATTAATTATTCCTTTAATTCTATATTGTCCTGTTTGCATGATTGACATATATGAATTATCTTGTGTATCTCCCATTCCCATATCGTTTGTGTCTGAATGTTCTGAATCATTAATACTTTGAACAATTCCATCAATTTCTGATTTTATAACTGTATTTTGTAAAGATTTTCTTAATCTTTTTATTTCATTATTTTTTGCAGTTATATTATATTGTGTTTGTTTAATTTCATTTTCTTGGGTTTGAATCTCTAAATTATATGAAGTATGGTCTCCGCCTGGATTTTCTGCTTTAGCAGCATTGATAGACTCAATTTGTTTCTGTGCATTTGCAATAGCATTTTGCAATTTTTCAACTTCTAATGTTTCTTGATCAATTTTTGCACTTACTTCGTCCGTATCATATTCAAAAAGCTTATCTCCTGCTTTTACAGCTTGCCCTACTTCTACATATACTTTTTTTACTGTTCTATTTTCTTCTTTTTGTAATTTAATAGTTTTTTGTGAAACTACTACTCCTGAAAATCTATTTTGAGAATTATCTGCGCTTCCTGTAAGTATTGAAACTAATTGAACTGCAATTTTATTTTCATCATTTTCAGTATTTCTATTTACTTTTTTAAACACAAATAATCCAATAGTAATAATAACTACTAATATAATAAAAATTATTAAAAATTTTTTCTTCTTATTTTTTTCTTTTTTTATACCTCTTGCCATAACACATTTTCCCCTTACATTATAAATACATTATTTTACTATATTATCATACCACTATAAAAAACATATAACAATAGAATTTTTTTATCTTAATAATTTTTTATTATTAAATCCCAGAAAACTTTTCTGGGATTTGCAAATATTTTAATTATTAACTTTTATATCTCCACAACTATTTGAAATAGTTAATGTTATTTCTGAATGTCTATTATTGTTTTCTATTTTTTCCTCTCCTAAATCTGTTTTAGAATCAATAAAAATATCATTTGTTTGTTCTATTTTAATATTACCTAAGTCATTTTTTATTTTTGAATTTTCATTTATTTGAAGATTTTCTATTTTTACATCTCCACAACTTAAATCTATGTTACATTTATTTGATATAGAATTTATTTTCACATCTCCATATGAAGATTTTATTGTAGCATTCCTAACTGTCTGTATATCTATATCACCACAATCTTGATCTAAATCTACTAAAGTATTTTCAAAATTTCCGATTTCAATATCTCCATAATCACTTTTTACTTTTATTTCCTTTATAACTTCTTTTGGAGCATAAATAACTATATCATTTGTAGAAAATCCAAAATTTATAAATTTATTGCTCATTCCTCGAATCTCATATTTTAAAATTCTATCCTTATTTGAAAAACTTATGTCTTTCAAACTCTTATCACTTTTTCCATATATAGTTACTTTAATATTATTTTCTGAAGTTTCAAGAATTTTAATATCTCCACAATCTGATATTATATCAATTTTCTCTATATGTTCTGGTTCATAAGTTTGCTCTAATATTACTTTTTTAGCAATTACTTTACTATTCATAAATAAAGGAAGTTCCTTTCCAGATATACCAAATATTAAAAATATTGTTAATAATATAGCTATTATTGATAAAAGTGTAATTAATGTTATTATTAAAGTTTTATTTTTCATCATTTTCTACCTCCTTTAATAAAAAACATAATTTAACAATTTCAGTTATTGCAGCCCCTATTATAAATAATACCCAAGTGATGTACCATGCCATAGTTGCAAAACTTAAAATTATATAAATAGCTGTAATTAAGCACCATATAATACATTTTATAGATTTTAATATTTCCTTTTTTTCATTTATAACTTTTTTTACTTTAGATTCTTCTTTTGGCATAGACATACATCCTTTTATAATTCTAGCTGTTGCATATGCACAAGCAATTAGAAGAAGTCCTACTGATAAAATTGCATCTATATTAGTGCTTGATACAATAACAATAAATACTGCTATTGATACAATGTAAATAAATATTGATGTACTTATTTCATTGGCTGATTTTCTTCTAATCTCATCTTTGTTCATATCTTTAGTATCAGCTTTTAATTCTGTGCCTTTTTCTCCCTCTTCACTTTTTTCTTCTTTCTTTAACTCTGCTTTTTTACCTCTTAATAATTCGTCTGTACTTATTTCAAATAATTCGCATAATGGTACAATTTTATCAAAATCTGGTGTACTTTGGTTTGTTTCCCATTTAGAAACTGTTTGTCTTGTTACATTTAATTTTTCTGCAACTTCTTCTTGAGATAAGTTTTTAGCTTTTCTTAATTCAAATAATTTTTCTCCTAAATTATCCATCTTTTCATTTCCTTTCTTTTGCTTTCTGATAAAATTATACTTTTTTCACTAGTTGCATTCTACCAATTTGAGTTTGAAATTTTGTCAACTGAAATTAACATTTCTTGAAATTTAGATATGTTTAAAGAGTTTTAACTTAAATTTCAAAATACTTTATTTGAAATTTTGTTCCAACATTTTCTTTTGAATCTACAATTATATAGCCATTATTTTTTTCTATAATTGATTTTGAAAGTGCAAGTCCTATTCCAATACTTTCACTAGATGAATTTTCACCTTTATAAAATCTTTCAAAAATATGAGGTAAATCTTTTTCTGATATTCCAGTTCCATAATCTTGTATCTCTATTTTTGAATACATTTTATTTTGCTGATAATTTATATCAATTTTACAATTTTCATTTGAATGTTCTACACAATTTTTCAAAATATTTGTTATTGCTTCAACTTGCCATTTAAAATCACAATAAATTTGTCCCTCTTCATCTCCACTTAAATTTATTGTTACATTTTTTAAATCACATAATGCACCTACATTTTTTATGCTTTCATCTAATATATCTTTAATATATTCTTTTTTATTTATAAAATTTATACTACAAGCATCCAGTTTTGATAACTTAAGTAATGATGCTACTAAAAAATTAATATTTATAATTTGCCTTTTTATATCTTTTATAAATTCATTTCTAATAGTTGAATCCATATTAGGATTTTCTAATATATTATCAAGCATGATTGTAATTGATGTTAAAGGTGTTTTTAATTGATGTGAAATATCTGATAATGAATTTTTCAAATTTATTTTATCCTTAATTGAATTTTCAGCATTTTCCTTAAGCATTACTGTAATTTTATATATTTCGTTTTTTAATATTGATAATTCATCTTCAGTATTTTCATCAATATCAAGCTTATAATTTTTATTATTCAATTCTTCAATATAATTAGTTATTTTCTGTAATTCCTTATCTTTTCTATTATTGTATTTCAAAAATAGTAATACTAGAAAAAGTGTATATATTATAGTTAAAATAAAATTTAATAATAAAAACTTTTTAAAATAATTATCATTTTCTAAAACTAATGATTCATTTTTAATATCAATTCCATATTCTCTAAATATATAATTATCACTACTTTCATCACTATTTAAAATCTCAATAATATCTACAGTTTTTAAATTAGGATATTGTTTGTTCAATTTTGAAACTATATTATCTATTTTTCTATTAAATGTATCTGTATATGTTTTATATTGGTAAAAGTTAAGTATTAAAAATATTAAATTAATTGTAATAATTATGAAAAAACTATAAATTACAAATTTTTTTAGCTCAATTTTATTTTTCATCTATTCTATATCCAATCCCTTTTATTGTTGAAATTATATCACTTGACAATTTTTCTCTTATTCTTTTTAAGTATACTGTTACAGTGTTATCGTATACATCATTTCCTGTCCATTCCCATATTTTATATATAATTTCTTCACGTGTTACAACCTTATTTAAATTTGTAAATAATAGATTTAAAATTTTAAGTTCTAAACTTGAAAATATAATTTCTTTTTCCCTTTTAAAAACTGTCATTTTATCTAAATGAAATTTTATATCCCCAACAGTTATAACTTGATTTTTGCTTTCTTTTGATAAAATCTTATTAATTCTAGCAATTAATTCTCTAGTAGAAAATGGTTTTGTCATATAATCATCAGCGCCACTTTCTAGTCCTCTTACAATATCATCCTCTTCATCTTTTGCTGTTAAAAATACTGTTGGAATTTTCTTTTCTTTTATAACATTTTCATAAATATCAAAACCATTACCATCTGGAAGTGAAATATCCAATATTACTAAATTTACTGAATTTTCTTTTAAAAAAGTAATTGTTTCTTTTTCAGTTGTTTTGTGAATTACATCATATCCATTTTGCTTTAATGAATATATTAATCCTTTTGCGACCATATCGCTATCTTCAACAAGTAATATTTTCATATTTATCCCTTCCAAATTAATTTTCAAATATTATATAATAGTAAATTTATATTTTCAATAACCATCTATATGTTTTCATTTCTAATAGTTTCAATTGTATTTTGTTTATTAATTTTTCCTAAAGAATATTTCATAATAGCATATACTAACACAAACACTCCAATAGCAGATATTATGATTGGAATAATTGGTATATACATATTTTCATTTACTTTAACTGAAAAAGCTTTATATATAGCAAATGTTCCTATCAATCCTAAAACAACGCCATATAACAATGCTTTTACAGAATAAAATATTGTTTCTAAATTAATCATTCTGCTAAACTCTTTTCTTGTCATACCAATACTTTTAAGCATTGCAAATTCTTTTTGCCTTAATTCCATGTTAGATGTTATTGAATTAAATATATTTGTAACTCCTATTAAAGTAATTACTGTTATAAATCCATACAAAAATATTTTTACAACTAGAGCCATTGATCTTTCTTCTCTTACCTGAGCATCTAAATTTGATATTCTTAAATCACCATTAATCTTTTTTATATCTTCTTCTGTTTTGTCTGAATCTTTAGAATCAATACAAACAGTCTCAATTTCAAAATCTATATTTTTATATTCATCTTTATTTACAACCAAATAACCATCTGTATAAAAGTTACTTTCTAATCCTTTTGGTTTATCTTCTAAATTTGTTACTATTGCAGATATTTTAATACTAAAATCTTCTTCCTTATATTTTCCTTTTATAATATCATTTTCATTATAAGTATATCTTCTCTCTTCTATTAAATCGCCATTTTCATCATAATTATAACTACTATCAATTAAAATTCCATCTTTTTTTACTTGACTATAATTTAATCCAACTTTTTTTACATATTCTTTAAAATCTTTATCATTTAATGCTTTAAACATCATATTAGCTATTGGTTTTTCACCACTAGCATTAATGTATTCTATTTTTCCATCTTCTTGTTTAATATAATCAACACCTTCTATTTGAATAATTTTACTTGAATCTTCAATTTTTAAATATTCATCACTTTCATAAAGTACATTTGTTGATTTTACTTCTTCTAAATTTTTTATTTGATTAATTGTATCTTCATTTAAGGCTTCTTCTCTTGTATATGTAGTTAAATTATATCCAAGATCTTTATAATATTTACTTGTAAAATTGAAAGAATTTGTTATAAATGCATTCATTGTTATAAAAATAAATATGCTTACTGTTAGAGACATAACTGTTGTTCTATATTTTTTCTTACTTCTTTTTAAATTTTTGTATGCTAATACTCCACCTTGTTTAAATACTTTTTCTATAATCTTTGGAGTTTTTAATTTTTTACTATTTAGTTTTATTTGTTCTGAGTTTCTTAAATTTTCAATAGGGCTTACTTTACTTGCTTTTCTTGCAGAAGACATTGCAGACAAGTATATTGTAACTATTCCTAATAATCCTGAAATTATCATTGGAATTATAGCAATTTTCAAACTAATTCCATCAACATGATTTAATAAATATTCTCCAATTAAACTATTTACAATTTTAATTAATACAAAATCAGCAAATATTCCTGATAAAATTCCAAGTGGTATTCCAATGATTCCAAGTATCATAGCTTCAAAAATCACGTTTTTCTTAATTTGTTTTTTAGTAGCACCCACACTTGCAAGCATTCCATACATTTTTATTTTTTCTGATGTAGCAATCTCAAATGAATTTTTTATACAAAATACACTTGTAAAAACAATTATAAAAATAACAACACCACATAATGCAAATAACATCGCAATAGTATCGTCTGAAAAGGCAAATCCTTCCCATCGTAATAATTCTCTATTTATAGTATAGTCTTTATATTTAGTGTCTTCATTTTCACCAATATTAGTATAGTCTCTCACTCCTAAAAGTTCTGAAATTGCTATTTTATTATCTTTTGGATTTTTTAGTGAAATATATATATCTTTATTTTCTGAGTTAATTTCGTTAGTAATAACTGTATATCCTGGATCCGAATATCCTTCAAAGGCAAAATCTGGTCTATCTATAATTCCAACTACTGTAAATTCATATTCTTTTGTATTTACTAATTTTTCACCTTCTTCTTGGTAGTTATTTGAATCATATAAATACATATCATCTAAAGTTCTTCTTTCGCCAACTTCAAGTTTGATTTTATCGCCTACTTTGTAATTCACTTTTCCTTTTGTACTAATATGTTTACTTATTAAGATTTCACTACTATTGTTTGGAAATCTCCCTTCAATAAGTTTTCTACTTAAATTCAAATTTTCAAATGTTTCATTATTCATAGAATATACTTTTAAATATGGTTTATATTCATTTTGACCACCTTCTAATTTAGAGAAACCAAGCATTTGAGAACTAAAAATTTCTTTTACATCTCTATTATTTTGGATTTCTTTTATATCTGAATTATTAACAGAATTTATTTTTAAATGATAATATCCTGTTTCATTAATAGCATTTTGAACTAATGTCTCTTGAAAACTTGTAACCATTGTAGATACTGCACAAATAAGTGCAACTGATAAAACTATTCCAATTATAGTACTAATAGTTCTTTTTTTATTTAGTTTTAAATTTATAATAGAAATTTTCTTTAATATATTCATAATATTTCCTTTCCTAATTTGAATCAAATTACTCTATTCAAATTAAATAATTTGTCCATCCTCAATTTTAATAATTCTATCAGCAACTTTAGCAATATCCATATTATGTGTAATCATTATTATAGTTTGATTATATTCTCTATTTGACTTTCTTAACAATTCAACAATTTCAGTACTTGCTTTTGAATCCAAATTACCAGTTGGCTCATCTGCCAGAATAATTGCTGGATTTGTTATCATGCTTCTTCCAATTGATGTTCTTTGTTGTTGACCACCAGATAATTCATTAGGCAAATGTTTACGTCTTTGTTCTAGTCCTAATAATTTAATTAAGTCATTAAGTTTTTGCTTATTAATTTCTCTATTGTCCAAATTAAGTGGTAAAGTAATATTTTCCTCAACATTAAGTATTGGTATCAAATTATAAAATTGATATATAAGCCCCACTTGTCTTCTTCTAAAAATTGCAAGTTCATCATCATTAAATCTATATATATCTTTTCCATCAATAAAAACTTTTCCATTTGTTGGTCTATCAACTCCACCAATTAAATGTAGTAGTGTTGATTTTCCACTTCCGTGAAGCTCCAACAATTGCAACAAATTCTCCCTTATTAACACTAAAAGAGATATTATTTAAAGCAACTACTTTTGATATACCCTCTCCATAAATTTTACTTAAATTTTCAACTCTCAAAATTTCCATAAGTTTTTTCATTTCCTTTCTTTTCATAATTTTATAATTCATTTTAAATGTTTGCGCATAACTTATTTAATTACAATTTCATTATATCTAATTTAAAGTGACATGTAAGTGACAAAAAACTTAATTTTTTCTTAATGAAATTTAGGGACAGTCAAAAAGTTTCATTCATATAATATATAG
>CAOTKV010000027.1:13764-24355 GCA_948530865.1 uncultured Clostridia bacterium
ACTGTTATTTTAACTTATAGAATTGAATATCCTGAAATTATATCTTCAAATTACTGCTATGGAAAAAATATCTTTAATAAATATAATAAGGATAAAGCTATAATGCTTGAAAATTATATAAAAAACAAATTATATTTTGATGCAGTAAGCACTTATGAATACAATTCTGCAAATGGTTATCCTATAATGGTTTTTGAAGTAATTTCTGAATTTAATATTACTTATAATAATGGATTTCTTATAAGTTTATATGAAGACAAATATGAATTTACTGGTGGTGCTCATGGAAATACTATAAGAACATCACAAAATTGGAATTTAAATACTGGATGCTTTCTTCCACTTTCTTATTTTTTTCCAAATAATCCATATTATTTAATTAACATTTTAAAAAGTATTAATTCACAAATAAGAAGTAACTCAGAAAATTACTTTGATAATTATTGTGAGCTTGTACTAGATACTTTTAATACTGAAAGTTTCTATGTAACATCTGAAAATATTGCAATTTATTTTCAACAATATGATATTGCACCATACTCTAGTGGTATACCAGTATTTTATATAAATATAAAAGGAAGTGTTATATAAACACTTCCTTTTGAAATTTTTCGAGCGTCCCTAAATTTCATCGAGCGTCCCTAAATTTTATTTCATTGCATCTAACAACTGTAACATTATCTGGTATATTCTTTAAGACAATACTGTTAGCTCCAATTTTTACATTATTTCCAACTTTTATTGGTCCAAGTATTTTAGCACCACATCCTACCATTACATTATTCCCTATATCTGGATGTCTTTTATATTTATCTTTTCCCGTTCCTCCTAATGTACTATTATGATATATAGTACAGTCATTTCCTATAGTTGCTGTTTCTCCAATTACAATTCCCATACCATGGTCTATAAATAATCTTCTTCCTATTTTTGCTCCTGGATGTATTTCTATTCCTGTAAAAAATCGTCCTAATTGTGAAACTAATCTTGCAAGAAAAAGTAATTTATGCTTATAAAGAAAATGTGCTATTCTATGAAAAACCAATATATGAAATCCTGGATATAGTATTATTACCTCTAAAATATTTTTGGATGCTGGATCTTTCTTCTTGATGTTTTTAGCATCTTCATATAATTCTCTTATAGCTCTCATTTTATCCCCCCGTTACATACTATTCTTCTATTATTTATTGTGTGAATAATAAGTGAAACTTTGTAATACATCATTTGACTTTTTATGTTAACCGTGATATAATATTATTGTTTGAACTTATTTATGAGGTAATGCAATTTACTATCTCATACTATAAGTTAAAACTTAACTTAAAACAATTTTATATTAAACAGGAGGAATTACTCTATGAAAAAAACATCTAACAACGTTACTGTTACCCCGTTCGTACCGCACAAAGGCTATCGGAATGATGCACTGAACATGGACTTCTACGAACTGACAATGGCGAATGCCATCTACCTGCTCGGCATGAAAGACGTTCAGCTGGTCTTCGATATGTTCTTCCGTAAAAATCCTGCAGATCGCGGATATTCCATCAGTGCTGGTCAGGAAGAGCTCACCGATTTTCTGATGAATTATCATTTCGATGAAATCGCCTGCGAGTATCTGCTTGGCAAAGGTATGGATCCCAGATTCGTGGATTATCTGTCCACCTACAAGTGGAACGGCTCCATGTATGCAATGCCTGAAGGCTGCGTAGCATATCCCCATGAACCGATGGTTCGTATCGAATGTGACGCAGTTGGCGCATTCCTGATCGAGACACATCTTCTGCAGCTTATGAACTTCAACAGCCTTATCACTACACAGGCGACTCGTATCACCCGTGCTGCAAGTGCTGCTGGCGGAGTTATGGAATTTGGTACACGACGTGCACAGGGTCTCACCGCTGGTCTTCAGGGTGCAAGAGCTGCCATTCTTGGCGGATGCACTGGCACAGCCAACTGTTTGGCAGAGATTATGTATGGCGGACCTGTGGTTGCTGTTGGAACAGTTTCCCATGCCTGGGTTATGCTTTTCCCGACTGAATGGGATGCATTCAAGGCACTGGCAGATATCTATCCTGACAATGTTTCCCTGCTCATTGATACCTACAATATCTTTGAAAGCGGCGTAATCAATGCCATCAAGGTTGATGACTATCTGATTGAGAAATATCCCAATGACCCCGACAAGCGTGTGAAGAGTGTGCGAATCGATTCTGGCGACTTGGCTTCTGGTGCAAAACGGCTCAGAAAGATGTTCGACATGGCTGGAAAGCCTTATATTAAGATTATTGTTTCCAATGGTCTTAAGGAAAGCACCGTCGAGAGTCTGGTTTCTATCCAGAAAGCACCTATCAACGGCTTCGGTATCGGCGAAAACCTGATCACAGCATCTGAATGCCCTGTTTTTGGCGGAGTGTATAAACTCGTTGCTGTAAAGCAGGAAGATGGAACGTACAGAAGTACAATGAAGTGTTCTGATACACTGGCAAAGGCCATCATCCCCGGCTACAAAACAGTTTACCGTCTGTATAATGAGGATGGTTACGGATACCTGGATCTTATCGCTATGCACGATGAGAAGATTGAAGTTGGAAAACCGATTAAGGTTTACACAACCGATCTTACAGATCCCAAACGGGAATATACCATCGTTCCGCAGAAGATCGAGAAGATTCTGATGCCGTATATCGAAAACGGCAAACTGGTTCGCAAGATGCCGTCTCTGTATGACATCCGCGATTTCATCAAAGATCAGCTGGAAAATACGGTATGGCCTGAGGAACTGCGTACAGAGTTCGCACACCGGCACTTTGTTGATATGACTGAAAAGGTCTACAGCACGAGGGTCGGAATGTACGAAAAGTTGCATGGTTAAGTTTTAACAAATGCCGTTCTTTTGAATAGCAAAAGAGGTCTCACCAGTTAAGGTGAGACCTCTTTACATTTTATTTAACTTCTATTAATTCATATTCTTTATTTCCAAATCCTAATTTAAAAGCGCTTTCTATTGTATGTGTACCATGTCTAGAATTTACTCTTTCTAAAAAATGTTCTTTCCCTGGATCATCAGATTTTTTTACTAAATCTATACATGCTTGATCTATTGCTATTGGATCAAGTGAGGCAAGTATTCCAATATCTTTCATACATGGATCTTCAGCTACACTACAACAATCACAATCAACAGACATGTTACACATTATATTAATATAAGCAATATTTTCTTTAAAATATTCAACTATTGATTTTGCACTATCAGCCATTGCCTCTAGAAATTCATCCTGATTTGCCACCATATCCCATAATTTAGTTTGATCTTGAGTTTTTCCTGCTGTATGAATCCAAGCTTTTCCTCTTGATGAGGCACAACCAATAGATAATTGTTTTAATGCTCCACCATAACCACCCATTGGATGACCTTTAAAGTGTGATAAAACAAGCATTGAATCATAATTTGCTATATTTCTTCCTACAAAATTTTCTTTAATTACTTTTCCATCAGGTATTTGAAGAACTATATCATTATCTTCTGCATCCATAATATCCACATCAAAATATTTAGTCCATCCATGATTTTCCATTAATTTTTGATGTTTATCTGTATAGTTTCTTTCCCCCTCATATGCTGTATTACATTCAACTATTGTTCCATTAACCTTTTCTACCATTGGTCTCATAAATTCTGGATGAAGGTAATTTTGATTTCCTTCTTCACCTGAATGTACTTTAACAGCAACTTTTCCTGGTAATTTTTTACCTAATTTTTCAAATAATTTTACTACATTTTCTGGAGTAATTTCTCTGCAAAAATAAACTTTTTCCATATTTTTTTCCACCTTTCTAATTAAAGCATACTATAAATATAAAGTAGATATATGATTATTAAAATTAACCCTTTTCCCCTACTCAATTCACTTTTTCTATTTATTATTGCCAATAACTGTAAAAATATAGTTACTGCTATTAATATCAATATACTAATATTAAAATCAGATGCATATATTAAAGGATTTATAACAGCTCCTAAGCCAATTAACAAGCAAAGATTTAGAATATTTGATCCTGATATGTTTCCTAATAATAAATCTGTTTCACCTCTTCTTGCTGATATAATTCCAGTTATAGTTTCAGGTAATGCTGTACCAATTGCAATAATAGTCATTCCTATAAATTTTTCAGATATTCCAACTCTACCAGCAATTCCTACTGCATTATTAACAACTAAATCTGAACCGAATTTCAATCCTAATATCCCCAAAATCATATAAATAATTATTTCGAAAGCTGAACAATTTTCTTTTGATTCAACATCTTTTATTATTTCTTCATCAATTTTTTCATTTTTTATTTTCTTTTCTTCATATATTGTATATAAAACATACACTAATGTACATAAAATTAATATAAACCCTTGATTTCTTGTAATTGTTTGATGTTCTCCAAATTTTTCTGTGTTTCCTAAAAATAGAATTAAAAGCATTACTGCTAACCCTATTGGCATATGTCTATTTACAATTCTTTTATCAAACTTTACTGGTCTTATTAAACTTGTAACACCTAAAACAAATAAAAAATTACATATACAACTTCCTAATGCATTTCCAATTATTAGATCTGAATGACCATCAATTGCAGATTTTACAGTAATAAATACCTCTGGAAGAGATGTTCCTATTGCTACTATTGTAAGTCCAATAAGCATTTCTGATAATCCTGATTTTTTTGCAATACTAGTTGCTGATTTTACTAATAAATCTGCACCTTTTATCAAAAACACAAATCCTAATATTAGTAACAATATTTCTATAAATAAACTCATAAATTCCTTCCTTAACTGTACTTTCTATTTTTATAAAATATCATATAATAAAAAAATTATCAATATTAACTTTTGTTACATTTTTGTAATTGATAATGCATTCTTTATTAGATATAATTTCTAATATAATTTTAATTTAAAGGGAATATATAAAAAACAAAGGAGAAAACTATGGCTAAGTATTCAATTGCCACTATTGCACTTTCTGATGAAGAAAAACAATATTTTAAGCAAGCACAAGCTGAATTATCTAAGCTTAAGCTTGGAAATAATAATAAAATAAAATTTATAGATTTAACAGAAATAAATCCTGAAAATATACACTCTCTTGGTGCAATTACTTCTGTTATGTATTTCACAGATATACATAATGTTCCTAATCATGATAATGTTTTATCTGCTATACTAAAAAAATTACCTGATATATCAGATTTAAGTGTTTTTGCATTATCTCATAATGAAATAACAGAAAAACAACACCAACAAGAACAAGAAAAACTCTTAGATTATGTAAAAGATAAATTTCCACAATTGAAATCAAGTGATATTCCTGTATTCCCTGTTAATATTAATTCTGAAAAAGAAATGCAAGCTTTTGTAAATGGATTTGTAAAACCAGATGTTATTTCTTTTTCTGATTTTGTAGGAGATATTGAAAAAGTTACTGAACAAAAAACAAATGCAATTATAGATTTAGTTATGGATGCAATCCATGAAAAACATGATTATACTGAAGGACATGTTAAAAGAGTTTCTAAATATGTAGAACAATTTGTTGATGAACTTGATTTTACTTCAGAAGAGAAAAAACAAGCAATTTTAGCAGCCAAACTACATGATATTGGAAAATTAGGAGTTCCAGATGAAATTTTAGCATCAGATAAAGCACTTAATAATGATGAACGTAATCAAATTGATTATCATAGTAGTATGGGGGCTGGTTTATTAAAATTTGCAGTATATCATGATGAAAATTTAGAAAATATAATTACTAAAGATGTAATAGAAGGAATTGAAGGACACCATGATAAAGGCGAAGGTGCTCATAAATTTGCTTCTGTAATAGCAATTGCAGACTGTATAGATGCTATGACTTCTCAAAGAGCTTATAATGCTCCTAAACATATATTAAATTGTTTTAGAGATTTATATTTTAATTCACATGTAAAAAAAGAAAATCCTCAATTTGCAAAAGCACCAGCTAAAGCTGCAATCATCACTCTTGGAAAAAACCTTGCATCTTTAGGTTATAACCCTATTGATATGTTTACAGGTCTTGATAATCAAAGAGAGGCTCAAGTTGATGCTGGAATTAGACAAATATTTGAAGATTATGAAAGCGAACATGGAAAATTTGAGATTGGAAAAAATCCTGATGGAAAAGAATTTTGTGCTATGGGATTTCGTTTAACAGAAGATGGTCATCTTGAATTTAAAGATGAAGGCTCTCCTGTTTATGATAAAGAAGCTTCTTTTCAATCCGAATTTGATTTTCAAAAAGGAAAATTTGCAAAAGATAAAGGTATATCTGTTGATAAATTATCTATGCAAGAAGAATCTGAACTTGCTCAAAAAGCTAGTGGTATATTAAAATCTTTAAGTGAAGAAGGAAAAAAAGCTTTGCAAAATGCTCGTTCTTATAAACGTAGTATTCCTAGTGAAGTATTAGAAGCCACAAGTGAAGATCCAGAATATAATTTAAGTGAATGTACAGAAATGACTAGAGGAACTCAACAAGCTGTTAAAGATGCAACCACTCCTATTCAAGAAAATTCATTTGAAAAATAAAGACGATACATTTTGTATCGTCTTTTTAACGTGCATCATCTTCTACTTCTTTTCTAGGATTATTATTTTCTCTGTCTGATTTTTCATTATTAACTTCAATTTCTTCTAGCTTTAATCCTTCAGATTTTTGACTATCCTCATGCATTCTTTCTAATTCTTTTTCTGTATACCACATAAAATGTGTATATATGCCTAAACTAGGAATCTTTCTTAATACTTTTGGACTAAAGCCTGGTCTTATATCTTCACCATTAAGTATTTTATCTTTTAACCTAATTCCGTTTAATTCAGCCTGAGCTACAGCATATTGCATTTCTGCTTGAATTCCACTAGTTCTTACATCTTTTAATTCATCAATTTTTTCATATACTTCTTCTGGAATATTACTATTCTTTTCTCCAGTTAAAACATAGTTTCTAACAACTGCCATAGGTACTTTATCTTCAAGTTCTCTTAAACCTTGGTGGAAAGTTTTTACTTTTCTCCAAGTAGATCTTGCATATGCAACTTCATAATCTTCTTCCATAATTCTCTCCTTTGTCTAAACTCACTATAACATATAACTTTTTTAATGTAAATTATTTTATTACATTTTTTTTAAAATAATTGACCTTATATTTTTAATTGATGTATAATATTTATGGGGAAATTGTCTAAGGAGAATATTAATGACTGTAGCTTATAAAGAAGCATTAGTTGAATTACTAGAAATTTTTAAATATACAGACCAAGAAGATGTTAATAAAATACCAAAGAAATTACTAGTTTTTTTTAGAAAAAATGCATCAACAACTTATAAATTTAAAATTGATGAAAATGTTGAAATAAAAAATTTAAAATTAAAAAAAGAAACAAAAGGATTATTAACAATGATTTATCGAAACTATTGGTGTTCTGCTGAAGAACGCACTAAATACGATAAGCTTCTTCAAAATAATCAAAAGAAATTTGATGATGCATTAAGAGAAAAATATAATCCTGATAAAATCTTTGAAAAGAAACCAACTATTCAAACAGAATCTGAAATTTGTGAAGAAAAAACTCAAGATGTAGAACAATCTATTATTGAGTACAAAGAATCATTCTTCACTAAAATAGTTGAAAAAATTAAATTTTTTGTTCAAAAATTTGCGCATTCAAATTAAATATAAACCAAGAAGTCAGGCAAGCCTGACTTCTTGGTTTATATTTATATATTTTTTATTTCTCTTGAGCAACCTGCTGCAAATTTTTTATCTTTAAATTTCTTTTAACATAAAAGAAAGCAGGTATCAATCCTACTTTCTGGCTAATTTATTTATTTTTTACTCTTAACATTCTTAATGCATTTAATATTGCAATAATTGCAACACCTACATCTGCAAAAACTGCTTCCCACATTGTAGATACTCCAAATGCACTTAAAACTAAAACTAAAATTTTTACCAAAATTGCAAATACTATATTTTCTTTTACAATTCTCATATTTTTCTTAGATAAATTAATTGCATCTGATATTTTTGATGGCTCATCAGTCATTATTACAATATCGGCAGCTTCAATTGCAGAATCTGCTCCAAGTCCACCCATTGCAATTCCAATATCTGCAAGTGCAAGAACTGGTGCATCATTTATTCCATCACCTGCAAAAGCAAGTTTTCCTTTTTCACTTTTTTGTTTTAATAATTCTTCAACCTTTTCAACTTTGCCATCTGGTAATAATTCTGAATAAACACTATTAATATTAAGTTTACTTGCAACGTTTTCCCCAACTTCTTTTTTATCTCCAGTAAGCATTACTGTTTTTATTTTTCTTGATTTTAATTCAGCAATTGTTTTTTCTGAATCTTTTTTTATTTTATCAGAAATTAAAATATATCCTGAATAAGTTTTATTTATTGCTACATATAAAATAGTTCCTATTTCTCTGCAAACATCAAATTTAATATTATTTTCATTCATTAATTTTTCATTACCAACTAAAATTTCTTTATTTTCAACAATAGCAGAAATTCCCTGTCCTGATATTTCTTCTGTTTTTGATATTAACTTTTCATCAATTTCTTTTCCATAAGCATTTTTTAGAGATTTTGATATTGGATGATTTGAGTAATATTCACTATGTACAGCAATTTTTAATAGTTCATCTTCTGAAATTCCAATTGCATTTAGTTTTTGAACTTCAAATACTCCTTCCGTTAAAGTTCCTGTTTTATCAAAAACAACAATTTCTGTATTTGATAATGCTTCCAAATAATTGCTTCCTTTTATAAGTATTCCCATTTTTGAAGCTCCACCAATTCCTCCAAAGAAACTTAAAGGAATTGAAATTACCAAAGCACATGGACAAGATACTACTAAAAACGATAAAGCTCTATAAATCCAATCTGCGAATGTTGCATTTTGTATTAATAATGGTGGTAAAATAGCTATAAATAGTGCAATAATAACAACTGTTGGAGTATAATATCTTGCAAACTTTGTTATAAAATTCTCTGATTTAGATTTTCTACTACTAGCATTTTCTACTAAATTCAATATTTTGCTTACAGTAGATTCTTCAAATTCTTTTGATACTTTTATTTTTATTAATCCGTTTAAGTTTATACAACCACTTAAAACATCATCATTTTCTTCTATCTCTCTTGGAATAGATTCTCCTGTTAAAGCTTTTGTATCTAAACTAGATTTTCCTTCAACAACTTTTCCATCTAATGGTATTTTTTCTCCTGGTTTTACAACAATTATTTCTCCTATCTTAACATCATCTGGATTTACTTTTTCTTCTTTACCTTCTCTAAATACATTTGCATAATCTGGTCTAATGTTCATAAGACTTGATATTGACTTTCTTGATTTATCAACTGCATAACTTTGAAATAATTCTCCAACTTGATAAAAAAGCATTACTGCGACAGCTTCTGAAAGCTCACCAATTGCAAATGCTCCAAGTGTAGCTACTGCCATAAGAAAATTTTCATCAAATACTTTTCCTCTAAATATATTTCTAATTGCTTTTTTTAAAATATTTAGTCCTACAAATAAATAACTTATTAAATATAAAATTCTATTTATCCAAATACTTGGAAAATTTATTCCTACTGCTAATATAAATAATATAAAAGCTATAATAATTTTAACTGCTCTTTTTTTCATTGTCTCCTCCTAAATCTCTTTTACAGTACAATCTGGTTCCTCTTTTTTTATTACTTTTTTTACCTTTTTCATAACTTCTTCTTTTTCAGATTCTTCACATTCAATTATCATTTTTTCTCCCATAAAATTGATAATTGCTTCTTTAACTCCATCTACTTTATTTATTTCTCTTTCTAATTCAACTGCACAATTTGCACAATCTATTCCTTTAATTTCAAAATTATATTTCATTTAACTTACCCTCCAAATTTATTTTTTATGTTCTATATGTTCCATTCCTACTTCGAAAACTTCTTTTACATGTTCATCATCTAACATATAAAAAACTTCTTTTCCAATTTTTTTACATTTTACAATTCCACATCTTCTAAGTGTTCCTAATTGATGTGATATTGAAGATTTACTCATATTTAAAATGTTTGCAATATCACATACACATAATTCATTTTGATCTAATGCAAATAATATTTTTACTCTTGTAGTATCGCCTAATATCTTAAAAAATTCTGCTACTCTATTTATAGTATCATCATCTTTCATCTTACTAATTGTACTATTAACAAGCTCTTCATGTATTATATTACAATCACATACAAATTCATTTTTTGACATATTTTCTCCTTTCTTTTATTAATAATTGAATATTTATTCAACTATTATAAGTATATATAATAGTTTATTTTTTGTCAAGACAAAAGGTGAAATATTTTTCATATTAAAATAAAAAAATTATTATTTGTGTTAGTAATTTTAAATTTGGCACTTAATATTTTTTATAATAATTTTCTGAGAGAAAAGTTCGAATGTAAACAAAGTATTTTATTAGTAGAATATTTTTAAAGAAAA
>CAOTKV010000028.1 GCA_948530865.1 uncultured Clostridia bacterium
AGTGATTTATTTAGTTAAGTGAGAAAAATTCAAGTTATAGCCTTCGGGTTATGAGGACTACCAAACAAACATTCTCGTGTATTATCAAGTGTTATTTAGTAGTATATATTGGTAATCATCTATTTTTTATATATTATTATGTATTATTTAATAGTACTATTTATTTTTGTAGTATTAAGTAAAATATTAAGTATTTTAAATTATTGAATAATTGCTATTAATTATTATTTTTTCTTAATTATATTATTATAAAGAATATAAATTAAAATTATTGTAAAAATAAAGCATAGCCCCTGTAAATATTCATTTTTAATTAAAATATTTAACCAAGTATTTCTTAGAGATACAATAAATTTATATATTCTTTCTATATGTAAGACATTATTTACGACTGGGAATATTATATATTCAGAAAGTGGACTAGCACTTAATAATAATGCAAATAATGCTGTTTTCTCTTGATAATAACTTTCTTTTTCTTTAATTTTTTCTTCTAAGCATATTTTTAATAATTCTGATTTTTCTTCTTGTTTCATAAATGAAAGCATTAACTTTAAAGTGTCTTCTACTTCTCCATAATAAGAATCTCTATGCTCTATATTATCATATAATGTTTCTCTATATATTTTTCTCAATTCATTATAAGAGTATCTGTCATTTTTTAAGTTTTCTATTACTCGGCTATTTTGTAATACTCGTAACATCATTCTTTCTTCAATTACTTGAATTTCTGACTCTACACATTTGGCATTTATTCCTACTACAATACTAGCTCTTTCATTAAAATATTTTTTATAATCTTTATTAATACTATAATTTTTTAGTTCAAATTTATAATTACCTTTTACACCTTTTAATAATGTATCAATAAAAGCTTTACTTACTTTATTGCTCTTTTTTTCAATAAAATATGAACATCTTGCATAAAATGTAACTGGCTCTTCTAATTTATGTAACATATTTAATAAGTACCATGAAAAATTAATAATATTACAAAATCTTTCGTCATTTACATCGCCTTCTATATATCGTGCAGGTTCGTCATCCATTATAGTGTCAATTTCATCATCTTCTTTATGTTCTGGTGCATAATTGATTGGCATACTTATTTTTTCAAAAATATGTCTATTAAAATCCGCAAAAATTTTTTCAAATTCTTTATTTTTATATTCCTCGTCAAAATAAATTTGATGACTAATTATAACACTATTATTTTCAAAAACTTTTAAAATTGGATATATAAGTATATCTTTTGTTAGAACTTTAACTTGGAAAGGCAACATAAATAAATCTATATGATATATAGGCTCTTTCCAAATTTCTTGTTCTTGCGTATACATTAATATTGATCGGCTTAGGTTAACTTGCTTAAAAGTAGTATTTATATATTCTGGAACCGAAAATTTGGCAGAAACTTTCATATATTCTTTTTTTATGTTTATATCATCTATTCCTACTTTGTTATCCTCTTTATTATAAATCCTTCCAAAACTATCAATTGCATATAATACTATTTTTTTATTTATTAAATTCATTGAATCCAAAAATAATATATTTTTTTCAATTCTCCTAAATAAAATGATTTATTTATTACTATTTTATAATCCTTCATTTTTACTACTTTCTATTTCACAAATTTTAAATATAAATTTATCATTTCTTCTGCTTGTTGTTCAACTAATTTTACAAAATCTGTATAATCTCCTGTAATTGCACCTTTATCTAAAGCATCATAATATTCATGTCTTTGCTCTCTTTTTATTATAATTGGTGGATATCCATTTTTCATTGCTTCGAAGTTCAACAATAGTCTTGCTGTTCTACCATTTCCATCAATAAAAGGATGTATTTTTACAAATTCTGCATGTAATAGTGCTGATACAACTAGTGGATGATATTTTTCCTTCCATTCATCATATCTATAAATTAACTTTTCCATTAATTCTGGAACTAATATTGAGTCTGGTGGAATATGAGTTGCACCTGATATAATAACATTTTCAGTTCTATACTTTCCAGCATTTTCATTATCTATTCCTTTTAAAACTATTGCATGAATATTTTTTATATCTATTTCTGTAAGTTCGTTAGTATCATTTATTAGTTCTTCTAAAAAAGTAATAGCTTCATTATGATTAATAGCTTCTAAATGTTCTCTCATTGTCTTTCCACCAATAGTAATTCCTTCTAGCACTACTTTAGTTTCTTTTAATGTTAAAGTGTTTCCTTCAATAGCATTAGAATTATAAGTCCATTCTAACTTAAAATTTTCTTCTAATGATTTCAATGTTGCTTTAGGTAATGGTCTTTTACTATCTAATATTTTTTTCTTTTCGTCTAAATTTTCAAAAAAATCGTTTGAAATATCTATAATAAATTTATCTTCTTCAATTTTATATCTTTTATCAATAGGTTTATTAGTTTCCTCTGGTATGTTCCATGCATTACCAATTTTTATAGCTCCGTCTATTCTGTTTTCTTGAATTAATCTTCTTATTCTTCTTTCACTTATATTCCATAATTCTGCTGCTTGCTTTAATGAAATATATCTCATTATCATCACCTCTTATATATTATACCACATTTGGTATGAAAAAATCAATACTAATATACCAAATGTGGTACATTAGTATTGATTTAAATAATATTGCTGATTTAGAAATTACTTTTTAATAAACTACTACACAACCAACTCATTCAAATAATTATCAAACTTTTGCATTGCAGAATTTCGATTTTCTAATAATACATGTGCATAGGTATCTAGGGTAAATTGAACGCTATAATGTCCTAATATATTACTTGCTACTTTTATATCAATTCCACTCTCTAATGCTCTAGTTGCAAATGTATGTCTTAATGCATGAAATGTACATTTTTTAATGTTTGCTTTATCAGCTAATTTTTTATATTTGTCCAGAACAGTATCTGGGTCCAAATAATATCCATCTTTTCTGCAAAATACCATATTATAGTCATAATATAAGTTTCCAAACATTCTTCTATTTTCTTCCTGAAATTTTTTCAGTTGTTTTAAAATAAACACTAAATTGTTTGATAATGGAATTTTTCTTGTTGAATTATTTGTCTTGGTATAATATTCAATTCCTAATTTGGTTTTACTTTTTGCATTTTCACTATAATCTTTTAATCTACTAACTTGCTTATTAATATTAATTTGTTTATTCTTAAAATCAATATCATTCCATTGTAATCCTAAAATTTCTCCTTTTCGCATTCCAGAATATAAAGCCATAATAACAACTGAGCCATACACCATATCTTGTTTGGCTATTTCTAATAATTTTTTCTGTTCACTTACTGAATATATTTCAATTTCTTTTTTCTTTTGATTTAGACTTTTCATAGTTGGAACTTTTGAAATATCTGCAATATTTCTTGGTATATATTCTCTTTCAAAAGCTTCTTGTAAAGCCCTATGTAATACTAAATGAACATTCTTAACAGTTTTTACAGATAATCCTTTAATGTTTATTAGTTTTCTGTACATATCTTCAATATCTGTCTTTTTTAATTTCAGCAACTTTATATATCCAATATTGGGTATTAAGTGATTATTTATAATTCCTTCATAACTAACTCTTGTAGAAATTCTTACATTGTCAATCACATAACTTTCATACCATAAATTTAGCCATTCTTTAACAGTATATTTTACAACAATTTCAGGATTAAACTTATCTCTATTAGCTATAAATTCATTTAGCTTTTGGCTTACTATTGCTCTACTTTTACCACCAAAAGTTTTAAAATGTTGACTACCATCTGCATTATAACCATCAGTTATTCTAGCTTCCCAATAACCTTTTGATGTTTTACTTATACACCCTTCTCCATTTCCTCGTTTTGTTCTTTTTCTTTCTTTTACTTTGTTTTTAACATTCATTTATAGTCCTCTTTTCATAATATATTCATACTATCTTTGTCTTATTGCCAATTTTATTTTAAGATAAATAAAGAAATATGTATAGGACTTTTTATGTTTTTTTATAATCTTTATAATATAGTTGTTTATTTAAAAATTTAATAGTTAGTATACTATAATTCTATTACCACTTATTTAAACATAAATGGTTAATTTTTCATTTTTTATAGTAAAACAATACTCTTGTACCACAATATTATTTTTATACAAATATTTTTAATATCTTTATACAATTTTAGTATAAATTATCTAATTATCTTGTTATAAGCTTGTTATAAAACCTTACTATTATCTTACTATATTTTTGGAAAACTTTACTCATACATATACCACTTTATTGCTACTCCACTATATAGTACTAATATGTGTTATTTGTTGTTTATTTAATAATATGTATTTTAATTTAGTGTAAATAGAATGTAATACTATTTATTACAATACTTACACTAAATTAAAGTTTAATAAAAAGTAGTTTTAAATTACTAAAATATTTTCTGGTAAATAGGCTTTCATAAATTCTCTAAATACTCCATTTGCTCTATATCTACTAGCTTGTTTTTTACAGTAATAAATTAAATTAATTGCTTTTTGTCCAGTTCCTTTAGATACAATTTTACTTACTTTTCCTTTAAAGCGCTTATTAATAGCTTGTCTTATCTTTTTCATATAAGAGTAACATTTATTTCCTGTTGCAATTATATGGCAGTGCCAAGCAACATTTGTACCTTGTACAATAGTTTTTGGTCTTCCAACTTGTCCATTTCTCAATACTTTCCTGATACAGCAATTACTATTAACATTACTATAAACTACTAAATAACTTACATCTTTAAATTTTTTTGAATATCTATTCAAAGTATTAGATATAGATTTAAAATCATTATAAGTTAAATTTGTATTATATAATTCTAAATTATACAACACATTAGACAGATCATTATCAAAAAAATTGTCATTATACATCTGGATTGCCTCCATTTTCTAACCATTCTAGCAACTTTGCATAAGGTATCAATATAGTTTTTCCAGCTCTAGCAACTGGAAATCCTTTTGTTCTCGTAAGCTTGTACGCTGTACTTCTACCAACTTTTAATTCTTTCATAAGTTCTTTAATTGTTAAAACAGTTCTTTCTTCAATTTTTTTCATATTTTTTCTCCTCCTATATTAAAACTTTGAGGAAATTCTATTATTACACGAATATACTTTTAGGCATAAAAATGGATAAATCTCATCCAGTAAGTACATTTGCCACTTTTTTACTTTTATTCATATAAAAATGCTTCCCTTATATTATATAGTTTTTTTGTTCATTTTTATATGTAGACATCAAAAAATTTTATTTTCAGTGGAAAATTTTGTTGAAAAAAATAGAATTTACTTTACAATAAATTCCATTTTTAAATAATATATTTACTTTTTTAATCTAGTTTTAGAACAAATCAATATTTTTTAGTAAAGTGTTCTTTTCCTAATTGCCAAAGATATTTGTCAATGTCTTTCAAATTATACTCGTCAATATTATAAAATTTTTTAAATTGTATTAATATATTTTTAAATTTTTTATAATTTTTTAAATTCTCTCTTTTAAAATCATAAAATTTATCATTTTTGTTAAAATACATCAATACTTTCTCTACATAACTATCATAAATTGGAAACTCTTTTGGGAAGTGATGACTACAATACTTGGTAGCAAAAGAATAAAAATTCTTTCTTTTACCATTTATTGTTACAATTGCTATGTCATTAACTAGAGTTTCATCTGAATTTCTTAATCTTTCATCAATATTCAAGTTATAAATATGTTTTCCCATAGTAGTAATTGAAAAAATATTAGTGCTATAAAAATCGTTTAATGAACTAGCTTTAATTAAGATATCAGATATATCAGTATTGTTTGGATATGTATGAAAAAACAGTTTATCTAAACTTTTTTCTTGTAATACATAATTTTCTAAAGAGTTCCACTTTTGTAAATATTTTTCTACTTCATATTTTGTAGGTCTTGGAATTATTAACATATACTATCTCCTTCCCAAATTTTGCATAGCATTATCATAATGCCATAATATCACACATAAAGTTATAAAATCAAGTTATAATTTAAATTTTGGAGTTTTTTATGAAAAATAGTCGTTTTAATGATAATGTTAATATAGTTGGAAATAACTTAAAGAAATATAGATTAGAGAAAAATTTATCACAAGAACAATTATGCAACAAGTTGTCTTTAATAGGAATTACTTTATACAAAAATGATATTTATCGCATAGAAAATAACAAGAGAACTGTAAAAGATTTTGAATTATGGGGAATAACTCAAGTTTTAAATATAAAATGTGAAGACTTGTTTAAAATAAATTAATTAGGATAATATAATAGGAGGAAAATTTGAATTTTATACAATATTTCTTTAAAGGCTCTTTGCACTACTGTAATTTAGTATTTAATATGTTTGATTTTAAAGATGCAGGCTTTATGTGGATTATTCTTTTAGGTATGGTTGTCTTTATCATAGTAAATAAAGATGTTAGAAAATCTATTATAGGCATATTAAAATCGTTAATTGGAGTTATAAAAACTCCTCCTGGAATAATTTTTCTTTTATTATTTTGTGTATATTATGCATATATAATTATTGTTTTTGAAAAAAGGATATCAGTAATTATATTAATTGCTTCTTTATATTTATTAATACAAGATTATGTGAAAATAAATATAAGTTTATTATTGGAGTCAGAACATAGTGTAAGTAAAATTATATTTGATATTAGTTTTTCTACTATATTATTATGTTTTCAACAAATTATTGCTATGGCAGAAATAAATGATTTTTCAAATTTATTTGCAGTATTATATTCATTACTTATAATTCCAATTTTTTCTTTTCTGTATTTTGTTTTTAAACATTTTTGTATATATACTGATTTTTACAATCAAAATAAAGAATATATACCTTGTAATGATTTTGAATTTTTTAGATTTTTCAATTATACATTATTAAAAACAAAAAATTATAAAATAACAGCAAATATATTAACTAGAATTTTACTACAAAATGTAACGCTTAATTTTAAAGAATTTAAAGTATGCCTCATTACAGAACTATCTCATATAAAATCACAAAAACAAAAAAATAAAAAATCTTTTAAAAAAACAATAAAGAAAAATAAAATCATAAAATTTTTCTTTTATATATGGATTTTTAATATAATTTTTTTAATAGGATATATTGCTGATAAAAGATTTAACAATGTTGGATATAATTATTTATATTATCATACATACGCAATAATAATAATATATTTCTGGTTTGATTTAATGAAATTAAAGAAAATCGAAAATCAATTTGATTTTGTTTGGTATGGTTTTATATATATATGTTTAATTGGTCTTTTGATAATATTTTCAAATACACTAAAAGAATTTAGATTATCTGAATTAGGATTTATGATACCTATATTTATTTTTATAAAACTAATAACATATAGAAAAGATTTCCCAGACCTTTTAAATTTACCCTTTTTATCTAAAAATAATTTTTTCGGACTAGACCCTCAAAAATATAACAAATAGAATTAAAACATCTATAATTGATAAAATATAAAATAGTATTAAGTAAAATATTAAGTAATTCTTAAAAAATAAGCACCTGCAAAAACTGCAAGTGCTTTATTTTCTTGGTTGCGGGGGTAAGACTCGAACTTACGACCTTCGGGTTATGAGCCCGACGAGCTGCCAACTGCTCCACCCCGCGATGTCTAACGGAATTTATTATACTACTATCATACTGTTTTGTCAACTGTTTTCTATAATTTTCTTTAAAACATCATCTATTTAATTCTTTGTCTTTTTTATATTATGCATAAAATAATTATTTATACCATAATATTGAAAATTTATAGTTAAATTATAAAAATACATGGTAATTTACAAAATCCCTATATTCTTTCCTCATCTTCAACTTTTCTTTGATAACTTACCATAGAATTATAAACTTTATCTATTTTATTAATTTTTTCAACAGTAGGTTCTGTATTATAATATTTATTAACTAAAGATACCAATTTATAATAATTCTCTTTACCGCAAGTTTCTAGTAATAGATTTTTACTTCCTGTCATTCTAGCATTCTTTATTTCATCTTTAAATTGATTATAAAATTTATCAATTAAATAAAAACTTTTTCTATATGAGCTTTCACCTATAATATTTTTTCTTGCACTCTTTTCAACATATGTTCCACCTTTTGAATGAAATATATCTGTTATTTCAATTGTAGACTTTTCATTTATAAGTTCTTCTATAATTCGTTCATTTTCTGAATTTTTAGTTCCATCTATATTTAATCCACTTATTGAAATATCTCTTTCTTCATCTTCAGTTTCTACAATAAATAAAACATCACTTGTTACATTATGATTCATTTCATGAATTATCATTGAATCTTCCCATATATAGGCTGGCAAAAATATAAATCTATTTGTTTTCCCCTTATATCTCCATAACATTTTTTTGGGCGTATTAGTTTTTGTAACTGTTATTAAAGTGTTTGTTATTTGTTCAAGCTCTTCGTCAGTAAAAGTATTGATTTTATTACTCCCTAAATATCTAATTTGATTTTTCTGTTCTTCTGTTAAACCTGAACTTTCTGATAATCCTCTTTCCATTTCTAATATCTTTTTCTCTTGATCAGTTAATTCATATTCAAAAATATTATAAGTATTTACTAGGTCAGTAATATTTTGACCAACATAATATACTATATTAGTATCTGAATATATATTCATTATTCTATCTTCAAATTCTTTTCCATAATATTCAATAAAAGATTCTATTAGTTTTTCTTTATTTTCTTCAAACTTTTTATTTAATTCATATGTGTAACCCTGCTTTACCTCATTATACATATTTTTCTCCCAAATCTATAATATAATAATTATATCATATACAATATTTCTAATTCAACTTGTACTTTAAAAAATCCTCTCAGTTGCAATTTACATAATGTTATGCTATACTAAAATAGTTACACAGAACATTGAAATATTTTATAAGGAATGTTATGCTTGAGGTAGGATATCAAACTAAAATATTGGAGGTAACATATGGAATTAAAAGATTATGTAAGAAACATCCCAAACTTTCCAAAAGAAGGAATCCAGTTCAAAGACATCACTACAGTTCTTCAGGATCCTATGGGCTTACGTCTGGCTATAACAGATATGCAAAAATCCTTGGTTGACTTGGACTTCGACATAGTCGTTGCTCCTGAGTCAAGAGGATTCATATTTGGTGTTCCAATCGCTTTCAACACTAGAACTGCTTTTGTTCCAGTTAGAAAGAAAGGCAAATTGCCTTACGAAACTATCTCAGAAACATATGATCTTGAGTATGGAACAGCAACAATCGAGATTCACAAAGATGCTATCAAGGCAGGGCAACGTGTTGTTATTGTTGATGACTTACTTGCTACTGGTGGCACTCTTCAAGCTATTATCAACCTTGTTGAACGTTTAGGCGGAGAGGTTGTAAAAATCTGCTGTTTGATTGAGCTTCCTGAGCTTAATGGCAGAGAACTACTAAAAGGCTATGATATAAGCTCTTCAATAACGTATTAATAACTCATATACTGAAGATCAAGCTAACATTCTTTAAGAAAGGCCAAGGTATACTGCCTTGGCTCTTTTCTTTTTTACTCTATAGTTTCATTTCTATTCTATATCTTATTGTTTTTAGACAATTTTACTTTAAATGAACTTCCTTCCCCCACTTTACTTTCAACAGAAATAGTACCACCATGTAATTCTACTATTTTCTTTACTATTGCAAGTCCAAGCCCATTTCCTTCTGTTGCATGTGAACTATCTACTTGATAAAATTTTTCAAAAATTCTCTTTTGCTTTTTCTCATCAATTCCTATTCCACTATCTTTTATTTCAACTATAACATACTTTTCCTCTTCTTCTAACTTAACTTCTATTTGCCCATTTTCTGGAGTGTATTTTATAGCATTATTTATTAAATTTATCCAAACTTGTTGCAATAGTTCTTCATTTGATATAACTTTCAAATTCTTTTCATCCATTGTTATATTAATATTTTTCTCATCTAATTTTTGATTAAACATTAATATACATTTTCGAATTTGCTCATCTAGTATAATTTTATCTTCTAATTTAACTATGTCTTTATTCTCTAATCTTGATAATTTCTGTATATTATTAGATAAATTTGCTAAACGATCAGTCTCTTCTATAATTATATCTAAATATTCTGTTTTTTCCTCTTCTGTTGTTTTATCATCTTTCAAAAGTTTTGCAAATCCCTGTATAGATGCTATTGGCGTTTTAAATTCATGTGAAACATTACTAATAAACTCTTTACTCAAATATTCATTATTGTTTAATTCTTTAACCATCTTATTAAAATTCTCTGCAAGTTCGCCTATTTCATCATTTCTTTTTAATTCCAATTTTACATTAAAATCACCTTTTGCAACTTGCTTTGTGGCATTTGTTATTTGCCTAATTGGCTTTATAATGTATTCTACGACTACTAAAATAATTACAAGTCCAAATATAACAGAAATTGCAAGTGTTTCATTTAATCCTGAAAATGCTTTTCCTATTATTTCTCTTCTACTTTGAATATCTGTCCCAATTACATTCTGATTTGCAAGTGTTGTAATTATATATTCTCTTATATGCCCAAAATACATATTTGCAACCAAAAATAAAAATAATAGTATAATTCCAAAACTTAAAATTATATGTACATAAAGTGACTTTCTTAGTTTCATTTTATCCCTCTTCTATTCATTTATTGTTGCTTTATATCCTATTCCTCTTATTGTTACTATTTTAAATTCATCATATTTATCAAACTTTTCTCTTAATCTTTTTATATGTACATCTACTGTTCTTTGTTCTGAATCACTCTCTAATCCCCAAATTTCATCAATAAGTTCTTGTCTTGTAAAAATTTTATTTGGATAACTAAGTAACTTATATAAAACTTGAAATTCTTTTTGTGGTACCTGATATACATCTTTCCCTTTACTTAAAGTATATTCATCATAAGATAGTATAATATCTTTTACTTTTAATTTTCTTTGATTTACTATATTGGCTCTTCTAAGTAAAACTCCAACTCTTAATATCATTTCATCCATATCTATCGGTTTCACCATATAATCATCCACTCCAAGTAAAAAACCTTGTCTTTTGTCATCAATACTTTCTTTGGCTGTTACCATTAAAATCGGAATCATGTAATTTGCCTGCCTAAGCTCACTTGTAAGCTCATAACCATCCATATTTGGCATCATTATATCTGTAATTATTAAATCTATATGATTTTTTTCTAATACATCTAGCGCAATCTCTCCATCTTCTGCTTCAAAAGTCTCATAGTTGTTTCTTTTTAAGTATGTAATCATTAATTTTCTTAAATTTTTATTATCTTCTACTACCAAAATTTTAAACATATTGTATCTCCTAATCTACTGAATTTACTCTTTCTTCTGTTACATTTTGTATTTTTCTGATTACTTTACTAAAACCAGCATTTTCTTTTATTCCTAATATCACAAAAAATGGTAAAATTGCTTGACTTAATATTGCAAATGCTGGATATAATCTACCAAATAAATTATATAAAAATTCAATTGGAGTACCTGGATAATTTTTAGATACGAACATTAAATTTGTATCTAATATTAAATTCACTATATATGCTAAAATTCCTATTATAATTATTAACCAAAAATAGTATTTAAAATCTTTTTTACCATATTCTACATAATGTGTAATATTTACTAATAATCCAAGATATATCATTGTTCCATGTAATATAAAACTTTGAATACTTATATAATGAAATACTGGATATACTGTAAGTGAAGTTAGTGGAGCAAGTGTAAACCATATCCCTGCAACAATACCTCCTGTAGCAATAAATATATCACCAACTCTTTTTAACATTCCTTTACTAAAACTACTAAATAATCCAGCATATAATATCAAACTACAATAGTATAACGGCACATATGAATTAGGATTATTGATATTTCCAATTAATATATTAAATAAAATTTTTATAATTTCTAAAATCCATAAAAAGATAGTACAATTTTTTATTATTTGTTGTACTTCCTCTTTACTTTTTTTATTTGTATAATATAAAGCTATCAAAATACCTATTACCATAAATGTAAAAAGTACCATATGACCTTTAGTAAATATTCCACAAACTTCATATATTCCTGGCTTTGCAAAAAACATCATTTCCTACACCATTTTTCTTATCCTTTTTTATATAATATTAAAGAATTTCTTTAATATTCTTTATACATATAAGATCTTCTATTATATCTATAATTGAATATATAATCATTATTACTCCAACTGTTGCTATTATTGTCCCTTCATTCAATATAATATATATTCCACAAACAAACATTACTATTGAAAGAATTACACTATATATCCATGCTTTTGATTCTACTTGTTTTATTTTTAATGATAATGTAAGTTTTACAAATGAACTATAAATTATCCAAATTCCTATTATTATTCTCAATATAGTTTCAATTGTACTGCTATAATAAATTATTATGAAACCAAATACTACTGCCATTAAGCCATATATCAATTCATAATCATAAAATTCTATAAACTTTTTATTTATAGAAAAGTGTCCAATAATTTTTCCAGCTCCCATTACTATAAAAATTAAACCAAGTATTATTGAAATAATTTTTATTGCAGCTTCTGCTTTCCATATTAATATTCCACCTAATATAATAAATATTATGGATTCAAGTATTGAAATATATCCTGTTTTTTTCAACATTTTATCTAAATATTCCACAAAAATCCCTCCTTTTTTATATTTACTATCATAGAAAAATGAACTCAATATGAACACATTATTATTTTATCATTAATATTTATTTTATTCTAGTTATAATATGGAAAAAAGGCGCTTTTGCGCCTTTTCCTTTAGAAAATTATTTCTTTATTTTGAATGTTACTTTTCACCA
This sequence comes from uncultured Clostridia bacterium, assembly GCA_948530865.1. GTDB lineage: Bacteria > Bacillota > Clostridia > TANB77 > CAG-508 > Scatovivens. Next base: position 12,994 of record CAOTKV010000028.1, read on the forward strand.
AATTGTTTTTTACATATCTTATAATTCGTACAGTATTTACATACATCTTCGGAAAACTTATGTCTTCCTGCCATTACATCCATAAAAAGCATAATCTTATCTATATAGCTTATTTCTGTTTCAGCCTGTTTAGAATTAAGTCCTTCTACTGCATATTCAAGTCCCTCAATCGCTACTTTATATTCACGATCTGTTGGCTTTGATGTTACAAGAAACTGCATAAAAAAGAACTTTTCTTGAGGTATAAATAAAAATGCTATCATAATTACAGAAATCACTATAATATACGCCATTGGATTAGGCACTAATCTAGCAAGTGCAATAAGGAGCATTAATGTAAAATTCTTTATGCCTGATAATGAACCGCAGTTGTATGAATAATTCGAATAATTCCGAATTTCCTCTAAGGTTGGTATTCTTTTTAAATCGCTATATGCATTTATTGATGCATGCTCAGCAGAATGAAATCTTGCTATTCTTAAAACTTCTTTGTTTCCTATTATTCTCTCGATAAATAGTACTAATATTGAAGTATGGAAATAGCAATCCCACATAACCAAAAAAATTGCTGATATACTACTTGCAAAATTCATATTTATAAAGCAAATTACTATTGACATTATAAATGTGATTATTGCTGATTTTTTGAAGAACTTTTTATATTTTTGTTCTGTTTCTGCTATAGCTCTGTAAACTTTTTCCTGCTCTTCCTTAAACTCTTTTTCTCCTTCGCAAAAAATCTCTCCTTTCTCATTGATATGTGCAACTACACTGTTCTGAAGTAATGAAAAACTTCCATTAACTCTATGTGCTTTAAAACATATAGAATCAATTCCTGCATTCCCAGTAATTTGAATATTTCCAGTTTCTCTTACTATTTTCTTCATGTAACATTCCTCCTGTCTTTTTCTACATAAAATTATACCACAGGTTTACATATTTAGCAATTACTTCCAAGCCTTTATTTTACTAGAAAAATGTGATATAATTTTATTAATAATAGGTTATCTTTTTGGAGGTGATTTATTTGAAAAACTTAGTTTTTAAACAAAATGATTTTCTTTTAAAAAATAACTTTTCTACTATTTTAAAATCTGAAGTTAATAATATGGTATTTACTTACTTCAAAAATGAAGTTCTTGTACCACTTGATTCTGAAGTATTCGATAAAGAGATTAGTGATTTAATAATAAAATTGCAAGAAGAAATTGATGATTTAAAAAAGAAAAGAAAAATAAGTACTGTTAAATTAAATAAAAATGCAAAAAAATCATTTGCTAATAAAAAACATATTTATAAAAATCATGTATCTAACAAAGGAACTATTTATAAATATATCCGTGTGCAAACATATTTGAAATCTCCTAAAAAATTTATTAAATAAAACACGTTGTAAAGAAATCGCTTTTATTATATAATAAGAGTGATTTTTAAGCGATATGTATGATGATTTTTATAATCTTATATCATCAGTTCAAGAAGAACTTAATAAAAAAAACTGATAACGCAAAGTGTACATCTTCAGATAATAAATCTAAAAAATAAGCTTTTGAATATATTAGAAACATCAATTTTGAATTATAGTAATATTGATGGAATAACTACAATTATTTCTGATACTATTAAACAAAAAATAGATGAACTTTTCGCTCCTAATATAACTTTAAGAGATAAAATATTTGATTTTGAGCTATATACAACCAGTGAAACATCTCAAGAAGTTTACCAAAAAATTCTAACTGAACCAAATAATGTAAGTAGTAAAGATTCTAAAGATATTCTAAAAACAATGACAGCAAAAGATATAACCTCTAAAAATCTAGGTAAATTATAATAAAGTGTGAGCTATAAAGCTCACACTTTTAATTTTTATATCCTAGCGTAATTTCCTTTTCTAGTTCTTGATTCCCCCTTTTTATTTTTAAAACTACCTTATCTCCTGGTGATTTGGTATAAATATATTCTCTTAAGTCATTCATTTTATTTATTTCTGTATCATCAATTTTTGAAATAATATCACTTACTATAATTTCTTTATTAAATAATGGTCCATCAGGCAATATTGTAGCAATATAAACTCCTGACGTTATGTTTAAGCTTGAATTCAAGTATGGTATAACTTCTTTATCGTATCCATATATTCCTAAATATGCCTCTTCAAATTTTCCATTTGACATAAGTTTTTCTAATATTGGTTTTATAATATTAATAGGAACTGCAAATCCTATCCCCTCTGCATCACTTATTTTTACTGTATTTATACCAATTAGTTCTCCATTTTTATTTATTAATGGACCTCCACTATTTCCTTCGTTTATAGTTGCATCTGTTTGAATTAAATCTTCCATATAATTTTCAGTATCTACGAGTTTTATTGTTCTATTTATTCCACTTATTATTCCTTTTGTAACTGTTCTTTGAAACTCAATTCCAATAGGATTTCCAATTGCATATACATCTTCTGCTAAAGATATATTATCTGAATCTCCTAAATTTATATAATTCAATTTTATTCCGCTTATTTTCACAATTGCTAAATCTAAGTTTATATCTGCCCATACAACAGTTCCATTGTGTGTTTTTCCATCTTCAAGTGTTACATAGCAATTTCCATATTTATTTCCAGCTACATGTTGATTTGTTAATATATATCCATTCTCAGATAATATAACACCACTACCCAAACCTAACTTTTGTTCAACATCTGTTAAAAATATAGAATTCCCATTTTGCTCTAATTTTGAAATTCCAACAACACATTTTACTACATCTTCTACTATTTTTTGTGGTTCTTTCTCCACATTTTCTTCAATGTTTGTGGATAATTTGCTTGCTTCATACTCGCTTGAAATAGCAACACTATCCTCTTTTGAATAATCAAGTTTTATAATTACAATACAAAGCAATATAACAATTAAACTTAAAAAAATTATTACTGTAAATTTACTTTTATTTTTATCTTTTTTATTTTCGTAATACACCTCAAAAACTCCTTTTTAATATGTATTTCCAAAATTTACATTTTTATTCAAAACATTATTGTTTTATATTTTTAGTAGAAGTATAATATAATTGAATTAATGTATTAATCATTAATTCAAAATATATTTAATTTGGAGGTAAACATGAAGATAAAAGACTTACACAATGAAGCCATAGGATATCTAAAAGGTCACTTTTGGACTCTTCTTGGTGTAGTTTTCTTAGAATGTTTAGTTGCTAGCATTCTTACAGGAATTGCTAATCAATTTGATTCAGCAATACTAACATTAATTTTTTCAATTGCAATCTATGCTATTACTGTTCCATTATCTTTTGGAGTAATTGTTTCATTTATGAAAGTTTCTCGTGGAAAAAGCATTTCTGTATTTGATTTCGTTAATGATGGTATGAAATCATTTAAAAAAGTTTGGGCCGTTTTTGGAAGAACTGTATTAAAATTACTTTTACCAACAATTTTAATGGTAGTAGCTTATATTGCTTGTATTATTCCTAATATAATTAGTATAGCTATTGGCATTTCAGGAGGAGAAGTCCCTTCTTATCTTACAGGATTTCAGATAGTTGTATTTATTTTAGCAATAACAGCAACAGTATTTTATATTGTTAAATCACTTTTATATTCTTTAACAAGTTACATATTATATGATAATCCAGAACTTACTGGAAAAGAAATTGTTAATGAAAGTGCTAGAATGATGAAAGGATATAGAGGAAAATATTTCTTACTTTCTTTATATCTTGTTGCAATTATTGCAGCACTATACATATTAGTTTCATTTATTTCTGTGTTATTAAGTTCAATTATTATAATAATTTTAGGTATTATATTAGTAGTTATTGCTACTGTAATATTAATTCCTTATGCTTTTGCTATACAAGTTGCATTTTATAATTTATTAAGAAAAGAATTAGATGGAAATAATGATCCAATAGAAACAACAGAAGAATAAAATATATAAAAAACGTATAGAATTTTTCTATACGTTTTTTGTTTTTTATTGAACTGACTCTGGTACAGGAGCTATACCAGGACCTCTTCTTATTATCGCTTTCATTGGTTGATATGTATCGTTTGAAAGAATTTCTCTTGATACTTCCACACCATTTAATTTTTTTACTAATGTAGTTGTAACCTTATATCCTAAATGCCCTGCCTGACTAATTATCTGTTGACCAGGAGCAAGTGTTGGATCATCTACATAAGTAGTTGGATATGGTATTGACGCAGTTGTTCTTGGAAGAATATTTATTTCGTATTCTTCTTGTTCTTGCATTCCATGAATTTTAAATTCTGCAATACCATTTTTTACTGATGCTTCAATTTTTATTGGATAACTTCTTGAATTCTTAAATTGGAAATCTATTGTTCCCCATACAACTGTTGCATCCCTACCTGCTGCAACATAAGATGTTGTAAATGAATGATTTCTTCTTTCTACAATCTCAAGATTTGCTAAAAGTACTGCATTATATAATGTTGAAGATATTTGACATATACCACCTGCTAAACCATCTACAACTCCACCATCAGCATAAATTTTAGCATCTTTGTATCCTTCTTCAACAGTTCTTTTTCCAACAGTTTTATTATATGAAAAAACTTCTCCAGGTAGTAAAACAGTACCATTTATCTTTTCAGCTGCAATTCTTAAATTTGTACTTCTATTGGTATTACTTGCATCATATCTAGTTGAAAAAGAAGATACTACATAAGGAAATGCTTCTGTTCCTAAATCTTTTATTGTTTTTTGAGCTTTTGTTATTTTTAAATCAAACTCATATCTTTCTTCATTTCCTGCAACTTTACTTCTCGCTTCATCTAAACTAGTTTGTAAATCTACACCATCTACATCTGGATAAATTTTATAAGGATCTAATTCAAAATATGCATCTTTTGGCTCTGTATGTATTTCAGAATAAATTTTATCCATATCAATCTTACTAGCTTTTGTTTTTCTAGTAGAAACCATTACTACTTGACTATAATTTTCATTTAAGTTGTTTAAATTTCTATTTGAAATACTATCTAATATTTGTTTTTTTAATTTATCTTTTTCAATTTCAATTCCATCTTTTCCAGCCTCAACAATAAGCTTTGCATCTTCTATATAATAACTTGGTTCTTGAACTAATCCTGGTAATTTTGAATTTAAATCATCTATAAATGCATTCAAAAGCTCTTCATTATATGTATAATCAATTTTTACTTCATTTCCAAACAATGTTGTTGCAAGTAATGTATAATTATCTAAAATTATATTATCACTTCTACCTATGCTATATGCTTTATTTAATGCATCTTCTACATTGTATTTAAATTCAATTTGTGCTGGTGATAATGTTATATTATATTCATCATTATATTTTACATTAAGTTCTGCAATAAGTTGTTTTTCCAAAACTTCATTCAAATTTTTACGAGCATCATCTATTGTTAAATCTGAAAGTTCAACATTTTTTATTGAAACTCCTTTGGCTATTTTAATATTATTCATATTTAATAATGCAAAAATTGTTGAAAATGCTACAATTAAAAATATTAAAATTACTACAAAAATAAAAATTATAGTTCTTCTTTTTTTCTTTCTTAGCATTTCTTGAACATATTCTGGTTTTTCATCTTTAGATTCTAATACAGTTAGTTCTTTAGTTTCACTTTTTACTTCTTCTTTACTTGCTTCCTCTTTTTCCTTTTTATCTACTTCTTCATCTTTTTTGGAAATTTCTTTTTCTGAAGCTTGTTTTTCTTCCTTTTTTTCTGGAACTTCTTTTTTATCTATCTCGTTTTTTACAATTTCTTCGCTTTTAACTTCTTCTACTTTTTTTACTTCTTTTTGTTTAACACTATTTGTGTTATTTTTCTTTTGTGAATTTTTCTTTTTATTTGCTTTTTTCTTTTTTGCTGAAGACATTTTAAGCTCCCTTCCCCAATAATATCAAAAATAATATTATCACATGTTGTTTTTTTCTGCAATATTTTTTTTACCTATGGACAATAAAAAAAATATTAGATATAATTACAGTGAATCTGCAAATTTATGATATATTATATTCAAAAATTTGTAAGATTTTACAAAAGATTTTATAAGTGAGGTAACTTAGCAAATGATTGGAAATATGATTTCAAAAATCAGAAAAGAAAAAGGAATTACAAAAACTCAGCTTGCAAATCAAACAAAAATCAATATTGGACATTTAACTCACATTGAGAAAGGTGAAAGAAATCCTAGTCATAAAGCATTAAAAGAGATTTGCACAGCTTTAAATATACCATACCAAGAATTATTATGTACGTACGATAAAGAATTATCAGAAGAGCAAGTAGAGTATAATTACATTGATCATTTAACATATAATAAAATACCTGCAATTTCTAAAATAGACGAATATATTACTTGCCCAGCAGATTTTGCCAATGCATCTTTTGCATACAAAATACCAGATAATGCAATGGCACCAATGTTTAAAGAGGATAATTACGCTTACATAGAAATTAATGGAATTATTGATAATAAAGCAATTGGACTTTTTAAATTAAATGATGAATATTTAATTAGAAGATTAATGTACAAAAAAGATAAATTTGTATTAAGAGCAGATAATAAAGAAGTAAAGGATATTACTGTTAACTCTAAAGACAAATTCCAAATTATTGGTAGAGTATACATATAAGGAGGAATTTATGGAACTTGTAAAAAATATATTTTTTAATACTGATAAATTAACAGCTGGTAATACAGTAAAAATTTCTTATACAGGTAAATTTTTTCAAGACCACTCAAAACAGGTCTTTATTCGTTATGGATTTGGCCCCGATTGGGAAAATTCTACTGATGCAGAAATGGTAAAAACAGAACTTGGTTTTCAAATAGAGATTGAATTATTAGATAAAGGAACTTTTAATTTCTGCGTAAAAAATGAAAATGATGAATGGGATAATAATAATGAAGAAAACTACATATTTGCAATAGAACATCCAGAAATGTCATTAATGGTTATAGATGAAAATAAACCTTCAAGACATCTTCGCAAAACATATATATGGTCTAAAAAAGTTAAACTTGCAATTTATAAATTGTTAATTTCAATCCCTAAATTACTTACAGGAAATTATTGGAAAAAGAATGAAGAAAATGAATAATACGCAAAAAGCTCGCTAGAATGCGAGCTTTTTATATAATATTTCAAATTAGGTTATTACTAGTCCACCATTAGGTGATATTACCTGTCCTGTTGTAAATTCATCTTCTACAAGCCATTTAACACATCTTGTAATATCTATTGGATAACCTTTTCTACCAAGCGGTGTTTCTTTTATAACTTCATTCCAATCTTCTTCAGATAAATCTTTATTCATATCTGTATCAATTGCACCTGGTGCTATTGAATTTACTCTGATATTTGATGGTCCTAATTCTTTTGCAAGAGATTTTGTCATTCCATCTACTCCAGCTTTTGCCATTGAGTAATGCACTTCACATGCACCGCCTGTTAATGCATATATTGATGATATATTAATTATAGCTCCACTGTGAGCTCTAAGCATATATTTAACTGCTTCTTGTGTTGTATAAAATACAGAATATAGATTTGTTTTCATCATTCTATCAAAATCTTCTTCTGTTATATCTGTAAATAATTTTTCTTGTGCTATTCCTGCATTATTAATTAAAACATCAATTCTTCCATATTTTTCTATTGTGTAATTAATTAATTTTCTTGCTTCATGTGATTTTGAAACATTTGCTTTAAATATATCTATTTCAATTCCTTGGTCTTTTAATTCATTTTTTAATTTTATAGCTTCAATTTCTGAATTATTATAGTTAGCAATAACTGTATATCCATTTACAGATAGATTATATGCTATATTTCTTCCAATACCTCTACTTGCTCCTGTAACAATAATAACTTTACTCATTTGCATTTTCCTCCTTATAATTATTAATTATAAGTTTAAGGATTTTTTTAGTCAATATTTTTTAATCTAACTTATCAAATTCTGCGTCCCCAAAATAACATTTAGATTCTTTTGGGATAAAATACTCCTTTTATATATAAAGAAATCGAGCAAAATCTTTCTCATACA
>CAOTKV010000029.1 GCA_948530865.1 uncultured Clostridia bacterium
TTTAATTTTACTTGGAGGTTTTACCCTCCAAGCGACTTTACTTTTTGGGTAACTAAATTTTAACATATTTATATTACCATATTCTTATGTAAATTTCAACAATTTGGTTTATAAATTGTTTTATGTTATAATATTTATACTATTTATTCAGGAGGAAAACATGAAAATATCAGGAATAATATTAATTGCTGGAAACAGCACTAGATATAAGAAAAATTATAATAAAAATTTTGAAAATTTAGGAAATAAAAAAATTTTCGAATATAGTATAGATGCATTCAATTTAAATAGTCAAATAGATGATATTATTTTAGTAACCAAAAAAGAAGAATTTAAAACTGTACAACAAATACTTGATAATAAGGAAATTGATAAACCTTTAAAGCTTGTTATTGGAGGAAATTCACGAAATGAATCTGTATATAATGCATTAAATGAAACAACTTCTGACATAGTAATAATACAAGATGGTGCACGCCCACTAATAAAACAATCTTTTATTAATAATTGTATAGAATCAATTTTATATGATAATATATATGGCGTTTCTACTGCTGTAAAAAGCAAAGATACAATCAAACTTACAGATACTAATAATATTGTACTATCAAGTACAAATAGAAATTCTTCTTGGATTGTTCAAACACCACAATGTTTTAATAGAGAGGTTCTTATAAATTCCTATAAAAATATTAAAAATTTTGAATCAATAACAGATGACTGTGCTATATTAGAAAAGAATAGTTATAAAGTAAAATTAATTGCAGGTGACTATACAAATATAAAAATAACCACTCCAGAAGATATTTTAATAGCATCAGCTTTTATAAAATAGAATTAGGGACGTATGTGAAATTTTTCATACGCCCCTTTATTTGATTTTATTCGTAATCTACTACATCAATCCATTTATTTAATAATTCTTTATTTTCGCTACTAGAAAGTTGTGCAGCAGCTACTATAGAAACCCATCTTTGTATATTGGCTTTTTCTATTCCACTTTTTTCTGAGAATAAATTTAAATATTTTTCAGCTAAAGCTTCTTTTCCATCCATTGAGAATAGTAAAAAGGTTCTTGCACTATCTGCTGAAGCATTTCCTACTGTAACATGAGCCCAGTCAATAATATATGCTGTTCCATCATCTTTAATAATTACATTACTTGGATTAAAATCACCATGACATAATTTAGTATGATTTTTCATTCCTTCTAATCTTTGTAATAATTCATATTTTATATTATCATGAATATCTGTTTCATTTATTTTTCTTCTATATTTTTCTTTCATTCTGTTTAATAATGGAACATTATTTGATAATATTTCAAGTTGAATATCTACAAATCTATTTAAATATTCATCCTCTTTTTCTGGGTGCTCAGCCATTAATTTATCAAGAGGTGTACCTTCAATATGTTCTGAAACTAATGCCCATCTATTTCCAACTTTAGTTACAGCTACAAGTTTTGGAATATTTAAAGAAGTTCCCTCTTCTACTCTTGCTTGATTTAAAGCTTCATTTAAAATATTTCCTTTTGAATAATTTTCTACAAATAGTTTTATTGTTTTATCATTATCTCTATAAACTGTTTTAGTTTTTCTTTCCATTATTGGATTTTCTAAATTTAATTCCATTATCTTTCACCTCCATAATATGCTTCTAAATACATATCTTTAATTTCACTCATAAGTGGTAATCTTGGGTTAGCTCCTGTACATTGATCATCAAATGCTTGCTCTGTCATTTCATCTAATCTATCTAAGAAATCTTTTTCGTCAACACCGTAATCTTTAATTGTTTTCTTGATTCCGATTTTTTCTTTTAATTCTTCAATTGCTTTTATTAAGTTTTCTAATGCTTCTTCATCTGTATTTCCACCAAATCCTAAAGCTCTTGAAACTTTTGCATATCTTTCTAGTGTGTGTGGATGATCATATTGTGGGAATGTTCCCATTTTTACTGGAACTTCTGCTGAGTTAAATCTTAATACGATATTTATCATTAATGCATTTGCAACACCATGTGGTAAGTGATGGAATGCACCTAATTTATGAGCCATTGAGTGACATACACCTAAAAATGCATTTGCAAAAGCCATACCAGCCATTGTTGCTGCATTTGCCATTTTTTCTCTTGCTTCTGGATCATTTGCTCCATTATCATAAGCTCTTGGTAAATATTTGAATATATTTTTTAAACTTTCGATTGCTAAAGCATCTGTATATTCTGTTGCCATCATTGAAGCTATTGCTTCTAATGCGTGAGTTACAGCATCTATACCTGAAGCTGATGTTAAACCTTTTGGAGCATTCATCATCATATTAGCATCTACAATTGCCATTTTAGGTAATAATTCATAATCTGCTAAAGGATATTTTGTTCCTGTTTTTTCATCTGTAATAACCGCAAAAGGTGTTACTTCTGAACCAGTACCAGCTGATGTTGGAACTGCTATAAAGTATGCTTTTTCTCCCATTTTAGGGAAAGTATAAACTCTTTTTCTAATATCCATAAATCTCATTGCCATATCCATGAAATCTACTTCTGGATGTTCATACATTACCCACATAATTTTAGCAGCATCCATTGCTGAACCACCACCTATTGCTATAATGCAATCTGGTTTAAAACTGTTCATTGCTTTTGTTCCTTCAATAGCACATGCAAGTGTTGGATCTGGAGCAACATTTGAGAATGTTGTATGTGCAATTCCCATTTCATCTAATTTATCTGTTACAACTTTTGTGTATCCATTTTCAAATAAAAATGTATCTGTTACTATAAATACTTTCTTTTTACCCATTACATTTTTTAATTCTTCTAAGGCAACTGGTAAACAACCTCTTTTTATATATACCTTTTCAGGTGCTCTAAACCATAGCATGTTTTCTCTCCTTTCAGCTACTGTTTTTATATTTAATAAATGTTTAATTCCTACGTTTTCTGATACTGAGTTTCCACCCCAAGAACCACATCCAAGTGTTAAAGATGGAGCAAGTTTAAAGTTATATAAATCACCAATTCCACCTTGTGATGATGGTGTATTTATTAATACTCTACAAGTTTTCATATTGCTATAGAATTTTTCCATTTTTTCTTTTTCTGTAATAGTATTTATATAAAGTGATGAAGTATGACCAAGACCACCATCTTCAATTAAATGTACTGCTTTTTCAACTGCATCATCAAAATCTTTTGCTCTATACATAGCTAAAACTGGTGATAATTTTTCATGAGCAAATTCTTCAGATAATTCAACAGATTCAACTTCACCTATTAATATTTTTGCATTTTCTGGAACTTCTACATCAGCAAGTTTAGCTATAGTATGAGCTTTTTGTCCTACTATTTTAGCATTTAACGCACCATTTATAATTATTGTTTTTCTTACTTTTTCTGTTTCTTCTGCATTTAAGAAATAACATCCTCTTTTTTCAAATTCTGCTCTTACTTTATCATAAACTGAATCTAATGCAATTACAGATTGTTCAGATGCGCAAATCATACCATTATCAAATGTTTTTGAATGTATTATAGAATTTACTGCTAAAATTATATCTGCTGATTCATCTATAATTGCTGGTGTATTTCCAGCGCCAACTCCTAATGCTGGTTTTCCACTAGAGTACGCTGATTTAACCATTCCAGGTCCACCTGTTGCTAAAATTGTATCTGCTGTTTGCATTAATGTATTTGTAAATTCTAATGATGGTACATCAATCCATCCAATTATTCCTTCTGGAGCTCCAGCTTCTACTGCTGCTTCTAATACTATTTTAGCAGCCTCTATTGTTGATTTCTTTGCTCTTGGATGAGGACTAATTATAATACCATTTCTTGTTTTTAAAGAAATTAAAGTTTTAAAAATTGCTGTTGATGTTGGATTTGTTGTTGGTATAACCGCTGCAATTAATCCAATTGGTTCTGCAATTTTTTTAATTCCATAAGATTCATCTTCTTCAATAACTCCACAAGTTTTTACATCTTTATATTGATTATAGATATATTCTGCTGCATAATTATTTTTTATTACTTTATCTTCTATAACTCCCATTCCAGTTTCTTCTACTGCCATTTTTGCTAAAGGTATTCTATCCTTGTTTGCAGCCATTGCTGCTGATAAAAATATTTTGTCTACTTGTTCTTGTGAAAATTTAGCAAATTCTTTTTGAGCTTTTTTTACATTTGTAATTAAATTTTGTAAACTCTCCATGCTATCCACAAATTCGTATTCTTTACTCATCTTTTTCCTCCTTGATTTTATTATTTATATTATATAAATTTATTGACTTTTTTTATACACCTTTTTCTTTTAGTTTTTTCAATAATATTACTAATGAAGTTGATAAATCTTCATTTTTTACTGCAATATTTTCTGGTACTTTTAAATTAATTGGTGCAAAATTCCATATCGCCTTTATTCCAGATTTAATCATTATATCACATACATTTTGTGCGTTTTCTTTAGGTACTGTTATAATTCCAATTTGAACATTATTTTCGATTATTTTTTTCTCCATTTTATCTATAAAAAATATTTTTTTATTATCACACTTATTTTTATCATTATCAAACGCCATTAAAATATTCAAATTCTTTTCAAAACCTTTATAATTTAATAACGCTTGTCCTAATTTTCCAGCTCCAATTATTACTGCATCTGTTATATTGTTTAAATTTAGAGCCTCTTCTAAATCTTGTATTAATTCTTGGGTATTAAATCCAACTCCTGGTTTTCCATCAGTTCTGCTAACTAATGCTAAATCTTTTCTCACCTGAATTGGATTCAATCTCAAAATAGTTGCAATTTCAGTTGATGATATATTTTTTACATCCTCATTTTTCTTGTCTTTTATAATTCTAAGATATTGTGGTAACCTTTTTAATGTTGCTTGTGATATATATTCTTTTTTCATTATGTCACCTCGATATTTTTTTATCGAATTAATATTACCATATACTTATTTTAATTTCAATAGTTATTTTTATAAAATTTTATGAAACTTAAAAAGCTGTCCTGCGATTGCAGAACAGCTCTTTATTTTATTATGCAACAATTTTTTAAACAAAACTAATTATTACCTGAAAACCTAAAATTTCCTCAATTTGACTCATGAGGCTAGATTCATATCCCCTAGCAGAATATGATTCGTCTGGATCAAAACCATTATATGTTTCATCTCTTACCTCAGCAACCCAAACCAGGTCTTCAGAATTTGACCAGTATTTCCTATATGAAATTCTCCGAATATCATTATTTGAATATCCTTTATAGTTTAATACTTTTCTAATTCTCTCTTCCCGATTCTGACCATTAAATTCCTCACGATCGAATTTACAGAACTTAATTCTTACGTAGAAAACATCTTCTTTGTTTTCTACATCTTCAAAATTAACTCCGATTATCTCACGAACTTTAACTTTGTCAAAATCAAGGTTAACAATTCTATCTTCAGCAATTTCGTATTTCTCCAAAACGCTTTTAAATGAAGAATGTAAATACGCAGCAATATTGCTCGTCTCAACCAAAAACTTCAAAGTTTCAAAAAAAGTTAACCGTTCCCAAGTTACATTAAATTCTTTGTTTTGCATAAAATCTCCCTTCTACTAATTAGTAACAAGTTAGCATGTTTAATATAAAGATATATAGATTTTATTATTTGCCATCTGAATAGATGACTTAAGATTCAGCTCAGATGAAATGTACTTTACTCTTTCAAGAAAATAATTTTCATCTGCACTTCCTAATTTGATAGTACTCAGGTCTATCGTAATAGGAATTGACATTGGATAGTTAGTCGACAGTTCACGAAGCCTGAAATGGATGTATCCACACATAACAGCATCAAGAGCTTTAAGTGTTAAAATACTTCCAGCCAAAAGCAATTCATCCGCAAGCAGACTTATCCGCTCTCTGTCAAAAAAAATCTCATCATACCTTTCTAAACAATTTTTCTCCATAAAGTAATACCTCCTCAGGTTTTTTTGTTTTTGCATTTTATCACATATTAACACAAAAATCTAGTATTCACCAATAATTTCAGTTCTATATAATGTTTGATATGTATTATTTCTGTTTAATAATTCTTCATGAGTTCCTTCATCAGCAATTTTTCCGTTTTCAAGTAACATTATTTTATCACAATTAACTATTGTTGATAGTCTATGTGCTATTATTAAAATAGTATATTCATCTTTCAAATTATTAATTGCTTCTTGAATCTTTGATTGTGTTTCATTATCTAAACTACTTGTTGCTTCATCAAATAAAATAATTTTAGTCTTTTGAACAAAAGCTCTTGCAATAGCAAGTCTTTGTTTTTGGCCACCTGATAATACTATTCCACTTTCTCCTAGTATAGTATCATATTGGTTTGGTAAAGTTTCAATAAAATCATCTAAACATGCAATCCTACATGCTTCTACCATTTCCTCTTCTGTTAAATTTTCTTTTACTAATTTTAAATTATCTCGAATACTCAAATTAAAAATATATGGGCTTTGACTAATAATTGTTATAGTACCTCTAATTGACTCCTCATCTAATTCTTCAATATTTTCATTTTCAATAAAAATTTCTCCTGATTTTACTGAATACATTTTGCATAACAAATTAAATATTGTTGTTTTTCCTGCACCACTTTTTCCAACAATTCCAATCATTTCTCCTGAATTAATTTTTAAATTTATATCATTCAAAATTAATTTATCTTCATTGTATCCAAATGAAACATCTTTTAATTCAATATTTCCATACACTTTTTGTAAATGTTTATCTCCAAACTTTTCTTTAGAAAAAGTTTTATCATCAATTATACTAAATACTCTATCACTAGATATATTAAAGTCTTTTGCAAGATCTAAAAACGATGATACATGTTCCATTACAAGTTTCATAATTCCTGATTTATAATTAAACAAGGCAATTGCAATTGGAATTGTAATTGTATTTTCTTTAATTAAATAAATCAATAATATTACTAATCCAAATTCAAATACTGCCTTTAAAGTATCAATTATATATGTATAAATCATATTTACTTTTGCCATTTCAAATCTTTTTTGATTTTGCTGAGTAATATTTTCGTCTAATTTTGACATAAAACTATCTTTTGCATTTAACATTTTTATATCTCTTACGCCTCTAACTAATTCGCCAACCAAACCTGAAACTTTTTCTGTTTTATTACGAAACTGTAAATCTTTTTTTCCTTTTTGATTAGTTTTTTTATTATATAAAGCAGTTAAAATAAGTGATACCAGTAAATAATATAAAAATACTTGTCTGTTAATAACAAATGTTGCACATAATGCACCTACATTAGCTAATATATGTCTTAAATGTTCTAAACCTCCCCATCCAATAAAATTTGCCATTTTTTCTGTATCATTAGTAATTCTTTGTATAAACATACCAGAAGAATTACTATCTAAATCTTTTTGACTTATTTTAAGAATTTCTCCTCCAAGTTTCATTTGCATATTTTTCATAGTTCCTCTTTGAAATACTTTACTATTTCTTCTTGTAAAAAACATAGCAGCAAAACTTATATATGCTTGAACTATTAAAATAACTAATGAAATACTAAATAATTGTTGCCATAAACTAGAAGTAAAATAAACTATTTGTTTTGCTATTAATAATGGGACTATAATTCCAATTATAGTACTACTTATAACAGCAATAATCATTCCTATTAAATTCTTTTTATATTCTTTTCCATATTGATATACTTTTTTTATATTTTTAATTGTTTCTTTCATCTTTTATACTCCTTTTACAGATTTTATTATATCATTTTTTTACTATTAATAACAATAATATGTTATAATGCAATTTACAAGGAGTTAAAATTATGAATAAAGAAAAAATTTTATCTAATGCAAATAAGCTTTTAATTATGTATAATAATGGTGAACTTGGTGGAGAAATAATGCCTGAAGATGCAAATCCGAATTTAGAAAAAAGTTCTTTAGAAAATTATTTATATTTTACTTTACCAATGGCTCTTAATTATCAAAGAAATTCTTACAAACTTTGGGAAAGTGCATTAAAAACTTATAATGATTCTAAAACAAAATTTGTTTTTAATCCAAAGTCATGTTTAGAAAAGTCTTTTGAAGAAGTTCAATATGCACTCACAAAATATAAAGTTGCTCTTCAAAAGCAAAAACAAACAGAAATATGGATTTCATTATGCAATACTTTTATGAATTTATTTGATGGAGATATTCGAAAGCTATTTGATAATTTTGATAATGATGTTGAAAAAATTAGATTCTTTATTCAAAAAGAAAATAAGAACATGTTTCCTTATCTTTCTGGGACAAAAATATGCAACTATTGGTTATATGTAATTTATCAATATACTGATAGAATATATAAGAATATTGAACAATTAACAGTTGCTCCCGATACTCATGTATGTAAAGCAACTCATAAGCTTGGACTAATTGATGATGATGAATTTAATTCTAGTAATGTTCAATTAATTGTTATAAATAGATGGAAAGATTTATTTGAAAACACAAATTATAAACCTATTGATATTCACACTCCACTTTGGCTTTGGAGTAGAAATGGATTTAAAGAGATAAAATAAAATTTGGAGGAAAATTATGAATAAAAATGATTTATATTAGTAGTAGAAAAAAATAACATAAAAGCCCACCCAAATCAAATTGGGTGGGCTCTTAATATTAAGATTAATATTAATTAATAATCTTTGGGTAAGGACCATTCCTCGCATTTTTCAGCAGGGATTTTACTCTGTGACACACGTATTGCATGCTCTACATATTCTGGCGTAATATTACCTTCCTCATCAGCAGCAAGAATCCAAGTTGCTGATGTACTCAGCCCATTAGTATAAATACCATTGGGCTCAGCCTGGGCTACAACCGCACCGCTTGAATTATAGTATACTTGGTCTGGTGAAGTTATACTCGCTGAGTATGGAATTCCGTATCCAATGCATTTTCCCTCATATATCCATTTACCAGTATATTCACTTTTGGTATACCAATAGCAAATGAGTTTGGGATTATCCCTCAACTCATATATTTCCTTGAGTTGGGAATATTCGAAGAAATTTGCAAGATCAGGATATCCAACCTGATCTGATATTTTTGATTTCATTTCCTCAGAATACTCGTTATCCTTACGAGCAGCTTCATTTCCACACGCTGTTAATGCAACTAACATAATCGTAAGAATCGCCAAAAGTAAAATTGTATTTTTTCTCATTTAGTTACCTCCTCTTAAGCAATCTCTATAAAAGTTTATAAGGTCACGATTTTCGATTTCATCAGTATCCAAATTCGGGTATCTGTCAGAAACCCACTGCATAATTGTGTTACGATCAGCATCATTATCTGCTTTATTGTACTCCTGATACCGATCTGCAAGAAATTGTGCTGCACTTTCTGTATAGGCAGTTGAGTGCTTAAAAATCTCCCGATCTGCCTCGACAGCAAATCTCTTATATCCGAAGCCAATCACTCCGCAGACAATTACCAACAATACAGCAATAATCACACCACGACTGAAAACCTTTCCAAGGATATAATCACCCTCTCTAAATTCTCTGTCAGTGGTTCTTTTAAACTCATTGTTTAATCTCATTGAATACCTCCTATTGTTTTGTGTTGATTGTTGACAGGTAACATAACTTGGTAAATTTTTTTACATATGGTCCCTCCTATTCTAATATTGTCAATGTACAATTACGTTTTACATTATACTACATTTTTCTTTATTGTACAAGTGTTAACATAATTTTTATCACTTGTTTTAAATCTCTTTATTACATCTCCATATATATATTATTAAAATAAAAGATTCATCTAAAGAATAACTATTCTACTTGATGTTTAGCATAAATTCTTTTTGCCAATATTAATGTAATAATCATTATAAAAATATATGAAAAAATAGTCATTGTAGGTAGATCAAAAATAATACTTCCAATCTTATAAGATATCATTTTGGTAAAATTTGAATAAATTGCATTATATGGCATTAAAAATAGTATTTTATTTATAATTCCAAACCCAGATTTTACACTTAAAAATACTGGTAGCATTATAATACAAAGATCAATTACTAATGTACTTATAGGATTTTTTATTTTTGAAGATAAAAATAATGTTAGTCCTACAATTCCAAAAAGTACTGCATAAGAAATAAATATATTATATATAAGTGATTGTGCAAATGTTAAATTATATGGGCTTAAAATATTCAAAAGTTGTATTGGAAGATTTCCTCCATCTGTACCAAACACTAACAATACAGCAAATATTGCGAATATTAAATATATTGCAAATACAAGACTTGAAAATATATATGAAGCAATTATTTTGGCTGTCGCCCCTTTACTTTTTCCATACTTAGTAGTTAGTAATATTTTATCTGTTCCATTTTGATATTCCCCTGAAAAAACTGATGCTATACATATACAAATTGCAATTAAACCAATAATAAGCATTTCATAAGTACTATACAAATTTGAATATCCAAAATAAAAATCATATTCAAAAGGTATATTTACACTTTTAGATTTTTCTATCCAATATTCTTTTTCCTTTTCTGTATATGATCTTCCTTTATAATCTTGACTCGAAACTATAATCTCTTCTATTCTTTTTTCTCTGCTTTCATAAAAATCTTTTTGATTTTCTAAATCTAATGTAAATAATCCATTTATATAATTATCTCCATATACATGATTTATGTTAGTTAGTAAATTAAGTCTGTTATTTAGATATTTATTATATATTTCTCGACTAAAATCTTTTTCACCATAACTATTTATAACAATATTATCTGTATTGTTATTCAATTCTTGCAATCTTTTTATTTCATCAAAAATTTTTTCATTTGTTAATATTCCTGAAATTTCATTTATCTGCTTCTTTCTAAGAATAATTGCATCTTTTCCTTTATAAGATTCTCCATTTTCATCTGTTGCCAAAAAGTCTGTTCCAGATAAAGAAAATAATAAAATTATCAAAAATAAGCAACTTATAATTACAACAATGTTCATCTTTTTATTAAATATTTTTTTTAATTCGTATCTTACTAATGTTCCCATATTATAAACAACCTCCTTATTTTTCTTGAAAATAAGCCAAATATAAATCTTCTAAATTAGGTTCAATATTGACCGCATTTAATGTTGGCTTTTCATCACTTACAATTCTAAGTTCTACAAAGTCTTTTTCTTGATGAATATTTATAATGCAATATTCACTATTTAAGGTGTCAACCTCTTGTCTACTATAAGCTAAACATTTCCAAACTTTACCTTGTAAATTTCGTATAAGTTCTTCTGGCGTTCCTGACAATATTTTTTCCCCCTCTTTCATAACTATAATTTTATCTGCAATAAATTCTATATCAGATACAATATGAGTAGATAATATGACAATTTTATCTTTTGAAAATCCACTTATTAAATTTCTAAATTTTACTCTTTCTTTAGGGTCAAGTCCTGTTGTTGGCTCATCTAATATTAGTATTTTAGGATTATTAAGCATTGCCTGTGCAATTCCCAATCTTTGTTTCATTCCACCTGAAAATGTTTTTATTTTTTGTTTTCTTTCCTTTTCTAAATTTACAATCTGTAACAATTCATTTACTCGCATTTCAGCTTTTTGTTTTGATATTCCTTTCAATGCTGATATATACATTAAAAAATCATAAGCTGTAAAATCTGGATAATATCCAAAATCTTGTGGCAAATATCCAATAAGTGCTCTATAATCTTCTCCCAATTTTTGAATATTTTTTCCATTATATTTTATTTGACCTGATGTAGGCTTTTGAATATCACAAATCATCCTCATAAGTGTTGTTTTTCCAGCTCCATTTGCTCCAAGTAACCCATAAATTCCTTCATTCAATTTTGACTCGAATCTATCAACTGCTATTTTATTTTTATATTGTTTAGTTAATCTATCTATTGTAAGTTCCATATAAAATCTTCCTCCTTTTCATATATTTCATAAACATTTTTTACAAAATAATATATAGCTATTATTAATAAAACTGCCCATATTAAAGTATTTGAGGTCTCATAGACATAAGGAAATTTTATATCAATTATTACTAATATGGCATTTACAAAAATCATAGATATAAAGCTTATTAATTCATTTGATTTACTTTTCAACATTCTAATTATTCCTATATTAATAGCATTTGTTATCATGAATGGTACTAAAAAATATAAAATTAACAAAGAAATTGAATATTTAAAATAGCTTCCAGCTACAATTGCAAATATTGTCATAATACATAAATTTATAAATGCATATATTATCAATTTTATTAAAATTAACTCTTTTAAATTTAATTTACAACTTATCTCAATTTCATACATATTATATTTAAAACTTTTTTCTAGTTCTATCATTTGAAGAAGTACAAGTACTGGCATTACTGTTGATAGTATTAATCTTGTTTTTTCAAATCCAACAGAAGTTATTATACTTATTCCTAATATCAATAATATAGATTGAAAAATAATTGTTTTTTTACTTAAAAATGGAATGTATCTTTTTACTTTTCCAAGATAATTTTCTTTTACCTGTATATCAATTTTGTCTATTTCAATTTTTAAATTTTCTATTGTTTTATTTTTCTTTTGCTCATCTATTTGAATTGATATATTTTCATTTAAAAATTTTTTCAAATCTCTCATTAATAAAAATCATCCTTTCTAAAAGCTTTATTTAATTTTTCAAGACCTTGCTTTAATCTCGATTTAACAGTTGGTACTTTTTCATTAATCATTTTAGCTATGTCTTTAATTTTTAAATCTTCATAATATTTTAAAATAATTACTTCTTTTTGCTTTTCTGGCAATCCATTTAAAGCTTTCATAATTATATCTTTTTGCTCAAATTTTCCTAATTCATTTAAAGAATCATTATCATAATCATTTGTATTATCTAACTCTTCTAAATTTGTACTTTTTTCATAAAAGTAATTATTACAAACGTTTACAGCAATTGTAAGTATATAATTTTTTAGTTTTCCTTTATGCTTATAACTTTCTATATATTTAATTAGTTTTAAAAATGTTTCTTGTGTTAAATCATAAGAAATCGAGGCATTTCCAGTTTTGTAATAACAAAATCTATAAATATTGTCATAGTATTTTTGAATTAATTCTTCTAATAATTCTTTTTCACCATGTTGTATTCTATAAATTAATTCTTTATCTTCCAAAAACTATACCTCCTTCTTTTATAAATGCATTTACATATAATATAACCTTAAAAATGCAAAAAAAGATTTAAAATTTTATTAAATTTTAAATCTTTTTTATAAAAAACAAAATGTAATATCATTCAGTTCTAGAATCTATTAGTTAATTTGTAATTCAATATTTATTTATCTTCTTCTAAATTTTCTAAAGCAGTTTTAACAGCTTCTATAACAAATGCTGTAAATGTACATTCTTTTCCTTGAATAGCTTT
Organism: uncultured Clostridia bacterium; assembly: GCA_948530865.1. Lineage (GTDB taxonomy): Bacteria > Bacillota > Clostridia > TANB77 > CAG-508 > Scatovivens. The sequence continues at coordinate 13,489 of CAOTKV010000029.1, forward strand.
TTCAACATCTTCAATTACATTATTAGGAAAACGTATGCATTTATTAGTTGTTGATGGTGTTACAGGTATTTTAAATTTTTTCATTTTTTTATCTCCGCAATACATTTATATATACATAGTATAACCAAAAATATATATTTAATATGCATAACAAATGTATTGCATATTAAATTATTTTATGCTATTATCAATTATATAATTTCAAAAAATAGAGGAATAAATTATGGCAATGAAAAAATGCAAAGAATGCGGTGAAGAAATCAGCTCATCTGCAAAAAAATGTCCAAAATGTGGAAAGGATCAAAGGAACTTTTATATGAAACATCCTGTACTTTATACAATTATAATTCTTATTTTAATTGGTGCTTTTGCAAGCTCTGGAAATAATTCAAATACTAATACTACTACAACATCTTCAACTCCTACTCAAAAACAGGAGACAGTTTATGCTGTCGGTGATACTATCACTAATGGAGATTATGAAATAACAATACAAAATGTTAATGAAGCAAAAAAAGTTGGAACACAATATTTAAATTCCTCTCCTGCTGAAGGGGGAATATATGTATGTGTAGACTTTAATTATAAAAATATTTCATCTCAACCAATAAATAGTTGGAAATTTCCTACTATTGCTCTTGTTGATTCAAGTAATGTAGAATATAGTTCTGATATCAGCGCTAGTTCATATTATGCAACAGAAAAAGATCCAGATAGAAAAGTTTTGAGTGATTTAAATCCTGGAATTACAGTTACAGATAATAAAGTTTTTGAAATATCTTCTGAAAGTTATAATCAAGGTGAATGGTATTTAGTAGTTGATAAAGATATAAAAATAAAAGTTAAATAATCTTTATAAATATGTATATAAAAAGCATTATGTTATAAAATAACATAATGCTTTTTTGGTATACCTTCTAATTTTTATTATATTTACAATTAGGATAGTTACTACATCCATAAAAACTACCATACTTTCCATTTTTCAAAATTAAATTTCCTCCACATTTTGGGCACTTATCTATATTTGTAGATTCTAGATTTTTGTTTTCTGTTATATTCATGTTAGCTGCAATATCATGTTTTTCATCAATTTTTCTTACAAATTTACAATTTGGATAATTTGAACATCCCCAAAATTTTCCATACCTTCCAGAGCGTTCTTTTAATATCCCACCACATTTTGGACATATATTATCTTTAGCTGTATCATAAGTTAATTTTTTCCTTATTATAACTTTTTTATTATGCTCTTTAGTTTTAACAATGATAAAAAATATACAGAAAATTGTTATTAATATTATAGATATCCCAAAAGCAATTGTCTGAATTTCTTTTCCTATTGCTCCAACTAATGAAACAATTAAAACGAACAGAATTATATTAACCACATAATACTTTACATTTTTTATAATTGAATATAGCAAACCTAAACTTCCAATAATAACAAATATTAAAATTAGTGGCTGTGATAAAAACTCTATCGTTAATTTACTTACTGCCTCTTCCATATTTTACCTCATTCATATTTACTTTATATATTCCAAATTATAATCTTCAAAATAATTAAAGTTATTATATATATAAACAATACCAATGTCTAGTCTTGTAACAGTTTTATTATAAGCAACATTCAAATCAAATTGCCATATACTGTTATAAATAATGTCAATCTCTTGCTTCTATAATTTTAGTTAGAATAACAAAAAACTCTACTTCAATTATTAAAAAGAGCAAATACAAAATCATATTGAAACAGTTAACTAGAAATGAACTTTCTGGTTATCCTCTATTTACTTAGTTTTGCTTGTGTTTTTGTGTGAGCTGTTGACAAGTTAAAAACTTTTATTGTTTTTTTGCATCTTATTTAAAGAATCTATAAAAACATTAGATAAAGCTTCTATATATCTTTTTTCATCTTCATTGCTAAGTACTACTTTACTTAATTTTGTAAGTAATTTTATTGCTATTTTTCTTTCTTCTATACTTATTTTACAACTTTTATTATTTACTATTGAATTTTCAATTCTTCCCAAAATTTTTTTGACTAAATCTCTTGTTACTTCAGCCACATCTATTAATAAATCAATATCCTCTATTATTTTCTTTAATTTTTCTAAAAATTCTTTATTAGATATTTCTTTACCATATTTTTTTTGAAAAAAATCTTTTACACTTTCAAATTCCATTACATTCTCCTTATAAATTTCTTCATAAATAAAAATATATTTTTATTTTCTTTCTAATTCTTCTTTCATTATTTTTAAATCATTATCTATATCTGTAAATACAACTTTTTTTCCATGTTTTATTAAAATCATCAATTTATTAAAACTTGCTTCTAACTCTTTTTCAATCCTACTAATAACTTTAGCTTCTACTCCATTTACTATATGTACATGGTCAACATACTTTTCAATGGTTGGAAACATATTCTGTAAAAGAAAAACAGATTCATTCCCTAAAAATTCTTTTATTAAAATAGAATCACAATTTCCATATTTTTCAATTTTTTTATTTCTTAACTCTTTATATTTTTCAACTTTGCTACTCATTGGAATAAACCAAAGAATATCTGATGTTTTATCTTTAATACAAAAATAAGTTGGTCTTGCCTTGCCATTTTCATGATTTTTCATTAATGTTTCATCTTTTACTATTTCAAAATATTCATCTTTTATATGATATACATATCCTTCTTTTATTTCCATATACTTACTCCTATTAAAATGAAAAACCTTCCTTATATTTCAAAGGAAGGTAGTATTTTCATTTGGGATATTTTTATTTAGTCGCACCACCCAAGAGCGACACATATTTATCGATTGGGATAATTTATTAGTCGCACCACCCAAGAGCGACACATATTTTCATTGTTAAATTAATTATAAAGTAAAAACTCAAAAATGTCAATAATTCAACATTATAATATTATATGCTTATTTACTATTTTATATAATTAATTTTAGATTCTATAATTTTAGTTTGAATTATAAAATCCACCATAATTATTAAAAAAGAGCTTTAAAAACAAGCTCATATTGGAGCGGGTA
>CAOTKV010000030.1 GCA_948530865.1 uncultured Clostridia bacterium
AAAGAAACTAAAGATGGAACAATTAAGTTATCAGAAGTTAAAATTGATAAAACAAATTTTGAAAAAACTGATAAATATACAATTAAAGAAATAGAATCTCCAAAAGGATATAAGAAATTTACAGGAACAATTGAAGTAGAGATTACTAAAAAGCTTTCCAAAGATGAAAAATCTTATGAAGTAGATAAAGCAATAGTAAAACTTTTAGATGGTGATGGCAAAGAATATAAAGGTGATAAAATTGCAACAGCAGAAGTAAAAAATGGTAAAATTGAGTTAAAAGTGGTAAATTATAAAGAAGAGGAACCTAAAAAACCAGAAGAACCAAACAAGCCAGATACTCCAAAACCAGAACCTACACCACAACAACCAAAAGAAGAACCTAAAACAGAACCTAAGAGTGAACCAAAAACTTATACACCTTCAACAGGAGATATATTACCAATAGTGACAATTGGATTAATAAGTATAGTAGTTATTGCTAATACTGTTCAATTTGTAATATCAAAAAGAAAAAAAGACTAAAATAAAGATAAAAAGGAAGTGATGAAATATTCACTTCTTTTTTTCGTTTTTTTATTATTGACAATCAATTTCTAAAACGATAAAATCATGAGAGTTAAATGAAAAGTGAGGTATAACAGTGGATAAAATATTTAAGAAAATAGCAGAAGAATTAAATATCAGAGAAACTCAAGTAGAAGCTACTGTAAAACTAATTGATGAAGGAAATACAATTCCATTTATTGCTCGTTATAGAAAAGAAGTAACTGGTAATTTGAGTGATGAAATTCTTAGAGATTTAGGAGAAAGATTAACATATTTAAGAAATTTAGAAAAAAGAAAAGAAGAAATTGTAAGATTAATAGATGAGCAAGGAAAGCTTACAGATGAACTTACTATAAAAATTGCTGAAACAATGGTTTTATCTGAACTTGAAGATATTTATAGGCCATATAAACCAAAGAAAAGAACAAGAGCAACTATTGCTAAAGAAAAAGGTTTAGAACCACTTGCTAATATTATTTATTTACAAACAGAGAAAAATTCTATATATGAAATTGCAAAACAATATATTGATGAAGAAAAAGATGTAAAAACGGAAGATGAAGCAATAGCTGGTGCTTTAGATATAATTGCAGAAAATGTTGCAGATGATGCTGATTATAGAAAAAGGATAAAATCATTTTGCTTTAGAGAAGCTGTAATTGCAACTAAAGCATCAAAAGAAGAGGAAAAATCTCCTTATGAAATGTATTATGATTTTAAAGAACCAATACTTAGAATTCCTAGTCATAGAATTTTAGCTATAAATAGAGGCGAAAAGGAAGAATTTTTAAAAGTAAAAATAGATAAGCCAGAAGAGAAAATACTAGATTATTTGAAAAAACAAATTATTCAAGATTTTAAGAGTCAATTTAATGAACTTTTAACAACTGCAATAGAAGATTCATATAAAAGATTAATAGAGCCTTCTATTGAAAGAGAAATTAGAAGCGATTTAACAGAGAGATCAGAAGAAAAAGCAATAAAAGTTTTTGGTAAAAATGCTAAGCAACTATTAATGCAACCACCAATCAAAGAAATGACTGTTATGGGATTTGATCCTGCATATAGAACTGGTTGTAAAATTGCTGTAATTGATAAAACAGGGAAATTGCTAGATACAACAACTGTTTATCCAACAGAACCACAAAACGATGTTGAAGGTGCAAAGAAGACTTTAAAACTTTTAATTGCAAAACATAATGTAGATATGATTGCAATCGGAAATGGGACAGCATCAAGGGAATCAGAGACTTTTGTATCAAATATGATAAAAGAAATTTCTGAAAAAGATATTTATTATGCAATAGTTAGTGAAGCAGGGGCATCTGTTTATTCTGCATCTAAACTTGCGACAGAGGAATATCCAGACATAAATGTGTCTTTAAGAGGTGCAATTTCAATAGCAAGAAGATTACAAGATCCATTATCAGAACTTGTTAAAATAGATCCTAAAGCAATTGGAGTAGGTCAATATCAACATGATGTTAATCAAAAGAAATTATCTGAAAGTTTAACAGGTGTTGTTGAAGATGCAGTTAATTCTGTTGGAGTTGATGTCAATACTGCTACACCATCATTACTTTCTTATGTTTCAGGAATAAATGGGACAATAGCAAAAAATATTGTTAAATACAGAGATGAAAATGGGGAAATTAAACAAAGAAAAGATTTATTAAAAGTTCCAAAACTTGGACCTACTGCATTTAAACAATGTGCAGGATTTATAAGGGTATTTAATGGGAAAAATCCTCTAGAAGTAACAGCAGTTCATCCAGAAAGTTATGATGTTGCAGAAAAGTTATTAACAAATTTAGGATATTCTGTGGATTCTTTAACAGAAAAAAATAGTTTAGAAAAACTAAGAGAAGAATTGTCTAAAGTAGATGTTGTAAAAATGTCTGATGAATTAGGTGTTGGTGGACTTACATTAAAAGATATTATAGATGAACTTTCAAAACCAGGAAGAGATCCTAGAGAAGATTTACCAAAACCAATTTTAAGAAGTGATGTTTTAAAATTTGATGATCTTCAAGAAGGAATGGAGCTAACAGGTACAGTAAGGAATGTTATAGATTTTGGAGCATTTGTTGATGTAGGAGTTAAACATGATGGTTTAGTTCATATTTCAGAAATGGCTGATAGATACATAAAAAATCCATCTGAAGTAGTATCAGTAGGAGATATTGTAAAAGTAAAAGTTATTGGAATTGATAGAGAAAAACAAAAAGTAAGTTTATCTATGAAAGTTTAACTCAAAAGTGAAATTTAATATCAAATTGACATAAGAATCCCACTATATTCTCTTAAAATCAACTGTACATATGGAGCGTGTTTCTGGAAAGAAACATGCTTTTTAACAAATACATAAATCATAATTTGACATTTTATGTGAAATGATGTATAATAAAATTGATGATTATATATCATAAATAAATATGAATAAGGAGACACATTATGAACAAAAATGCGTTTAGCCGGAAGATGATCAACCAGTACTATGAGGAGATGGCAGTTATCACTGAGGAGAATACTGAGATTGGAATCGATACTCCCGTGATTGACACCTCCAAGAAGGATCCCCTGTGGGATTGCTGGTATGAAGTTTCCTTCTTGTATGAGCCTGAGTGCACCAAGGACGCCGTTCAGATGACCGTTCCAGAGTATGCGGAGACTGACGACTTTGAGGATCTGTTCGAGTATGAGTCGTATGTTCCCAACTCCAAGGATGAGCGTCGTATGAGCGTTTCCAAGCGTCGCAAGAATGCTGCTCTGCACAAGCAGAAGACCCGTCGCACTGTTCAGGTTATTTGGGACAACTATGTGGAGCGTGCCAAGACTGACATGCAGAACTGGTCCTTCCAGAAGCGGAAGAACGGTGAGCATATCGATGCACCCAAGTCTCAGGAAGGCAAGGCTGACAAGATTCTCAAGCGGGCGCTGAAGGCCAGTGCTGTTCCCGAGAAGTTGCGTGATGAGATCACCAAGCATCTGGAGAGCTTGCACGACATAATGAGCTGTGTCATGGGTGACAAGAACTGCTATGAGCGTCACTGCCGTGAGGCTGAGGCGAAGGTCAAGCAGGAGCTGGAGGAGAAGATGGCTGCGTAAGCTGTAACATTCGTGAAACCCTTAAAAAACGGGAGCCCCAATATTTGGGGCTCTTGTTTGTTTATATTTCAATTATTTTTCCAGGAGCATTTCTATTTGCTACACTTAAACGAATTGTATTTATATCAGAATTATTTTTCATGAGTTGCTCTGCAACTGTTTGATAAGCTAGCTCTGGAAAATTATTTTCTTTACTTAAATGTCCAAGCATTACTTCTTTTAAATCTTTTTTCATTAAAGCAGAAATTGTTTTTCCAGCAGTTTCATTTGATAAATGACCATTTGGACCAGCAATTCTTTGTTTTAAATGAAATGGATATCTTGAAACTTTTAGGATTTCAGGATCATAGTTTGATTCAAGTAAAACAAAAGAACTATGTTCTAATTGTTTAAAGATACTATTATCCATATGTCCTAAATCTGTTGCAATACTAAGTTTTCTTTTTCCATTATGTATATTAAAACCACAAGGGTTTGCTGCATCGTGTGGTGTACTAAAAGGATGTATTGTTAATTCATTTAGTAAAAAATCATTATCATTTTCGAAAATATTTATATTTCTTTCATCAATTTTTTCCTTTTGTTTTTCCATAGCATTCCAAGTTTCAAGGTTTGCATATACTGGTATATTAAATTTTTTTGAAACTAGTCCTAATCCTTGTACGTGATCTGAATGTTCATGTGTAACTAAAATAGCATCAATGTCTTCAATTGATGAATTGATTGATGCTAATCCTTCACAAATTTTTTTACAGCTTGTTCCGCAATCTATTAAAATTTTAGTATTATTAGAGCTAACATATAAACAATTTCCCGAACTTCCACTATACAAGCTACAAAATTTTAACATATTATTATCCTCTGCTTTTAATTAATCTTCACTAACTCTTTCTATTTTTGCACCTAATTTTCTGAATTTTTCTTCAATATTTTCATAGCCACGGTCAATATGATTTAAGTTATATATTTCTGTTTTTCCTTTTGCCATAATTCCTGCAATAATTAGTGCAGCTCCAGCTCTTAAATCTGTAGCGTAAACAGGAGCAGCAGTAAGCTCATTAACGCCTTCAAATACAGCTGTTTTTCCTTGAGCAGTAATTCTTGCACCCATTTTATTTAATTCAGCAGTATATTGGAATCTTGATTCCCAAATACTTTCATTAATAATACTTGTTCCTTCAGAAATAGAAAGTACAACACCCATTTGAGGTTGCAAATCTGTTGGGAAACCAGGATAAGGTAAAGTTTTTATTGTTGCTTTATGAGGTCTTTTTGAGTACCATACTCTTAAATGATCTCCATTAGCATCAACATTACCACCAATTTCAACAACTTTAGCAATAATTGATTCTAAGTGCTTTGTGATACAGTTTTTTATAGTAACATCACCTTTAGAGGCAATAGCAGCAAGCATAAATGTTCCAGCTTCTATTTGATCTGGCACTACTGAATATGTAGCATTACCTTTTAATTCTTTTACACCATTTATTTTTATAATATCTGTTCCAGCACCTCTAATATCTGCTCCCATTGTATTTAAAAAGTTAGCAACATCAACTATATGAGGTTCTTTAGCTGCATTATCTATAACAGTAGTTCCTTCAGCTAAAACAGCAGCAAGCATTCCATTTATAGTTGCTCCAACAGAAACAACATCCATATATATAGATGTTCCTTTTAATTTTTTTGCTTTTGCAGTTATATTACCATTTGAAACATCTACGGTAGCACCTAAAGCTTCAAAACTTTTAATATGTTGATCTATAGGACGAGCACCTAAATTACACCCACCAGGGCTACCAATTTTAGCACTTTTACATCTTCCAAGTAGAGAACCTAAAAGATAATATGATGCTCTAAATTTTCTGGTTGTTTCTAATGGTATATTGTTTGAATTTATATTTCTTGTATCTATTGTGATTTCATGTTCTGTATTCCATGTAATTTTTGCTCCTAATTCTGTTAAGATATCACAATATAATCTAACATCACTTATATTTGGTAAATTATCAATTGTGCAAATTCCATTTATTAATAAAGTTGCTGGTATAATTGCAACAGCGGCATTTTTTGCACCGCTAATTACTACTTCACCTTTTAAAGGTGTTTTACCAGTAATAACTAATTTTTCCAAAGTTATACCCCCATGTTTTGTATAATAAAATTAAATGAGCTATAACACTCACCCCGAACTATATCACAAAAGAAAAATATTTACAATACCCTTTTTATATAATGTTCACAATCTATTTCTCATTTAGCATTTCTATAATTTTAAACTTGAATTTCACATTTTCTGAAGGGTCTGTTATTATTGCAAATTCATCTTCAGAAAGATTTTCTTTTAAAAATTCCTCAGATTCTTCATCAATTATACCAGCAGAGATATCTACAAAGCATAGAGGTGGAAAAAGTGAACACCACCAATTTTTACCTTCTGCATTTCCAATTTCAATTTTTAAAGCATCGTAATATCCAGCAGGTAATGATACATTACCATATTCTTTTGTTGGAAAGTAGAAATTTCCAATTGTTAAATTTACGGAATAATTATAACCTTCATCAATAATTGTTTTTTCTGCAATTTGCTTAAAGTTATTTAAATTTGAGCAAGTTAAATTTATAGCATCTTCTTTTGTAAGTCCCTCATAAGAAAGTGTATCCATGTACTTTATAATGTTATCACGTACTTTTAACTTTAAATTTTGATCTTCATCTGAATCACTATTAGCTAATATATGAAGTCTAAAAAAGTTATCAGCTAAATCATCTAAAACGTTATTTGCATATGACTTTGCTGAAATAAAAATAAAACAAAAAAATAATATAAATAAACTAATTGTATAAAAAAATCTTTTCATAAAAACTCCTCCTGAAATTTTTCGAGCGTTCCTAAATTTCACTTTTGTGTTCTTAATATTTCCTAAGTTGCAAAAATTATGCAAAAAATATTATGTCGAAAAAGTGAATACGAATTAGTTTGCAGACAATTTATACTAATGTTAGAATTAAAAATGAATTTAATATATGGAGGAAAAGTTATGGGAAATGAGAAAATGTGTAGTTTCTATGTAAGTGACTTTCATCTAATCACAATATTATTGCCATATATAAATGAAAAAATAACAGAAGAAAAAGAAATTGTAACAATCCTACAAAATGATGTATCTAAAAGTATAAAAAGATATTTAAAAAATGTTAAAAATGTAAATGTAGAAAAAGAAAAAATACTAGATATAGGCTGGAAAGAAATGAAAAAGATGAAAAACATGAATTTAGAAGGAAAGATATTGATAGTATCAGGAGAGGAAGAATTTGTAAGAAATGTGAACCAAAATATTATAGAGAATGTTAGTGAAACAGAAATATTAAATTGTTATAAAATATTAAACACAGAAGATATAGCTAGAATTGCTGAAAATTACACAGTATTTTTAAACACTAGTGGAAAAACAAATGCAAAAGAAAATTCACAGAATGAACAAAAAAGAAAAACAATACAGTCACAATCATGAAATAGTATTGATAACATAAATTCATCTTGTCAAGTTTTAATAAAAAATTAGAAATATAGATTTATTTAGAAACACAGTCATTTGACAATTATTTATCTTTTCTTAAATTTATTGACGAACGTATCAAAATGATATAATATGATAAAGATATTTAAATGGTTCGAGTTTTAAATTTCTATAAAGAAAAAGGGAGGAAAAAACATAATGGAAAAAGAACTAGAAGACATAAAAAAAGTCTTAAAAAAGTATGGACAAGAACATTTACTTTTAAGATACAATGAAATGAATGATGAAGAAAAAAAGGAACTATTAGAGCAAATTAAAACTATAGATTTTGATTTAATGAAAAAACTATATGAAAAAGCTAGTAAACCTGCTGAGCTAGAATCAGTTACAATAGAACCAATTGAACATGTTGATAAATCTAAATTAACAGTTGGCGAGCGTGAAATGTATGAGAAAAAAGGTATAGAAGCAATAAAATATAATAAATTTGCTGTTGTAACAATGGCTGGTGGACAAGGAACAAGACTTGGACATAATGGACCAAAAGGAACTTTTATATTTGATACTGAAAAAAATAAATCTATATTTGAAACTTTATGTGATACTTTAAAAGAAGCATGGAGAAAATATGATACAGTAATTCCATGGTATTTAATGACAAGTAGAGAAAATAATGATGCAACAGTTAAATTTTTTGAAGAGAACAACTTCTTTGGATATCCAAAAGATGCAATTAGATTTTTTAAACAAGGCGAATTACCAATGATTGCATTAAATGGAAAAATTTTATTAGATAAAAATGGAATGGTTAAAAAAGCTGCTAATGGACATGGTGGAACTTTACAATCAATGGAAAAAGCAGGTGTACTTGATGAGATGAAAACAAACGGAATTGAATGGATATTTATTAATGGTGTTGATAATGTATTAGTAAAACCAGTAGATCCATTGTTAATTGGTATGTCTATTCATAATAAAGTTTTAGGTTCTGTTAAATCAATAGAAAAAACAGATCCAACTGAAAACGTAGGTGTTTTTTGTAGAAAAAACAAAAAAGTAGGTGTTGTTGAATATACTGAAATTTCTGAAGAAATGGCGAATTTAAGAGATGATGATAGATCTTTAGTATATGGAGATGCAAACGCAATTTTCCATTTATATAACATCAAAGGACTAGAAAAGGTTAGTGAATTAAGCTTACCATATCATACAGCTAAAAAGAAAGCTGATTATATTGATGAGAATGGTAAAGAAATTATTGGTGATAAACCAAATGCTTATAAATTTGAAATGTTTATATTCGACTCATATGAGATGTTTGATGATGTAGTTGTTTTAAGGGTAAAAAGAGAGGAAGAGTTTGCTCCTATAAAAAATGCTCAAGGTGCTGATAGCCCAGAAACTGCAAGAAAACTTTACAAGGATTATATGAATAAAGTTGAATACACAAATAAATATAAAGATTGGTCAACAAATCCAATTTTTGATGAAGATACAAGAAAAGAACTTTTAAGCATAGCTGGAAATGAAGAAGAAATTAAAGATAGATTTTATAAAGATTTAGAATTTGGAACAGCAGGAATGAGAGGAGTTATAGGTAATGGTACAAATAGAATGAATATTTATACTGTTACAAAAGCAACTCAAGGTTTAGCAAACTATATTTTAAGACAAGGAACAGAAAATAAAGGTGTAGTAATTGCATACGATTCAAGAAATATGTCTCCAGAATTTAGTCAAGCAACAGCTCTTTGCCTAAATGCTAATGGAATTAAAACATTTATATTTGATTCATTAAGACCAGTTCCAGAATTATCATTTGCTGTTAGAGAATTAGGATGTACTGCAGGAATTATGATTACAGCAAGTCACAATCCGCCAGAATATAATGGTTATAAAGTATATTGGGATGATGGAGCTCAAATTGTTTCTCCATATGATAAGGGAATTATAGCAGAAGTAAATAAAGTTAAAGATTACTCATTAATAAGAACAATTTCACTAGAAGAAGCAATGAAATTAAGACTTTATAATATAATCGGAAAAGCTATGGATAAACTTTATTTGAAAGCTATAAAGAAACAAGTTTTAAATCCAGAAGTTATAAAAGAAGTTGAAAAAGATTTAAAAATTGTTTATACACCATTACATGGAACAGGAAATATTCCAGTTCAGTCAGTATTAGAAGATTTAGGATTCTCAAATGTTTATGTAGTTCCAGAACAAGAATTACCTAATGGAAGTTTCCCAACAGTTGATTATCCAAATCCAGAAGACATAAGAGCATTTGAACTTGCTATAAAACTTGCTAATAAAGAAGATGCTGATTTAATTTTAGCTACTGATCCAGATGCAGACAGACTTGGAGTTTTAGCTAAAGATAGCAAAACAGGAGAATACAAAACATTTACAGGAAATATGTCAGGATTATTAATTGCTGAATACATATTGTCTCAAAAGAAAGAAAAAGGAACTTTGCCTAAAAATGGTGCATTAATTACAACAATAGTTTCTTCAAATTTAGCACAAGCAATTAGTAAAGAATATAAAGCTGAGTTTATAGAAGTTTTAACTGGATTCAAATATATAGGAGAACAAATTAGAAAATTTGAAACTGCAGGAAATAAAGAATATTTATTTGGATTTGAAGAAAGTTATGGATGTTTAGTAGGAACTCATGCAAGAGATAAAGATGCTATAACAGCAGTAATGTTATTATGTGAGGCAGCTGCTTTCTATAAAAAGCAAGGATTAACACTATGGGATCAAATGATGAATATTTACAATAAATATGGATTCTATAAAGAAGGAATTTCTACAATTACTTTAAAAGGTGCTGATGGTGCAGTAAAAATGAAAGAACTATTGGATTCTATCAGAAGTAATCCACCAAAAGAACTAGGTGGGTATAAAGTAACTAGAGTTAGAGATTATAAAACAGGAATAATAGTAGATAATAAAACAGGTAAAGAAGCTGAAACAGGTTTACCAACATCTAATGTATTATATTATGATTTAGAAGATGATGCTTGGTGTTGTGTAAGACCATCTGGAACAGAACCAAAAGTTAAATTCTATATGGGAGTTAAAGGAACATCACTTTCAGATGCAGATAGCAAACTTGAAAAATTAAGAAGATCTATGATGAAATTATCTGAAAAATAATATAAAAGATTTTAATCAAAATGCGTGAAGATTTTTCACGCATTTTTTTAATATGAAAAAGTTCTAATATATAATTTATTTTGTAATGCAAATTTAATTGAATTATTTTTGCCTAAAAGATATAATTAAATAAATTATATTATAATATAGAGAGTAGATATGGATAAAGAAGTAATATTTGATTTAGATATTGAAAGAATTGAAAGTGAAAAGTTAAGAGATATTATAATCAAAACAGGTTCGATAAAGATGGAACACTATACTAAACTAGCTGAAGTATTGAAAAGAAGTCCACATATAGAAAGAGCTTCAGCTCACGTTGAACATGGAACAGATGAATATTGGAATAACTTTTTTAAAGTTTTTATGCCTAAAGAAGGAGAATTTACCATAGATCTTTCAAAGTTAATATTAAGTGGAGATGTTGATAAGTTTAATTGTGAATTTTTTAAATATGTTGAAAACTTTGAAATGAGACCTGAAAGAATATCTAAAATTAAAGAAATAAAAGAAAAGTTACCTAATTTAAAAAATATTGAACTTGCAGATATAGAAGTAACAACAAATGATATAGGAGAAAATTTATCAAATTTATTAGAGACTGCTAAACTTACTAAAGCAATAAAACTTAAATCAAATTTAGGAATAGAAAGTGTTAGAAATTTTATAGAAAAAAGTGGTGAAAGTGAACACTTAATGTTATCAGATGATGGCAGGTGTTTAATTAATGCAGATAAAATAATGGAAAAGACTGAAAAACCAATTAGTTTAACACTTAATTTAAGCGATTTAGAAAAAATTGGATTAGATAAGCTAACTCAATCAGGAGACAATGTAACTTTAGTTATAAACAATACAAATGATTTATCAAATACTAAATTGCAAGAACTTAAAAATGCTGGTTTAAATATAGAAGGAATACAAATATTCACAGAAGAAAATAATTTTAGCCAGAATGAAGTATATGATATTCAAACTTATACTGCTATTAGAGATAAGCTAGAAGAAGTTGTTGAAGGTATTGATATAAATGCATCAGATAAGGAAAAATTTGTAGAAGTATATAAAAGAATTTGTAAAAATATAATATATGATACACCAGCAGCATATCCTGTGACCATGGCACAAGAGAAATATTCTGAAGAGCAAAATTCAAATTGTAGAAATTTAAAAAATGGATTATTAGAAGGAAAATGTGTATGTGCAGGTTATGCAGATATTTTAAGAAATGCTTTATCGATGGTTGGAATTGAAGCTAAATATATAACTGGTATGTCAAAAGATAAAACAGTGAATGAAGATAAATTTAATGAAAAAAAGTATTCACAAAAATATGTAATAAAAAATAAAGATGGAAAAGTTGATATAGGAGAATGTCATGCATGGAATAAAGTAAAGCTTGATGGTGTATGGTACAATGTTGATGCAACATGGGATGCTAATAGGATGAGATTAGGACAAGTTCCAACACATTGTCTAAAAACAGATAAACAAATAGAAAAAGATGATGCTAAATGTCATTTTAATGGACCAGAATGTAATACAGTAATAGAAGATAGAGATATTGAAGAGATGTTTGGAGGAAAACATATATTTATAGGAAAAACAAGAATTCCAAATGCAAATGATATTTTGGCAGGGATAAGAGCTTTTGGTGAATCATATAAAGAATTAGGTATAGATATAAAAAATCATGTTATAAAATTTAAGGAAAAGATATTTAAAGAATCAGATAAACCATTAAAATTAAATACTCCTGAAAGTGAAAAAACTACTTCAAAGTTAAATTCTTGGGATTTGAGTAACTGGGGAATAGATAAAGAGCAATTTAGGGAAGATACTGATGAAATAGTAAAAAACAATACCATTAGTTCAAAAGAAACTAATACTAATAAAAATTTAGATAATCAAAGATAGGAGGGAATAAAGTTGAGACTTAAAGATAAAGATCTTGAGAAAATAGCTTGTTTTAAAGTTGGAAAGTTTGGAAATGAAGAATTAGATGAAGATGATTTAAAAAACGTTGAAGAAATAAATATTAGCAATAGAAAGTTTTCAGGAGAAGAGAAAAATATTAGTTTACAAGAATTAACTCTATTTCCAAATATAAAAAGAATGTCACTTCAATATTTTACAATAGATGATTCTATTGCTGAAATATTAAGTGGACTTAGCAATTTAGAAAGCCTTCAGTTAGCATCATGTAAATTATATTTAAAATCTAAAATAAGAAATCTTAATTTAAAAAATTTAGAATTAAATTCATGCAATGTAAGAGATTATAGTACTATATATGCTCCAAATGTCTTAGCAATAATTGGTTCTGATAGTATTAGATTAGATAAAATTACAGGAAAAGAGAATATAGAAAGAATGTATTTACAAAATTCTAAAGTAAAAGGTTTTAGAAGTATTACAGATTGTGGTAGACTAAGATCATTAAATTTGGATGGATCAAGTGTAGATGATAATAAAATTTTAGAAGAAATAAAATCAGAGATTCCAGTATCACAAAAAGAAGAATATTTACCAATAAGATAAATTTTAAAAAATACTTGATTTTTTCTCTAAAAAGTGGTTTAATATCACTCATGCGATAATATTATATTAGAATATTCAAAAAAAAATAAAAAAAGTTTAAAAAAATGTTGACAAGTTTGAAAAAATAGTGTAATATATAAAGGCAGTCGCAATTAAGTGGCTGTCATACAGCATGTATGGGCTATTAGCTCAGGTGGTAGAGCACTTGACTTTTAATCAAGTTGTCCCGCGTTCGAGTCGCGGATAGCTCACCAAAAGAATATCTTTTAGATATTCTTTTACATGGCCCCTTGGTCAAGCGGTTAAGACATCGCCCTTTCACGGCGGAGACATGGGTTCGATTCCCGTAGGGGTCACCAATATTTATTTATTGGAATGCCGCTGTAGCTCAGTTGGTAGAGCAACTGACTTGTAATCAGTAGGTCGTCAGTTCAAGTCTGACTAGCGGCTCCAGAGAAAATCGAGCAAAATCTTTTAGAACTCTTGTATGAGAAAGATTTTGCTCGATTTCTTTATATATAAAAGGAGTATTTTATCCC
>CAOTKV010000031.1:0-6833 GCA_948530865.1 uncultured Clostridia bacterium
TTACTTTTTAACTCCATTCTAAAATTATTCATATTAAAATAATTTGGAGTAATTTTAAAACTATAATCTTCTCTATTAAAATTATTAACAAATTTATTTAGTATTATTACAATTATTCCTGATAACGTTGCAGTTATTACTGATGTTATAATTGCATTTTCTGTACCAAAGTTTAAATTAAATTTAAAATATTCTAATTCTGGCTTTATGTTTTTAATTTGTATATTATTTTTCTTTATAAATTTATAAATCTTTTGACTAAATTCTGTTTTACTTTCATATTTTAGTGCTTTTCGATAATAAATCTTTATACCAAATATTTGAAAATAGTATCTATAAAATTTTACTTTTAGAACCTTTAAAACTTTATATAATTTTATTTCTATACTTATTAACATAGTATCAACATTTATTTGGGTATTTATTGCATTTATTTCTAAATTTTCTATATTTATAATTATCTTTGAATAAATTAATCCTAATATAATAATTTCTAAAATAATACTTATTAAAAGAAAAATCATAATTAATATCATAAAACTCGCTCCTAAATTTTTCCTTTTTATTTTGTACTATTTTTTGGTTATTATTCTAATATATGGAAAAGAGGTCCTACACTTAGGACCTCTAAAAAAAAACAATTACTATTTACTTCTATATTAACTGGTCAAAACTCCATTTGAACCAAAGTAATACGCAACTCCATCAATAGTCTGCCATCCTGTCAGCATTATTCCCATACTGGGTTCCAAATAATATGTGCAGTTATCTACTCTGAGCCATCCTCTGTGAAGGCTTCCAGAATCGTGTTCAACATATCTCCAACCATTTTGATATATCCATCCAGTCTCCAACTTTCCATTGGATTTTATATGATATGCAAACACTCCATCTGCTGACGGAATATAGGCTTCTCTTGCCATAGTTCCACTTCCTGAATAGAAGTAATACCAGGCGTTATCAATTTTTTGCCAGTTTTCTAACATTGCACCTGAGGAATTTAAGTAATAAATACATCCTCTATTGTCTTCAAACCAGCCAGTTTTCATAACTCCATTTCCCTGAAGATAATACCATTTTCCACTGTCTTTGTACCAAGTATTCGATTGCATGTAACCATTGTTGTCAAACATGTACCATTTGTTCGAAATTTTCTGCCAACCAGTTGCCATTACACCATTATTTAAAAAATAGTGCATTTTTCCGCTTATAGCTTTAAACCCATTATTAAATGCTTTTCCGTTTTCATAGTAGTACCAATTTCCATTAATAAATTTCCAACCATTACCACATCCATAATTTCCATCCCAATTTGATGGCTTATCATAATCCTCATCATAGATGTCGTCCCAGTCATAAAATTCTTCAGATTCTACATAATCAGATTCTTTAATATAATCCTCATATGCTTTCTTGGGGACAGCTTTTACTTTAAAATAAACATTGTCTTCGTCATAATACTCGTCTAAAATCAAATAATCTCTCAAATTGTATTTATTAGAAGATATGTCTTCTGAAACAGTTTTGCTACGGTTTCCTTTGCAAATTTTTAAGGTATAATTTACCTTATTATTTACTCTACTCCACCGAGCTGTTGTACTATCCCAATAAACATCTTCAGGAGATTCTGCTATTCCTCTAACTGTATAATAAAACTCAAGAGAAATATTTCCATCCTGATATTGGTGTGATTTGTATTTGCCATTAGTTATCTTAAAACTACTCTTTTTTAGTACATCTTTAAAAACATATCCTTCCTCAGAAAGGATTTTTACAGTAACAACAATTTCCTCACCAGGGTCGCAATCAGAAATATTCTTTGAAAATGTGATACTTTCAGGGTTTACCTTGTACCCAGTTCCATTTGCTTTTACTTCAGGATTGGACGTCTGCTCCCAGTTGTTTTTACTTACTGTAATTTTGACGTTTGAAATCTGCGTCACAGCAAGTGCTGTTACAGTAAAAGAAAAACACAGAATCATTACAAAAACTACTGTAACTACATTAACAAGTAACCGTTTTTTTGAATTTCCCCTCATAGAAATTCTCCTTTCTTGGCAATTCTGCCGACTCTTCTACTATTCGTTACAAGAATTATTTTACCATATTATGTTAATTTTTTCAATACTTTATATAAACTATTAAGATTTTAATCTAGAACAAAAGTGACTCTTTAATATTTATATTAAAGAATCACTTTCAAACTCATTCTCTTCTTCACTTTCTAAATTATTCTCTTTTTTTCTTTTTGAAATCACTATATCACCAAATGTTTCTTCTTGATATGCATTTATTTTATTTCTTCTACTTAATTCAAGTACTCCTGAAAAAGCTGTTACAACTTCTGCTTTGGGTTTTTCATAAATTGAAAATAATTTTCCAAATACAAATTTAGGCCTTCTTACCAGTTCTTTAAATATTTCTTTTACTTTATCTGAAACTGAAAATGTATCATAAACAGCTATTTTTTCAATATTAATTGCATTTTCATTTTTCTTATTTTCATTTCTTTCTATAAGCTCTTTATATTTATTTACAATATCTTCTTGAGTAAATTCTTTATCCAATGTTTGTTTTGGAAGTTCTATTTTATCTGGCATTTTATATAATCTTTTTGAAAATACTAATATTTTTTCTTTAAATGTTTTACTAATTTCTTTATATTTTTTATACTCTATAATTCTTCTTAAAAGCTCTTCTTCTGTTAGTTCAGCCTCATCTTCAACTTCTTTTGGTAGTAGCTGTCTTGATTTTATTAATAATAAAGTAGATGCCATAACTAAAAATTCGCTAGCTATTTCTAAATTCATACTTTCTTGTTTTTTCAAATATTTAATATATTGATCTGTAATTTCTGAGATATTTACTTTGTAAATATCCATTTTATTTTTATCTATTAAATAGCATAACAAATCTAATGGACCTTCAAAATTATCTAATTTTAATTCATATTTTTTTGATTCAAGTGATATTATTTTGTTGTTCATTTCCTACCTACTTTAATTTTCATTTATATCATCAAAAGCAATATTTATACTCTCAGACATATATCCTTTTTTATATAAATAATCTCTTATATCCTTTTCTTCTGCTTTAGCTTGTTTTTTTAAAATTATAGCTTTTGCAGACGATATTTCATATTCTAACATATTCTCTTTATTTTTGCAAATATAATCATCTATTAACCTTTTTCTAATTCCCTTTTGAGATAACTTATATTCTACTTCTTTAAGTGACATATTTTTTAATGATTTAAATTCATTTATTGCTCTTTCAATATAAACATTATCATTTATATAATTCAATTCTTTAAAATATTCTATTGAGTCATCTACTAAATTTTCATCTTCTTCTGAAAACTTTTGCCTTATTTCAGCTTCTGTTCTTTTTTTGTATACTATATATTTTAGCATTTTATTTCTAAATTTCTCTACTTTTTCTGCTTCTTCAAATTTTTCTTTGCTCATATATTCCATTTTTAAATTCCTCGTTTCATATGGGCTTATATAATAATATTAGGTGACTTATGCCACCTAATACTATTATGTTAAACTATTTATAAATTAGAAAATCTATATTGATTTTTAATTATTTTTCTTCTTCAAAGTCATCATCATCTTCTTCTTCTTTTTCACCTTCAACTAATGCATTTTCAAATGCTTTATTGAAATTATCTCTAACTTTCTTTTCAACTTCTTCCATAAATTTTGGATTTTCAGCAAGTTGTCTTTTTACATTTTCACGACCTTGTCCTATTTTTTCACCATTATAGCTAAACCAAGAACCACTTTTTTCAATAATATCTAAATCAACAGCTAAATCTAATACGCTTCCCTCTTTTGATATACCTTTTCCATATACTATATCAAATTCAGCCTCTCTAAATGGTGGAGCAACTTTATTTTTTACAATTTTAACTCTTGTTCTATTTCCTACAACTTCTCCATCTTGTTTGATAGCCTCTATTCTTCTAATATCCATTCTTACAGATGCATAATATTTTAATGCTCTACCACCAGCTGTTGTTTCTGGATTTCCAAACATCACACCAACTTTTTCTCTTAATTGATTTATGAAAATTATTGTTGCATTTGTTTTATTTATTGTTCCTGCAAGTTTTCTTAATGCTTGTGACATAAGTCTTGCTTGTAAACCAACATGAGCATCTCCCATATCTCCATCAATTTCAGCTTTTGGAACTAATGCAGCAACAGAGTCTACAACTACTATATCAATAGCTCCACTTCTAATTAATGCTTCTGCTATTTCTAAAGCTTGTTCTCCTGTATCTGGTTGTGATACTATTAAATTATCTATATCTACACCTATTTTTTTAGCATATGATGGATCCAATGCATGTTCAGCATCTATAAATGCTGCCTCTCCACCTGTTTTTTGTGCCTCAGCAACAGCATGTAATGCAAGTGTTGTTTTTCCTGATGATTCTGGACCATAAATTTCTATGATTCTTCCTCTTGGAATACCTCCTATTCCTAAAGCTATATCTAAATTTAAAGCTCCTGTTGAAATTGCTTCAATTTCCATTGATTTGAAATCTCCTAATTTCATAACAGATCCTTTACCAAATTGTTTTTCTATTTGACTCATTGCAGCATCTAATGCTTTTCTTTTTTCTGAATTATCTCCCATGATTTCCTCCTAACAAATATTCGTTCGTAAAACTTATGTTCTTATTATATCTTTAATTTTTCTTTTGTCAATACTTTTTTATAAAAAATATTTTTTTCTTTAATTCCTCTAGTATTATACATTTCCAGTTTTCTTTCATATCAGAGAAACAAACATCTTTTTGCAATTTTATTGCCTATACCATTTATCTATATTATGATAAATATTAAATGCATTTGCTTTTATATTTCCAACTAAACTTTGATGATATACTATTAAGTCTGTATCTCTATACAACCCAATATATGGTACTTCTTCTAAGTATATATCAAATAATCTATTATAATTTTCATATAATACATTTTCATCATTTGTATTTGAAACAATTTGCATTATTTCAGAAACTTCTGAATTGTAATAATTTGCTATATTTCCATCACCAAAAAATGTAGTTAAATTTGGTGAATAACCTAACCTTAAACCAGTTAAAACTATATCATAATTTCTGCTATTTATTGCATCAGTATAACTTTCAGCTGATAAATATCTAATATCAACAGGTATACCAAAATTTTCAAGTTGTTCTTTTATATTTTCTGCAACTCTTACTCTTTGTTCATTATTAGAATTTACAGACAGTGATAATTCTAATCTATCTCTTCCATTTACCCATGCATTATCAGTTCTATGCCATCCACTAGAATCTAGCAATTGTGCTGCTTGCTCAGTATCTATTTCAACATTTAAATCTTTAGTATAAAGCCAACATCCCATATCTAAACTAAAGTTTGATGATACATATCCATTTCCTAAACAAGATGCTACAATATTATTTTTATCTATAACTAAGCTAATTGCTTTTCTAACTGCTGGATCTGATAAAATTCCACTTGTTGTATTTAAAGATAGAAAATCATATTCTCTAGTTTTATATTCAATTTTATTATATCCTAGTGAACCAATAAAATCTTCTATATTGCTAATTTTTACTGATAATATATCTATTTCACCATTTTTAAAAGCTGAATATACTTCTCCAATAGTTTCATATAAATTTACATTTATTTCAGTTGGCATAAATTGTTTATTTGAATCCCAATAAACAGCATTTCTATCTAATTTCATTACATTACTACTTAATTCAATAATTTTAAAAGGACCTGTTCCTATTGGAATTTTTTCAGAATTTGCAAAATCTTCCCCTTCAAAATATTGCTTACACATTATTGGAAAAGTTAAATTATATTCAAAAAAAGGAACTGGCTCTGATAAATAAATTTTTATTGTATTACTATCAACCACTTCGAAATCAGATACACTTCTTAAGTTATCAGCATATATAGTATTTATACCACTTCTAGTTATAAAATCCATAGTAAACCAAACATCATCTGCTGTAAAATTACTTTTATCTTGCCATAATACTCCTTTTCTTAGTTTTACTACATATGTCAACTCATCTGTCTTACCAATTTCTTCTGCTAAACAATATTCCATTTTATAATTTTCATTCAAATTAACTAACGGTTCATATATTACTTTTGAAATTTCTTGAACATTTCTATTGTTACTAAGAATTGGATTTATTGTATCAAATTCAGCAATTGCAAATCTTAAATCTGTTTGTATATTATTTACTGTTGAAGTTTGATCTAATGTATAATCTTCATTTTTAGATCTATTTTTAACAATAAAATACATTGTCCCTAATATCAAAATTATAACAACTACTGAAAATATGTATTTAATTACATTATTACTATTCATTTCTTATTACCTTTCTACAAGTGATAATATATATTATTTTTTTAACATTTTCAATACTAATTCAAAAAAAGAAGCATCTTTTTGAAATGCCTCTTTTAATCTATATAAATTATTTTCTTGACTCCACAATCAATTTTATTCCTGTTCTATCCTCACCTTCGACTTGAACTTCTGCAAATGCTGGTATACATATCAAATCTACTCCTGCTGGTGCTACAAACCCTCTTGCAATTGCAACTGCTTTTATTGCTTGATTTAAAGCTCCTGCTCCTATTGCTTGCATCTCTGCTCTTGTAGATTCTTTTACTAACCCTGCTATTGCTCCTGCAACTGAATTTGGGTTTGATTTTGATGAAATTTTTAAAACTTCCATTTTTCTTCCTCCTATTATTTTTAATTTATCTTGTGTTTTTGAACAAATTAATTTTACCCTTTAA
>CAOTKV010000031.1:6933-11855 GCA_948530865.1 uncultured Clostridia bacterium
AATATTTTTATCTTCTATAAAATTAAATATCTCTTTTTTTCCCCAAGTATGATTTCCCATTGTTACTACATCAACATTTAAAGCTAATATCTCTCTATACATTTTTTCGGTAAGTCCCATTCCGTCTGCTGCATTTTCACCATTTACAATAACAAAATCTATTTCTTTTTCTTTTAAAATATATGGCAATACATCTTTTAATTTTTGAAGACCAGTTTTTCCTACAATATCTCCAACTGCTAAAATTTTCATATATTCTCTCCTAACTAAATAATAAAAACTTTATATATTTTAACATAATATTAATGTTTTGGCAAATGAAATTTCAACAGAACAAAAGTGGACGATATGCACTTTCCTACTAAATAAAAAAAGACTGCCATACAATGGCAGTCCTTTTGGTTAACAATAAAACTACATTTCAATTACCACAGCGTTGTAAGCACATAAAACATGTTCTTCTTCTACATTCTTTAAAGCGAAACTAGCATTTTTAATGTTGTATTCGCCAATGAAAAGATTTTTAGAAGTCCTGTTTATAACGAAAATCAAGTTGTCTCTCTTATATACAAGTTTCTTTTCGTCTACTTGAATAATGCTGAAGTTTGTACTCGCAAAAGTTTTATGATACCGATTTCTGAGTTCTCCCATATGCTTATAAATCTCAAGAAATCTTTCATCAATATTGTTCCATGGAAATGGCTTTCTGTTCATAGGATCTTTGTATCCCATAGAACCAGCTTCATCTCCTGCAAAAATTGATGGTAATCCAGGCAATGTATACTGTAAAAACACTGTTAATGCCTGCATATTCAATGCCAATTCAAGCAGTTCTTTTGGGATCTGATCATGATCAAATTCCCATTGACGGAACCTATCTGTATCAAAAACGCCATTTGTGAACCAGTAACTATCTTTTTCCATATCCCAATTAGTCTCATACTCTATGCTTTCTTTCATGAAGTCTCCAACAAGAATATTCGGCATTCTTGGAATATCATGTGATGTACAGAAAATTGCTGATGCCATTAGTGCTTCTTTTGGATACAGTTTACAGATTTTCTTAACAATATGTCTAAAATTCTTATAGTTACCATATCGAATATATCTATAAATTGCAATTCCAAACTGATAGTTCATATTTGCATCCAGCTCGTCACCAAATAAGAATTCTCTAAAATCGCCTGTAACAGCATTCTTCCAAACTTCGCCAATTATAAACTTTCGGAAAAATTTCCTAATAATCTTAAGAGTAAAGTCAGGCAAATTATCTGCTACATCAAGTCGAATTCCATCAAAATACTTCTCATACAGTGCAAGCCATTTCTTCAGGTGTTCCACATATCTTGGACTATCTTTGTTGAATTCAACTAATCCTTCATATCCCCACCAACAAGCAGGTTTAGTGTACTTATGAATCCAGGAATACATTTCTGGATCTTCTTTAAGTAACGGATTTTCATTGCTCGAATGGTTAAATACAACATCCAAAATAACTCTCATGTTACATTTGTGAGCTTCTTTTACCAAAGTTTCTACATCATCCCAATCCCCAAACATTTCATGTACTTTCTCATAATCTGATGTATCATATCCATTCTGAGAAGGACTTTGGGTTATTGGGGTAAGATACAAAACAATTGTGGTTTCTTCAGGAACAAGACTTCTAATATAGGGCA
The DNA here is from genome assembly GCA_948530865.1 of uncultured Clostridia bacterium. GTDB lineage: Bacteria > Bacillota > Clostridia > TANB77 > CAG-508 > Scatovivens. The sequence goes on from CAOTKV010000031.1 coordinate 8,613, forward strand.
ATTTTTTGATAATACCTTTAATATTTCCACCATATCTTTGATCATTTCTGAATACTCCATCAGCATCTCTTTTCCACTTAGGAAATGTATCCCAGGAAACGACTCGGTCATTAAATTCTTCAGGCAGTTCAGATCTGCAAAATGTATCAACAAAAATCTGATACATAACTGCGCCTTTTATCCATTCAGGAGTTTTAAAATAATAATGAGAAAAGCACTCCCAAAAAGCAAAGTCTCTACCATTTGCAAAAACAGCACAGTCCTCTTCTGCATCATATTCTATCTTACAAACTTGCCCATTTATTTTAAGACCAATATAAAATGTTCTGTATCCAGGAGAGTCAAATTTAATAGTTCCACTAAATGTACTTTCAGTTTCGTTTGATTTTGTCTCGTCATATCTCAGGCTACACCGTGTAGTTCCTGGTTGTTCACCCCTCTTATTAAAAAGAGCAACAGCATCGCTTACAAATCCAAATTCATTTGAGATAGTTAAGGCGATGTCCATTCTCTCTCCTACTATATTAGGTGAACTGTAATGAACTAAGATTTTTTTGTTATCCTGCATTACTAATCCTCCTTTAATTAAAGTGCTATCATTTATAATACAAGTTACAAGTTACTTCAATTATAGTTTAATATTTTTTTTTACCTTTTGTCAATGTTTTTTACAATAAATACACAAAAGAAAGAAGAATATTGTCGAAATTTGTATTTTCTTCAAAATTCTTCTTAACATAATTATTTATTTAATTTTATAAACGTCCTGCATCATAATCTTTTAGAATTACATCATGAGCTCCACCTTCTTTTATACTTACATTTGAAACCATTGTAAGTCTTGCTTTTTGATGTAATTCAGTAATTGTTATAGCACCACAATTACACATTGTTGACTTTATTTTACTTACTGTAACAGCAACATTATCTTTTAATGCTCCTGCATAAGGAATTAATGAATCAACACCTTCTTCAAATGTTAATTTATTTTTAGCTTCTCCACCTAAATCATATCTTTGCCAATTTCTCGCTCTATTTGAACCTTCACCCCAATATTCTTTCATAAATGTTCCATTTCTTTTTACTACTCTTGAAGGGCTTTCGTCAAATCTTGCAAAATATCTTCCCATCATAACAAAATCTGCTCCCATTGCTAATGCTAAAGTTATATGATGATCATGAACAATTCCACCATCAGAACAAATTGGAATATATACTCCTGTTCTTTCAAAATATTCATTACGTGCTTCTACAACATCCATTAATGAACTAGCTTGTCCTCTACCAATTCCTTTAGTTTCACGAGTTATGCAGATTGAACCACCACCAACTCCAACTTTAATAAAATCAGCTCCTGCATCTGCTAAATAATAAAATCCATTTTTATCTACAACATTTCCAGCACCTATTTTTACTGAATCTCCATAGTTTTGTCTTACCCATTCTATTGTATTTTTTTGCCATACAGAATATCCATCAGAAGAATCCATACATATCATATCAACTCCGGCTTCTACTAAAGCTGGTATTCTTTCTTGATAATCTCTTGTATTTATTCCAGCACCTACTATAAATCTCTTATTGTCATCTAATAAAGAATTTGGATTTTCTTTATCTGATTCATAATCTTTTCTAAAAACTAATGAATCTAAGTTTCCATTATCATCTAATACTGGTAAACAACTAATTTTGTTATCCCAAATTAAATCATTAGCTTCATGCAAAGAAATACCTTTTCTTGCATATACAAGTCTATCTACTGGAACCATATAATTACTTACTGGTTCATCTAAAGATACTCTTGATATTCTAAAATCTTTATCTGTAACTAATCCTAAAAAATTTCCATTGGCTGAACCATCTTCTGTAATCATAACTGTCGAATGTCCTGTTTCTTCTATTAAATTTAAAACTTCACCTATTGTAGTATATGGTTTTACATTTGAATCACTTATTATAAAACCTGCTTTATATTTTTTTACATTTCTTACCATTTGAGCTTGATCTTCTATTGATTGTGCACCATATATAAAAGAGCATCCACCTTCTCTTGCAAGTGCAATTGCCATTTTTTCTCCTGATACTGATTGCATTATTGCAGAAACCATTGGAATATTTGCACTATATTTTGGTTCTTCTCCTCTTCTATATTTTACAAGTGGTGTATTTAAACTAACATTGTTTGGTATACATCTTTCATCTGTTAGATTTGGTAGTAATAAAAATTCATTAAATGTTCTTGATATATCACTTAATATTTCAGCCATTAAAAATTTCCTCCTTTATTAATTATGTTTTTATTATATATATAATTTTTCTTTAAATCAAACCATTTTTACAAATTTATTTTTTTATGATATAATATATGTATATGTTACTTTTTAACAATATTTTTCATACGGAGGGATCAATATGGTAACAGCAATTGTAAAAATCGTCGTAGCATGTATTTTGATCTGGTGTATCTGCAAAGTTAATACTCATATCGAAAAAAGGCTGAACGAAACATCTGGTAACCGGACAGATATCCTGTTTTTCACAACAGTATTCTCTGTTGTCGGCTTGGCAATATTCATCTGCTGCCAAACATATACAATCATTCAACCTTTAATGGTGGGATTGTTTCATATTTAATCAAATGAATCTCTGGCACGGGGCTGAAACTTAAGCCCCGTAATTTCTTTGTAGAAAAAAAGAACTCATAAAAGAGTTCTCTTTATTTTATTTCATATTTTTTATTCTTTCAATTGCTTCTATTGTATTTTCTTTTGTTCCAAACGCAGTTAATCTAAAATATCCTTCTCCACTTGGCCCAAAACCAACACCTGGTGTTCCAACAACATTTGCTTCATTTAATAATTTATCAAAAAATTCCCATGATGTCATATTACTTGGTACTTTTAACCATATATATGGAGCATTTATTCCTCCATATACTGTAAATCCAGAAGCTTGCAATCCTTCTTTTATTATTTTAGCATTATTCATATAATAACTAATATTTTCTTTTATTTGTTTTTGTCCGTCATCTGAATAAATCGCTTCTGCACCCCTTTGAACTGGATATGAAACACCATTAAATTTAGTTCCATGTCTTCTATTCCATAATGAATTTAAAGATACTTCTTCTCCATTTTTAGTATATCCTTTTAATTCTTTTGGAACAATAGTATATGCACATCTAACTCCTGTAAATCCTGCAGTTTTTGAAAAACTTCTAAATTCAATTGCAACTTCTTTTGC
>CAOTKV010000032.1 GCA_948530865.1 uncultured Clostridia bacterium
GCACACGCCTTCTAAGCGTGGGGTCAGGGGTTCGAATCCCTTCTGGTTCACCAAAAGAAAGCTGAAAGATGCTTTCTTTTTTTATTTAGTAAAAATATAAAACAAAAAAGACCTAATTTCTTAGGTCTTTTTCTTTATATAAAAAACTAGTTATTAACAGCATCTTTTAAAGCTTTACCTGGTTTGAATGCAGGAGCTTTAGAAGCAGGTATTTTAATTTCTTCTCCAGTTTGTGGATTTCTACCTTTTCTAGCTGCTCTTTTTCTAACTTCTAGTGAACCAAATCCAACTAATTGAACTTTTCCACCTTTCTTTAGTTCTTCTGACATTACTTCTACTAAAGCATCTAATGATTCTTCAGCTGCTTTTTTTGTTACGTTTGTTTTTTCAGCGATAGCTGCAACTAATTCAGCTTTGTTCATAACAAATTCCCTCCTTAAATTTCTTTATATTATTATCTCTTTTGTATTGAAACTAATCTATCAAAAAAATCCAATAAAGTCAAGAAAAGTAAACAAAATTTAATATTATATAAACTATTATAGTCACTTTTTGATAATTTAATTAGTTTTAATTAAATAGATTGTTTTCTAATTGATTGAAAATAATTTATCAAACTTATTTAATAAAGTCAATAATCCTTACATAAATGTATTCAAATTGTAAAAAATGTGATAAAATTGTGCTACTTTAAGGAGAAAAAATGGAAAAAAGTTATATTATAATAAATGGAAATGAAATATCATATTATTTAATTAAGAAAAAAATGAAAAATGTTAATATAAGAATTAAGCCAGATGGAAATATATATCTTTCATGTCCTATGAAAATGAAGAAAGATATGGCTGAGAAATTTTTAATTGACAAATATAATTGGATAATTAAACACCAAAATAGAATAAATGAATATTCAACAGAAAAAGAGATATTTGAAGAAAATGGAAAAGTATATTTCTTAGGTAAAATTTATAAACTACATATAATACCTAGTAAAAGTAATCATATAAAAATAGATAATGAAAGTATAAATATATATATTAAAGAAAAGTATGCTGAAAATAAAAATTATATTCAAAAATATTATGAAAAATACTTGAAAGAAGAATGTTATAAAACATGTGAGTTTTTAATAAAAAAATATATAAAAGAATTACCAGAAATTGAAATAAAAAAATTAAAAACTAGATGGGGAAGTTGTAGTCCATATCAAAATAAAGTTACATTCAATTTAAGTTTAATAAAAACACCAATTGAGTGTATAGAATATGTAGTAATACATGAACTTGCTCATTTTAAAGAACAAAATCATAGCAAAAAGTTTTATAATGTTGTTGAATGCTATATTTCAGACTGGAAGCTTAGAAGAAAATTATTAAATAATAAATATAATATTGTTATTTAAAAAAATACTTGAAATTTTATTAAATACATGTTAGTATTTTAATAGTAAAATATGAAAAATATTTTACTACTTGCAAAAAATAATAAAATATTTTGCAAGGTTCCCCAAAATTAAAATGGCAGAAATGTTCCTGAATAAGGAACATTTCTGCTATTTATAATAAAAGAGGTAAAATATATGAATTATTATGAGAAAATAAGAAAATTTATAGGACATGACCCAATATTAACAGCAGGAACAATATTACTTGTTTTTAATGAAAAAAGAGAGATATTGATGCAACTTAGATCAGATTTTAAACAATGGGGATTTCCAGGTGGTGGATTAGAATTGGGTGAAAGCCTGGAAGATACTGCCAAAAGAGAACTCGAAGAAGAAACAGGATTAATTTTAGATTCACTAAAATTAATCGATATAATGTCTGGTGAAGAAACATATAGAGAGTATCCAAATGGAGATAAGGTATATGATATAACTGCTATATATGAAGTAACTAAATATCATGGGAAGTTAAAAATAAATGATAATGAATCATTAGGATTTGAGTGGTTTTCTTTTGAAAAGGAGCCTCAAAATATGCCAGAATTTATGAGAAGATATTGGAATAGAATAAAAAAATGTTATAAATGCAATTAACATAAGTTTGAAAATAGTAGAAGTAAAATTTTACTATTTTTTTATTTAATTATCGGTTTTTTATTGACAAACAGCAAAAACCTTTATAAAATACACATATTAACTTTTGTGTTTACATAAAAATAGGAGGTGACGTTTAGAGTTAGATAATTTTAATGTTTTTGTAACTAAATAACTGTTTTCACAACACAAGGAGGTACAATATGTCATATCAATTTGATGGAACTGCGATTTTTGCAATATATTCTGCGTGGGAGATTGCAGCTACAGTGGGATTTCCGCTTGTTCCTAAAGAAAGTCTTTTCACAGTTTTGTGTGGGATGCCAAGCACCCCTGTTTACAACTATTTCATTTCAAAAGGAATAAAAGATGAAGAAATTGAAGAAAAAAGAGTTCAGCTTTTAAATGAGATGTTTAGAGGACAAAAAGAGTACCATGCAATTCCGTTCACTCTTGAAACTGATGATAAGGATACTCCAGATACTCTTTTGGTGGATAGTGATATTCTTCGAATCCTAAATAAGGCAATGGAAATTGCGGAAAAAGAGTATGCATCGAAATCTATTGGAATTACACACATAACGGCAGCATTTTCTGAGTTATATCCAGATGAGTTCATGCATATCATGAAAACTTATATTCCTACAATTGGAATTCCGAATACGCTTAATGAGCTTGGGGGTGATGTCATGTTAGATTTTGAATTACCAAGAGAGCTGTGTAGTTTTCTAACTGTTCTTAACGACAAATATTCGGCAGACAGCAAAGAGTGCCATATATGTGGCCGAGATGAGGAAACCAAATCTCTTATAAGAATTCTTATGAAGAGAACAAAAAGAAATGCGGTTTTAGTAGGATTTGCAGGCGTTGGTAAAACAGCGTTAGTTGAAAAATTTACTTGGCAGATTGTTACTGGAAATTGTCCTGAGCAGTTCAAAGATAGTATTGTTTTGAGTCTTGATGTTAATGCTATCGTAGCTGGTACTCAGTACAGAGGTACTGCTGAAGAGCGTTTTAGGCAGTTAATTCAGTTCTTGGAAAGAAATCCGAGATGTATATTGTTTGTTGACGAAATTCATTTGTTGCTTGGAGCAGGTGCTTGTAGAGATGGTGACTTAGATTTGGCAAATGCTTTGAAGCCGATGCTGGCTCGTGGTGAAACAAGAGTAATTGGCGCAACTACTGAGGATGAATACAAAAAATATTTCTCAAGAGACTCTGCATTAAAACGGAGATTCGAGCCTATTGAAGTACGTGAGCCAAGAGCAGATGAAGTTTATGATATGATTAAAAATCAAATCAAATTGCTTGAGGAGACACATCACACAACCATTTCCAGAGAGTTGGTTGATTCTGTTATCTTTAAGGCTGCATGTTTCAACTTTGAAACAAAGAACCCAGACAGAACATTGGATTTGCTTGACAAAACTATGGTATGTGCAGAACTTGAAGGTAGGACAGTAGTTACTGAGCAGGATATTTTGGAAAACTTCAAAGTAAATCAAAAGAAGTTTGATAAAATGAGCGAAAAGAACAAGTATGCTACTGCTTACCATGAGGCTGGTCATTACATTGCACATAGATTCTCTGATGAATTAATTGAACATGTATTGTTAGCAGTGTCCATTATGCCAGCTGAAGAATATTTGGGAGTAAATGTTTTCGAGATTGATCCTGATATGACTCCTTCGAATAACAGAGATTATTACATTCAGACTATTGCTTGTTCGCTTGCTGGCCGTGTTGCTGAAAGAATGTACTCTAAAGCTTTGACTTCTGGAGCGGTTTCTGATTTGGCAAAAGCAACCAGAGTAGCCAAAGCAATGGTAACGCAGTATGGATTGGTTGAAGATATGTCTCAGGATCGAGTATTCATCAGAGATGGACAGGAGAATTTATTTAGTGAGCAGATGGTTACAGATATTAATGTTCACATGAATGAGATTCTTAAAGAGGCAAGAGATTATACAGAAAAGCTTCTCAAGGAAAAGAAAGTTTATCTTGATGTTTTGGCAAAGGCACTTGTTGAAAGAGGAATGCTCTCCAATAACGAAATTGATGAGCTCTTCAAAAAAGTAAAATTATCTAAATAAACGGAAAGTCTGATAAAGGCTATAATTACGTGAGGGAATGCAAATTTGCATTCCCTCACTTTAATTATTTGCAAAAAAAAAATGTAAATGCTATAATTTTATTAGGTATATTTATTTACCAAACTGTACATTAAAATCTTTATTAATTATTTCGGAGGTAAAAAACATGAAAGTTAGTCTTCCTATTGATCGGTACGAGGTATCTATTGTCAATGCTATCAAAAAGAATGATTTTCTTATCGTTGTAGGTCAAACCGGTTGTGGTAAAACTACCAGAATTCCGCAGTTCCTGGCGAATGATTTTTCACAGGTTATCGTTACAGAACCGCGCATTTTGACGGCGAAAACAGCATCTTACCGCGTTGCGGAAGAAATGAATGTAACGGTTGGAGTTGAGGTTGGTTATAAGACTGGCTACGATAAGTGTTTTTCTTCAGATAGTAAGATTCTGTTTTGCACAGATGGGCTTCAGCTTGTCAGATCAATTACTCTGGCTGATGGAACCAAGGAAAATGTTCTCGTTATTGACGAGATTCACCTTTGGAACCAAAACATGGAGTCTTTGGTTGCATGGTGCAAATTCATGAGATATCAATGGAAAACGAAGGTTGTGATTATGTCTGCCACAATGGATGCACAAAAGCTTAAAGATTATCTTGGCGGTAAGACAGAAATCATTAGTGTTCCTGGACGTCTATATCCTGTTGCTGTTGAACATCGTGGAGCTCATATGCTCATTCCAACAATTATTGAGTATGTTGAAGAAGGAAGAGACACTCTTGTCTTTGTTTCTGGCAAAAAGAAGATGGAAGAAGTTATGAGCGATCTTCAGAAAGAAGGATGTAATGCCGTTATTCTTCCGCTCCATGGCGAACTTGAGTGGGAAGATCAGAAAAAGTGCTATGACAACTATGGAAAGCCCAAAGTTATTGTTGCAACTAATATCGCTCAAGATGGTGTGACTATTCCTGGTGTTAGCGTTGTTGATACTGGTAAAGCCAAAGTTTCCAATGCAGAGTCCGGTGTTGAGGGTGTAGTTGAGGTTGAGATCAGCAAAGCTGATAGCAAACAGCGTGAAGGAAGAGCTGGTAGAACTGAGGGCGGAAGATATACTCTTTGCTCTGATTACCCATATGAGTGTCGCGATGATTATGATATTCCGGAGATCCAGCGTTCTATCCTTGACCGGATTGTTTTACAATTGGCATCAGCAGGCCTTGATGCCGAAAAGCTTGAATTTTATCATCAGCCGGATATGAATGCAATCAAATTGGCTAAGAGCAAACTTATTGCTCTTGGAGCTACTGATGCTAATAACAATGTTACAAAGCTTGGTAGCAAAATGGTTAAAATGCCAGTTTCTGTGGAGCTTGCCAGGATGATTGTTGCGGCAGAAGAATATGGTGTTACTGAACAGGTAATGACTATTGCTGCAATTTTGCAAATGGGTGGAATTTTCAACAAGCGTAGAAAAGACAGCTATGTTAGTTATAGTGATTTTAGTGGTGAAAGTACCAGCGATTGGCTGGCTGAGCTTGATGTGTGGGAAAATCTGAATAAAATGGGGTATATCAATTTTAAAGAGATTGGTATTAACCGCAAGAATTTCAATCGGATTAAAGAACACATTAAAAAGCTTAGAATAGCGCTGGAAGATCTTGTTGATATCCAGCATAATGATGATCGGGATGCTATTTTAAATGCATGTCTTACTGGTATGGTTACTAATATTTATGTCTATGACGGGTATGGTAACTTTATTGGAGAGGATGGTATTGAAAGGCAACTTGATAACAGTTCTTGTGTACGTGATACGTATGCAATGCCACTTAAATGCGTTGTAGGAAAACCCAAAATGATTCCATGGAAGTCTGGCTGGAGAAGTGGTCATAAACAGTTGATTACTTTTGCAACCAAAATCAGCAAAGAAAAGGTTGAGGAACTTGTTCCTTCAAAGATTCGTGTAGAGGTGGAAAACACATATGATTCCGAAGAGGATGCAGTTATTGTTACCACCAGCAGATATTATCTGACTATGCGAATCAGTAGTGAGGAAAAAATTGACCATGATCATCCTGATTATGATCGTTTGAAGGCGGAGTATGAAGAAGAACAGGCAAGATATGAGCGACTTCACAGAAGTTACAGTACATATGGAACAGGCTATACAAGGCCTTACTATGAAGAACGCCAGAGAATGATTCAAATTGACGGCAGGAATTTTGAAGTTAGTTATCATATGTCTACTCCTATTATCGCAGTTGATAATGAGACGTTGTTCAAATCTGATGTGAAGAAGGTGACGTTAGATAACGGCAAACAGGTTATGCTTACACACTATGCTACAGGTAGCAGACTGGAAGAAAGTATGGCGGGCTTGAGAAATGCAGTTGAGAACGCAAGACTTATTAGAAATAGAAATCTCAAAAAGTCTGCATATGCTAGAATTCAGGTTTGTACATTACAGGATGTGCTTGCTAATAGCATAAATATTGGAGCTGTTGAACTCATTAAGAAGAATGGCGGATACAGTGATGAATCAATTTACGCATATGGTTGCCTTACCCTGAAGAAGAAAACAGTTTCTTTTGATTTGATTGATGATGAGGAGAAAGCAACAGATAATACACGTGAAGCTATGCAGTATCTGTTCATGAAGGAGGTAGAAAGACGTTATCCCATTAGTAGCTTTAGTGCTCAGAAGGGAAAGAAGAAAAAAGTTTTAACTCACGAAGAAATGGAGATGAAAATGGAGTTCGACTCTCTTGTTAGGGAGTTGCTTTGCGATTTGACTGTCAGCAACGCTGAAGAAAACTTGGAGTTCTTGGAAGAGTACTTTCAGGAAATGAATGAAGAGGTTCAGAAAGCAAGCTGAGAGAAAAAAGCCAAAAAAACATAAAATGCCCAGCAATTGCTGGGCATTTTATGTTTTTTATAAATATTTTATAAAAAGTATTGACTTTTTTTCAATGCCAAGTTATAATAATCGATGTATGAAAAAGATATCGAGGTGTAGCGCAGTTGGTAGCGCGCGTGGTTTGGGACCATGAGGTCGCAGGTTCGATCCCTGTCACCTCGACCATAAAAGTACTGAAAACAGTAGTTTTCAGTACTTTTTGTTTTTATTCAAAATTATTGAGCAGTATCTTAAAATGCCTAAAATAAGCATTTTATCATTCAAGATTATTTAAAATTATTTATACTAATACGGCATTACAGAGTTTTTCCTAGACTTTTTCCTAGACAAACTCAAAAAAGTGTCTAGGAGAAACTAAATTTATGTATCTATTGTATATCAATAGTTGCGTGGATTTTCAAAATAGTTTTTCCTAGACAATATTAGTTAAAATTATATATAAGTATTTAAACACATAAAAAGGGAAGTAATAAATACTTCCTAAAACTTTAGAACTTATTATTAAATTATATATTATTTTCAAAAGCTTTCTTCCAGTCTTTTATAGAAATTATATTATCATTTTGTGTTAAGCTACCTTTTTCAAGATAACAAAACTCTTCAATTTCTGTTGACATCAATCCAATTTCATTTACTAATGTACTTGTTTTTATTAAGTTATTTTCTAATAATAGATTTATTATTTGTTTAAATAGATATGGTATTTCGCATATTATTTCGTCATCTAATGGCTCTTTTTGCCAATAGCAATTATATGTCATTTGCTTTTTTAAATATAAAATTTGATTTTCTGTTAATATTTCCAAATCTGAACATCTCTTTATCATACAAGAAATAGAAACTTTCCATCTTCTCTTTAACATAATCATACTATCCAATGATGAAGAAAATACCTCTCTTGAAAAAGATTTAGCTGGTAATAAAAACGCACCTGCAAACATATCAGCCTCTTTTTCAATTTTATCCAATATTTTTTTGTCATTTATATCATCTTGGGTTATATATTGATGTAATAATAAATGGCATAATTCATGTGATATATCAAATCTTGACCTAACAGCGCAGTTCTTATCAACAGTTAGAAAAATATATGGAACAGAATTTAACCATTTTGAAAATGCGTCTATTTTATTATTTTTTATTCTTATTTTTGAAATAATTACACCATTCTCTTGCAATAAAGATATTAAATTTTCAATTGGACCATTTCCTAAATTCCAATATTCTCTAACATATGTTGCAATTCGTTCCATATCCTCAAAATCATATCTTTCTTTCAAAAGTTCTTGTGGTATAATTGGCAAATTTATATGTGGATAATTAACATATTCTTCAAAATATCGCCTTATTTCATCAAAAATAAATACTTTTTCTTCTGCAGCATCTTTTAATTTTTTAGGAGTTGTTTTTCTACTTCTAAAATATGTTGCACTTATTGATTCTTTTTTTGATACTGGTTTTAGAAAAAAACTAAGTGGATAATTTAAAACTTCAGTTATTTTACGAATAACTGCTCCACTAGGACTAACAGTTCCTAATTCACATTGAGAAAGAAATTGTTTAGAAACCCCAATTAAGTTCTCTAAGTCAGCTAAAGAAAATCCCCTTGAAATTCTTGCCATCTTCAATCTAGATGGAATTATTTTAGGCTCTTCAACATTATATTCATCTTTAATCATATTTATCTCCATATTAATTTCATTTTAATTCTACTAATTTTTTTTCTTGTTGTCCTTTTATATCTTCTTTTACCTTTTCTTTCAATGTTATTAATGTTTTTTCATTTTGTTTATCTGTATCTACAGATTTTATTTTTTCAACTTCTGCCATTATATCAATATCTCCTATATAACCATCAAATGTAGTATTAGGTATTACCAAAAATATTGATTCAACATTAAAATCTTTTGTTAAACTGTAACTAATAATTCCATAATTAGAAAGAACATTAATCTTATTAGAATCTTTATTCCATAAATCCATTTGCAATTGTCCATCTTCAAAAGTATTATTTTGTGCTAATGCTTTTTTATATTTTGCTTCAGAAGGTAGTTTGTTACCTCTTTGAACTTTTGCTACATGTAATATCAAATTTTCGTTTTCTAGTACAACTATTTTTTGTCCAAAAGAGTTTACTTTTTTTACATATGAAACAAATCCATTTTTACTAATATAAATTTCTGGAGAAAATTGTCTATTGATGCAGAAATTCATTATTTTAGGAAGTACATTACTACTTAAGCTATTACCAAATAATTCTATATTATCACCTAATAATTCTTTAAATATTACTGTACCATTTTGTACACCATAATAAATTTGTCTTTGAAAATCTGGTGTAATTTCATTCTTTAATAATTCATTTACATTGCTATACATAAAAACCTCCTTGTTATTTCGTAAATATATTTTACCTTTTTATGATATTTTTGTCAAGTAGATTTTTAAAATATAGTACTTTTGTAATTTTAAAATTATCTAAATAAAAATATTTATATTAAATGATATCACTTTTATTTAATAAAATGCAATACTTAAAAAGAGAAGTAATAAATACTTCCCAAATTATATTAAGTTTATTCTCTCATAGATTCAATCATTAATTTATTTGATAGATTATAACCATAAGCAAAAGCCTTTTTTCTTTCTAAATCAATTAACTTTGCCTCTTTAGATAAGTAACCATCAAATATCTCGTAATCTTCTTTAGATAGAGTATTTTTAAGTAACTCATCAATTTCGTTAATTTCAGCCCATATATTATCTAGTCTACTATCTTTGCAAATATCTTGTACTATTTTATCTTGCATATTATCGTATAACTCTTCTATTTTACTTTTATTCATTTTTCACAACCTTTCAATACTTATTTTCTTACATTCTCCCAAAAGTTTTGAACTATACTTTTAAGCCTTTCTATTGGAAAGTCAAATAAAATATGAACACACTCAAAAGTTTTATTTATAAAGCTCTTTAAAGTTTCAACTTCATTTTTTAATTTAGCATTCTCTCGTTTTAATTCGTGATTTTCTATTTGCAATCGCTCTGTTTTAAACATTGTTTCATCAACTATATTCTTAATTTTAGTATATCTTTTTGCAACAATATTAAATTTTCTAATAACTCTTTTATAATTATCTTTTAATATTTCAACATTATCTGTTATTACTTCTTGTTCTAAATTATTCATTTCTTTAAACATTTCTTGAACTTCATAGTTTGTAACTTTCTTTAATTTTTCTATTGGTATATGTTCATTTTCTTCTTTGTTTCCACGTTCCAAATCAAAGCCCGACTTAATCATATATGAATAAAAATTATCTTGTAAAATCTTATAGCTATTTTTACCTTTCCAAAACTCTGAACAAGAGATTTTATCGATTACTTTTCCACTTTTTGAATCTTTTTTGTGGACAACTGGTATAAAAACTAGATGTAAATGTGGTGTGCTTTCGTCATTATGAATTTTGGCAGAAAGTATGTACTTTTCTCCTAAATCTTTATAATTCTTAACAAATTCAAAAGCAGTTTTAAAATATCTTTTAGTTTCTTCCTCGCCAATATTCTCAAAGAATTCTTTATCAGAAGTAATAATGTATTCACAAGCTACATTACTATTTTTCTTAATCCAACCTTGTAAATTGTTTTCTTCTTTTATCTTTCTAAATGCTTTACTATATGGCATATTACAATTCTTTAAAGAATAATTTTTTATTGCTTTTTCTTTAGTAATATCTTTATTTGAATAATTGGTATTTTTTCGTTCATTATGTCTATAAATTCCGTTTAAATTATTTATTGTGTACTTTGCATTTCGTATAATAGCATAGCTCACACTTTAAAAACCTACCTTTCTTTGCCATTTGATTTATAATATCTTGTTACCATAGCAAGAGATTCTTGTATTGAATTTTCTAATACTTCGCCTAAAGGTGTGTCAACATTTAACCAATCGTGATAAAATTCGCTTAAAATATCGTTTTGTTTTAATAAAGCACTAACTTCTAAAGGGTATAAATCCATACTTTTTAAGCTATCTTTTATTTCTTCCTTTACAGTTATTTCATAAGCACTATTTAATATCTCTTGAGGGGATTTTGTTTTGGTATTTTCACAAAAACTTGTAAACTCATTATCTAGTTTTTCATCTAAGCTGTTTTTTTCTTCTAATTGTTTTATATCTAATTTGATAATACTATTATATCTTTTATCTATTGTTTCTCCGTTTTTCCATTTTTGGATTAGCTCCATTTCTCGTTTTGGTAAACTAATTGTTCCTTCTTCATTTGCTTTTAATAATTTATCTAAATCTTGTATAGACATGTTATTACTCATATTTTTATTTTTCCTTTCATTTTATAAGTAAGCCTTCGTAGCTTTACTAAAAAATAACTATCAATTTATACAGAAAATATGTAAAACTAATTTCAGTTGAGGTGAACCAAAAATATTGGACAAAAAATTAGTATGAAATGGAGGTTCAATT
>CAOTKV010000033.1 GCA_948530865.1 uncultured Clostridia bacterium
ATATTTATTTGATATTAATAATCTATAAAAATAATACTCACACAAATAGCAATTTATCTTTTAAAATCTCAGCAAATTCTTTTGGTAAATTATTATTTTCATTATAAAATTCAAGTAAATTTTCTTTAGACAATTCAAAATTATTTTTATAATATTCTAATAAGTATGGCAACTTTTTATCTTGTTTTTCTAAATTCTCAATAGTTTTTGAAATTGCAAATCTTATTTCACTATATGTTCCAACACACTCAAATGGCTTTGTTTCACCATAGCCACAAAGTTCTACAAAAGTTTTAAGTAAGTTTTCTTTTTCAAATAAATCTTCACCAAAAATATTTATTAACTTTTCTTTATATAAAAATGGGCTTAATATTGTATAAACAAATAAACATTTTGGACAATCACAGCACCATACCCAAGGTTCTGATTTACTTCCTACATTACAGCTTTTAAAAATTGTATGAAAATTTTCAATCCTTGAAAAAAGCATTGCTATTTGAAGTTCGCTAATAGGCCTTAGCATACTAAAATATTCTATATCTGCCTTCAAATATTTTCTTGCATATTCTCTAAAATCATTTTCAAATTCTATTGTTTTAGAATATTGATGATTAATATTTTCTCCATCAACATTAGTTTCATTTGCACTATCTTCATTTGATAATGCTATATATTTTTTTCCTAGCATATATGAACATAAATAAGATATAAACGCAACTATTGCAGAAAATGGTGTATGACCATTAAAAAATCCCTGTTTATTTAAGTTCAATAAATTTTTATCAATAATTCTTTTTACTTCAATAATTTGTTCATCAGTATATCCTGCTACTTTTGCACACTCTTTAGAAACTTTTTTTCCACCAATCATAAAAACTAAAGAATCATTTTTATAATTTTTCAGTAAATCCATAGTAACATTAGAATCTTTTCCACCACCAACAGGAATTACGCATCCTGAAAACTTATCATCATTTTGCTTAACTTCTATCTCTTCTCCAATTGATATAAATTCTACTAATTTATTTTGTTCTATTTTAATATTATTTATAAATCTAAATTCACCTAATCCTAGATAATATAATTTTTTAAACCAATTTTCTTGAAAAGCATCTAGTTTTCCACATTTTATAAAAAACTGTGGAGAACATGTTGATTTAAAATAACTTATAGCTTCCACCATTCCTAAATAAAAAACTATATTTTTTACTTCATTTGAATTAATTTTATTAAATTTAAAATTCTTTTTTAAAATTTCAATTCTAGGATTAAACTTTGTTAAATTCTCTATTTCAAAATGATATTCTATAACAATTCTATCTTCCTCTTCTGTTATTTTATAATCATTATATATAAATTTAGGGTACTTTTCTCTTACTTCACAAAAATCCATTCTCTTTAATTCCCTTCATATTTTTTTCATTTATATTATATTCATATCCAATACATTTTACTTCAATTTATTAAATTTGTAAATATGAACAAAATCATTACATAAATCATAAACTTTATTATAGACAAATTTGAAAGGAGTTTAATTATGGAATTTGATAAAAAAGTCATTGTTGATGTTGATGGTAAAATAGAGAAAGGTAAACAATTCGATTTAGAATTGAGACTTCCAGAAGATATAAGAAATGTTGTATATGGTATCGTAAGAGAACCATGTGGAGAACCTGTATCTGATGCAGTTGTAAAATTAATCGAAGTATGTAAAGATGAAAGAAAACCAGTTTCTCATACTTTTACAGATAAAGAAGGAGAATTTGTTTTTGGACCTTTATGCCCTTACAAATCTTATGCAATAGAAATTTGGGTAAACAGAGTAAAACATGTTAAAATTTGCAAAGTATGTGAACATGATGGAAAATGCTTAAAAGGCGTTGATCTTTGCTGTGAAAAAGAAGATATGCCTCATCCACCAAAAACATTTTTCGATAAAGAAGAAGAATAGTATGAAAAGGGCTTATTTGCCCTTTTCTACATAACATTTTTCATTCTTTTAACTAATTGTTTACCTTTTTTCATCACTTTTTTCTTGTTTTGATCTAATCCTTCTGAATACATCATTAATGTTCCAGCTGTAATTAAGCTTCCTATCATAACACCTTTTGCAAAACTCATATTATTTACCTCCATTTCAAAATTGTATTTATATTAATTATTATTTTCTTTTTTACTTTTTATATACTGTCTAAAAAAATCATATATTTCAAAAATTGCTATACCTAGTAAAAAAATTCCAAAATACTTTTTTAATTTTTTATTTTCAATATTAAAAGAGATCTTGCATCCTATAACAGCACCTATTATTCCTGATACAATTATTACTAAAGCGTTTTTATAATTTATAGTTTTATTTTTTACATTCATTATAATTGCCACTATCGATGTTGGTATAAAAAATATTAAATTACTGCCTTGAATTATATGTTGTTTTAATTCGGTAAATATTCCAAGTAGTAAAATTAAAATCGTTCCACCACCCATTCCAAGTGCAGCAACCATTCCTGATACAATTCCAATAATAATTTCTCCCATAAATCTCCTAAATAATCATTTTAATAGCTGCATATATTAAAAATACAACAAATAAAATTTTCAATATATTTTTATCTAATTTTATTAACAACTTCGACCCTATAATTCCCCCAATAATTCCTCCAATCGCGCATTTTATTGAGATATTCCAATCTATTGAATCTTGCTTAAAATAAAAAAAACTACTTGTTAAAACCATAAAAAATATACACATAATAGTAGTAGCTCTTGATATTACTTCATCTTCCTTTAATATAAGAGTCATAAATGGAACTAAAATCATTCCTCCACCAGCTCCAAAAAGTCCACTAACTATTCCTGCTAAAAGTCCTACAATTATACATAAAAAAATACTCTTTTTCATAAGAGTATTTTTTACTAAAATTATTTAATTATTCAATGTTTTCATCTTTTATATAATATTTTGTTCCAAGCATTTTATCTGGTAAATACTGTTGTTCAACCCAATGTCCTGGATAATCATGAGGATATTTATATCCTTCTCCATATCCAAACTCAGACATTCCTTCTGCAGGTGCATTTCTAATATGCATTGGAATTGTTCCTGTATCTTTAGTAGATACATCTTCAAGTGCTTTATTTATAGCATTATATGAAGCATTTGATTTTTTTGAAGTCGCAACATATACTGCTGCTTCTGATAAAATGATTCTTGCTTCTGGCATTCCAACCATTGTTACAGCTTGCATTGCTGAAGTTGCTAAAATTAATGCATTTGGATTTGCCATACCAACATCTTCACTAGCTGCAATTACAATCCTTCTTGCTAAAAACACAGGATCTTCTCCTCCATTTAATGCTCTTGCTAAATAGAAAACTGCTGCATCTGGATCACTACCTCTCATAGATTTTATAAATGCACTTATATTATCATAATGGCTGTCTCCTGATTTATCAAACATTGCTTTTCTTTTATTTAAACTTTGACTTGCAATTTCATTAGTTATTTCTATAACACCTTCAGCGTTCATTTTAGTAGTTAATACTGCAACTTCTAATCCGTTTAATGCAGTTCTAACATCTCCTCCAGACACTTCTGCAATTGTTTCTAAAGTTTCATCTGAAATTTTTATATTATAACTTCCAAGACCTTCTTTATTAGTGATAGCATTTTTTAGAACTTTAAAAATATCTTCTTTTTTTAAAGGTTCTAATTTTATAACCATAGATCTTGAAATTAAAGCTTTATTTACTTCAAAATATGGATTCTCCGTAGTTGCTCCAATTAAAATAACAGTTCCATCTTCTACAAAAGGAAGTAATGCATCTTGTTGAAGTTTATTAAACCTGTGAATTTCATCTATAAATAATATACATTTTCCACTTGGATTTAATAATGGATTATCTGCTTCTTCTATTGCTTTTTTTATATCTCCAACTCCAGATGTTACAGCATTTAATTTTGTAAATTTATATTTTGTAGTTTCACTAATAACTTTTGCAAGTGAAGTTTTACCACATCCTGGAGGTCCCCATAAAATTAAACTTGATAATCTATCTGCTTTTATTGTTCTATATAATAATTTATCTTTTCCAACTACATGTTCTTGACCAACAAATTCATCTAATGATTTTGGTCTTACTCTATATGCTAATGGTTGATTTAAGTCCATAATCTTTTCCCTTCTATCTTGCTAATATTGATAATCCCTTTTTGATTAATTCTTCAACAGATACATCTGTATTTGCAATTTTTTCAAATGCCTTATCAATTTCCTTTTTGTTATATCCAAGTATTTGTAAAGCTTGAATTGCTTCACTTACATTTTCAGTATTATTAACAACACTTATTTCAGTTTGCTCACCGTTTTTTGTAAGCTCCTCTTCTGATTTTAATTTATCTTGTAATTCTAAAATAATTCTTTGTGCTGTTTTGGGTCCGATTCCTGGAATCTTCTTTAATAATGCTACATTATTTGAAATTATTGCACATGCAAATCCTGCTGGTGTTATATTTGAAAGCATTGATATAGCAGATTTTGCACCAATTCCACTAACAGACAATAAAAGTTCAAACATTTTTAATTCATCATGATGTAAAAATCCATACAAACTAATATTATCTTCTCTTACATAATAATAAGTATGAACTTTTACAATTTTACCAAGTTCTCCTATTTCATTTATTGAGATATTAGACATAAATATTTTATATCCAATTCCTCCAACATCTATAACTACATAGTTTGTAGATTTTTCTTCTAAGCTTCCTTTTATATATGCAAACATTTTATTTCTTCATTCCTTTACCAAACATCTTTTTGCTACATTCTATCATAAAATTATTATTTTGCAAGTATTTTGAAAAAATAATTTCATCTTGATTTTTGTGTTTACATAATGTATAATTAATGTAATGTATTTTTGTAACTGTTATCTTATGTTTAATTAATAATTTATAAGGAGCGAAAAATGGATAAACGAGTTATACCAACTACTGAAATTCGTATCAAAAATCTTCGAGAGGATAAAGTTATTCGGGATTATATAGCCAAAGATAAACAATTCGATGGCAGATATGAAATGACCAATAACGATATTTACTCAAATCCATACCGTAAATATTACTATCAAATAAATTTCAAAAATGTACAGTCTAATTTTTACATCAATAATGGTATTGTTTCAGGAATTTTTGAAAATGTATCAGTCTCCTGTGATGATAACGAATATCATCATTCATTTTGGGACTGCTCTACATTTAAAAATTGCACATTCATTAACTGTGAGTTTCAAAAATTAGATATCCGATGGTGTACATTCGATAAGTGTACATTTATTGGATGTACTGGAACAATACGTTATATTCGCGCATCTACATTTAAGAAAAACTGTATATTTGAAAATTCAGACATCAATATAGAGCAGGTGGATGAATATTTCTATATGAACAGCAAACGTCACAAAAATGATGATGTAAAATTATGCGAAAGAGCTCAAACAACTGAATAAGACAACTCATACATGTTATAAAGTATGGAAACTTGGGGCTATCGCTTGCCCCAAGTTTTTATTAAAAAGGAGTATTTATGAAAAGAACAATTGGTGAAAGTTTAAAACCTACATTTAAAAATGTATCAGAAAAATTTATTACAGATACTATGTATAAAATATTATTTGATGAAAAACAAGCCAATTTCAATTTTGATTTTAGAGAACCTGAAGCAATAGATTTTATAGAGTCTATTTTTAATAAATATTGTAAAAAATATGAATCCTATCGTGATAAAGCTCCAAAAGTATTAGAGTATATAAAATCTAAGGATTTTAGTAATGAAAAACCAGTAATGGTAATACATAGTTATCAAGATTTTTTTGAATTGCTTAGACAATTTTATGAACAAGATATTGAATTATATTTCGAAAGAACTGGTTTTGATAGTTTTCCCTCTTACGAGCAAACTAATTGTTTTGAACAACTATGGCTAAGAGCTACTCCTGAAGATTTTACAGATCCAGAACAATTTTTAAGAAAAAGTGTGATTTTATTAAAAGATCATACTTTAGATAAATATAATAAAGAAACTTGTATTGGAAAATTAAGCAGATTTGATGACAATCCAATATGTGTTCAAAATAAAGTTGCTAGAACCTGGGATGAAAATTCAAGAGAATTTCAAATTACTATTTATGATAAAAAACATTATGCTAATAAAAAACTATTTAATAGACCTCACTATTCTCTTCCTGTTATTAGATATGGAATTTATGAAAAAGATGGAAAAAAGATATGCCATATTGGTTCTATACAAGATAAAAAATTTAATGATTTTACTGATGAAGATTTAAGCAAATATGTAAATGAATCTAGAAAATGTTTTAATAAAGGAAAATTAAGAAGTGAAAATTTTACTGAAAAAGTAGAACCTTCAAAACTACTAGCCCTTGGTATTTTTGTAGACATTTTAAATAAAGAAGGTATTAATGAAATAGAAGCACCTGGCATGCTTGTTCTAGATTATGACTATCATACCAAAAGAAGTATTCAAACAAAAGCTCAATTTGACAAAGAATGGACTGAATATAGAAAAAAGCAATGCCCTGATAGGTATAAGTTTGAATTAGAATATTTATCTATGAATTATAATAAGCAAGATACCATTAGTGAAATAAAAACAGAACGTTTAATCTATACTGTAAAAAGATTAATTTCTCACTACCCTAATGGAAAAATACAAAGTTATCCTGGAGATGCTGATAGTTTACTACGTTTAACTATCCCTCTTATCAAACATAAAAGTGATATAAATGGAGATATCTTGCAAGAAATGTATTCTTTAGTAAATAATATGTATCTTGAACAAGAGCGTTAAGCAAGTCTACAAAGGCAAAGAAACAATTTCAAGAGACGACATGTTTTTTCATGTCATGCTCGCGTTAGCAACTAGCGGGCTTGGGCTCCTCTTTGCTCTCATCTTCGATGATCGCCCTGAGTTCTGGGAATGTACCAAATGTGGACAGATTCATAAGGTGAAAAACTGAATAAAAAAGAGATGGTGACTGTCACCATTTCTTTCTTATTTCATATTATACTACTCTCACTTATTCTTTATTATAAATCTATATCTCTTTTTAATTTTTTCAAGGCATTCTCTCTACATCTAACCTTGTATGTAAAACTGCTAAAATAACAACATCATCTTTTTTTATAGTATATATTATCCTATGACTTTTATAAATTCTGTAATATGTGATATTGCATTATCAGTCCAAATTAGCATTTATTAATAATCTCCTTTACTTCTGCACTTGTTTTCACTTTTCCTTTTTCCATATCTTTTATCCCCTTTTGGACTTCAAATTATAAATATAAAGTATATAAAATTTCTTCATAGCTTGTTGTATCATCTATATTTTGAACTGTATTTAATATTAGTTGCTTATCACTCATATTATCAACTCCTCTTCATATATAAATATATTTTAACACATTTTTTCTAAATTTACTATCTAATATTTCATAAATTTTCATCATTCTATCTTTTTTGTACTTCTTCATATATTTTATAAAAAGACATAGGTTTTTATACTCTTTTACCATAGTTAGACAAAATAAAAGAAACTTTATGCCGACTTGCAACATAAAGTTTCTGTAAGTATATTCCGATGCACTCCAAAAGTGCTTGTAATTATCTTTTTGAGAATTGTGGAGCTTTTCTAGCTTTTTTAAGACCGTATTTTTTTCTTTCTTTCATTCTTGGATCTCTTGTTAAGAATCCGTTTGATTTTAAAGCTGGTCTGAATTCATCATTAGCTTCTACTAAAGCTCTTGAAATTCCATGTCTAATAGCTCCTGCTTGACCTGTTAATCCACCACCGATAACTTTAACAATAACATCATATTTTCCAACTGTATTTGTTACAGCAAATGGTTGGTTAACTATAACTTTTAATATATCAGAACCAAAATATTCATCTAATTTTTTTCCATTAACAACTATTTCACCTTTACCAGCCATTAATCTAACTCTAGCTATTGATTCTTTTCTTCTACCTGTTCCTTGGAATACTATATTTTCTGTTTTCTTTGCCATTTCTATTTTACCTCCCAAACTTCTGGTTTTTGAGCTGCATTTTCGTGTTCAC
Source organism: uncultured Clostridia bacterium (assembly GCA_948530865.1). Lineage (GTDB taxonomy): Bacteria > Bacillota > Clostridia > TANB77 > CAG-508 > Scatovivens. The sequence goes on from CAOTKV010000033.1 coordinate 8,149, forward strand.
TACCTGCATAAACTCTTAATTTTTTAACCATTTTGTTTCCTAATCTTGTATGAGGAAGCATTCCTTTTATAGCTAAGAACATAGCTTTTTCAGGAGTTTTATCCATCATAACTCTAGCTGAAGTTTCTTTCATTCCTCCAATATATCCTGAGTGATGTCTATAAACTTTTTGATCTAATTTATGACCTGTTAAAACAGCGTCTTTACAATTTATTACTATTACATAATCACCAGTATCTTGATTTGGTGTATATGTTGGTTTGTGTTTTCCTCTTAATAGTCTAGCTGCTTCAGTAGCTACTCTACCTAAAGATTTATCTGCAGCGTCTATTATATACCATTTTCTTTCGATTTCGCCTGCTTTTGGGCTATATGTAGTATTATTCATGGTACTAATACCCTCCATTTCAATTTTTAAAATATTTTTAATCTCTTATGAATAGCCATAAAATAATTTGCATATAACCACCGGGGAGAAGTTATTATGCTAATAATTTATACTATTACACATAATGCTTAATTATTTTAATACAATTACAATTAAAAGTCAAGCATTATAAGGAAAATTTGTTATTTATTTTAAAATTATTTTATGTTTTCATCTAAAACTTCATATCCTTCTTTTGTAAATCTAATTACTTTATCTCCATTAAACGCACATATTGAGTCTGCTTTATATTCTTCAACCCATTCTCTTACAATAATGCTTTTCCATTTTCCTGAGTTATATCCTTTGCCATTATCATTATCATAAAGCCATTTTGGTGCATTAAAAAAACATATTTTAGGATCTATCGCATCATATACTTCTTTAGTAACCCCATTTTGTCCATGGTGAGCCATTTGGACTGCATAACTCTGTAATTTTTCTGGTTCTTCTAATAATTCCTTACTTGTATAATTAAATGCATCACCTAAGAATAATATACTTTTATTAACATCGGTAGCAGTCATTTTGAAAACCATGCTACTTTCATTTCCATTATCTGACTTTGTTATTTCTGGATTAGCAATTCTTATTATTTCGCATTCAACATTATCCATTTCAATTATTTGCCCTTTTTGACATTCGACTTTATTTATAATTTTAGGATTTTCTAAACTATCATACATTAGCTTTTCGCTTGAAAATCCTCTAGTATCATATTTTTCATACCATTCAAGTGGATTAAAATAGTAATACAAATTTTCTACAATAATATCACAATTTTCTCTTCCTAATAATTCGCATAAAGCTCCAACATGATCTGCATGAGGATGTGTAATATACCAATAATCAACTTTTCCATTACCATACTTCATTATATAGTTAAGAAGAAAATCTGCATCTTCAATTTCTCCACCATCAACTACAATAAGCTTATTATTTTGAGTTCTAATTAAATAACTGTTAGAATTACGATTTCCATTTTCTGGTAAAGCAACACCAGCAACTAAAGTTATCTTCATTCCTTCTTCAATATTTTCAACACTATCTGAATTTGTTTCTATACTTTTATCTTTTCCACAAAAAAATATTATAGTAATTAGAATAATTACTATAATACAAAATACTAGTATTTTACCAACTTTTTTCATATAGTACCTCCTAAAATATATTTTATTATAGCACTATTTTAAACAATTTTCTACAATCTACTTTTTAAATATTGATAAAATTTTATTTATAAATTTTTGGAAAGCGCCTTCTTCCTTTACTTCAATTAAAGAAGTCTCATTTTTCTCTAAATTCAAATCAGCTTTTACTTTTTCTTCACTCAAAATACTTCCTGTATTTTTAAATATCTCATCTGGATTATATTTTTCACTTAAAATTCTTTGAAATTCTATTTCATTTTCATCAACTCTTTTTTCGAAATCAGCTTTCTTTTCTTCTGGACACCAATAATGTCTGTACATTACTCCAAGAATACTTCTGGCTTCAAGGCTTAAATCCATCTCAACCAATCTTTTAGTATAATCTAAATTACAAACATAATCTTTAGATGCATTTTCCTTTAAAATATCTATAAATTTTTTAGGAACTTTCTTTTGATCTTCCTCTTCCATATGTTCAAAAATATCTAATACATCAACTGCTGCTTCACTATATTTAGTACTTATCATATGTATTCTCCTTTGTTTTAAAAATTTATCTTACTTCTTCATTTTCATCTTTATTAGGTTCAACTGTTTTTTCTTCAGCAAC
>CAOTKV010000034.1 GCA_948530865.1 uncultured Clostridia bacterium
AGAGCTGTAAATATCGTTGTTGAAACAAAAACAATTTCTTTCAATACGGCTGTAAAACGAGCTATCCACGAAATTAAGGAAGAGGGATACGTTCCGAAGCTGGATGCAGATGATCAGGAGTTCTTGGAGGACATTTCCAGAATTATCAATCCGCTCATTGATCTGTACATTGATAATGAGTTGGAGATACTGGCAGCTATTGGTAGCAAATAATGACAGAAAATCGATAAGATGAGAAAAAAAGAGGCCAGCCCTGTACTAGGGCTGGCTTCTTCAACTTTGAAAAAAAGGTGAGAGCAGAATATTACATTCTGCTCTTGTTTTTTCTTATTTTCTTTACTGTTAATAAATGAGAAATCCCTAAAACAGCAAGTATGGAAATTACTAAAAATACCCAATTACTAGATATGGAGATTCCAAATAGTTTCATGAATATTTTTTCTGTAAATGGAGTATATACAATTTCATATTCTGGGTTTTGCAAATGCCGAAGATGATCTGATAAAATTACAAGAGGGCATTTTAAACCACATATAACTTGTAAAATCAAAACCATTATACAGAAATAATCATGAAATATTTTTACTCTAACATACCGTGAGCTTTTCCAGTCAACTATTCCTGCAAGCATAAAAACAATAACAATTAAGTGAATAAAGTCTACTATGTTTGCTAAAATTCCATACATTAAGTAATCCTCCAATCTTTTTTATACAATATAATATATCACAATTTTGGTATATTTGCAAATTCACGAAAAATGGAAAATAGTTGAAAAAATACTTTATTTACTATAAAATACAAATAGAGGTGTAATATGAACGAAATTAATCAAGAATCATTTATAATATTTTTGTTTATTAGTACTATTATAATAGCAATATGTATTTATATAAATATATTAAAACAAAAGCAAAATAAAAAATTATATAAAGTAGCTTACATAGATGAAATAACTTCACTTGGAAACGCAAGTTATTTTAAAGAAAAAGGAATAGAGTATTTGCATAAACAATTACAAAATCAATATATAATAGCACTAGATATAAATAAATTTAATGCAATAAATAAAATATATGGTTATGATTTTTGTAATAGTTTGCTAAAAGAACTAGGAAATAAATTAGTAAAGCTTTTACCTGAAGATAATATTACTTGTAGAATGTCTAACGATATTTTTGCATCTATATTTAATTATGAAGAAGATATAAAAGTTTTATTAGATAAAATTATAAAATTACTTTCAAATTTACAAATAAATAATATGAATATAAATATAAATTTATCAATTGGAGTTTATAAAATAAACCCAGAAGATAAAGATTTTAATGAATGTTTGAATAAAGCTTATATGTCACGTTCTAAAATAAAAGGTTTGTATAATAAAAATTATTATATATTTGATAAAGAACTTGAAAATGAATTAATTGAAGAAGAACAAATTGAATCTTGTATGGAATTAGCACTAAAAAATGGCGAATTTAAAGTTATATATCAACCCAAAATATTTGCAGATAACGAAAAAATCGCTGGTGCAGAGGCTTTAGTAAGATGGTATAAGAATAATGAAATTCTTTCACCTGCAAAATTTATTCCATTATTTGAAAAAAACAAATTTATTATGAAATTAGATTTATATGTTTTTGAACAGGTATGTAAAGATCTTGCTGAATGGAAGGAAAAATATAATTATTATCCAATAGTTTCAATTAATGTTTCTCAAGAACATTTTATAAATGAAAATTTTATAGATGAATATGTACAAATTGCAAATAAATATAATATAGATAGGAAAACAATTGATTTAGAAATTACAGAAAGTGCAACAGTAGCTCCAAATATTGATATTGTAAAAATAACTAATAAAATAAAAGAAAAGGGATTTATAATTTCACTTGATGATTTTGGAACTGGTTATTCATCACTTGGAATGCTACAAAATATCCCAATAGATGTAATAAAAGTTGATAAAATATTTGTAGATAAAGCCGATTTGAATAGTAGTAGAAATATTATAAATCATATAATACTTATTGCTCAAAGCTTGAATGTTCAAACAGTTATAGAAGGTGTTGAAACTAAACAGCAAGTAGATTTTATAAAGAAGATAAAGGGAGATGTAATACAAGGATATTACTATTCAAAACCAATGTTAAAACAAGAATTTGAAAAATATTTTAATGAAAAAAGGACTTCGTGATTGAAGTCCTTTTGCATTAACCATTTAAATAAAAATGTGCAATTAATTCTTTTATTACTCCATTTTCAATTACAGCGTTATAGCCAGTGTGGTTTCGATACATGGGGGATGTCACATCATCATTTCCTCCAACATAAGTTTCTGTTTTTTGTCTTTCAGAAAGAAATTTTTCAAAAAAGTTTTTCATAAATTTCTCACTTTCTTCTGAAAGATAAATTTTTGGTTTAGGGTGATTTATTCTATAAATTAAATCTTCACGAACTTCTTTTGCAGTGACATGTCCTTTAACTTCAATTTCAAAGATATGATAATATATTGGCTTTTCAACTAAAATTTGCAAACATGGATCAAAAGCAAATTCTTCACCTTCAAATGTAAAACAAATCCAAGAATGCCAATACTTATGATATTGATTGAACTTTAAATTTCCCCGTTCAATATAATCTGTATCTTCTAAAAACATAATTGAAGATTCTGTTGTTTCCCAGCACCAGCCTTCAAGTAAGCCACGGTTCATTAAGTCAATAACATTACCAGAGAAATCGCCTAAAATTTCAATTTTCAAATTCTGCAATTTTTCCGTTAAATAAAGTAAAGCTTTTTCTGGAATTGTAGTAGAATGTATTAATTTGAATCTTTCAAGCTGACTTAGAAAGGTAACATTCTGTTCTAATAAATTATTATTATTCACAAATTCTCCTTTCAATAGTTATTGAGTCGATTAACATTACAAAAGTAAAATTTCTAAAGGAGCTATTTCAATAAAAAGGAGTGGACTCAAAAAGATTGAGCCTACTCCTTTATGAAAATAACCAGAAAAATTATAGTGCATTAAGCTTCATTTTCCTTTTTAGACCGCAGATATTGCTGATAGCGCTCATTAAAAGCAATTCTGTATTCACTGGAATTCTCATCATAACGATTAAGAAAGAAATCAGTTCGTTCATCATTAAGAGTAATATTGCTGATATTGAAACCATCAATCATTAGAACAGCCTTCCAGATTTTAAGCGGACTATCTAATCCAATTACAGGAACTTCTTGTTCAAGAGCTTCTTCTGAAAAACTTTTTATGTTATTAATATTATCATTAATAAGAGCAATTAAGAATTCAGGAGAGAGAACATCCTTGGGAAAGTCCTCCATTACAGTAGTACTGTTTTCAAGACACATTGCAAAATAGTATTCCTTTGTTTTGTATTTATCAGGTGTTATCTCAAGAAACTTATTTTTTCCATACATTCTTTTGGCGAAAATTCTAGCGCCTAAAGTCCAAAAATCTTGTGTTAGAACTTCCGGTTTCCGCTTTGCCACTGAATAAAACCAGTCTTCGAAGTCTCCTCTCCGATCGATACAGCGTGAATCAATGGCTTTAATCATTGCCCATGAAACCATTTCTTCATCTATATACTCAAGAGGCATATATTCGAAGCAATTTTCTTCAAAGGAAAGAGAATAATGTTCAGTAGCAATATGGTCTTTGAAGAAATTTCGATTGAATTTCTTTCCAAGATTTTCTTTGACATAAGCCAGAACATCTTTGTGTACAGATGATACAACATGTAGGAAAAAGTCTCGGGTCTGAAAGCTTTCAGGAACATCTTCCAAATGGATTTTAGAATAGTTTATACCTCCGACATAGTGACCAACTGTTAAGTTATCGGTTTCATTTACATCGTAAGTATAGACTGGTAGTTCGCTTGCTATTCCAGGCTTAAATTCGCCACTTTCAAATTTTTGATAGATGTGCTGATATGCGGGTAAATTTGTTATTCTCATGTTTTGTCCTCCTTATTTTTAATAAATGAAATATAATAAGGGAGGACAATAGGCCCTCCCAAAGTTTGGTTTAGGGCTAATAAAAAATGTCCTATGGTATATTATAACACAACTTAACATAAAGTACAAATTTTGCTTATTTAAATTTTGTAAATATAGTAATATTGAATAAAAGCCAGTATAACTGTTATAGTAAAAAATATTAGAATTATTTTTTCTATTGTAGTTACTTTGAAATTATGTTTGATAATATTTATTGTAGATTTTAATGCAAGCCATATTAAAAAGATTGATAATGGTAATGTTGGAAGTGAAGCAATAAAGTTAATTCCCATTGCATCTGGATGTATTACGGTATCTAAAAAAGATATACATAATTGAACACCGATTATAAAATAAATTAATGTTATTATAACTTTAAGAATAACATTAAAAAATTTTTGTAAAAATTCTTTATTTTTCAATTTAGTTCTCCTTACAAATTAATATTTTTTATAATTATATATTAAATATTTCTAAATATAAAGCATTATAATTATTTAAATATAACGAACCCCCTAGAACAGATTTCTAGGGGGGCGTAAATACTCTTAAAAAATTGCAATTGAGATTTTTTTGAGACTATTTAATGAGATATCCGATGTAAGCTTCATTACCAAGTTTCCGCATCTCTGTAATTCGTGCTATCATATTTATAGTGATTAATCAAACACGTTTACTTTTTATGTAAAATATGATATAATAAAAGTGTTTACTGTTAACTTTATAACATATTTTAGGAGGTATATATGATAATTACTCGTGGTCAGTCAGATAAGAATTGGATTTATTTCAAAAGCTCAGAAAATATAAGAGCAACAGCACTTCGGACACCGTCAGGTGACATTGAACTAAGAGTGGAAGAGGAGGAGGATATACTAAAAGAAGAGCTAAAAAATTTCAAAGCAGTAGATTTCTTTAAGTTTCTTCTGGGACTGTTTCTTGGTTTGGGAATGCCTTTTGTAAAAGGATATTTTTTAGTTCCCAAAATCAGAGATAATCTTATTGATATTAATTTCTATTTGTTTCCGGTTTTAATATATGCCATCTTACAGTTTATATGCATACTGTTCGTGGTGATAAAAGGCGGAAAAAAATTGAGAAAAAATCATGGAGCGGAGCATAAAGTATTCAATGCATATCGGAAATTAAAAAGAGTTCCAACTATAAAGGAAGCACAGAGATTTTCAAGAATTTGTAAAACTTGTGGTGGAACAATTCCATCAGCAATGATTATAGCCCAAATTATTGGCTTTATTGTTTATATTCATTTTGGAATTGTAATTCCGGAAAAAGTTTTATATATAGTTCCATTATTTATACATGGATTTTTTCCTTTCAATATTCTTGGGAAACTCCTTCAGCTTTTAACGACAGCAGAACCTGATGATAGTAATGTTGATTTAGCGATTGCTGCGTTGGAGGCTCTTGATGAAAAAGAAAATCCGAAAATGGATCCAGAGGAATTAATAGAGCTTGCAAATTCATTATTTGGTAAATCTAAGTATACCATGTAGCACAAAGCCCACAACTGTGGGCTTAATTTTTTTGTAACATGCAATTTTATGTTTATAAATTTTGAATGTTAATATTTATTGCTTGTAGCAACGGACTATTCTTCATATAATAGTTTGTAAAGAAAGGAGTTGTTCTAAATGTTAAAAGAAAATATTAAACAATTAAGAAAATCAAAAGGACTTTCACAAGAAGAACTTGCTATTAAGTTGAATGTAGTAAGACAAACAATTTCTAAATGGGAGCAAGGACTATCAGTTCCTGATTCAGAAATGTTAGTTTCAATATCAGAAGTACTTGAAACACCAGTAAGCACTTTGCTTGGAGAAAATATTTCAGAGTCTAAAGCAGATGATTTGAAAGTGATTTCTGAAAAATTAGAGATAATAAACTTACAATTATTGCAAAGGAATAATGCAAAAAGAAAATTAATTCATTGGATGATAATTTCATTATGTGCAATCACAATTATAATTTTTATATATTTATTCTTATTAAATAGTCCTTATTTAAATTGGGATTATAACAATCCTGAAAAAGCTGTTTTTGGAGTTGCATTTCATTCGTTTGAATGGATATTTGTTAGGATTGCACCAATTATCCTTATTGTATTAATTGTTGGGATTGTGTTGACTCGAAAAAAAGTTTAAATTGGTTAAGAGCTTTTTTTTATTTATGTAGTTGCTTTGATAGCAGTTCTTATACAGAAGTGCTATCAAGGCAACGTTTAATGTTAAAGATAACATTAAGGATATTATAAAAAATAGTATTACTTAAATAAAAAAAATATTATAAAATTTCAAAAAAGTATTGACCTAAAGTTCACTTTAACTTGTATAATGAAAAACGAAAGGAGAAAATAGTATGTCATATTCTATTAAAGAAATTGCTAATATGATGAAAGTAACAACATCAACAATAAGGTATTGGGATAGTGAGGGCTTACTTCCAGATATAAAAAGAGTGAATGGTATAAGAGTATTTGAAAATAAAGATTTCAAATGGCTTAGAGTATTAAACTGTATGAAAAATATCAATATGCCTATTAAGAAAATTAAAGAATATCTAGAATTAGCTCAAAAAGGAGACTCAACTTTACAAGAAAGATATGAAATAATTTTAGAACAAAAGCACATCATTGAAGAACAAATAAATGATTTAAATAATTGTTTAAAAGAATTTGAATATAAAGAGTGGTACTATAAAACAGCCATTAAAGCAGGAACTGAAAAAGTAGTAGAAAATGTTACATCTATTGATCCTACTTTGGAAATTGATAAAATTCCAAATAACTAGAAGAAAGAAGGTAGTAAAAATGAGTGAAAAACTTAAGTTAGTACAAGAATGGGATAAAACATTCACAAAAAGTGAGAAAGTAAATCATAGTAAGGTAACATTTCACAATAGATATGGATTGACTTTAGTTGCAGACATGTATATACCCAAAGATATAGAAGGAGAACTACCAGCAATAGCAGTATGTGGACCTTTTGGAGCAGTAAAAGAACAAGCGAGTGGATTATATGCACAAACAATGGCAGAAAGAGGATTTTTGACAATAGCATTTGATCCATCATTTACAGGAGAAAGTTCAGGAACACCTAGATATATGGCAAGTCCTGACATTAATACAGAAGATTTCCAAGCAGCAGTAGATTTCTTATCAGTACAGGAAAATGTAGATAGTGAAAAAATAGGAATTATAGGAATTTGTGGATGGGGTGGAATGGCTCTTAATGTCGCAGCTCTTGATACAAGAATAAAAGCAACAGTTGCTTCTACAATGTATGATATGACTAGAGTAAATGCAAATGGATATTTTGATGAGGGAGATAATGAAGAAACAAGATATAACAATAAAGTGGCTTTAAATGCACAAAGAATAACAGATTATAAAAACGGAAGTTATGAACTTGGAGGAGGATGTGTAGATCTTCCAGTACCAGAAGATGCACCATTTTTTGTTAAAGATTATAGTGAATATTATAAAGGAAGAAGCTATCATTCAAGAAGTTTAAATTCAAATGGTGGATGGAATAAAATTGGATGTATGTCATTTATAAATCAACCAATATTAAAATATAGTAATGAAATTCGTTCAGCAGTATTGATTATACATGGAGAAAAAGCACATTCTTGTTATTTCAGTAAAGATGCTTATAAAAATATGACTACAAATAGCAAATATACAGATAACAAAGAATTAATGATAATTCCAAATGCTGTTCACACAGATTTATATGATAATATGGAAGCAATACCTTTTGATAAAATGGTAGAGTTTTTTAAAACAAATTTAAAATAAGGATATTTTAAATGAAAAAATATTTTATAATAATTATAATTGTTATTTTTATAAGTTTTTACTTTATTTTTTATGGAAAAAAACAAGAGAAAATAGAAAATAATCAAAGTATTAATGAGGTTATTATTATGAGCTCAATATACAATTATGGAACAATACAAAATGTTCCAACAGTTAAATTGAATAATGGATATGAAATGCCAATGCTAGGTATTGGAACATATAGTTTGCATGATGAAACTTGTGTAAATTCTATTTATACAGCTATTCAATATGGATATAGGAAAATTGATACAGCATATATGTATGGTAATGAAAAAGAAGTTGGAGAAGCTGTTAGAAAAGCAATAGAAGATGGAATTGTTACAAGAGAAGAAATGTTTGTTACGACTAAACTTTATCCAAATCAATTTGATGATACAGAAGTAGCTATTGAACAAGCATTAGAAAAATTAGATATTGATTATATAGATTTAATGTTACTTCATCATCCTGGAGAAAATGATGTAAAAGCATATAAAGTTATAGAAAAATATGTAGAACAGGGAAAAATAAAGTCAATAGGATTATCTAATTATTATATTGAGGAAATTGATGACTTCTTACCAAAAGTTTCAATTAAACCTGTATTAGTTCAAAATGAAATACATCCATATTATCAAGAAAGCAATGTAATAAAACATATTCAAGAATTAGGGATAGTTATGGAGGGATGGTATCCACTTGGTGGTAGAGGACATCAAAAAGAGTTATTAAGTGATAAAACTTTAGTAAAAATTGCAGAATCACATAATAAATCTGTTGCACAGGTAATATTAAGATGGGATTATCAAAATAATGTTGTAGTAGTACCTGGTTCAAGTAATCCAAGTCATATACTAGAAAATATTTCAATATTTGATTTTGAATTAATAGATGAAGAAATGAAACAAATAAAAAGTTTAAATCGTGATGAAAAACATGATTGGTATTAAATAATAAAGTATAGGACAGATAGATTATTGAAAACTATCTGTCTTTTAAATTATAATTAGCATGAGAAATTATAATTTATAAAGGAGAAGTAAATGCAGGGTATGCTGTCATACCTAGTTTGTTTAGTGCTATTTTTTCACAGTTAAGTATTAGTGAAAAGAATAAGAATAGCAAAAATAATAAATAGAATAACCCAAATAGGACTGTAAAAATAGCCCTATTTTAGTTATCTTTCTTCTTCAAAATCATTTAATAGTTGTTTTTTTACTTTCTTTATGGTAGAGTCGCTATAATCTTTTAAAGAATTCAAATAATTTTTTATATCCATAATATTTTGGACTTTCATCAATTTGCTTTATTGTTTCCATTATTCTTGTATAAGTTATTGGTTTAATTAAATTTAATTCTAATTTTTGTTCAGCATTTTCTATCATAAGTTCATTTAATGGTATGCCATTATTTTTAATATATAATTATAAATACAAATAAAGGGGGAAAATTATGGAAGAAAAAATTTTTCAAAATGAATATACAATGTCTATTAAATTGATTAAAGAATATGTGTATCAAATACTTTGCAAAAAAATAATTTTTATCGGATACATAATATTTATAGTAGGAATTATTTTGTTTTTTATATTTGAAAATGAAAAGTCTTATATAATGCTAACAGCAGGTTGTATATCAGGTATTTGTGCATTATTTACACCTATTATTACTGTAAAACAAATAGAAGAAAACTCAAAAAGACTTAATAATGGAAAAATAGAAAAAACTTATATTAACTTTTCGAATAATATCGTAATGGACGAAGGAAAAGTCCATTTAGAATTTGAATATAATCAAATAAAGCAAATTTTAGAAACTAAAAATTTTATAGTATTAAAAACAAGTGAGCAGTCAGCAATATTAGTTTTAAAAGAAGGTTTTACAACTGGAAAAGTAGAAGATTTTATAACTTTTATTAAAAATAATTTTTAAAGAATATATTAAATTG
>CAOTKV010000035.1 GCA_948530865.1 uncultured Clostridia bacterium
AAGAAAAAATGAATATATATATGCCAACTTCTATTGAAAATCCAAGTTCTAGTTTATTTTGTATAGATATAAGAAATGGTGTAAATATTTTTGAAAATATATATTTTTATAAAAATAGTAATATAGATAAATTAATTTCTACAATTAGCATTAAGAATTTTTATATAGAACCACAGATAGATTGTGCTTATAGAATATTAAATGCCTCAGAAGTTACTATTTTAGGAAGCTTAAAAGATGAAACAGAGACATCAATTGTAATTCCAGAAAGCTATGATAATTTACCAGTAACATCAATTTTTGATAATGCATTTGCAAATTTATCAAATATAACATCAATAACAATACCAAAAACAGTTACTAAAATTGCAGTAAGCGCTTTTGAAAATCATAATGAAAATTTAGTTATTTTTGGAGAAAAAGGAAGTTATGCAGAAGAATTTGCAAACTCAAATAATATTATATTTAATGAAATCACAAAGTTAACAACAGTAGAAACAGAAAAAGTAGAAGTTAACGGTCAAGAATTAGATACAATGAAAATTGAAAAAAATGTTTCAAAGAAAATATCAGATTTTATAAATGAAGAAAATTTCCCAGCAATAGCTACATATACATTAAAAGTACTAGATGCATTAGGAAATGAAAAATCAGACGACCAAAGAGTTGGTTCAAAAAATGTTATAAAAATAACAAATTTAAAAGGAGAAGAAGTTGCAAGCTATATAGTTATAGTAAAAGGTGATGTAACAGGAAATGGCTATTCAAGAATGTATGATGCTTTCCAAATTTTAAAAGATTCATTATTTAATGGAAAGCTAGATGAAATTGATATGTTAATAAGAGATTATGATGGAAATGGTGCTGTTAGAATGTACGATGCATTTCAATTTTTGAAGGATTCACTTTTTAATTAAAAAGAAAGGAGAATATATTGTGAAAAAAATTATAAAAATAGAAGTATTATTAATAGTTATGTTTTTGTTAATACAAGCTATTTTAATAAATAAATCTTATGCGTCAGTAACAAGTGGAAATTATCAATATGATAATTTATCAAATGGAACAATAAGTATTTGTGGATATACTGGAAATGAAGAAACAATTACAGTGCCAAGTACAATTGATGGAAAAAATGTAACAGTAATAGGAATAATGGCGTTTACAAACAATTCTACAGTTAAAAAAATTATATTGCCAGAGGGAATAGTAAAACTTGATGCTTATGCATTTGATGGTTGCCCCAATTTAACTACTGTAAAAATGCCTTCAACTTTAAATAATATAAGTAACATTTTTAAAAACGCTTGCCCAAAACTTACAAATTATACAATTCCATCAAGTCTTACACAGTTAAGTGATGGCTCTTATAGAAAAATTGTAAATATGAATATAAGTGGTACATATAATTATGACAGTGCAAAAACAATTGTAGATTTAGTAAATGAAGAAAGAGCAAAACTTAATTTACCAGTACTTCAAATAGATAATAGTTTAACGGAATCAGCTATGCAAAGAGCAAGTGAAATTTCAATATATTGGAATCATGAAAGACCTAATGGACTATCTTGTTTTTCAGTAAATAAAAAAATTAATGGAGAAAATATAGGAGTTGGTTCAAGTAGTACAGCAGTTATAATGAATAAGTGGATGAATTCACCAGGACATAAAGCACAGATAGTTAAAAATACTTATAATTCTATAGGTGTTGGTTGTTATAGTCATAATGGATTAACTTACTGGGTACAACTATTTTCAAAAACTAATTCAGAAAACACTAATACTCAATCAGGTAAAAATGATGTAAGTAATACTATTCAAGTAGTAATGGATTATATAGATATAACTATAAAAGGATTTGAAGAAAATAATGTTTTATCAATAGGTGATACATTATTACCAACTAGCATAAAAAATACAAACCAAGGTTATACTTCAGCCAAAACTGCAATAGCATTTTCAGATTTAGCGTGGAGTAGCTCAAATACAAATGTATTTACAGTAGATTCAAATGGTACAGTAACAGCTGTTGGGAAAGGAAATGCAGTTCTTACAGCGAGTATTGGAGATTTTATAGCTACATATAATATAACTGTAAGAAGTCCAATACCAGATGGTTATAAAATAAAATTAAATCATTCAGAATATCAAATAAATAATTTGAATGAAGGTTTGTTATTAAGTGATCAATATTTATCAGGAAATTCAATTACTTGGAAATCAACAAATGAGAAAGTTGCAACTGTAGATAGCAATGGAAATGTGACTCCAAAAAATGGTGGATTTACATATATTGAAGCTACAACTGAAAATTATGGGTCTTCAAAATGTTGGGTATATGTGTGTACATTAATAAATTTAAAGAATGGTAGTAAAGTATATGCTGGAGATTTAGATGGGAATGGAGTATTTAATGCAAATGATGCAACATTAATTCAAGAAATATTTTTAAGAGGAACTGATGATGATGCTTTAAATTTGGTAGCTGATTTGGATGGAAATGGAACAGTAAATGCAAATGATACATCACTTATTTTGGATTTATATAAGAGTGATTATTTATTTGAGCCAGGAGAATATAATCCAATCCAAAATGTAACATTAAACAAAAGTGATATTGAACTTGATAAAGATAATATTGCTATACTTAATGCAACATATTCTCCAATTGATACAACAGATAGTCCAAACCTAATATGGACATCTAGTAATGAAAAAGTTGTAACAGTAGATAATAAAGGAAAGATAACAGCTATAAGAGCAGGAAAAGCAATAATAACAGTAAAAACATCTAATGGTAGAACAGCAATTTGTAACGTAACAGTACCAGGTATAGTTTATACAACAATCCCAACAACAGAAATGAAAGAAAGAGAAATAATGACTTTTAAATCTAAAACGGGATTCGAATCAATTTTAACATCAGAAAACTTCCCAATATTAGATTCAGATTATAAAGTAGAATTATATGATTTTTCAAATAATTTAAAAGAGAATACAAATAAAATAGGTTCAAAAAATACTATAAAAATCAAAGATACAGACGGAACAGTTGTTGCCGAGTATATTACAATAGTAAAAGGTGATGTAACAGGAAATGGATTCTCAAGAATGTATGATGCATTTCAAATATTAAAAGACTCATTATTTAATGGAAAATTAGATGAAATTGATATGTTAATTAGAGATTATGATGAAAACGGATATATCAGAATGTATGATGCATTTCAATTTTTGAAAGATTCGTTATTTAACTAAATATTATTTTAAGAAAGTGCATTGACAAAATTTACAATATGCATTATAATTCGATTAGTCGAAGTGGTTCGGCTAAAAGAAATACTATATACATACACAGTTAAAAGTATAGATGATGCGTCTTATAATGGGGAACCTTTGCAAAATATATTATTTGTAAGTAGAATTATGATGCATTTCAATATTAAATTTAAAACAAGAAATAGCTATGAATTATTCATAGCTATTTTGTTTTATAATTGTGCCATTATAATTTGAACTTT
The DNA here is from genome assembly GCA_948530865.1 of uncultured Clostridia bacterium. GTDB lineage: Bacteria > Bacillota > Clostridia > TANB77 > CAG-508 > Scatovivens. The sequence continues at coordinate 3,522 of CAOTKV010000035.1, forward strand.
ATAGTTTTATTTCAATAAAATTCTTATGGCAATTTTTAAGAATGTAAAAATACAGATAATTATATAAGTTAAGTATTGTGAATAGAACAATTTAATGTTAGAATTGTCTAGGAAAAGAATTTATGAAAAGAGGATGTGTTTATGAAAATATTAGTATTGAACTGTGGTAGTTCATCTTTAAAATTTCAACTTATAAATATGGACAATAATGAGAGAATGGCAAAAGGAAATTTTGAAAGAATTGGAGGAATGAAAACAACTCTAAAATTAAATGTAAGAGGTAATAAAGAAGAATTACTTCATATAGCAAGAGATTATGATGAAGCAATTAGTTTTGTATTAGAAGTTTTATTAAAACCAGAATATGATTTAATAAAATCTTTAGATGAAATTGGTGCTGTTGGACATAGAATTGTTCATGGTGGAGAAATGTTTAGCCAATCAGTTTTAATAGATGATGAAGTAATAGAAGAAATAGAAAAATGTATAGATTTAGCACCATTGCATAATCCAGCAGGAGTAGCAGGAATTAAGGCTGCCAAAAATGCACTTCCAAATGTTCCAATGGTAGCAGTATTTGATACAGCATTTCATCAAACAATGGATCCTAAAGCTTATGTTTATCAAATACCTTATAGATATTATACAAGTTATAAAATAAGAAAATATGGTTTCCATGGAACAAGTCATAAATATGTTGCTACAAGAGTTGCAGAACTAGAGGAAAAAGCAGATTTAAAAGTGATAAATTGTCATTTAGGTCAAGGAGCTTCAATATGTGCAATTAAAGATGGAAAATCAATAGATACTTCAATGGGATTAACACCACTTGCTGGTATACCAATGGCTACAAGATGTGGTGATATAGATCCAGCTATAATTCCATATATCATGAAAAGAGACAATTTAGGACCAGAAGATATAGAAGAAATTTTAAATAAACAAGCAGGAGCATGGGGAGTATCAGGAGTTTCATCAGATTACAAAGATATTGAAGATGGATATATGATGGGAGATCAAAGATCTATTCTTACTCTTGATAGTCAAGCTTATAAAGTTGCTCAATATATTGGTCAATATATGATTTCACTTGGTGGTTTAGATATTTTAACATTTGCAGGTGGAGTAGGAGAAAATGGAATTGAAACAAGAGAAAGAATTTGCAAATATTTAGAACCTTTTGGAGTTAAATTAGATTTAGAAGCAAATAAAATAAGAGGAAAAGAAAAATGTATTTCAACAGAAGATTCTAAAATAAAAGTTTATGTAATACCAACAAATGAAGAGCTTATGATTGCAAAGGATACTTTTGATTTGATTAAATAACACTATATATTAATAATAAGGATGATAAGTATGGAAAAACCAGTAATAAGATTACCACTTGAAGGTGCAGATAATACTAGAGATTTAGGTGGATATGTAGGAGAAAATAGTAAAGTAGGAAAATTTGGAGTATTTTTGCGTTCTAATAGTTTATGTTTTTTAACTCAAAATGATAATGAGTATTTAAAAAATTATGGAGTTACAACTATTATAGACTTGCGCTCAAAGGAAACGTCAAATGAAAAGGTTGATAATATAGATAAAAGTGTTTTTAAATTTTATAATATTCCACTTCTTACAGATAAATTTAATGAAAATTTGGCATTAGAAAAAGAAAACTTTAAAATGGGTGAAGGCTATAAGCTAATATTAGAAAATAAGATGGCTATAAAAGAGATTTTTGAAGTATTAGCCAAAACAGAAGGTGGGTGTTTATTCCACTGTACTGCTGGAAAAGATAGAACAGGTATAGTATCTATGCTTATTTTAGGATTATGTGATGTATGTAAAAAAGATATAATAGCAAATTATGAAGTAACATTTACATATGTTCCAATGCTTATAGATGAACATAAAGTAAATAAAAATCTAATATTATCACTTCCAGAATATATAGAAACAGCAATTGATTTTATAGAAGAAAAATATGGAACATATTATGAATATTTAAAAGATTGTGGGTTATCAGATGAAGTATTAAATAGAATTAAGGAAAAATATTTACAATAACAAAGAAGGTTACTAAAGTAACCTTCTTTTGTATGTAAAGTATTAATATATTAAATAGTTTTCACGCAGTTTGGAACGAAGTGACAGCAAGAAAACTATGGAAGATATTAATACTTTATTTTACTATTATGGTTTTAAAATTATTATATATAACCATTCCAGGTTTGGCTCCAGATGCTTTTTTTACAAGTTTTGCATAGCAATAATCAACAGAAACATTTAAACTATCAGAAGCTTTGCTATTTTCTTTTGCAAGACAAGCACAATTAAATAGTACATTTTCAGGAATATCTTCAATATCTAAGTTTTCAGGGTTCCTTAGTAGAACATGACTACCATGAATCTTTTGAGTATGGAACCAAATGTCTTTAGGGTTTGAAAAACGTAAACTAATATAATCATTTTGGATGTTATTCTTTCCAATATAAACAGTATATCCATCAATTTCTATTGAATCAAGTTCAATTTTATTTGTACTTGATTTTTTATTTTGTTTATTTTTTTCTTGTTTTGAAATTGCTTTTTTGGTTGAAACATTTTCTGCAATTTCTTCATAAACTTCATTTATATCATTCAAATTTTTACTATTACTTAAATTGAAAACAATACTTTCAATATAATTTAATTCTTTTTCAGCTTCTTTTTTTTGCTCTGATACAATAACCAAAGCATTTTTTAATTTATTATATTTTTTAAAGTATTTTTCGATATTTTTTTGAACAGAAATACTTTTATCAAGAGGAATTGTAATAAGAGAATTATTATCATAGTAATTTTCAACAGTAAATTCTTGGTAGTTAAGTGATGAATTTACTTTATATAGATTAGCTGTTAAAAGTTCTCCATATAATTTAAATTTATCCATTTCATTGCATTCTTTTAATTTCAAATTTATATTTTCTATTTTTTTATAAACCTTTTTTAAAGATGAGGAAACAATTTTTAATAAGTTATTTCTAGAATTTACAAAAATACTATTTTCTTCTTTATTAAAATAAAACTCATCAAGAAAATAATTAACATGTAAAATACCATTATCAACATCTAATTGTTCATTATTTAATATTAAAGTATAATCTTTTTCAGAAATTTTTTTACAAATTACTTTTGTTGTTCCTAAACTTAAAATTAGTTCAGTAAAATAATCATATAAAACTTGTAAATTCTCATTTGAAAAATCTTCATCAGATATTTTCAAATTCGAGATTGTTTCTTTTATAAGTGGTTTACTAAATCCTATAAAAGTATCCATAAAAAAGTGAGTTATAGAAGTACATTCAGAATTGTTTTTTAATTCTATTAAATCATCAAAGCTTGTCTCAAGAAAACTTATTTTATTAATTGGAGTAAAAACATATTCATGAGCTGGAAGCAATTCTCTAACATTATTATCAAAATGTTTTAAGGTATCAAGAATAATATTATTTTCATTTGTTAAAATGATATTGCTTTGTCTACTCATAATTTCAACAAATAGTTTTCTTTTTACCAAATCATTTAGGTCGTTGTAACATTCAAATTGAATTTCAACAGTTCTTTCTAAATCATAATTTGAAATTTTAGTTATTTTTCCACCAATAAGATATTTTCTAAGAAGCATACAGAAATTATAAGCATTTTGTGGATTTTGTTTACTATGTGATGTTAAGCAAATTCTGCAAAATTCAGGATTTGCACAAAGATCTAAAAGATAATTATTACCATTATTATAAAGACTAAGAACAACATCATTTTTTGTTGGTTCAAATACTTTGTTAACTTTTGCTCCTATAATTGTATTTTTTAATTCTGTTATTACAGATTTTGTTATAAATCCATCAAATGCCATAAAACTTTATTTCCTCCAAAATTTAATTTTCCATATAATAATATTATTTTTCTCTTAAAAGGTCAATATAAAATTTTTTGAATACCCTTAAATTTCACAGAAAAAACATACAAAAAAATATTTGGATATGATATAATCTTTTTGAAAAATAAAAGAGTACATAAATTTGTACTTTAATGGGAGGTTTAAATGATAAAGTTTAATTTTAATAATTCAAGTATAGAAGAAAAGATAATTAATGAATATAATGAAGATGTTGAAAAGATTCATGAAGATTTGCATAGTAGAGCTAATGATGAAAAAGAATTTTTAGGTTGGATAGAACTTCCAACTAATTATGATAAAAATGAATTTTCAAGAATAAAAAAAGCTGCAAGCAAAATTCAAAAAGATTCTGATGTGTTAGTTGTAATAGGAATTGGTGGTTCTTATTTAGGTGCAAGAGCTGTTATAGATAGTTTATCACATAGTTTTTATAATTGCATGCCAGAAGAGAAAAGAAAGTTTCCACAAATAGTATATGCTGGAAATAATTTAAGTCCTGTTTATATGAATGATTTATTAGAATTTGTTGCAGATAAAGATATTTCTGTTAATGTTATTTCTAAATCAGGAACAACAACAGAACCTGCTATTGCATTTAGAATTTTTAGAGAAGTTTTAGAAACTAAATATGGTGTGGATGAAGCAAGAAAAAGAATTTATGTTACAACTGATAAATCTAGAGGAGCTTTAAAAACATTAGCAAATGAAGAAAAATATGAAACATTTGTAATTCCTGACAATGTTGGTGGAAGATTTTCAGTATTAACAGCAGTTGGTTTATTACCAATAGCTACTGCTGGAATTGATATTGATAAATTAATGAAAGGTGCCAAAAATGCTCAAGAAAAATATGCAGAACCAAATCTAAAATATAATGATTGTTATAAATATGCTGTTAGCAGAAATCTTTTATATAGATCTGGAAAAACAATTGAAATTTTAGCTAATTATGAACCTAGATTACACTATTTTACAGAATGGTGGAAACAACTTTATGGAGAAAGTGAAGGAAAAGACTTAAAAGGAATTTTCCCTGCTGGAGTTGATTTAACAACAGATTTACATTCTATGGGACAATATATTCAAGATGGTAGAAGAGATTTAATTGAAACAGTTTTAAAAGTAGAAACAAATTCTTCTGAAATAACAATTCAATCTGATGATAGAAATTTAGATGGATTAAATTATCTTGAAGGAAAGAAGTTAGGATATGTAAATAATAAAGCTATGGAAGGAACAGTTTTAGCACATGTTTCTGGAAATGTTCCAAACTTTATGATTGAAATTGAAAGACTAGATGAGGAAAATATTGGAGAATTAATTTATTTCTTTGAAAAAGCTTGTGCAATTTCAGGAACAATATTAGGAGTAAATCCATTTAATCAACCAGGAGTTGAAGAATACAAGAAAAATATGTTTAGACTTTTAGAAAAACCAGGTTATTAATAAAAAATATCAGGATAGAAAGCTTTAGAGCTAACTATCCTGATATTTTTTATTTCTTTTCTTTTTTTGCAAGTCTTTCTTTTTCAATATCTTGATTTTCTTTTGCACTTATTAAACTTGTATCATCTAATTTTTGTGAAATATTTTCTAGCTTATTTAGAAGTTCTAAGTTATTAAGCATATCTAATTTATCAAGATTTTCTAATTTTGAAAGATAATCTAAAGCATCTAATTTTTTAGAAATTAAAGTTAATTTTCTTAAAACAGCTACTTTCCAATATCCATCTTGGACTTCTCTACTAGTATTTGATGTTGAAACTAAAGATATAAAGAAAAATAGTAGAGTAGATATTGTAATTATAATAGGTCTAAATATAACATCACACATTAAAACTTCTATGATAAATGCACTTAGAAAAACACCTATAATACATCCAATGATACTAAATAATATCATAAAAATAGTTCTTTTGACTTTAAGCCAAGTTAAATGTTTGCTATATGAATCTTCATTATACATAATAAAAAATCTCCTTTTCAATTTGTAAAATATTATATTACCCTAAGAATTATTAGTCAAGATTGTTCTTTACTTTAAATAAAAATAATTATATAATACA
>CAOTKV010000036.1 GCA_948530865.1 uncultured Clostridia bacterium
TATACATTTGAATTTCCTAAATTTATGGATGATGGAGATATATCACAAAGCTTATTATTCTCATCAATAAGAGTTATGGAACAGTATTCAGGAACAGATGAGATTCCTAAAGAAGTAATTCAATCTGAAATTGATAATGCTATTTCAAAATTCAGTATGACAGTTGGACTATAATAAAATACAAAAAAGAAATTCTAGTTCTTTAACTAGAATTTTTTTTGTGTTATAATACTTTTTGAAAAAGGAGATGAACATATGTCTTATATAGAATTCAAAAATGTAGAAAAAGAATATAAAATGGGAGAAGTTACAATAAAAGCTCTTAACAATACAAACTTTTCAATAGAAAAAGGAGAATTAGTAGTAATAGTTGGGCCAAGCGGAGCAGGAAAAACAACATCATTAAATATTCTTGGAGGAATGGATACAGCGTCTTCTGGAGAAGTAATCGTTGATGGGAAACGAATTGATAAATTAAAAAATAAAGATTTAATAAAATATAGGAGAGAAGATATAGGATTTGTTTTTCAATTTTATAATTTAGTTCAAAATTTAACTGCTGTTGAAAATGTAGAACTTGCTACACAGATTTGCAAAGATTCTTTAGATCCTAAAGAAGTTCTAGAAAAGGTTGGATTAAAAGATAGAATGAAAAATTTTCCATCTCAACTTTCAGGAGGAGAACAACAAAGAGTTGCTATTAGTAGGGCAATAGCTAAAAATCCAAAATTATTGTTATGTGATGAACCAACAGGTGCTCTTGATTATAATACAGGAAAACAAATTTTAAAATTATTGCAAGATACATGTAGAAAAGAAAACATGACAGTAATTATAATAACTCATAATACTGCAATAGCACCTATGGCAGATAAAGTAATTTATTTTAAGAATGGGACTGCTGAGAATATAAAAATAAATGAAAATCCAATGCCAATTGAAAATATTGAATGGTAGGAATGATTTATAAGTCATCCCTACCATTCTTTTTTGATTCTTTTTGTTTTTTCTTTTCTTCTTTTCTCATTTTAGCTAATTCATAAATGAAACCACCTTCACGGAATACTCCTGAGCTTTTTCCCCAAAATGCAAAAAAACCAATCACGACAATTAAACCAATAACAATATTGACTACAACTTTTATCCAAAATTCATTCATATATTAAAACCTTTCTTTTCTCTTTAAATCTATAACTTAATTATATTATTAATTGCTATAAAAATCAATATACTGAGTTCTAAATTAATGTAACCAAAATGTAATTCAATTTCCAGAAAAAACTATTGATATGGATTTTTAAATAATATACAATAATATTGAATGAATAAAATAGGATAATTATATTATTTTTTAGAAGGGAGGAAGTAAATATGAATCAATTGAATAAACCAAATAATGATAAATCGCTTTCTGACCTTTTTAAAGAAGTTCAAGATATAAGATATGGTAGAGCACAGGCTCAAACTAAAGCTAAAGAAACAAAAGATCCTAGAGCTGATGTTAAATTTAATAAAATCTATGTTATAGATAAAAAGTTTAATATGTTTGGTGCTATAATTGGAATTTTATTTATAATAATGTTTTTTACAGTAGTACATAGTAGTTACATATTTGCAACTTCTGAAGAAGAAAAAGTTGCTATAGCACAATATGAACAAAATCAATATCCAATAGAAATTATGGATATATTATCAAATAATATTAGTTCATCAACTAAAAAAGAAATAATCACATCAGAAGAAGAAATACCATTTGAAACATCATATGTTGAGAATTCGCAGTTACCACTAAATGAAGAGAAAATTATTCAAGAGGGAAGTATTGGTTATTTAGATAAAACAGTTATTAAAACTTTTGAAAATGATGAATTAATTGCTGAAAATGTAATTAGTGAGATAGTAAAAAATGAACCTGTAACAAAAATAATTGAAGTTGGTACATCAGAATTTTTATTTGATAGACAAGCTCATATTGGTGATACATTATATACTTCAGATATGGTTACAATGTATAATGAAGCAAGTGAAGAATCAGATATTTTATGTATGATTTATCCATATATTGATATCAAAATTCTTTCTGAAAAAAATGGATGGAGTTGTATAACTGTTGATGGAATTGAAGGTTATATAAAAAATGATTATATAACATCAGTTGCTTTATATCCAGAAGTTGTGGAGTTATGCAGAAAACAAAGAATTTTAATTAAAGTAAATAGTGCAATGGATGTAAATAAACCTAGTGGATTAACAAGAGAAGATTTTGTGAGGGTTTTATCTAATCACAGAGAAGATAAAGAGCATATAATCGAACAATGTGCAGAATTTTTCTATGAAGCTGAACAAAATTACAATGTTAATGGGTTATTTTTAGCATCAATAGGTATACATGAAAGCAATTGGGGAACATCTAATATATCAAAACAAAAGAATAACTTATTTGGATATGGCTCTTATGATTCAACTCCATTTTCATCATCATATACTTTTGAAAGCTATCAATATGGTATAGATCTTGTTGCAAAAGTTTTAGCTAAATATTATTTGAATGAACCAGGTACAGTAATATTTGATAATGAAGTTGCAGTAGGAAGTTATTATAATGGACCTACAATTGCTGGTGTAAATGTTAGATATGCTAGTGATACAAATTGGTCAAATAGAGTATATTCTATAATGGAATCACTTTATAGAGAATTATAAAATGAAAAGGAATGAAAAAATTTTGAAGAAAAAATCAATTGATATCAAAATAATTATTTTAATTGATATAGTATTGCTTATTGCAGTTTTCTTTGCATACAAGAATATTTATACAGTTGAAACAAGAAAAACTATTTATGCAGAAGCTTCAGAGAAATTTGTTGAAGAAAATAAACAACCTGTTTTTAAGATAGGAAAGATTATTTTGTATAGTAGTGCAAATGCAATTGATAATAGTGATGGACAATTAAAGGATATTGATATTAGTCAGTTTACTGATTTGCAAGTATATATTGATAATACCAAAAAAAGTCCTGAAATTACAGCAGAGAATACAATAAATGAGATGTATATTGATAATATAAAATTTTCAACAAAATCAAATAATGGTACAAAATCTTTTAATTATAAAAATCCATTTGATTTTGGAAAATTTATTCAGTTAGATAACTATAGAGATGATGGTATCTTATTTCAAATTTCTAATACAAATGAAGAAGATGCATTAGTGAACTATAATGATAATGTATTTTTTACAGATTGTTCAAATCCAATTTCACTTGGATTTGTTAATAAAGATTTGCTAACTGGTTGTGAAGTGAATAGCACAAATGGCTCAATTACTTTTGATGGAAGTATTTTAAGGAGTGCTAATATACAGTTAGAAGATATAAATCCATCAATATCATTTACAATTCATTTAACTAATAATTATAATGAAAAATTTACATGTAATGTAGATGTTGATGTGGATTTATCAGCATCAGATGGTGGGATTTATAATGGTTATATTATGAAAGTTATAAATTGTGAAGAGGATAAATATAATTTTTTAAAAGTTTCAGATTAATATGGAAAAAAGTGGGTAAGTATTGATTCTACTCACTTTTTTGCGTTTTATAATTGTAATAAAAATGATAAAATTGCTAAAATGCCTATTACGTAACATAATGTATAAAAATGTGAAAAAATTGTTATACCAAAAATCATATAAAAGTAGTATATTGAAATTAGTTTAATGAAAAATTTAGGCTAAAGGGAGTGATTAATTATGAAAAAGAAGTTAATGATTTTGGCAGTAATAATAACATTGTTAATTGCTGGAACACTATTTTTAAAAAAGGAAAATATTAAAAATAGTATAACAAATAATACTAAAAAAGTTTTGAAAAGTTCATCACCAGAAGTTATTAATACAGAAAATGAAAATGACAACTGGGAGCTAGGGTTAGTATTTTATGATTCATCAGTTGATAATGGGAAGACAGCATTAACAGAGATTAATTGGGATGCATCAGATGGTGGATATGGGCAAGGTGAAACAAGAATAATTACAGTACAAATAAATTATAAAAATATTAGTGCATTGAAAACATATGATGTTGGAGAACTTGAAATTAGTATTCCAAACTTAATTTATAATACATCATCAGCTTATAATCATGATAGTGCATATTGGAAGTCTTCTGTAATTATAGGAGCAAATGATTCTACACATAGTGGTTATGATTGGAATCTTACAGGACCTTCATATATTCCAACTAGTCAAAATATTTATAAATTTACAAATGCTTTTTCTATTGAAGAAAAAGCTAACTTTGAAGGAAGTATACAAATTCAATATACAATACAAGTTCCAGGAGAAAATGTAGCATATTCAAATCCAGAACAATATGAAGATGAATGCACTCATTCTTTAAATAGAACACTAAAGGCAGAAGTAAAAGATATATGTGAAAGCAATGAAATAGTAATGAATTATAGAAGAACTTATATTCATCCTTGGAAGGAAAGAACATATACTGTTACAAAAAATGCAAGTAAAATATCATCATACGATGGTTTAGGAGAAAATGCATCTAACTATATATGGGTGAAGTATAGTTTTGATTATACATTAAAAGATGAGGATATTAATGCAATGTGGAGATATCCAGATATAGATACTGATAAGTCTCCAAAAATATATAAAGATCATATTCCAGATAATTGTGTAGTATATGATATTTTTGAAAATAAGTTGGAGGCAGATAATAATATATATTCTTTTCCATTATCAACTTCAACAATATATGTTGGATATCCAAAAGAATTTTATAATGAGGAAAACGAAACTTTAAAAATAAGTAATACTGTTGAATTATGGGGAACTTATAATAATAAAACTGAGCCAGAATGTCTTGCAACAGATTCAGTATCTGTTGATTTGTCAGAATATAGTTTTTCATATACAGGAAATTTATATAGTATAGACAAAGTTTCATCTTCAGGATTAAGATATCAAGATATTATAAATGAAAATAAATATAATTATATTAGAAATGAAATTATTCCAATAGCATATTATACAGGAAATCCAATGACAATAAAGTTTGGAGATGATATATTAACAATAACCAATAATGAAGGAGAAAAAGTAAAGTTAAAAGAAGATGAATATTATTTTGATTCTATAAGTTGGGATAATGACCATTTTAAAAATGGAAATGATAATATAATAAAAACCGATAAATATGATTGTGAGTTATGGGTAAAGTTTAAAAACAGTAATTCATATGAACTATATGATACTTTTAAAAATAAAAGTAAGACTTGGAAATTTAGTGATGATATAAAAGTTGTAAGTTTCTATTTTATTATTAATGATGTAAAAGAATGTCTTGTTGGAAAAAGAGAATTAGTAAAAGTAAATACTCAGTGGGAATGGCATTCACCGATAAATGCAAGGACTATATTATTAAAAAAAGATATTCCTGAAAGTGGAACAGTATATAATTTTGATTATATAGAAGTATATTTTAAAGATGCAAATAATAATTTTATTCTTCAAAATAATGTAGGGCTTGATGACTATTCTAGTGAAATAACAAAACAAATGATAGCGCAATATGACTTAGAAACATATGGACATTATATGCAAAGAGATTTTTCTAGTGCTAGATGGAATTATTTTCATATAACACAGCCAAATCATGAACTAAGTTGTAGAAAAAATTTTTCAGCAGTAACACAGGATGTTGCTAATGAAGTATTTTATGGTTCATGTACAATCCAAGGAACTATTAGAGCTAGAACTATGATTGAGTATTATCCAGAACAATATGATGAAACATATGCAGTTAAAGGTTTTAAATTGTATGATTTATTGCCATTAGGAATGGAGCTAGATTCTACTAGTGATGAAATTCTTGCTAGTATAGAGTATAGAGATGTTTCAAATTACTTAATGTATGATTCACATTTTAATAAGATTACAATGGAGAAATTTAATGAAATATTAGATACAGATATAGTAATAAAAAATAATTGGAAAAATACTGGAAGAACTAAAATCGAAATAGAAGTTAAATTTAAAGAGCCAATATTTTTACTTAATGGAAGTAAGAATTCTATTAGTGAATATGCTATAAAATTTAATTATAAGTTTAAAATTTCATATGATTCATTTTTAGAGTATGGTAGCATATGGAATAATTATTGTTATGCTAATAAACTTGAAAATCAAGAAAATGGAATTACTTTAGGTGGTGATGTTAAAGATAATGGATATTATGATGAAGATGCAATAGATATAAATGAGAATGGAAATACTGAAGAAAATTTAACATATAATAAAGCAACTACTACTATAACTTCAGTAATTTCAACTCATCAAGATCTTACAAAATATGTTCAAACAGACCAAAGCAATTTCACAACAGGAAGAGTAAAAGCAACTCCTGGTTCACAATATACATATAAGTTAAGAATAAGAAGTGGATCAAATGATATTACAAATCTTGTAATATATGATTCAATCGAAGAGTATTTAAAAGATAATACAGGAAATATGGTTCCATCATATGGAGATAATAAGCATTGGAATGGTGAATTTTTAGGAATAGATACGTCATATGCAGAGAAAAAAGGATATAAAGTTAAAACTTATTATTCTGAAAATGTTAAACCTGGAAATTTAAAAGAAGATGATTCTTGGCAAGAATATACAGATTCTGTTGATAAAACAAAAGTAAAATCATTGGCATTTGAGTATTTAGATTTAGAAGGAAATCCAGCGATTTTACCAGAGAATTCTTTAACATATGTACTTATACATTTAAAAGCACCAGATGATGAAGATTTAATAACACTTGCATATGGTGCGTGCTGGACTGAATGGAATGCAATTGATGAGTTTGGAAATCCAGTAGATTATATTACAGGTATACATTCAAATACAGTTAAAGTATCAACTAATAGTTATTTCAACTTGAAAGTAAATAAAGTATGGGATGATTTTGATAATGTATTTGATTTTAGACCAGAAAGTATTAATATTGTACTTTGTAAAAATGGAGAAGAAGTAGATAGAAAACAATTAACAAAGGAAAATACAGAAATAGTATTTGAAGGACTTTTATTAGATGATTTAGAATCATATACAGTTAGAGAAGAAGTAGATGATAAGACAAAAGAATTTTATGATATGCTAGATCCAATAAAAGAAGATGATGATAGATACACAATTACAAATAAATTGAAGCAAGAGTTACTTATAAATATTAGTGGTAATAAATCATGGATTGGAGATGTTGAATCTGAAAGACCAGAGACAATAACTATTAATTTATTAAGAAATGGAGAACTATATAAAACAACAACAACAGATTCATCTAAAGAATGGAACTATACATTTGAAAATATTCCAACTTGCGATAAAGATAGTAATGAGTATGAATATAGAGTAGAAGAAGTTCCTGTTGAAAATTATATTACTGAATATGAAGATTTTAATATTAAAAATATTTTTAATAAAGTAGAAGATGTTTCTGGACAAAAAACATGGGAAGACAATAATAATCAAGATGGAGTAAGACCAAATACAATCACAATAAATCTACTTGCAAATGGAGAAAAAGTTGATAGCAAACAAGTAACAGAAAACGAAGAATGGAAATGGACATTTACAGATTTACCAAAATATAAAAATGGAGCAGAAATTGTATA
>CAOTKV010000037.1 GCA_948530865.1 uncultured Clostridia bacterium
ATAAAAATACAATCCGAGCAATGGATTGTATTTTTGTTTTAATTTGGGGATTTTATATTGTAAATGTTTTACAATATACCCATTTTTTATCATTACTTTATGAACTATTTATTAACAATTCATATTTTTTCTAAAATTCTAATTTTTCTTCAACATATTTTTTAACATCTTCAATTTTAATTCTTATTTGTTCCATTGTATCTCTATCTCTAACTGTTACACATCCATCTTCAAGAGTATCAAAATCAACTGTTACACAATAAGGGGTTCCTATTTCATCTTCTCTTCTATATCTTTTTCCTATGCTTCCAGCTTCATCATAATCACACATAAAATATTTTGAAAGTTCAGTGTAAACTTCATCTGCTTTTTCAGATAATTTTTTAGAAAGTGGTAAAACAGCAACTTTATATGGAGCTAATGCTGGATGTAGCTTTAATACAGTTCTTATATCTCCTTCTGCAACCTCTTCTTCAAAATAACTATTACATAAAAATGCAAGTGTTACTCTATCAGCTCCAAGTGATGGCTCTATACAGTATGGAATATATTTTTCGTTTGTTTCTGGATCTAAATAATTCATATCTTCTTTTGAATATTCCATATGTTGTTTTAAATCAAAATTAGTTCTGTCTGCAATTCCCCATAATTCGCCCCATCCAAATGGGAATGCAAATTCTATATCTGTTGTTGCATTACTATAATGTGAAAGTTCAGCTTGTTCATGATCTCTTAATCTAATATTTTCTTCTATCATTCCTAAATTTAATAACCATTTTTTACAATAATCTTTCCAATATGCATGCCATTCTAAATCAGTTCCAGGTCTGCAGAAAAATTCAAGTTCCATTTGTTCAAATTCTCTTGTTCTAAATGTAAAATTTCCTGGTGTAATTTCATTTCTAAATGATTTTCCTATTTGGGCAATACCCATAGGTAATTTTCTTCTTGTTGTTCTCATTACATTTTTAAAATTAACAAATATACCTTGTGCTGTTTCTGGTCTTAAATATATTTCTGACTTAGCGTCTTCTGTTACACCTTGAAATGTTTTAAACATTAAATTAAACTTTCTAATTCCTGTAAAGTTGTGTTTTCCACAATTTGGGCAATCTATGTGATTATCATCCATAAATTTAATCATTTCTTCATCTGACATACCATCTGCAATCATATCTTTTCCATTGCTATGAGCCCATTCTTCTATAAGTTTATCAGCTCTATGTCTTGTTTTACATTCCTTGCAATCTATTAAAGGATCTGAAAATCCTCCAACATGTCCTGATGCAACCCATGTTTGTGGATTCATTAATATTGCTGCATCTAGCCCAACATTATATTTGCTCTCTTGAACAAATTTTTTCATCCATGCTTTTTTTACATTATTTTTTAACTCTACTCCTAGTGGACCGTAATCCCAAGTATTTGCAAGTCCTCCGTAGATTTCAGAACCAGGATAAACATATCCTCTCGCTTT
Organism: uncultured Clostridia bacterium; assembly: GCA_948530865.1. Classification (GTDB taxonomy): domain Bacteria; phylum Bacillota; class Clostridia; order TANB77; family CAG-508; genus Scatovivens. The sequence goes on from CAOTKV010000037.1 coordinate 1,478, forward strand.
GCATAAGTTTACAATTTTCTCCATTGATTCTACCATAATAAAAAACCTCCTTTATTTTGTTTTCTAAGGATTCGTTTTTTATAAAACAAAAAACTTACATCCTTAGCATAAAGCTAGGGACGTAAGTTCTACTCACGCGGTTCCACCCTAATTGGCATTTCCTGCCCACCTTAATTAATATTGCTCCAAAGCTCCAAAATATATTTTCTATTGCTTGTTTTTCACTATCACAAACTCACTTTAAATAGCTTTTACATATATTTCCTCTTTTTCATCGCAATTCATATATTATGTTAAATATTTTACAACAGTTATATATAAATGTCAAGAAAAAATTTTTAGCGTTCAACATCTTGATCTTTATTTCTTGTAATTTGAATATCATCAAAAGATGTATATTCCTCTACTTTTGGATTATTCATATCTATCTTTGAACGTTTATTATTCTTTTTTCTCATTCTAATTACTCTTATTGGATTTTTATTTGCTAGACCATTCAAATCTCTTGGATCATCATCTATAAATATTCCATTTTGATAATTTATATCTAGCAAAAATTTTAATTCTGTTGTCATCATTATTCCATCAAAATATTTTCCAAGACCTGAACCCATTATCTTTCTCATCTGATATTCTTGATTTGTTTTTGGTAGATATGTTAATATAAATGCTTTATCTCCATTTTTCTTTAATCTTTCTAAAAATCTTTTAGCATCATCAAATACTAGATTTTGACCATTGTCTATTACCTCATTTACTCCAGATACAACAAAGTTAGAATCAACCTGATACTTTTTAGACATACCTTCAGCAAATGTGAATATATTATCTAAAGTAGAATTAAAATTTGCTTTTGCTTCTTCAAACAATAGATTTGCATCCTTTCCTGTTTTTTCAGATATTCCTTTACTAATAGAACCTAGCATTAATGCTGTTAATTTTGCTGTTTCATATAATGTATTATCGAAATCTATGTAATAATTCATTCAAACCTCCATATTAAATAATATTTATATTATTATCATAAATTTACAATATTTGCAAATTTTTATAATTCTTAATATTCTATTAATAACAAAATAATATTATGTTAATTGTTTTTGCAGTTATGAAAACTACTTTTTTTCTTTTTTAGGCTGTGGATAATGTGGATAAATCTGTGAATAACTTATTTGATTGCACTTTTTCGACACATTTTATTCACAATATTTTTTTAAGATATTATTAAAAAATTTATTATCTATTTTTTATGTGTACAGTATGTATGTTTGGTTAACATTAAAGTTATTGTTGAAAAATATTATATTAACTGTTTTATTTGTATTTTTTTGTCAATTATTCCCCTTTTTTATCTTTCTTCTTCACTTTTAGTAAAAATTATGTTATATTATGAGATATTAAATATTACTTGAAAGGATAAAAAATGTTTTCTAATATTAAAAATAAAATTAAAGAAATGCAATCAAATTCAAAAACATTTCTTATAACCAAATTTAAAAATTTAAAGTCGTTTATATATAAAAAGTTTGAAAAACCTATTAAGTTTGTACAATCAAAAATGATAGAAGTAAAAAAATTATTGCAAAAAATTGCTACTAAACTACACTTACCAGAATTTTGTAAAAAAACAAGATTAGATAAATTTTATAATTTTTTAAAAAGAATTATTAATGTACAATTACTCAAAAAAATATTTCTACTTATAGTAATTCCATTTATTATATATCTATTTTGTCAATTCTTATGCAATGGAAAATTTATTTTTGAAAAACCTAGAATGAAGCTAAACTTTTTAATTATATATTTCATCCTTGGAATTTTTTATTGTTTAATTGGTAAAATAAAAATTAGTTTATACTTAACTTTACTTATTACATTTGCAACTGGATTTGTAAATCACTTTATAACAGCATTTAGAGGAACTCCACTTGTTCCTTGGGATATATTCTCTTTAAATGTTGCACTTACAGTATTACCTACATTTAAATTTTCGCTTTCAAAAAATTTAGTTTGTGGAATATTACTATTTATATTAGGAATTTTTATATTAAGAAAAGTAAAAATAAAAAGTTATAGAAATAATAAATTTAAAATATTATATAGATTTGTAGTTTGTTGTATTACATTATCATTTTTTATGAATTTCTTCTTAACACAAGATTTAATAAAGAAATTTGAACTAGATGAAAATTGGGATCCTAAAGAGGAATATCACAACAATGGATTAATGGCAAGTTTATTTAAACAAGCAAAAAATCTTATAATTACTCAACCAGAAAATTATGATGTAAGTTCACTTTCAGAGGTTGCCTCTTCAATAAAAGTTCCAATTGTTAATCATGATGAAAATTTTGAATATCCAAACATTATTACTATTATGAATGAATCCTTTGCTGATTTATCTACTATTGGAAAATTTTCTACAACAGAAGATTATTTACCTTTTTATAGAAGTTTATCTGAAAATACCATTAAAGGAAATCTGCATGTTTCAATATTTGGAGCGCAAACACCTAATAGTGAGTGGGAATTTTTAACATCAAATTCAATGGCTTTTGTTCCCAAAAGAACAATCCCTTATCAACAATATGTTTTAAGAAATTCTTATTCTCTTGCATCAATATTAAAACAACAAGGCTACTCTACAACAGCAATGCATTGTTATTATCCTCAAGGATATAATAGAAATATAGCATATCCTCGTCTTGGATTTAATAGTTTCTATCATTTATATACAATGCACAATTTGGAATATATAAGAGAATATCCAAGTGATTTAAGTACATATAATAATATAATTGAACTTTATGAGAAAAAAGGAGAAAATGAAAAATTATTTAATTTTACATTAACAATGCAAAACCATGGTAGTTATACTGATGAAAATTTCCAAAGCACTATTATTGCTGAAAACGGACAATATCCAAAATTAAATCAGTATCTATCTTTAATAAAAATGGCAGATGGTGCACTAGAATATTTAATAAATTATTTTTCACATCAAAAAGAACCTACAATTATACTTCTATTTGGTGATCACCAACCTTATGTTGAAGATGAATTCTATAATGCATTATTATCACAAAAATATGAAGATATAAATTCAAAAGAAGCTTCTGAAAAGAAATACATTACTCCATTTATAATTTGGGCAAATTATGATATTGATGAAGAAAAATATAAAAATGTAACAGATATTAGTGCAAACTATCTAGCTTCACTTTTACTTGATGTTGCTAATATACAAAAAACCCCATATCTTCAATTCTTAGATAATTTAAGAACTGAAATTCCAATAATTACAGGAAATGGATATATTGATAAAAATAATTTATATCATAATTTTTCAGAAGAAACTGAATATTCTGAATTAATTAATAATTATCATTACTTACAATTTAACAATATGTTTGATAACGCAAGTAAATTAACTTCATTATTTGAAGTTCCACAAGTTCAAAAATAATAGTGGGCAATATATAAAAAAGTGAAATTTAGGGACGCACCTTAAATTTCACTTTTTTTTAATTTAAATTAAATTTATAAATGTTACTACTATATCCATGTTTTCCTTTTTTATTTCCACCTTTTTTTATAAATATAATCATTGCAATTGCTAAAAGAATTATTCCAAAAACAATTTGAACAAGTGGTGTTATATCAATTTCATCTTCTGGTATTTTAGGTGGTTCTGGTGTATCATCATTATTTTCTGATGTTAATGCTAAAGGTTGTTTTGTTTCATTTTCTTTAGCTACATTAGGATATTCTTTTAAAATATCATCTAACTTGTAATTATTATATCCATATTCAAATAAATTTATTGTATCTAAATATCTTGCGCTTTCCCCTTCTTCTGTTGCTTCCGCATGCAATACTACTGCAATTGTTTCAAATCCATTTTTATTACTTGCTGATATTAAGCAGTTTTTGGCAGGTGTAGTAAATCCTGTTTTAATTCCTATTGCATATGGATAATAGTATTTATTGTCTGAAAGCAGTAATTTATTAGTATTTTTAAAAATTCTTTCTCCGTTTTCTTCTACTTGTTCATCTTGCCAAAATTCAGTTCTTGGCAAACTACATTCCATCATATTAGCTAAACTTCTAAATTTATCATTTTTCATACAGTATCTTGCTATTAAAGCTAAATCATAAGCAGTTGAATAATGATTATCATTATGTATGCCATTTGCATTCACAAAATTAGAGTTTTTGCATCCAATTTCCTGAGCTTTTTGATTCATCAATTTAGAAAATTCTTCAACACTTCCAGAAATATGTTCAGCAATAATAGTGGCTGCTTCATTTGCCGATTGAACCATCATAACATTTAATAATTGCTCAATTGTGAAAGTTTCTCCTACTTGAATATTAGCTTTTGTATATCCTGATTTTATTGCATTTACAGCATTTGCACTTGCAACAGCTGTTTCATTTAACTCACACTTTTCCAAAGCTATTATTGCTGTTAAAATTTTTGTTGTACTTGCTGGATATTTTCTTTCATTCATATTTTTTTCATATAAAACTTTTCCAGTTTTAGACTCCATTAATATTGCAGATTCAGAATATATTACCATCTCGCCTGAGTTTTGTTCATTCTGAATATTTTCTTCTGTGGCATATATACAATTACATATTACAGAAATTATATATACATATATAAAAAAGCAAATGCTTATTTTTTTTAAATTCATTTGTCCTCCGAAATTCTTTTGTTTTTTATAAATATATTCATTATTTCTTTAGTATAGCACAAATTTATAAAATAAAAAATAATTTATTTATTAATTTTTTCAAGAAAATTTTATCTTAAAATATGTAAAAGCCCCAGCATCAGCTAGGACTTCTACAATCTTATACTTTACTCTTCGTAAAACATACTGTCATTTGGCATATATATATAATAACTGTAACTCGAGTTTTCTTCTTTTGTAACTTCATTTCCATACCAAGTTATATAATATGAAACATCATAATTTCTATAAACTTCGATGTGAGGATTGTCAATATATTCATCACTCTCAAATTTTTCCACATAATTATTAGCTCCATCAATAGATTTGGTAGTTGTTCCTCCGTTTTCAGTTATTACTTCATAATAATATGCGCTATTAGGAGAAGATTTTATATAATATCTCCTTCCAGTAATATTGGTATATGGCACCTGTTTGAACTCCAAAATATCAATAGTTTCAACATACTCCGATTTGTGTGTTACTTCTGCTTCTTTTATTGGGCTATCAATTGCAAACAGAGAGAAAAACACTGTATATACAAGCCATAATAAAAGAAATACAAATGCAATTCCTTCTGTTAAAAAGTCCATTTTTTCTACTTTTTGATTGATAAATAAAAACAATATAAAAAGCAAAAATAGTATTGGAATTATCATAAACAAATAATGTTTTTCTGCAACTGAATAAACAATCATAAACACATTATATAGACTGAAAAATGCAATAAAATTATCACCAATGAAGTTTAAAATTTCTAATGTTGTATTAATAAAATTCTTGTACTTCTTTCCAGAACTATATTTTCTTCGTTCCTCTTCTAATTCAAAAATCGAATGTATAGCTAATCCAATAATAAATATAAAAATTAAAATCCAATAAAACCGTAATACCATAAAGTTACCTCCTTTTAATCGCTGTTTACTAGTTTTTATGATAAAACTAAGGAGCAAATGTTTCTCTACTCACATTAGTGAACCAAAAGAAAATATATAATATAAACTAAGATATTGCTTTAGTTTGGGTATTATATCATGAATTTACATAATTTTCAAGAATAAAGAAAAAGACAGATTTTTCAATCTGTCTTTTTTTGGCTGGGCTGAAATAATTAAAACCTTAATATATCAACATTTATTTATATTTTCGTAGTACATTGTTTGCTCACATATTTAGGGTTTCAAAAGGGATTTTCCCTTTTGCACACAAGGAACTTTCTAAAAGTTCCATAGTGTGTTATGGAACT
>CAOTKV010000038.1 GCA_948530865.1 uncultured Clostridia bacterium
TTCAACCGCAGGATTTTAAGTCCTGTGCGTCTGCCAGTTCCGCCACATCTGCATAAATAACTGGCAGTCAGCAATCAACTGACAAGAGCTATTATACTATCTAAAAAATAATATGTCAATACTTTTTTGAAAATATTTTTATAGATATTAAAGTAGTATTAAATTTTGTTATTTACAACATAAATTATAAAATCTGATTTTGACAGAATAAAATTGCGCTTTGTGGCGTTTTTTATCAATTGTTAGTTAAATGTCGAAAAAAATGTAGAATTTTGTTGTAAACTTTTTGTAATAAATCTCGATTTAGGTATTGTGTTAGAAAAATAAATGTGTTAATATATGTAACTGTGTGATTTTTAAAAGCTAGCTTTTAGTTGAGAATACTAATAAAAACACAAATTCAAGATTTTGGTTATTTGAATGCATAAAAATGTTACATTTTGAATACAAAAGTTATGAAATTGTAAAATGTGTTGTATAATCGGATAATTCGAATGTAAAAAATACACTTGAAAAAAATGAAAAGATTAGGAGAAGAGGACGTTGAAATTTAGAGATGTAATTTTAAAATATTATAAGATGGTATATCATATATCTTTAGAATATTTACGAAGAAAAGAAGATGCAGAAGATATTGTACAGGAAGTATTTTTCAAATACGCAAAATATATTAATGAGGAGAAGAAAACATTTGAAGATGAATTGCATGAGAAATATTGGATAATTAGAATAACAATTAACTCATGTTGCAATTATTTGAAAGATCCCAAAAGAAAAAAAGATTTGGAAGATAAAAAAGATGTAATAATGAAAGATAACTTATTGTTTGATGAAATTCAAAAATTAGAAGATATGTATAAAAGTGTATTTATACTTCATTATTTAGAAGATTTCAAAACTAATGATATTGGAGCAATATTAGAAGTTAGTGAAGAAACTGTAAAAACGAGACTTAAAAGAGCAAGAGAATGCTTAAAAGATGGATTAAAGATAGAGGAATAATATACATGGAAAAATTTGAAGTAGAATTAAAAATAGTAAAAAGTAAAATACATGAAGAAGATTTAGCAGAAGATTTTAGAGATAAATTAGAAAGAGAGTTATGTGAAAAGTATAATAATGCTAATGCAAGTAAGAATAAATTTAAACTTTTAAGAAAACCAGTATTGACATGTAAAAATGTTGCAGCAGTATTTGTATGTTTTTTGCTACTTTCTGGATGTGCATTTGCAGATGATATTGAGGATTTTATAAAATTTATGTTTTCAAATGTAAGTCAAAGTGCAAAAATTGCATATGAAGAAGGAAATTGTATTAAAGTAGATTCAGAGTATCAAACATATGATAATGTTTCTGCTAAGGTAGAATATATATCTTTAAAAAATGATGAACTATATATTGTATTTGATGTTAAAACAGAAGAAGAATTTGATAAAATATATTTAGAAGGATTAAAACTTGAAAATGCAGGAGAAGAAATTGAATATTCACAAAGTTCTTATGATGTAAAAAGAGAGAATTTAGAAAAATGTAAATTGATAGCAAGATTATCTTTAAATACCAATGAAAATAAAGATATTAAAAGTTTAAAAATATCATTTGAAAGTATTGTATTAAGAAATGGTAATGATAATGAAATAAAGAAATTTGATAATCATTGGAATTTTGAATTAAATTTATAAAATCAAAAAAAGGCTAGGTATTAACCTAGCTTTTTTTGTACAGAGTTGAAAAAATTATTTCCAAGAATAGTAGGTTATATGCAAGCTTATGTGAGAATTACTTCTGTTATTTATTGAAAAATAATACCAACCACGACCACCATCAATCCAATCATTTTTATCAGGTATGCCATTAATTGGTAAATACATATCTCCAACTAAACCTTCAGAAGCATATTCTAAAAGTTCTATTACAACTATACCATCTACAGATCCACCAGTAATATCAGTAGCATATGCTTCAAAAGCCATATACCGTTCTTCGACATAGAACTTGTCTGTTGTAGTAGTGATTCCTTTTAAAACTACAGGATCATACTCATCATACCGGAGAGGCATAATTCCATTATCTTCTTCTCCAGGTTCGACAGTAAGTTCAATAGTGTGTTTTATAGGTTCTCTTGAGGTATAATCCGATTCTGTAGCAAAGGCAGTGCTTGTGTTAGCCACAAGAATAAGTACCATTGCCAAAACAAAACTAAGCATTTTCTTTACTTTTTTCATGTTTGTACCTCCATAGTGTTTTTTGTTAAAGTGTTGCTCGTTTTTTCTCTGTACCAATTGCGAAACCTCACAAAGTGAAGTTTTCATACGAAGGGATTATAGATTTGTTTATTTACATTATTGGGATGAATGGTGCTAAGTGGTGTGATAAGAAAATTAGAAAAATATGAAAAAACACTTGAAATCTACATAAAAATCTGTTATAGTATTTAGGTATTATAAAAATCACACATAGGTTGAGTTTTAAATTGTGCTATTGTTATGCACAGTAGTTGTTTAAAATGTGGAAATCTATGGAGGAGAAAAACAAATAAGGAGGAATTTAAAATGGCAGTAGTTGCAATGAAACAATTACTTGAAGCAGGTGTTCATTTCGGACATCAAACAAGAAGATGGGATCCTAAAATGGCTGAATATATATTCCAAGCTAGAAACGGAATCCATATTATCGATTTACAAAAAACATCAAAAAAATTAGACGAGGCTTACAAATTCATTAAAGAACAATCAGAAGAAGGAAAAACAGTTCTTTTTGTAGGAACAAAAAAACAAGCACAAGAATGTATTAAAGAAGCTGCTGAAAAATGTAATATGTACTATGTAGACCAAAGATGGTTAGGTGGTATGCTTACAAACTTCAAAACAATCGAAGGAAGAATTCAAAGATTAAAAGATTTAGAAACAATGCAAGAAGATGGAACATTTGAAGTATTACCTAAAAAAGAAGTTAGCGGTTTAAAAAATGAAATGGAAAAATTAGAAAAAAATCTTGGTGGAATTAAAGATATGAAAGAAATGCCAGGAGTTATGTTTGTAGTAGATCCTAAAAAAGAAAGAATTGCTATATTAGAAGCAAGAAAATTAGGAATACCAGTTGTTGGTTTAGTAGATACAAACTGCAATCCAGAAGATGTTGATTACGCTATACCAGGAAATGATGATGCTATAAGAGCAGTTAAATTAATAGCTGATGTTATAGCAAATGCTGTTATAGAAGGAAGACAAGGAGAAGATGCAGAATCATCTTCAATGGAAGAAGTTGTTGATTCAGAAGAAGCTACAGATATTGAAGAAGTAGTTTCTAAAGAAGAAACTGTTGAAGAATAATATTTAACTAAAAAAATAACAGAAGCGGACATTAAATAATATGTTTAAATCTAATATTATTATGTCCGTTTTTTTATAAAGAAAATAAACCACGAAAAGTGGAAAATAATAAATTTTATTTGGAGGTACTTAAAATGATAACTGCAGAATTAGTTAAAGAACTAAGAGAAAAAACAGGTGCAGGAATGATGGACTGCAAAAAAGTTTTAACAGAAACAGATGGAGATATGGAAAAAGCAGCTGAATTATTAAGAGAAAGAGGGATTGCAAAAGCTGCTAAAAAATCAGGAAGAGTTGCTGCTGAAGGTTTAGTTGCAACATATGTAACAAGTGATAGAAAAGTTGGTTCTATCATCGAAGTTAATGCTGAAACAGATTTCGTTGCTAAAAATGATGAATTTGTTAACTTTGTAAATGATGTAGCTCAAATAGTTGCTGAAAAAAATCCAGCAGATGTAGAAAGCTTATTAGAAATATCTTACAAAGAAACTGGAAAAACAGTTAAAGAAGTTTTAACTGAGAAAATTGCTACAATTGGTGAAAATATGACAATCAGAAGATTTGAAAGATTTGAATCAACAGGTTTAGTTGAAAGTTATATTCATGGAGCAGGAAAAATTGCTGTATTAGTAGATTTTGCTAAAGGAGAAACAGAACTTGCAAAAGATGTATGTATGCAAATTGCTGCTGCAAAACCAGAATATTTAAACAGAGAAGCTGTTCCTCAAGAAAGAGTTGCAAAAGAAATGGAAATTTTAAAAGCTCAAGCTATGAATGAAGGAAAACCAGCTGAAATAGCAGAAAAAATGGTACAAGGTAGAATCGGAAAATTCTATGGAGAAATCTGCTTATTAGATCAAGAATTTGTTAAAGATCCTAGCATCAAAGTTGGAGATTTAATTAAAAACAAAGGTGCTGAAATGGTTAGATATGCTAGATTTGAAAAAGGTGAAGGAATCGAGAAAAAAGAAGAAAACTTTGCTGAAGAAGTAATGAAACAATTACAATAAAAATATAAAAAGAAGCAAGAAATTGCTTCTTTTGTTTTTGTAAGGGGGATTAAATGAGACTTTTAGTTGTAAGACATGGAAGAACAGATTGGAATGATTTAAAAAAAGTTCAAGGATTAGCAGATATAGAATTAAATGAAACTGGAAAAATGCAAGCAAAAGAAGTAGCTAAATCATTAGAAGATGAAAATATAGATTTAATTATTTGTTCACCATTGAAAAGAACAAGACAAACAGCAAGTATTATAAATGAAGAAAAAAATATTGATATTATTTATGATGATAGAATAAAAGAAAGAGACTTTGGAGAATTTGAAGGCTTAAATAGAAATGAATTTGATTATTTTGGATATTGGACATATAGCAAAAATTATCAATACAAAAAAGCTGAAAATATACAAGATTTTTTCAAAAGAATTTTTGGATTTTTAGATGATATAAAACAAAAATATAAAGATAAAACTGTGTTATTAGTTATTCATGGTGGAGTTAGTGTAGCAATAAACTCTTATTTTGAAGGACTTCCAAAAGACGATGAACCTACAAAAAATGCACTTCAAAATTGTCAAGTTAAAGAATTTAAATTATAGCTCTTGAAATATTATGTAAATTATAGTATAATTCATAATGTTAATGCGTATAAAAATCACATCACAAGGAGGAAACTAAATGAAAGGTTTTTTGCTGTTTATCATTATTTGCATTTTTGCAGAATTTATAATTTATGTTGTTAATTCAATGACAAAAGATCGGAACACAGGAATACGGCTCTTAGGTTATGTGATAGCCATAGTTTCAGCATTTTCGGTACTGTGGCTGGTATTATTCTATTACTTTGGAATAAATTTAACAGAGATGATTGCCCTTTAGGGGGCAGTCATTTTTTTGTAAACTAATAGTAACAAAGAATTTATACAAATTTATTGGTAATAATTTTTTAGATATTATATAATTTTTAAAATGATAAAATATGGGGAGATAATATGAAAAATAAAACAATATTAATTTTAGTATTTTTAGCTATTTTTTTGTTAGGCTTAAATACTAAATCTTATGCTGGTTATCAGTCTTGGAATTCAATTAATTATGATGTTACTTTGAATTCTGATAGTAGTATGGATGTAATAGAAACATGGGATGTAAATGTGGAGTATACTAATACACTTTTAAAAAATTTTGAGCTTGATAATTCTAAATATTCTAATATTACAAATGTTAAAGTATTCGAAGTTGTTAATAATGAACCAATACCATTACAACAAATTTATGAAGAGCAATGGCATGTGGATGCAGGGTGTTATTATGCTCTTCCAGTATCAAATAATCCTAGTAAATTTGAAATTGCATGGCATGTAGGTTTAGATAATTCAAGAGATACAAAAATATATAAATTATATTATACAATTGAAGATGCAACAAGAATTTATAATGATTGTACAGAATTTTATTGGCAATTTTTAGGAAAAAATAATTCAATGTCAGGAAACAATATTACTGGAACAATAAAATTACCAAAAGAAGTAAGTGATATAGAAAAGCTAAGAGTATGGGCACATGGACCTTTAAGTGGTGAGATAAATAGAGAGTCAGAAGATACAATTTCGTTTAAAATTCCAAAAATTCCAATAAATACAATGTTAGAAGTTAGAGTTGTTACAGAAGAAAATATTTATGAAAATTCAACTAATTTTATAAATGAAAAGAAATTATCATCTATTTTAAAAGAAGAGAAAAAATGGGCAAATAGTGCTAATTTCGAAAGAAATAAGCCACAGATATATTATGCAATATTAATTGTTATTGCAATTATAGTTTCAATTTACATGTTAATAAAAATTATAAGAAATATAAAATTAAGAAATCTATTTGTTGAAAAACATGAAATGAATGTTGAACCAATTGAATATTTTAGAGAAATTCCAAATGAGAAAGTATCAACTCCAGCGAGAGCAATCTATTTATATTCTTTTAAAAGTAATAAGCCCGATATGGATAGGTATGAAGATAATATACTTACAGCAGTATTATTAGAATTATCTTTAAAAAAAGTTATAAGATTTGAAAATGACGAACATGGTGAAATAAAGATTATTCTTTGCAAAATAGAAGAACAACAATTAATGGGAGAAGAATATAATGTATATGATTTTTTAGTATCAGCTTGTAATTATATTGATAACAAAAGAGAGTATATAACAATAAAAGAATTCTCAGATTATGCAGAACAACATTATAAATTGTTCCATAAACTTTTATGTGATGTTGAATATTCTGCTAGTACTTATCATTCTAATTTTATGAATATAGATTTGAATAAACAACTTGATTGTAAAGAAGTAGATAAAAAAATTTCAAATTTAGAATATACTAATATGTGGAGTTTCTTTTTGGCATTTGTATTTACATTAGCTGGATTTACAGAATCAGAAGAACAAAAATATTTTGTAGTGCTTGGAATTATATTTTGGATAATAATTTTTGGAAATATTATTTGTATAAGAATTTTAAAAAATGCTTTAAAGAAAATGTCAGGTTTAACAGAAAAAGGATTAAGAGAAAAAAACGAGTGGAAAGCATTAAAGAAATATATGCAAGATTATTCTTTGCTTAATGAAAAAACGTTACCAGATATAGTGTTGTGGGAAAAATTTTTAGTATATGCAACTGCTTTTGGAATTTCAGAAGAAGTAACTGAACAGTTGAAAATTGCTCATCCTGATATGTTTAATGTAAATAATGTAGATAATTATTCATATTGGAATCTTGTATCAAGCTCGAGAAACAGAAGTGGCTTTTTAAATGATTTAAGTAATAAAATAGAAAATACATATAGAAACTCAGAAAGAAAATATCG
>CAOTKV010000039.1 GCA_948530865.1 uncultured Clostridia bacterium
TAACATATTGTTGTGGATTATTTATGCTAAAATCTCCATGATAATAATTAGGTAACACTTTAATTCTGCTTCCATTTATCTTTTTATGAATTATACTCGCTGATTTTTTCATTATTGCTCTTTCTTTATCTCCTACAACTACTAAAACTTTCGATTTTGTACTTGATAAAGAATCTTTAATTTCATATTTTGAGTTTGCTTCCATAAAAGCAATCATATCTTCCTTACTGATTTTACAAGTATCTCTATAATATTCACTAAATAAATCTTCTCTTATTTTTAAAGACTTAAATTGCATTTGTGAAAACCATTTCTTTGATATTAGCCCATAACTCATAGAAAAAGCTGGTCTAATCATTTTATATGTTGCTTTCATAGGAATTGCTAATGCACTCTCAATAATAGCACAATCACAAATATCATTTTTCCTTGATAAAATTTCTAAAAGAATCTGTCCTCCTAATGATAATCCTCCCATTAAGCGAATATGACCATTATAATTATTAGTTATATAATCTATAATTTCTTGTGCATTATCTTCTATGCTTGTAAAACTTCTATCACTATCTGAATGTCCATCTAATATTGGAATAACAATATGATAACTTTCTTGTAATTTTTCTGCTTCTTCTCTATAATTCCACCAAGAAAGACCACCACCATGTAATAACATTATTGTATCTTTATTATTATCTCCATATTCTTTAAAGTTCATTTATTATTCCCCCATTCCTAGTGATATATTGTAAGTTAATCTTCGATTTTCATAATAATATCGTATGCAACAAAACATTCTTCTTTTGATAGTTTTGTTTCATTAACAAGATATTCTATTGCTTCATCTTTAGTAGAAAAATCTTTTAATATATTCTTTACTTCTTTAAATTTCTCAATAACTTTTTTAATTTCATTATTCATATTCTCATCTCACTTTCACATTGTAATTTTTTAGTTATATCTTATTGAACATTACTGTCTTTTCTTTCATTGATATTTTACCTACTTCATATCCATATTCTTTAGATTCCTTTTTGTAAGTCAAAAAGGAATGGTCTATATCAAATCCTAAAATATTTTTAATTTCTTCATAAGATAATTTATAACTGTCTTTCTTGTTTTCTTTTAAATATCTCCATAATGGCTCATATTTGCTCATTCCTAACACCTCCTGAAATTGTAAGTTAGCAATTACTTTGTATTTTCTTCGATGGCTTTCTTACTATTTCTATATAAAGCAAATGTTACAAAAAATACTAATACTGGTGGTACTACTAATTTTATTGGACTTTCATTTATTATAAATTTAACTGGACTATCTTCACCCATTATGGTACACATTACTCCTGCAATAAATATAAATGCAAATATAATAGATAAAGTTAAAAATATATTCTTCTTTACTTTTTCTCTTTTTAAATTAAACATATATATCACACTCCTAAATTGTAATTTATGAATTATAAAATTCTAAATATTTTTCTAAATTAGATATTATATATGCTCCATTATGATGTCCATCATAAATGTGGTTTTGAGATGTTACTTGTTTCTTTTCTAATATATCCTGCAAAACTTTACATCCTTCATAAAAATGTCCTTCATCTTGATTTCCTGCATCAAGATAAACTTTAAGTTCCTTTGAAATTTCATTATTTTTAGCAATCGTTATAGGATCGTATTTTTCCCACACAGATATATCCTTAAAATATGGAGTATCTTCTTTCTCTAAAGTTAGTTCTATTGCAGGCATATGTCCTCCAACTTTGCCAAACATTTCTTGATGTCTAAATGAATTATGAAGTGCTGCATATCCACCTGCTGAAACACCACCAATATATCTACCATTTTTTGTCTTTATTGTATTAAATATATTATCAATTAAAGGTACAACTTCCTTTATAAAATAATCTTCATACATTCCAACATTTATAATAATTCCACTATCTCCTGGACTTAATACTTCATTACTTATAGAAGATGAATTTACCCCTCTACTATTTTCAATTCTAGGGCAAACAATTATTAGTGGTTTTATTTTCCCACTTTCTATCATTTCATCTGCTATTCCTTTCATATTCAAATCAAATATAATATTTTCATTCCCACTTCTTCCGTGAAGAAAATATAATACTGGTAGTGGATTATTATTTTCTTCATATCCTTTTGGCAAATACACATTTATTCCCATATCTTTATTAAGTATATCACTATGAAAATTTATATTTCTAACATTAGATTCGTTCATTTTACATTCTTCCTTTCATATTATTACAACTCTAGCAATAAATTACTATAAATCTTTCAAACTACAAACTTGTAATTTCTAGCACTAATTGATTAGTGTATCTTCTATCTTTTTTATATTGCTAATAGTTTGTTCGTGATGACCATAGTATATTTTTGATATATTATGGCTTAATATTTTATTCCAACTATTATTTATCTTTTCATCATTAAATGTTATTGCAGATTTTAAATCGTATAAATCTCCTACAAAAACACTACCATTATCTAAAATTAGAGAAATACTATCTTCACTATGTCCTGGTGTATATATTATTTCTCCATCTATTCCTAAATCATTTAAAAACTCTCTACTTTGCTCACACGATATAATTACAGGCTCTGTATTTATAGGCTTAAACTGAATATTTTTATCTTTTTGCAAAATTGTGTCTGAACTATGAATATAATCTTTTTGAACATCTACTAATAATAGTTTTGTTCCCATATCAATTATATCTTGTGCTATTCCTATGTGGTCTGGGTGGTAATGTGTTATTAAAAGATAATCAATTTTTTCAATATTTAATTCTTTCATTTTTCTATAAAAGGCTTGTAGTGTTCCTGCCCAGTCTGTATCTACTAATATACTACCATTTTTACCTTTTATATAATAACAATTTGTATTTCCATATTTTAATAGTAGTATCATTTCCATTCCTTTCAAATTGTAATTTTATTCTTCTTTACCTAATGCAATTCCAATTAATTCTAGTAAAACTGATATAGTAATTAAAGTAACATAAACTTCACTGCTTAATTTTACTATTACTTGAAGTATGCAAGTAATAAATAATAAAATATTTCCAATAATTATTAACCATTTTTCTTTTTTCAATTTGCGTACCTCCTAGTATAATAATGTTAAGTCAGAAATGACTCGACATTATTTTATTTTTTTCTATGAGTTATTCAAAAACTCATAACATAATATTAGACCAATTTATGGTATAATTATTGTAATTGTTAGAGTGGTTTTAGCTACCTCCATGAGTGTTAGGCTCTTTGTTGAGACTAAAGCCTCTACTTTACATTTGGATATTAATAAGTTGGATAAGTATTATTTTTATAATAATGACTTTTATTTGTCGCTAGGTTATATTCTTGTAAAGACATTGAGGGTTTCCTCTAACATAAATTAGAAAGGGTGTTTATATTATGTTTTATTTAGGTATTGATATTGCTAAGGTTAATCATGTAGCTTCTTTAATTAACCAAGATGGTTCTATTTTAGTTAAAGCTATTAAATTTACTAATTCTAATGAAGGGTTACAAAAATTAATTGATTCAATTAGTGAATATGACCAATCTCAAATATATTGTGCTATGGAAGCCACTGGTACTTATTGGCTTTCCCTATTTTCTGCACTTACTGATAAAGGTTTTAACGTTTCTGTTTTTAACCCTTATCAAATAAAATCTTTTAGAGGTGCATACACTAATCGTAAACAAAAAAATGATGTTATCGACTCAATTTTAATTGCCAATTTCTTAAGCTTTAATGGCACTAAGCAAACTCCTTTACCTAATGATGATTTACTTGCTTTAAAAAACTTAACTAGATATAGGAGTAATCTTGTTAGTAATATTTCTAAGGCAAAAACTCAAGTTACTGGTATTTTAGATAAAGTCTTTCCTGAATATTCAGATTTTTTTTCTGATACTTTTGGCGAAGCTTCTAAACAAATTTTACTTAATTGTCCAACTCCTAATGAAGTTATTAATTTTAATACTAGAAAACTAGCTAATCTTTTGAAAAAAGTTTCTCGTGGTCGCCATTCTACTGATAAAGTTCGTGAAGTAAAATCTTTAGCTAAAAATTCTTTCGGTATTAAATTTACTGGTGATGCTTGTTCTTTTGAAATTAAACAACTTGTTAATCAAATTATTTTCCTTGAAAACCAAGCTCACGAATTAGAAGTTAAAATTAAAGAACTTTACTCTAAACTTGATAATCATTTACAAAGCATCCCTGGAATTGGTGAAGTAACTGCACCTGTCATTTTAGCTGAAATTGGTGATATTAATAATTTCAGCACCCCAAGTAAATTAACTGCTTTTGCTGGTATTGATCCATCTGAAAATCAATCTGGCAATAAAAAATCTACTGATGGAAAAACTTCTAAAAGAGGTTCACCTTATTTAAGACATGCTATATATCTAGCTGCTATGGTCGCTTCAAACAATGACCCTATTATGCACGATTACTACATAAAAAAACGTGCAGAAGGAAAACATCATTATGTTGCTTTAGCTGGTGTTGAACGTAAACTTCTTGGAATTATTTTTCATGTCTTAAAAGAAAATAGAGATTATCGCCCACCTAAATCTTCATAACATATATAATTTCTAATTTTCAATGTACTACAATACTTTACATAACTTTAATATTTTCATTAAAGTCTTTTTATTGTGTCTAAAATATTTTTTTCTAATTTTTTTAAAACTTTTCAACTAACTATTGACTTTTAATAGTTGGTCTCTATATATTGTAATTTTTTATTCTTCTAAAAAATTATTTAACTTGTTATAAAAGTCATCATTATTGAAAATATAATTACAATGTCCTGCTTTTTCTAATATAAACATTTCTGACTTTTTAATATTGTTTGAAATATATTCAACCTCATTTTTTGGAACTAAATCTTTAATACCACCATTAAAAACTAATGTAGGAACAATAATAGAATTTAATTCTTCCTTTGTTATGGTTTTAGATTCATTAAGTAATTTTTCAAATTTTTCGTTGCTCTTTTTTCCAGGATAATATGGTAATCTTTCCATAAATTTTGCATAATTCGGTTTTTTAATAATATTATTTCTTGCAACTCCACTACAGAGAATTAACTTAGATATACTTGTTGGATAATGAATTGCAACATTAAGAGCAACAGTTCCTCCACCACTACATCCTAGTAAATATGGTTTATCAATATTTAATTTTTTTATAAATTCTGCAACATCTTTCGCTGATTCTTCATAGGTTAAATCGCAATTCTTTTCACTTTTACCACAACATCTTCTATCAAAAATATATACTTTATATTTATCTTTTAATTTGTTCGCAATAAATTTCATCAATCCAGTATTAACACTATTAGGATTTAGTAAAATTATCGGTTTGCCATTTCCAATAACTTCATAATGAATTTTTATATTATTTACTTCTATATCCAATTTATAATCTCCTCTACAACTTACTATTTTGTGTTATGATTATACAATAAAAACAAAGTAATTGCAATTTATTATCTGTATCTTGATGTCAATGCTTACAATCTTTACCATTTTTTATAATATTTTTCCTCTTTCATCTTTAAATAATATCTTTTATATCCATTTTACATATACAAGTGAAACGATTTCTTGATATTGAGTATAAATATGTTAGCCTACTGCAATTTAGGTAAGCCATTATATTTTCAATGCTTGCCCCTAATGGCCAAGAAACATATTTATAGAGGCTCAATGTCAAGAATGTATAAAGTAAAATATCTATTTATTTTTTCTTTTTATTACTATACTTTGTCCATCTATCTTTATTTCAGCATCTTTATTTTCTTCATTGATCCCTATTCGTTCAAGCATGTCTTTGGGAATTGCTACTGTTGGACCTGTATTTTTATGAAATTGTACTTTCCTGCTTATTGTCTTTTTTTCTATTCTTCTGCTTTTTCTTAATTTATGATTACTGTTTGCATTGAGTATCGCATTTACTCTTTGCCTACTAATATTTAATAGTGATCCAATCTCTTTTTGAGTTAAATTCTCTTCGTAATATGAGAAGTTCACCCTACTTTTTAGTTCTTCTTTTTTGTTCATAAAGTTCACCTAACCTATATAAAATAAGGATTTATTGCATTTTTACTTATTTCAAAAATGCTAGAATTATTGTAGCATTTTGTACTACTGTTTGTCAACTTTTTACTTATGAAATTCACAAGACATACTTGTTTTTAGTCATTTTTGTTAAATTTATTGATTTCTTTGCTCCAATTATTATCAAATGTAACAAGTTTAATTTGTAAAAATTATTTTTTTGGCAGAAATAGACCACACAAATTTTTGTATATAAACTAAGTGCATTTTTTGTTTTATGTAACCAGTATTATATACAACTAAGAGTAGTGTATAAATTTTCTAAATCCATTGATTTTTCAATAATATTTGAGATTATTTTAACATCTTTTTGTTCTTATTTTTACAATTTCTGACATAAAAAAGTAGCCAATAGGGGAGTATTTTTTACTCCAAAATTGACTATTTTTTGTCTCATTTTTTATCTATTTTACCCAAATTTGTTGAAATTGGTTGAAATGATTGCACCAAAATTGCTCCAAAACTGTTTTTAAAAATTACCCCTGCCTTGTGGCTCTAAGGTTTGAGGAAATTATATTATGCCATTTGCTATGTCCTGACATGATTAATTCCTCCTTTAATATTTATATTATCATCAAATATT
>CAOTKV010000040.1 GCA_948530865.1 uncultured Clostridia bacterium
ATAGTAATTTTTTGTTTAGATTGGAGAAAGAAAATATGAAAGAATCAAAAGTCATAACATTTATAGGAGGATTTTATATATTTGGAGGAATTATTGTATTGTTGTCATTAATATTTAATGGTAGTGGACTTAATATGATATTTGGTTTACCCAATATTCCAGATTATATTGTAAAATTATTAGTAGGTATTATATATATACCATTAGGCTATTTGTATATAAATAGGATAAAAAATTCAAACTGGATAGTATTAGCATTGGCTATTATATTCTTTTGCATTAGTGCTTCTTTGACAACAGAATTTAATGCACAACCATTTATAGGAAACTTGATATATTCTTTGTTTGTTATAATTGCAACCATTGTGAGAAGAAAAGAGTTTATAAATAGTTTGAATACAATAATAAAAAAATAATAGGTAACTATAAAATTACAATTTATCGAATGTAAAATATAATGTAAAAAACTTTTGACAAACAAATAAAGTTAAAAATATTAATGTAAAAGACTTTTGATAGACAAAAAAATACCTAGTATATAAAATATTATTGGAGGTACAAAATGGATGTGGGAATAAGGATAAAAAAATATAGAGAAAAACAGAATATTTCTCAAGATGAATTGGCAGAAAAAATATTTGTTTCGAGACAAACTATTTCAAATTGGGAAAATAGTAAAAGTTATCCAGATATAAAAAGCTTACTACTACTTAGTGACATCTTTAAAGTATCTTTAGATGATTTTATGAAAGGAGATATTGAGAAAATTAAAAACTTAGTTAATACTCAAAAAGTAAGAGAGTTTAACATTATTGGATACATTTATTTAGCAGAATTATTAATTTTAGCCATTACAGCTTATCCTCTTTTTAAGCTTGAAGGAAATATTGGTGTTATTATTTGGATTTTATTTTTTTTAGTAACTTTTTTTACTGCTGGAATAGCTGAAAAAATCAAAAAAAATAATAATATTCAAACTTATAAAGAAATTTTGGCTTTTATTAATAGTAAACAATTGAACTATGAAGAAAGGCAACAAGAACTAGGAAAAAGAATGTATCAGAAGATTTTATTTGCAATATTAGCAGGTATGATAGCACTTATTATAAATTTAATTATAATATTTATAAAATAGGAGGAATAATATGGAATTTTGGATATTTATGATAGTATTTATATTTATTGGTGGAGGCTGTTCACTTACTGGTACTTGGTGGAGTAAAAAGAAAAAAGAAGAAAAAAAAAAGAACAAAATTAACAAAAAGTATTTAATTATTAAAAGTATTTGTATAAAGAACAGAAAACTATCTGTTCTTTTATGTTATAATAAATTTAACAAATTACAAGTTATTAAGGAGATTAAAAATGTATATTACAAAAATAATAGAAAAAATTGGAGATATTGAAACAATATCAAAAGCAATAGATGAGCTATGTAACAAAATGGATAAAGATGGATATTCATTAGTTACTTATCATTTTTGTGATAATAATGAAAAAGTAATTTTGACTTTCAAAAAAAGTTTAAAGAAAAGTTTTATATAAATTTTGAAAATTACAATTTTATAGTTTGAAAGATTTATAGTAATTTAACAAGGAGATAAAAAAATGAATAATGAAAAAAGAGAATTAACAGAAAAAGAATTGAAACGTAAAAATGACTTTGAGAAATTAAGCTCTGAAATGCAACAAGAAGGATATAAAATGAAGACTATAATTATCAATACACAACAAGCAAAGTCTTTATGTCTTTTAATTATGCTACCGTTTATGGCTTTAGCATTTTGGATATATTATCATGTGAATGGTTTTGATTTGGATTGTCTTTCGTGGGGATTTCTTGTAGTATTGATTGTGCTTATTTCATGTCTAATCATTCTGCATGAGCTAATACATGGAATTACCTGGGCGATTTTTGCAAAAAATCATTTTCGTGCAATTGATTTCGGAATTATTTGGAGTAATTTATCTCCATACTGCACTTGTTCAAATCCACTGAAAAAATGGCAATATCTATTGGGAGTTGTTATGCCTACATTAGTTTTAGGCTGTGGGGGTGTAGTGGCTGCGGTGATGACAAATCAGTTACTGCTGTTTTTTGCGGCAGAATACCTGATTTTATCAGGTGGCGGAGATTTTCAACTTATACTGAGAAGTATATTAAATGATAAGCAAGAAAGTGTGTATTGTGACCATCCTTACGAATGTGGTTTTGTAGTTTTTGAGAAATAAGAACTAATATTATAAATTACAATTAGAAGATGAAAAAAAGAAAAAAGCAAAGTAAAAATTACAATCTGTCTAGGAGATAGAAAATAATGGATAAGAAAAATTTGATGAACTGGATAATAGCAATAATAGTTGCTATCGTATATTTAACAGTAAGTATTGTATTTAAGTCTTGGGCATTCTCTTGGGTTATATGGGTTGCTTATGCAATTTATAGATTTATTGTTAAATAATTAAATTAGGAGTGCAAAAAATGTTTTATAATGCAAAAAATAATAATATAAAAATAGAACAAAGTGATATGGATTATATAAGTTTTGGAAAAGGAAATAAAAATCTTATTATAATACCAGGACTTGGAGATGGATTAAGAACTGTTAAAGGTATGGCTATTCCACTTGCATTGATGTATAAAAAGTTTGCAAAAGAATATATAGTATATAATTTAGTAGGAGAAATAATCTAACAAATGGCTTTACAACGCAAGATATGGCACAAGATATAGCTCAAGCAATGAATTTACTTAATATATCAAATGCTGATATATTAGGAGTTTCTCAAGGTGGAATGATAGCACAATGTATGGCAATTAACAATCCAGAAAAAGTAAATAAATTAGTTTTAGCAGTAACATCTTCAAAGTCTAATGAAATGATAAATAATGTTGTTGGAAACTGGATTCAGTTAGCAAAGAAGGAAGATTTTAAAAATATATTCATAGATACAGCCGAAAAATCTTATAGCGAAAAGTATTTAAAGAAATATAGAAAATATTATAATATTCTATGGAGAGTTAGCAAACCAAAAGATTATAAAAGATTTATTATTCAAGCTAATTCATGTTTAACACATAATGTATATGATAATTTAGATAAAATTAAATGTCATACTTTAATAATTGGAGGAAAACAAGATAGTATTGTAGGAGTAAATTCTTCAAAAGAAATAGCAGATAGAATTAGTAATAGTGAATTATATTTATATGAAGATTATGGGCATGCAGTGTATGAAGAAGCAAAAGATTTTAATGAAAAAGTCTTAAATTATCTAAAAAGATAAATTACCATTTAGGAGTGAGGTTATTTATGGAATATGATAAATTAGAATTTGAAACAACTTTTAAGAAAGGGGATATGATTCCAGTAGAATATACTAGTTATGGAAAAAATATATCTCCAGAATTTAGAATTAAAAATTTATCAGATAAAGCAAAAAGTTTAGTAATAATTTTAGAAGATTTAAGTCATCCGATAAAGAACTTTACTCATTGGATTGCTTGGAATATAAAGGCAAATTCTGTAATTCCAGAAAATGTTGGAAATATGGATAATGTTATGCAAGGAATTGCTTATGGATTTCATAAATATGCAGGAGCAAAACCACCAAAGTTTCAAAAACACAATTATAAATATACAATATATTCATTAGATAATATTTTGGAATTATCATCTAATATTATGAAAAAGAAACTATTGAAAGCAATGGATGGGCATATTTTACAAAAAGGAACTATTATAGGTTACTTTAAAAGATAAATTACAATAAGTGGGGCAGATAATTATCTGTCTTTTATTATAAGGTTATAACAAGAATTAGTAATTTTTTAATAATAAAATGCAACCCAAAGAATAAAATTCCGTCTTTATAATTGAAAGGAGGAAAAAATGGAAGATACTGAAATAATAAATCTTTATTTTAATCGTTTAGAAGATGCAATAAAGGAAACATCTAATAAATATAATAACTATTGTACTATTATTGCTCGAAATATTCTAGGAAATAACGAAGATGTGGAAGAATGTACTAATGAAGTATATATGAAAATGTGGAATTCTATCCCACCTAATAGACCTAATAAGCTATCAGCATATATTGGCAAAATCACAAGAAATACTGCAATAGATTATGTGGAAAAATATAATGCCCAAAAAAGAAATAATGGACAATTAAACATTATACTTTCTGAACTTGAAGAATGTGTGTCTATTAATACTTTAGAAGATGAGATTGATGAAAGGCTTTTAGTACAATATATTAACAATTTTTTAGAAAATTTATCTCTTCAAAATCGTAAAATATTTATTAAAAGATATTGGTATGCTTATTCTATCGAAGAAATAATGGAAGAGTTCAAAATGAGTAAAAGTAAAATAAAATCAATATTATTTAGATTAAGAAAAAAATTAAAAAAATATTTAGAAATGGAGGGAGTTGTATTATGAAAAGTATGAAATTATTTAAAGCAATTGGTAAAATTGATGACAAATTTATTATTGAAGAAGAGAAAAATATTGAAAAAGAAAAAATTCAAGTACCAATTTTTAAAAGATTTGCTATGGCAGGATTAGCACTTACTATAATATTAGGAATTTCAATAACTACCTATGCTATGGTAATAGAGAAAGAATATAATGCAGCTGTTGGATATTTAAACTCCTTAGGAATATCAGTAGAAGATTTAAGTGATTATTCAAAGAGTGAAATAATAAAGACAGTAGATGCTTATCAAAATTATGGAGATAGTGAAATTGTTAATAATTTACTAAAAAATGAAGAAATTATTTCAAGTCCAATAAATATAACAAGCGAACAAGTAAAAAAATTAAAACCAACAATGACTTATACAGATGTAAAAAAATTGTTAGGTGATACGCAAGATATTGGTTCAGGAATATATATATTATATTACATTGTTGATAATAAATATACATTATCAATCCCATTCACCAGTGATAATTCACAACTTGGAGTTGATGGAGAAGATTTATTAAAAGCACTACAACCTATAAATAATAATTGAAATCAAGCTATGATTATACTAACAAATTACAATTAATTGATTAGATAAAGCTAAAATCTCAAGAAATAATTTATGTATTGACATTATTCATAAAAAAGTATTATAATGAATATAATAATAATGATAATTAATTGTCATTAGATAAAAAGTTTAGAATACCCTTGCTAAAGTAGGGACTTAAAAAAGTAGGAATATCTTTGCCAAAGTAAGAATTTAAAAAAGTAGGAATATCCTTGCCAAAGTAGGAACTTAAAACAGTATATGGCAATCTGAAAAGATTGCCATATTGTTTTATTAAGGGAGAAATGAATGAAAAATTTGAAATTATACTATATTGATGAAGAATATATAAAATATTTAAGACAATTTGATTTAAATGTTGCTTATAATAAAACAGCAACAAGACCATATATCGGAATTGTTTATACATACAATAATTTTAATTATTTTGCACCTTTATCTTCTCCAAAACCTAAACATATAAATATAAATCCTAAAGCGATTGATATTTTTAAAATAAAAGATGGAGAACTTGGAGTTGTTAATATAAACAATATGATTCCAACCCCAATTGAAAATTTAACAGAAGTGTTGCCAACAGTAACAGATGCAAAATATAAAAAGATGTTAGAACAACAATTAACATTTTTAAATAATCATAAAGCTGAATTATATAAAAAGATAAATTATTTTCAAAACATGTTTAGAAAAGGACATTTAACTGAAAATATCTTAAAAAGATGTTGTAATTTTATTTTATTAGAGGAAAAGTTTAATGAATATGTAAATAAATAGTTTTGTCAACAAATCTGTCAACAACTCACACAAAAACACAAACAAAATCAAATAAATAGCGGATAACTAGAAAATTCACTTCCGGTTACCCGCTCCAATATGAGCTTGTTTTTAAAGCTCTTTTTTAATAATTATGGTGGA
>CAOTKV010000041.1 GCA_948530865.1 uncultured Clostridia bacterium
AATAGAAATGCAAAACAAAAAAATAGAAACCCTTAAGATATATAAAACAGGATTAATAAAACAAATATTAAACAGTTCTAAAAACTTTAAATCTAAAAAATTACAAACTATTTGCAAAAATTTATTATCCAATATCACACTAAGTGATATTGAAAATGATACTGGTACTTATAAAATATATGGTGCAACAGGAATCATAGGTAACATATCAAATTACATGGTTGATAACACTTATATTTCTATAATCAAAGATGGTGCAGGAGTGGGAAAAAGTTTTATTTGTGAATCATTTTCATCATTTCTAAGCACTTTAATTGGACTAATACCTCAAGATTGTACCGTTGAATATTTAAAGATAATATTAGAAAATATTAACTTTTCCAAATATATTGTTGGTTCAAGTATTCCACACATATATTTTAAGGATTTTAAAAATGAAATTGTAAAGATAATTCCTTATGAGGAGCAACTAAAAATAAGTAAAATATTTAATACCATAAATTTAAAAATTAATTTATCTGAGCAAAAATTAAAAATCCTTCAAAAAATGAAAAAATCATTACTTCAACAAATGTTTATTTAAAAAGGATTACACTAAAAAATGTAATCCTTTTGTTATTTCAATTCTTTTAATCCCAATTCTTTAAGATATTTATTAAGTTCTTCTGTTACTTTTTTATCCTTTTCATCTATTTTTTCTAATTCAGCTTGAACAATATCTAAATCTATTTCTTCCTCTTCTTCAAATGTATCTACATATCTTGGAATATTTAAATTATAATCGTTTTCTTTTATTTCATCCATTGTAGCTAAATGAGAATACTTTTCTATTTTTTTTCTATCTTTATATGTATTTATAATTTTATCAACATCTTCATCTCTTAACCTGTTTTGATTTTTTCCAGGTTCAAATTCTTTTGATGCATCTATAAATAATACATTATCATTTGTTCTACATTTTTTGAACACTAATATACAAGTTGGAATTGATGTTCCATAAAATATATTAGCTGGTAATCCAATTACTGCATCTAAATAGTTTTTCTCTTCTATTAAAAATTGTCTAATAACACCTTCACTAGCACCTCTAAACAATACCCCATGTGGTAAAACTACTGCCATTGTTCCGTTATCATCTAATAAGTAAATCATATGTTGTATAAATGCATAATCTGCTTTTGATTTTGGTGCTAGTTTTCCATAGTTACTAAATCTTTCATCATTTAAAAATTTTTCATCTGCCGACCATTGAGCTGAATATGGTGGATTTGCTACTATTGCTTGAAATCTCATTTTCATATGTTCTTCACAAGAATTTTCCAAAGTATCCCCATTGTATATATCAAATCTATTAAATGGTACTCTATGAAGTAACATATTCATTCTGGCTAAGTTATATGTTGTACTAACTTTTTCTTGCCCATAAAAAGCACTTACTTTTACATCTTTTTGTCTAGCAACTCTTAATAATAATGAACCAGATCCACAAGTTGGATCATAAACATTTTTTAAGTCCTTTATTTCCATTGTAACTATTTTGGCAAGTATATTTGAAACCTGCTGTGGTGTATAATATTCTCCTGCCTTTTTTCCTGCACTTGCTGCAAATTGTCCTATTAAATATTCATACGCATCTCCCAATACATCAATTTCTGTATCTTCAAATGCAAAATCTATATCGTTTATTTTTTGCATTATTGTTCCTATTAATTTGCTTCTTTCTTTTTCTCCTCTGCCTAATTTTGAAGAATTTAAATCCATATCTTCAAATAAATTTTCAAAATCATGTTGACTTGCATTTCCAAGTGTTGATTCTGAGACCTTACTAATCGCTTTATTCAAAATTGATATATCAAAATTTCCCGTTTCTATTAATTTTATTAAATTTGAAAATAAGTACTCTGGTTCTATTACATACCCAACGTCACTATCTTTTATTAAATCTTCTATTATAGCTTCTCTGTATTCTTCATTTTTCCATGCTTGTTCATATGTTAGTTTGTCTTGATTTAGTAATTTTCCTTCAATATAACTTACTAATCTTTCTGATAAAAATCTATAAAATATTAGTCCTAATATATAATTTTTAAACTCTGATGCATCCATTGTTCCTCTTAAATCGTTTGCCATACTCCATAACTTAGAGTGTAATTCTGCTTGTTGTTTGTTTTGTTTTTCTGCTACATCCATTTTTGTTCTCCTTCTACTTGAATTTCTTTATTAAATTCTCAATAAATTCTTTAATTGATTTTGTTATATTAACTTTTTCTATTAATGGTTTGTCTATTTTTTCTTTTATTTTTCCAGTATCTAAAATTCCAGAATATTCATATTCGCCTATAATATCATTTAATAAATCAATATCAATATCATATTTTTTCGCAATATCTTCTATTTCCTCTTTTCTATGTTCATCCATAAAGTTGTAATAATTTTCTTCTACTGAATCATTTTCATTAAGAGTTGGTATAATTTTGTTTAAGAATTCTCTAATTAAATCAGATTTTAATCTTAAGTCTTTATTATCAGCATTTTCTAATTTATTTAAAATTTCTTTTATGTCTTTATCTGTTTGTTCTTTATTTGTTAAATCAATTGATTTCATTAAGTTTAATATATAATCAACATTTATTTTATCTGTATACATCAATTCTAATTCAAAATCTATGTCATTTAATATGCTAACTTTATTTTGTGCTTCTTTTCCAATAGCTAAATCTAGATATTTGCTTTTATAATCCAAATATTCCTGATGTGATATTCCAACCTCTTCTTTTGTAAATTTGAATTCTCTAAATATTCTAAGTTTAATTAATATTTTAGTTAACTCTCTAAATATGATTATAAACTTTTTCTTTTCTTCTTCAGATTGAATTTTATCTACAAATTCTACTGTTGGAACAGCCTCTTTTAATTGTTTTCCAACTTCTATAAATTTCTCTTTATAATATTCATATGGTTTTAATAATACCTCATCTGGATTACTTGTATCAGAGAAAATCCTTATTGCATTATCTACTGCTTTTTTAGTCGTTCTAAAACTCACTATATTTCCTTGTGTTTTTGTTGTTTTTTCTACTCTATTAGTTCTTGAGAAAGCTTGTATTAAATCATGATATTTCAAAGATTTATCTACATATAATGTATTTAATTTTTTACTATCAAATCCTGTTAAAAACATATTTACTACAATTAAAATATCAATTTCTGCATTTTTCACTCTTTTAGAGACATCCTTAAAATATCCATCAAATGTGTTAATTGAATAATTTGTTGCAAACATTTTATTATAATCTTTTATTATTCTTTCTAGACTTTGACATGAAAGTTCATCTTTTCCCTCATAATCGTCATTTGGTCCATATGTAAATATTGCTACTACTTTCAAGTTCGTTTTCTTTTTCTTAAAGAAATCATAATATTTTATTAATTGCGGAATACTTGCAGTTGCAAATATTGCTGTATATGTCATATCATTAGTTTTTAATGGATGCATTGTAAGAATTCCTTCTGTAATATTTTCTATTCTTTCATCTGCCATATATGCTTCTTCTGTATTTATTCCTTCAACTTCCACATAATCAATATTGTCTAAATTAGCATCTATTGTTTTGTAATAATCAACTGAAAATCCTAATACATTTCCATCATTTATTGCATCTTTTAGCAAATATTTGTGTAAACATTTTTCAAATATATCTGCTGTGGTTCTTCCATCTTGACTTTTATTATCTGGAAATCTTGGTGTTCCTGTAAATCCAAAATATTGTGCTTTATTAAAGTGCATTTTTATAGTCTTATGCATATCTCCAAATTGGCTTCTATGACATTCATCTATAATAAATATAATTTTTTCATTCTTATACTTTTCCATTAGTTTTGCATATCTTGGATTATTAATAGCATTTGCCATTTTTTGAATAGTTGTAATTATTAGTAATTTAGACGAATCTTCAATATTTTTTACTAATTTATATGTACTATTTGTAAAATCTACCGAACCTGGCTCAAACTTATTAAATTCCTCAAATGTTTGTGTATCTAAATCTTTTCTATCTACTAAGAAAAATACTTGTTTAATGTCTGGCTCATTAGCTAAAATTTGACTCGCTTTAAATGATGTCAATGTTTTTCCCGAACCTGTCGTATGCCATATATATCCATTATTATTTGTTTCTCTAGCTTGATTTACTAATGCTTCTACTGCATATACTTGATATGGTCTCATTACCATTAACTGTTTATCAGTTTCATTTATAACCATATATCTAGCAATCATTTTAGATACAAAACATTTTTCCAAGAAATACATTGAAAATTCACTTAAATTGCTAATTCTATTATTTATTTCATCTGTCCAGAAAAATGTATATACAAAGTTAATTTCTCCATCTGTATTAGCAAAATATTTTGTATTTACTCCATTACTTACAACATATATTTGAATAAATTTATACAATTCTTTATATGATGTTCTTCTATATCTTTCAATTTGATTTACTGCTTCTTTTAAAGTTTTTCCTCGTGCTTTTAACTCTATTTGAATCAAAGGTAATCCATTAATAAATAATGTTACATCATATCTTGTTTCTTTTTCTCCTGTAATACTTGTTATTTGATTTGAAACTTGATATATATTTTTGCACCATTGCCTTGTGTTAAATAATTCAATATATATCTTTTCTCCATTATCTCTTTCTAGACATTGCTTCTCTCTTAAAATTTTGCTACTAGCAAAAACGCCTTTACCAGTAATCATTGTATATAATTTATCAAATTCTCTATCTGATAATTCTTTTCCCTTTAATTCTTCTTTATTATGAGCATTTACTTGTTTTCTAAAATTTTCTTTTACATCATCTATATTCTTTAGAGTAATTCTTGTATAACCTAATAATTCTAAATGTTTTATTAATTTTTCTTCAAGCATTGCTTCTGTCTCATATTCTTTAGTCATATCTTTTCCCCACTTTACATATTTATTCTATTATATATAAAAATAATTTATTTTTTATCAGCATAATAGACTATTTTGAATTTCTTTTTATTTATTTTTACATATTATATCATACCTATAATATTATTTAAATACAAATCTTGCTAAGAGCTGTATACTATATAAAGCTTTTCTTAACTATTTCTAAAACATAATAATCTAACTCACTAATAAACAACATCTAATTTATACTGTCCAACATTTTGTATTAAGTACAGAATTACAAGTGATTTATTTAGTTAAGTGAGAAAAATTCAAGTTATAGCCTTCGGGTTATGAG
>CAOTKV010000042.1 GCA_948530865.1 uncultured Clostridia bacterium
TCAATGATTATGTGGACGTTTATGGATGGATATAAATGCGGAGGACCTGCGATTTTATACAATGCTGATGGTAGTATGAGAATATACGAACCCTAAAACAATACAAAAAGGAGCTGTGTAAAAACAGCTCTTTTTGCAATATAAATGAAATTTACTTTCATCACTAAATTTCATTTGTAAAAGTTTTAATAATATGATAAAATTATTCAGGAAAAATGCTAGGAGGTAATATGTTGAATAGTTGGATAATATTTGTAATTTTATATTTAATAATAGCTACAATATTTGATCAAACATATAAAGTAGCTACAAAAAATATGATAAAGCCAGGGGCACTAACAGTACTTTTAGAATTTTTAGCATCTATTTTAGTATTGGTGTTAGTTCCTTTTTTTGAAATAAAATTTCCTACGGATATAAAAGTATATTTATTTTTAGGTTTATCAATTATTTTTTATGCAATATCAGATAGATTAAATACTAATGTAAGAAAAGGAGTAGAAGCATCTACATTTAGTATCATGAAGCAACTATCTACTGTATTTATGACATTTTCAGGTTTTTTATTTTTTAAAGAACCATTTGTTATAACTAAATTTATAGGGGCAATTTTGATAATTTTTAGTAATATAATAATTTTTTATAAAAAGGGTGAAGGTAAATTCAATAAATATGTTGGACTTGGAATTATTTCAAATATTTGTTACACAATAGCATTATTTTTAGATGTTAATTACTCAGAATGTTTTAATCTTCCATTTTATGTAATGTTAACTTTGGGAGTTCCAGCAATTTTGATAATAATATTAGAAAGAATAAAATTGTCAGATTTAAAAAACGAATTTACAAAAGAAAATAGATTGCCAATATTAATTACATCAGTATCATGGTCATTTTGTATAGTTGCACAACTTAGGGCATACCAGTTAGGTAGTGTTAGTGTAGTTGCACCACTATGTTCTCTTTTAGTAATAATAAATGTTATAGTAGGATATATTGCTTTAAAAGAAAAAGATAATTTAATAAAAAAAATAATTGCAGCATTGTTAATTATTTTAGGAATCATACTTATAAAAATTTAAGTGGAGGATAATATATGAAAATTGGAATAATTGCAGCAGAAAATGAGGAAATGCTCGCTATAAAAAATATTATGGAAGAAATTTCAGAAGAGAAATTTTTTAATCTAACTTTTTATAGTGGAAACATACATAATAGAGAATGTGTTTTAGTAGAGTGTGGGGTTGGAAAAGTTAATGCAGCAAGAACAACTCAAATATTAATAGATAACTTTTCAATAGATTATATAATAAATGTAGGATCTGCTGGAAGTATAACTCCAGAGCTTAATGTACAAGATATAGTTATTGGAAAAGAACTTGTTCAATATGATTTTGATATAACACAAATTGGAGATTATGAAAAAGGTGAAATTTGTGATCTAGGAAAATACTTTTATTCAGATGAAAGACTTATAAAATTATGCGAACAAACTATTGATGAAATGAAAAATAGAGAATTTAAAATTAAAATTGGACGAATAGGTTCAGCAGATATATTTTTTGCAGATTCTGAAAAAGCTAAAGAAGTAAGAAAAGAATTTGGTATGGAATGTTTAGAAATGGAAGGTGCAGCAATAGGACAAGTATGTTTTTTAGATAAAATTCCATTTTTAGTAATAAGGGGAATTTCAGATACCCCAAATGGAAATAATAAAATAGATTTTCATACTTATTTAAAGACTGCTTCAAAACAAGCAGCAGAAATTTTAGAAAGTTTAATTTCTAAAATTTAAGATTGATTAAAAAATATGTATATGATAAAATATTTTAGAAGAAATTTGAAAGGAAGATTTTATTATGAATAATGAATTAATTATAAAAAAATGTAATAGTTGTGGAGCAATAGTAAGAGTTGTTAAAGATTGCAATTGTTCAAATTGTGGGATTGTATGTTGCAATGAACCAATGAAAGTTGTAACATCAAATTCAGTTTATGCAGCTGTTGAAAAACATGTACCAACATATGAAGTAAAGGAAGATAGAATATATGTAACAGTAAATCATGTAATGGAAGAAGAACATTATATTGAATGGATTAGCATAGTTAGTGAAGGAAGAGAGTGTGTTACATATTTAAAACCAGGAATGGAAGCAAAAACACATTTCAAATATACACCAGGGGCTACAATATATGCTTATTGCAATAAACATGAATTATGGAAAACAGAAGTAAAATAGGTTTAAAAGGAAATTTGTCGTGAACAGAGAATTAACTAATATTGAAAAACAAAAAGTTATTGATGAAAAGACAAAGCAAATATTAAGTTTATTAGGAATAAAAAAATCATTTAGAGTACTTAATCAATTAGCAAGTACTCTAAAACTATACAAATATATATTCCAAAAAGCAGATTCTAGTTTTGCAAAAACAATTCCAGATATCAATACAGATGATAAGAATGATAGATATTTACATGATTTGTATGTAGGATTAACACATAATCCAGGAACGCCTACAACTAATACAATAGTGTTTAAACATTTATTAATGCATAGTATTGCTGAATCAGAAGTAGTACTATTGAAATCAACTAAATCTGGAAGATCTCATCTTGCTAATATTGTCAAATTGGGAAAGGAATATTACTATTTTGATCCAACTCTTGAAAGAAGTATTTTTGATGATGATACTTGGGAGGAAAATCAAAAAACATTATGCTGTGCGGCTATTGGAAAAAATGATGATTATTTTAAGCTTTATAAACCAATTGGAGCTTTGCCAGATGACATGAATATGCCACTAAAGCAATTACCTGATAATATTTCAGAAGATTCAATGTCAAAAAGTTTAGTAAATGAAATTGCTTCATTAATACCAGACTATTCAAGAACAGGATTTAAAGAACAGAATGAAGATTATGGAGAAAGATAAAATGTTAAGATTAGAAAATATCAAAATTTATAAAGACTTAACAGAAGATGAAGTTGTATTTGAAGCGTGTCAAAAATATAAGTTAGATTTTAAAGAAGTAAAAAAATATGTTATCTATAAAAAATCTATAGATGCAAGAAATAAAGATATGATTTTTTATAACTATACTATTGATATTGAATATTGTGGTAATAAAAATGTAAAAAATGTAAAACAAGTAGACAAAGAAGATTTTAAATTAAATATAAATGTAAAAAGAAAAGCCGAGACAAGACCTGTAATTATAGGAGCAGGTCCTGCTGGGCTATTTTGTGGTTTGATTTTAATTCAAAATGGAATAAAACCTATAATTATAGAGCAAGGGAAAAAAGTAGAAGATAGAAAAAAAGATGTAGATAAATTTTTAGAAACAGGAATATTAAATACAAATTCTAATGTTCAATTTGGAGAAGGTGGTGCTGGAACTTTTTCAGATGGAAAATTAACAACAAATAGTAAAAATCCTTTATGTAGAAAGGTATTAAAAGAATTTGT
Organism: uncultured Clostridia bacterium; assembly: GCA_948530865.1. Lineage (GTDB taxonomy): Bacteria > Bacillota > Clostridia > TANB77 > CAG-508 > Scatovivens. The sequence goes on from CAOTKV010000042.1 coordinate 3,469, forward strand.
GAATTTTGGAGCACCAAATCAAATAATTTATATAAATAAACCACATATTGGAACAGATAATTTAATTAATGTAATTTCAAATATGAGAAATTATATTATAAGTAAAGGTGGAACATTTTTATTTGAAGAAAAGGTAATTGATTTTGAAATATATAATAATAAAATAAAATCTATTTCCACAAACAGAAATAAAAAAATAGAAACAGATACAGTAGTTTTAGCAATTGGACATAGTGCAAGAGATACAATAGAAAAGCTTTATAATAAAGGAATAAATATGGAGAAGAAAAGTTTTTCCATAGGTGTTAGAATTGAACATAAACAAGAAATGATAAATAAATCTCAATATGGAGATAAAATAAAATTGAAACTTCCACCAGCAGAGTATAAATTAGCATATCACTCAAAAGAACGTTCTTGTTATACTTTTTGTATGTGTCCAGGAGGAGTTGTTATTGGATCATCAAGTAATAATGGTGAGATAGTAACAAATGGAATGAGTAGATTTGCAAGAGATGGAGAAAATGCAAATAGTGCTTTACTTGTTGATGTTACACCAGATGATTTTAAAGGAGATTCACCTTTAGAAGGGATTTATTTTCAAGCAGATTTGGAAAGAAAAGCTTTTGAATTGGGTGGTAAAAACTTTTTTGCTCCAATTCAAAAAGTTGGTGATTTTTTAGAAAATAGAAAAACAACTCAAATAGGAACAATAACACCTACATATAAACCAGGAGTTACTTTTGCTAATTTGCATGAATTATTTCCAAAATATATTTCAGATGTATTAAAAGAGGGAATATTAGATTTTGAAAAGAAAATAAAGGGATTTGCAACTCCAGATGCAATTATGACAGCAATTGAATCAAGAAGTTCATCACCAGTTAGAATTTTAAGAGATGAGAATTTACAAGCCAATATAAAAGGTTTGTATCCATGTGGTGAAGGTGTTGGATATGCAGGTGGAATAATGACTGCAGCTGTTGATGGAATCAAATGTGCAATTAAAATATTAGAAAATTAAATTTAGAGATATCTCTAAATTTAATGAACAAAAAGCCTTATCAGATTAGTGATAAGGCTTTTTGTTAAATAACAAATTACAGGTATACTGTTAGATGTAAATAAATGAGTTTACATCTAATTTTTTTG
>CAOTKV010000043.1 GCA_948530865.1 uncultured Clostridia bacterium
GGAATATTACCCTAATGTAGCATAGAACTTGTCCAACTTTTGTGGGTCACTTCAAGTTTCTAACATACTAGAAGCTCACAGAGTTTCTGTATGATTAGGGAACATATTTCCCTAATAACCCTTTTTAGCACGATTAAATGTTTATATTTGTTGTGATCTTTTTACAAAGAACAACAAATACCATAAACTTTTGAAAAAGTTTATTTAAACATTTTAATCGTGTTATAAAAATTCCAATTATGTGACTAAAATAGCAAAGTTTGAATTTTTATAATGCTGATAGACTTTTTCAATGTCTATCAGCATTGAGAAAACTCTGTTGTTTTCTCAAATTTTCCAGTAGAAACAATAAAAGTATCAAAATAAAATTTTTGATACTTTTATTGTTTTTTATTAAAGAATTTATATAAAAAATTAGCTATTTTTATATTTATGTTATATCTTCTATCAAAAACATATACAATTTTTTTATTCAATTCATTAATAATATAATTTATATAAATATTTTGATTTTTTTCTAAAAGTTCATATTCATTATTTTTTATACTATTATAGAATCCATAATGTATATTGTCTCTGCATTTTCTGTTAATGATAAAGAATTGTGTGTCCAATTCACTTGGCAAATTATTTAACATTTCTTCTAAAAAAGGTATATTATTACTTTTGCTATCATTCCAAATCATTTCAATCAATGTTGCTTTAATTTTTATAAAAAAAACATTAAAGTCTAAACAAATATCATTATCGTCAGTTTTTATAGCAAATTTATCATTTCCTAAAATATCATCAATTAGTTTAATTGTTTTTATTAATCCAATTCTTTGTAATATATACACTTTTTCATTATATGATAAATCTATACTAAACAATTTTTTTGTAGAATAAGATTTTGGAACAATTTTAATTTTTCTAAATCTTTCTATAAATTCTTCAATAAAATAATTTCTTAGCTCTTCAATCGAGTCATTTAATTCTTTTGATAATTGATTTTTTATCCACTTTCTAGGACTAACTATTATGCCATTGTATATTTCAAAATTATTACTTTTATTAATACTCCAGTTTCGACTATTAATATCGATAAGTTCGTCATTAGCTAAACTTAACACAATATCAAATATTCCTTCTTTATCAAAATCTATTCCCATTTCGTCGATTATTTTTTTAATATTCTTGGAATCATATAAAGGACAATCTTTTAAATATGAATTTCTCATTTTCTTTAGCATTTTATTTGTAAGTTTTTGATTTACAATTTTTCCCAATTTATATTGAACAATTTCTTGACAAAATATAGAGGAATAAAATAATAAGAATGATGATAATATATTTTTCATTTGATAATCTTTGAGTTTATCTTCAACTGTTAATATTATTCCTAACCAAAAAGAATCATTTATTGTTTCAAAAAATATATTACAAATTATATCTAATAATATGCTTTTATGGAGTTGGTCAGTGATTATTTCATACGCCTCTTTTAATATTTCGCATTTGTATTTTTTATTTTTCGTAAAATTATCAGTATGGGCTTTTATCAATATATAATTATCAGTATCTTTTAATATCTCTAAACTCTGTTCTTTTATTGTAATATTATATTTTTTGAAAAAATCATCATTAATGTTTTTAATATCTTTTTGATATTCTAGTGAGGGCAATTTATATTTGTTATTAACATTATCTATTAAAAATTTTGCGTTACCAACATCTATTAAAAAAATTACTTGTTTCATTATTCCTTCTTTCTAATACAAAAAAATTAATATTGTAGTACAAATTACTTTTTATTTTACTTATATATTAATATTCTGCTTTTTTCAAGTCTAAAATCTTTTTACAGAGACCATATTTTTTATTTTTAAAAGCTTCAAAGAACTGAATATACAATTTATATATCGTGTGAACAGTCTCTATTTATAGCATTCATATTGCTTTTACTATCTTACAATAATAAAATTAAAGAAAAAACAAAGGAGAAGAAATATGAAAGATAAAAAATCAATTAGAGAATTGTATTTAGCAATCGAAAATGAATTTAATGACGAATTAGTTTTAATGGACACTTATAAAGAAATTATTAATCGTAGAATTAATAAAGCAGAATTTCTTGAAAAAGAACTTACAAAAAATAATTTTGACCAATTTCAAGAATATGTTGATATTGAAAGTGAAATGCAAGGTTTCCAAATGGAAGAAGCATTTGTAAAAGGATTTTCAATAGCCTATCAATTATTTGTAGAATCTTTTCAATAAATCCTTAAAATATTGATTTCTAAACTGTACAAATAGTAAAAAAGTGTATATAATACAACTATTAAATATATTATGATTTCAGGAGGTTTAATGGAAAAATATAACCCACCATATAAAATAACTGATAAAATGTTAAATTATGTTTCAAGCATAATGAAAAAAATCGGAGAGGCTAATTATTTTGAAAGTTTAAATAGATTTCCAGAATTAAGAAGAAAAACACGAATAAGGTCTATACATTCATCTTTAGCAATAGAAAATAATCAGTTATCTTTATTTCAAGTAGAAGATGTAATTAATGGAAAAATGGTAATTGGTGAACAAAAGGACATTCAAGAAGTAAAAAATGCTTATAAAGCTTATGAAGAATTAGAAAATGTAAATCCGTATTCTATTAATGATTTAAAGAAAATACATGGCATATTAACTTTCTTAATAGAAAAAGATAATGGTAAATTTAGAAATCACCCTGAAGGTGTTTTTGACGGAGATGTGTGCATTTTTACTTGTCCTTCTCATACAATAGTTCCAACTCTCATGGATAATTTGTTTAATTGGATAAATGAAATGAAAGATACAATAAATCCACTTATTCTTTCTTCTATATTTCATTATGAATTTTTATTTATACATCCTTTTTCTGACGGAAATGGAAGAACTGCAAGATTATGGCAAACTGCAATTTTATCTAGTTGGGAAAAAGCATTCCAATTTATGCCTATTGAAAGTATGATTAAGAAAAATCAAGATGAATATTATAATGTAATAGCTAAATGCAACAGTTCAGGAGAGTCTACCGAATTTATAGAATTTATCTTAAAAATGATAGATAAAACAATTGATGAAATGATAAATTCAAAAGAATTAAAAGATAAGTCAGAATTATTACTTTCAGAAAATGAACGAAAAGTATTAGAATGCATTAAGAGAAATGTTGTTATTGGTGCAAAAGATATAATAGAACAAACTAATATTCCAGACCGAACAACTAGAAGAATTTTAAAAAAACTATTAGAAAATAATTTTATTGACATAGTTGGTGAATATGATAATTCTCCAAATAAAAAATATAAAATGGCAGAGTAATGGCAGAGTAATGGCAGAGCTAGTTTAATTTTTTATATTTGATATATTATACAAATAATGTTATAATATATATTAATGAATTAGCCGTTCGTTATGTAATATTTGATATGTGGTGATGACACATATCTTTTTTTATATCTTTTGACCACTATATACACAACATATTAAAAATGTATTTCGCTGTCAGTTATATACTGTATTCTTTCTCAACATTTCTCACACTTCAAAAATTTTCTGCACATTCACACGACAACAATTTATAAAGTACTGATATTTATATACTTTGAGATTATTGACTGTAATCACCTCGACCAGCAAGATGCAAAAAGTGTTGAAAATAGTAACTTTCAACACTTTTTATTTTTATTCAAAATTATTGAGTAGTATCTTAAAATGCCTAAAAATAAGCATTTTATCATTCAAGATTATTTGAAATTATTTAGACTAATACAGCGTTACAGAGTTTTTGGTATAATTTTTGGTATACTATTTTTAAAATTTGTATACCAAAAACTAAATTTATATAATAACTGATATTAAAGCGTTACATAGATTTTAAACACTTATTTTGGTATACAAAATTATTAAAAACTATTTAGCAATATTTAAATAGAGTTGTATTTCTACAACTCTATTTAATATTATCTTTCTCTTAATGAATCAATAATGAGTTTATTGGATAAATTATAACCATAAGTAAAAGCTTTTTTTCTTTCTAAATCAATTAGCTGTGCTTCTTTAGCTAAGTACTTATCAAATATATCATAATCTTCTTTAGAAATATTATTTTTTAATAACTCATCTAATTCATTAATTTCTTTCCATAACCCATTTAAACTGTCATCATTTGAAATATTTTGTACTATTTTTTCTTGTAAACTATCATATAACTCCTCTATTTCTAACTTATTCATTTTTCCACCTTTCATCTGTTTTTTGGGCTCTACTCCATTAGTTGGGGTGGGTCATTTTGAAACCAAGTTGACCCTAATAT
>CAOTKV010000044.1 GCA_948530865.1 uncultured Clostridia bacterium
CCAGTAGGCTTTCTGGAACCACGCGACTATCGCGTGGTTTTCTCCACACAAAAAGGGACACCTGCTTTTTAGGTGTCCCGAATTATCAAAGATGTTTCTTAAATATTAGTGTTTCAGGCATATCTAATCGCATTTCTGTTCTCAAATTAAGCGGGGAGGCAAAGGAAGCACCACTTAGCATAACAGGTGTCACTTTAAATTTGATGTCCTCATTTTGATTCGCAAATACCACATTGCCATAGAAATGAAGATGTTCTAGCAATATCCATAGTAAAGAATTAACTGCATCAGAAAGTATTCTATAGTCACTTACTGGTGCAAGGAATTTTGGACAGTCTATTTTGTAGACATCATGTAATGATGGTTGAATGTAAACGGAACCCTCAGATATCCCAATAATACCTTTGTAAAGTAATCCCTTTGATGTGCCTTCGCCTGGTATTATAAAACTTTTCATAGGTTGGTGTGCAGGATCATACTCTTCTTTCTTTACCTGAATAAAAGGCAAAAGATTTGATAAATCGAATTTGATATCTTGAGTGCTATAATCATAATAACACAAGGACTCCTTAATAAATTCAGTTAGGATATCTGTATGTTGAGTTATCACTTCAAGTGGAATTCCTGCCTTACTAAACGATTCACAAATACATCCATAAATTAGTAAGTCTCTAGTTAGGATAGAATCAGAATCATTGTATTGATCAATTCTACCCATTATTCTAGAAAAAGTATCTGTTGATTGTCCACCCATAACAGAATAATCTTGCATATTTGTTAAAGCAGATTGTATATAAATATTTCTAAAAATACTCATGGAAAACCTAGTAGATTTGGAATTATCTACAATGCGTAGTGATGGGCAATTATCATCGTTACCATGAATTATATAACATTCTAATTCACTAGGATTTTCTATTGTGTCTTGTTGCTGCTGACCTTTTTGATTTAAAGACATAGGTTTTAAATTCATTGTTACTCCTCCTTTGATTGTAATGGTTGATTGTTACATTTAGGAATAGTCGTTAGAGGAGTGATTTTGCAATAGGAATGATGTAAAAAAAAGAGAGAAACCTAATTAGATCAATATCAATAAAGAAGTATTAAAACAACCTAATATAAATAAAATTGTATCTAGAGCAAATACAGTATTCAATTCGATTATCCGCTTTATTATTTTCATTGTTTTTTTATATGGTATCTGTTATTATAGATGTATAAATTTTATTAAATTGGAGATAAATTATGAATATAAATTACTACAATAGCACTAAGCAAGAGGCAATAAGTAATTATTTGTCATGTATTCAACTAAAATATGATTGTAAAACTGTCTGTAGTTTAGCGAAATCATTACAGCATGATGGTGTAACTGCATTTGGAATAATGCCTTATATTACACTTACTGCATATACCGCATTAGAAATGCTTTCATCTAAGGACCCACAATTACATGTTCCATACTCTACTCAAATAAAAGATGTAAGAATGAAATTAAAAATTTTTGAAAATGGATATAGCAAGTCAAAAAGAATGTTACTTAATATAGACTATTTGCAAAATCAAATTTTTAAAAAGAAACTTAAGCCCAATTTCATTAAAAACTGTAATATTCACTATAATTTAGGTATATATACCGATAAAGAAAAGAGGGTTGTCGGTAATACACAATATAATTATTATTTATTACAAGATAATCGTTTTTTAAAAAAAAGTCTTGATAAAATAGCCCAAGCCTATTCTCTCTCTCCAAATAAATTTGATTTGAATGAGCAAGTAGGGAAAGATTGTTATGCATATGCATATAGTTGCGGACAATTGATAAATTCTGTACGTTTAGGGCTTGAAAATTTTGATATACCAATTTCTATAAATACAGGAAAATTTAAAATAAACTATTACTATGCAGATTATAATACTAATGTAAAATCTACCTTGTTTCCTCAAGGAGAAGATGGAAAAGCTACCATACTTTACTTATTACATATTTTATCTACAATCAATTTTCTTCTATATGTCCTTAATAACTATGAAAAAGATGATTATGGTTGGTGGCTAAAAATTAATTATATTGTATATTATTATAGTATACATAAATTAACAGATTTGTATGAGCATTTTGTTCAAAATAAGTTAATTAATCCAGAAATTGAGGAATTAATCAATAAGCTTAACTGTCGAAATGCAAACTATTTAAATGTAACTTTTAGAAACTGTATAATGCATTCAAAACTAATTGACAAAAATGGAAATAGTATAATATCTTACGACAACCTTGATAGAGCGAAACCTCTTTTTGGCTTGGTCGAAACGTGCTTTAACGGAATGAGTTATTATGAACTTAAAACAAATATTATTTCAGAAATGGAACAAGTATCTAAAGTAATATCTCAATGGCTAGATATTCAATCTCTGCATATAAAACCTCTTTAACAATTATTTACCTCTTTCGTGGACAATAATATAAATATTACTCTAATTATTTTACATACTTTACAAGATATATAAATTAAGATTGTAAATAGTTTTAATCAATTACATTTTTATATTCTATTGACTACAAGTAAAATTGTTAAGGACGTAAGTCGTGTATTTTATACTTAACAGCTATTACAAAAAGGAGTTAATAATACATAGTTTCAATAGTTGTGGTTATTAACTTTATGTTTGTACATTTAGATCTCTGATAACTGATATATATATCAGTTTAGAATACTAGTTAACATTTTATTAGAGTAAAAAATGATTGAGAATTTTTAAAATAATTTTTTATTATTTATTGATAAAACTTTTTACAGAATATAGTAGAGGTTAAAAGATAATACAGTAAAAAGAGATAAAACTATGTACTTGACTAAGAGGCAAATTTATTATAACGTACAATAAGTTATTTATATAAGAAAATAAAAAGGGCTATTACACTTTTGGGACTCGTTAGAGAGTACCTTTGCATATGTAATAGTCCTTGAAAAAATGGGACTTGTTAGAGTCCCAAAATAATTCTCAATCTTTTAATTTACGCAATGTTACCCTTCTCTTTTAATTTTTCTTTTCTTTCATTTTCAATGTGTATGCAGAATAATTCTATTGCAGGAAATTTATCTTCCTTCCCACATGCAATACGATAATTTTGTAAAAAGTTATGTCCTTCTTGAGGACTATAAAAAGATGAAAATTCGTTTTCAATAATTTCTTTATCAACAATACTATATTGCCAAGCAACTAAAATAGATTCTAAAAGATTTAGATATAGTGTAACAAAATGTTTTAACTCTCTAACAGCAATTTTATCTAAAACATCATCTGTATTTGATTGTGTTATATTAAAAAAGGCTACTATATCAGAGCAGATTGAAGTATTTAATTTAAATTCTTCTTCTAAATATAATTTTCTGCATTGTTCTATAGTAAATGTTTCTACTATATTTTTAGCATATAGCATTTCTTTATTTCTTTGTTTTGTCCATTCAAATAGTAATTCACAAGCCTTTTCTCTCCTTGACTTTTCATGTTCGCTTTTTATCTGGAGGAACAAAAGTAATATAGAAGCCAAAGAGATACCTGAAAAAAGTAATATGAAAAAATTTGTTATTCCTTCATATTGCATAATTATTTCATTTGCATTATGTAAAATGGTGGGCAATTTAAAAAACAATATACCAAATATAAAGGCTAAAACAATAAATAATAATGATAGTTTCTTTTTATGCAAATGTACTCCCCCTCACACAAAGATGCTTCATAATAACAATAAAATATGTATTTAATTTATTAGGTTAAGTATATCATAATTTGTAAAATAATCAAGAGATATGAAGAAAAATGTAAAAAGATAATATTTGTATAATGACTTATTAGAGATATTATTTCTTGTTGGTGAAGATTTCGAGGGTGTGATAGGGGTCAAAGATGGTATGGTTGTAGAAGGATTTAGGGGTTAGGTTGTAGGTGGATGGTGATGAGTAGAGTATGAGTTGTGAGGAAACTGTGTTGGATTGTGAGCATAAATGTCATTCGATAGAAGGTTAGAGGTTTGGGTTAAAGTGGTCTTGTGCATTTTGGGGATATTGATAATATAGTACAGACCACTCTGGAGAATGTTGTAGTGTGTTAGGTGGTTCTTTAGATGGTTCCTTTTGTTTAAGGATAATTGTTTTAATCATTTTAAAATGTGATGAGATGTGATGAGATTTAATTGTTTGGTAGGTAGAGTGATGTGAGGTGGAGATTGTTAGATGGTGTGGTGTTGTTGAGAAAAGTATTTATATGGATAATTTAATATTATCCATTGAACATTTAATTATTGGGAGTTTTTACTATGGGA
>CAOTKV010000045.1 GCA_948530865.1 uncultured Clostridia bacterium
AATGTAGGATCTTCTTCACTATCTGCTGTAACTTCAATGTTAACTGTAGATTGTCCTGTATTGCCAGCTTTTGTAACTTCATCAAAGCCAGTCATAGCAAATACTTGTGAGATAGACAACAATGAAGTAATTGCTATCATTTGTAATGCAACTAGTTTTTTATGCAATTTGTGTTTCATATCATAACCTACCTTTCTTTTATAAATATTTTGAAAATAAAAAAAGAGATACCCAAAATCAAGTATCTCTTAATATTTTCTTGCTATATATTAACATTCCACTAAATTGGGTAAAAACTTAATTATTACATTAAGTAATCCCACTATCTTTATAGATCATCTCCTTATTTAAAATTATTTTAATGGAATGACAACAATAAAATAAATCTAATTATAATAATTTTCATAAATTCTACTTCATAGCATTATATTAGTTACTTCTAGTACCTATCAAACTAAGGCAAGAAAAAAGGGTTATCAAAAAGTTGATAACCCATAAAATTTGCTTTGTTACAGCAATAATTTTCTAGCATTAAAAGTTCTTAATAAAACAACTATTATTGCAAGTGAAAATTATTTTTATATATATTAAACAACAAATAAAATCATACAAATATAACAAAAGATATATAAAAACAACTAATAATTAAAATAGTGACATCTTAGAAATCCCAGTTTGAGAATAATTTGGTCTAAATTGAAATCGTTCCAAAGGATTATGGATATAAATTGACTTCTTATCATATTTAAAACTATCATTGATTTTTGCACTGCAAAAATCAAAATAATTGCAATCAGACTTTACACATCTATGAGATAAACTTAAACATATTGGTAATTTACCTTCTATCCCAGATTTTGTGTATTGCAAAAGATGCTTCTTCAATTCCAATTCATAATATACCTCTTCCATAAAAACAGGTTCTGGGGAATTTTGAAATTTTTCAATATTTTTTGATTCTAATAAATAATACTCATAACTTTTCCAATCTAAAATATAGATATTTTTAACTAGATATAAATTACAAATTTTCTTCAAATCAAATATATTTAAACCAAATGCACAAGAGTCAACTATTACAAGTATATTATCTTTTCCCATAGCAATAAGATTTTCTAATTATAAAACAATACTGTCTTTTCCAGAAGCTGTGAAAAGATTTTTATTTTCTAAAAAACCAAAGTAATCTCTAAAAAATAAATAGCTGCTTTTACTATCTTCACACAAAATAGTATCTATATAAACTTTATCATAATATTTATATATTTCGTTCGGAAAATAAGGAAGAATTGCATTTTTTCTTTTACCAATTAATTTAATATAAAATAATGATTGTAAGGATATAGATATACCTATCAACTTTTTAAATTGTCTTGTGATAAAAAAGAAATAATTCGGGGAATCTCTTACAAATTTAGCCAACTCTTTATAAGACACTTTGGTAAGCAAAGCACAATTTTCATCAGCTACAATAATTGAGTTTTTTATATCCGTCAAATGATAAGGCATATCATTTTTACTACAATAAATTAAATCCAGATCACAATTACCATCCCATTTTAATTGAATAATCTGAGGATTATTATTATATGCTCTTACCATATCATACAAGGTTGTTTTTCAGATCCAGAATCCCCTGTGATAATTGAAACCTTATATTTTGGCTTTTCAAACTGATAAGATATCTTATTTGTACCTAGCACACCAATCAAATTAGCACCTCCGCATTTCCTTTTAATATCATAGATGCAATATCATATTTTCCGATATACATTTTTCCATTGTCTAAACACATTGCTTTGAATGTATCAGAAATAGGATAATCAAAAAAACTTGTGACATATAAAAAAATATCCTTTTTTTCAGATAGCTCATAAATATAAGGATAGCAATTATCACCAAAAGAATGAGAACAAAAAATGTAATCACTAGCTTCTTCCCATTTTAACAATAATATTAAAGCTTTAGCACCTCCTGATATCTTACTTATTGGTATGATACCTAATACTTCAGAGTTAACCGTATTTTCATTAATTAAAGTAGATTTATCTATTACTTTGATAATATTTTTTACTTCCTCATCATAAAACCATTCATCTTCTGAAATATAATCAAAAATATCTCCAGGATACAATATTAATTTCTGTTTATCTGTTGGTTCTTGAAATGTTAAGTATAGCATAATTTTCACCTACTTTTAAATTGTTAAAAAAAGAATTACTTTAAAAATAATTCACTTACAATTAAATATTTAATATCTCACGAAAATTTTATTTTCCATCTTTTCATTTTCAATATGAAATAAAAATTATTAGAAAAAGTGAAGTTTTTGAAAGACAAAAACAAACACCTAAAAAATTGATTTTCATTTATTTTTAACATATTAGCACATAAAATAATCAAATACAATACTAAGTAACTATATTTATTGATGTACTAAAAATTACAAGATAATCCGCAATATATCTCAAAATATCTTACTCTTTCCAATAATGTATCAATATCATAATCAAAAAGTTGTTGTATATAATACACATTTTCATTATTTTTTAAAAGATGCAACAATCTTAAATCTCTAATAAATTTACTTGTTATTTTAACTGGTATACTACCATTATCAAATTTATAATCTCTAAAAATCCTATTTAACGTAGGTTCAGTCATTTTATTTTTAGATTGCATATTTACTATAAAATAACCAATTTCTGTAATTAAACTTTCTGTAATTTCAAAATATTTTTTTATAATGCTTATATAAAAAGCATCATAAATATATAACTTATGAACTATACCTTGTAAAGACATAACAGAAATTACAATACTAGTATCCAAAATAACAACATCTTTAGATTTTAAATCACATATTTTGTCACAACCTAAACCCAAATAATAACTTAGTATTAATATTACAACATTTCTAGAAAATTTTGATGTTTTTTAGAACCATATTTAAACTCATTACTAAAATCAAAATTTTTCATTATAAGTGCTTTAATATCTGATTCGGATATACTATTTAATAAGTTTGTATATTCCATTTTATTAACATTTGCTTTTTCCTCTAAAAATTCTATTTTTTCTGAATTATACGAATTCCTCATATTATCTAATATGAATAACTTACTAATATCACTTATTATTCCTTTGCTTTCTAAATATATTAAAAATAATCTTATCGACTTCATTTTAACTTTAAGTGTACTTAATGCATAACCTTTATTGAAAAGATAGTCATAATAAGATTTAAAAGAAGCTATGAAAATATTTTCTAAAGGAAAATTTTCATCGAAATTTAGCAAATCTATGTATTTTGAAATAGAAATTCTATATACTTTTAAAGTACGACGGCTTCGAGATTTATCACTTTTACAAAAATTTAAATAATCTTCCATATAATTATATATAATATCTTTCATTTTTTAACACCTACTTCCTCCTTATAAAATAATACATCAATTTAAAAAAAGGGCAGGGATAATCCCTGCCCAAAGTTGTTTAATGAATATCTGTATCGATTGTAATGTCAAATTCTTCTTTGTTGTTTTCTTTCGCTGTTTCTATGTAATCAGTTAGATAGCGAAAGAATTCCTCTTTTGTACTGCATTTCACTCCTGAACCATTTTCAAAACCAATATAAAATGTCATATAAATTCCTCCTTTTTAATTATGTACTAATTCAAATCTATATTTCTGGTTTACATTAGGATATTTATTAAATTCTACTTCAGAAACAAACATATCATAAGGTCTGATGTAGACTTTTCTATCTTGATAAAGAGCTTGATAAACTACAAATTTTTCACTTGTTTCGGTGTGTTCGGCAATAGCTATAACTTTATAGAATTTGCCTTTGAAATGTTTATAAATTTTATTTGTGTAAATCCTTCTCATATTTTTATTCTCCTATAAAAAAGCAACCACCAGACAATCTGGTGGTTTTTCCTTTGCGGGTATAACCCT
>CAOTKV010000046.1 GCA_948530865.1 uncultured Clostridia bacterium
AGGGTTATACCCGCAAAGGAAAAACCACCAGATTGTCTGGTGGTTGCTTTTTTTATTTCTGAAAAATTTCGTAACCCCCTTTATTCTTTCATATACAAAAAAGAATAAGGAGGTATTAAAATATGTACTATGCAAGTAACAAAAATATTAAGTTCAACAAATTACTTTTCTAACAAGCAAAGGTATCCGCAGAAGATGATTCTAACAAGCACAACAAGTCCACTATTCATTTCTAATAATCTGCTTCATCTCTCATTCAATGAAAACATCTCTATCACACCAATGAAGCTACAAAGACTATTGTATCTCATTTATAGAGATTATCTCATTGAAACAAACCAACCTCTATTTTCTGAAAGATTTGAAGCTTGGAAATATGGACCAGCATTATCAAGTATTCATAATAATTTCCATCAATACTATGATAACCCGATAACACATTATTATAAACCACTCTATCAAATCAGTGAGAAAACAAATCCTATTTTCTCAAAGGTTTTATATTCCATTTGGAATACCTATAAATTTCATGATGGAATTGCTTTGTCAAAATTAACACAAAGACAGGGAACGGCTTGGTATAAAGCATGGATAAGTTACAAAACATTTTTAGAAGATGACAACATACGAAAAGAAAGATATTTATGGGATGTCTAGTGCATCCCATTTTTTATTACGAGAAAGGAATGATACAATGAAAATTCATCTAATAAGACATGGACAAGTTAATCACAATCTCTATGGAATTTATAGTAATGTCGATGAAGATTTGAACGAAACTGGCATAAGACAAGCACTTACTCTAAAGGAGAGAATAAGAGATATCCATTACGATATCATTTATTCTTCTCCTCTAATAAGAGCAAAACACACAGCAGAAATCATTAATTCAGCCCACAAGCAAATTCTAACAGATGACAGACTTAACAGAAAGAAATCCAGGCAATCTATCAGGACAGCCCCTAAAGGTCACTAACAGGGACGAATACTGGAATTACTATTCTAAAATCCATTATGGAACTTCTGAAAGGATCGTTTCCTTCTTTGATAAAGTATTTGGTTTTATTGACTATCTAAAAAGTACAAGCTACAGCACTGTATTGATAGTAGGTCATAGTGGCGTTTCTAAAGCATTTTATGCCTATTTCAATGGCATTCCTGCAGATTGCAGACTGTTCAACAAAGGACTCAAAAACTGTGAAATCAAAGAATACTCTTTATGGCAAGTAAGAAGAATGTACTAGATATTTAAACAGTTTTTTGGGTTACAAATTCATAAATATAAAGTCAGAATTTTTATATTTTTCAATAAAATTTAGAATAAAATCTTTAAAAATAAATAAAAATATATACAAAGTTGAAAAAAGGTGGTATACTAGATAAAAAATGTGGAAAGGTATAGGGCAGATTTTAAAAATGATAAAAGAAATATTGATATTAAAAGTTGTATTTAAGAATATTTTAAGTTCTCAAAAATATAAAAAGGAGACAAAGATTCCTAAAGAAAATGTATGTATTTTAGGTGTCAAAAAACTATAAGCTATGGTACAAAAATTTAAAGAATTTCTTATAAAATTTCATAAGTGGATTCAAAGTCAGTGGTTTATATTTTCTTTTTTTTTAACTACTGCTAGTGTTTGGTTTTCATTATTTTTGAATTTTTTGGGTGAAAAGTTTAAACTAATTATTCTTAATTCAAATGGCAAAAATCAATTCACAACTAGAGGATTGGTATGTACAATAGTAATTATTATTATTACCTTTTTCATCACAATAGCACAAAGATATTATGAGTATTCTGAATTAAATTCAGATACAAATAAAAGAAAATTATTTGTTTTGGAAAAAATAGATACAGAAATAAACAAAATTTGTAAATATAAATTTGTTACTTTAAAAAAAGAATTATGGAAAATAAAAAAGAATAAAACAAAAGAGTTTCCTAAAATAATTAGTAATCCTTGTAATCAATTAAAATATATAACTGAAAAAATGAATGATTGTTTATGTGAATTATTATCATAAGAAGAGTATACTATAGAAAAGGATGAATTATATATAAGCTTATTTTATAATTTTCCTTTAGAAGGTGATGGCAGTGTTTGGAAACAATCAGATAGTATCTTTTCCGAAAAAGGATTAACGATTCAAGAATTAAAAGATGATAGAAAAACAACTTTTTCTAAATTATTAAATTCAACAAAGCCTTTCTTGTTTTTTAATAGTAAAGAAGACGCGAGAAAACAAGAAAGTTATATTAAAGATGGAGAAGATGTTGTAAATGAAAATAATGAATTAAAAGGTTCTATCGCTTGCTACAAAATTACGATAAAAGAATCAAATGATGTCTTAATTCAAGCAATTTTATCATTGTCAACATATAATAAAAAATTTGTTAATACTAATAATAAAAAAACTATTAACAATGTAGAATATAACATACGTCAATACATAATAAATCCATTTATTAATAGAATAAATGTTGAATTGTGCCTTTTATACCTATATACTTTATACGATCAAATGAAAGATAACAAGTAAAATTTTTATGATGAGTTATTGTTTGTAAACCAATAACTCATTTTTTATGTTAAAATTAAAAAATTTAGATAATTATTTTTTTGATTTAATATTTTATAGGAACAAGGTACAGCTACAACTGCTAATGGGAGTACAGTATTTCAATATGACTTTCGACCTAATTGGAATGATACTGTACACTCCTCATTACGCCATATCTTCTCTTTTAAATGCATTAGGTGCATACAGAGAATTAACTGCCATCGCATTGATATCTGTCCTAATTAGAATTTTAGGTTCTTCTATTGAGAGCATTTATGCAGTCAATACGGTAATGTTAATGGGAGTAACATTAAATTTTATACTTACTGCAAGTCTTTTCCTATACTACAAACATAAATATAAAGTTCCTAAAGAGAATTGAAAATCGTATTTCTCTCATGACACTCCCTATTGATGAATAAGAAAATAGTTGATGTAATGTTATGAAACAATAGCAATCACGTTGACACTTATTTTTATGTCACGAAATAAACACACAAAGAACATTTCTAATCAACTTATTCTAAAGTATTTAATTGTTACCATTTTATCAAAATACGATGCAAGAAGGGAGATGGCTTTATGATTTTTTTCGACATATTGGAATTAGTTGCTGTTACAATTGAATTCCTGTTTGATTTAATGGAATGCTCAAACAAAGAAAAATAAATAAAATTTTCATTACAAGTTATATTGTATATTGTATGGGATTATACTACACATCAAATTGGTTCAATTTTTTACTGCATAAAAAAGAGACAAATTGAGCAAAACAATTAAATACTGGGGGTACTTCATTTTTGAGTACCCCTTTTTTTTCTTTTCAAAATTTTCTATATTTTAGACAGAAAGGCAGGTTATGATATGAAACACAAATTACATAAAAAACTAGTTGCATTACAGATGATAGCAGTTACTTCATTGTTATCCATTACACAAGTATTTGCCATGACTGGTTTTGATGAAGTCACAAAAGCAGGCAATACAAGACAATCTACAGTTAACATTGAAGTTACAGCAGATAGTGAAGAAGATCCTACATT
>CAOTKV010000047.1 GCA_948530865.1 uncultured Clostridia bacterium
ACCATATCCCTACTTTTATTTATATCATAATTTACACAAAAAAGCAATAAAAACAGTATTTTCTACAAAATCAATTATATTGAAGGTATATATGGCATTATTTGTGAAAATAATTGAGTTTGTGAATATATAGCATTTTCATTTCCAATTGTACAAATATTTTGTTTCTTAACTATTTTTTCTAGCAAAGGAACATACACTTGTAATTTTTTAGTTGTAGTTGCTAAAACTTCATCTCGTTCTTTTTGTTGAATTTCTGAAGTAACACCGTTTAAATATCTAGCTATAGCTAAATCTGCTTTTTCTGAATTATTAAAAGGCTTATCCATAACATTAATAGTCCCTAAAATATATTTTGTTAAATCTACATTTGTTTTACAGAATTCTTCTAAAAAAGATACTACATTTTTATATGCAAAATATGTTCTATCTATATTAGGATCTCTATAAGAATAAAAGTAAATACTACCATTTCTTAAAAAACGACTATAACATCCATATGCTCCTCCCTGCACACGCACAACATTCCATAAATATTCTAAATCTAATATTGTTTTTAATACAGATAATTCACCATTATAAACATAACCATAATCCATTAAATTACCAGATTGAATATTATATTGTACTTTTGAAGAACTAATTAATCCCTCTTTTGTACTCTGAAATAAAAATTGATAATTTTGTTTATTGACAGATTTATCTAAAAGAGTATCATATATTTTTTGTATCTCTAATTTATAACTATATAAACTAGAATTTTCACAACTAACAGCAACAAAAAGATTTTGTTTTGTAAATATATAAGAATATACTTCTTGTAATTTTGAAATCACTTCATCAATATTTTGTTCTATTTTTTTTTCTATTTTAGCAAGAAAATGATAAAACGCAATTCCTGATACTTCCTCTTTTATTTTAGAGCCTAAAGTAATATGGCTCATACTTCTAACAACACCAGCTAAATGAGGTGCATTTCGTAGATAATTTTCTAATCTAACCTTTTCTGATTTTATTATTTTCTTTAAATTCCCCCTTTCATTAAACTTTGTTTCAAATAATATAGACTTTATAATATCAAAAAATTTTGATATATTTTTTTCCAATACTTTTCCATTAATTGTTATAAAACAATTACAATCTTGTTTAGAAGTAGAATAAATATCACTACTTAAACCAATACCACCAGTACAAAAATTGATTTCTAATGGTAATTGCTCAAATGTATATTGTTTCGTATCTAACTTTCCCATAACACTAGCTAAAAGTCCTACATAAGGCAAAAAAATTTCTGGAACAGAGGAAATATCAAAAAGTAATTGTGAATAAATAATACCATTTGTTTCTAATGGTGTAAAAATCATACGATATTTTTCCAAAATATGCTGAGTAGGAAGAATGTCTACATTTTTATTAATTTCACTTATTTTTAAAAATGGTATCTGATTTATAATTTCTTCACTTTCCTCTTCAGATTGATAATTTTGTAATAATTTATTTTCTTTAATTAACTGTTCCATTTCTACTTCAGATAAATTACTTTTTATTTTCTGCATTTCTTTAGAAAAATTAAATTCTATTTTAGATTGCTTTCCCTTTTCTGGAGAAACAATTACTATACTTTTATTATTATTTTGTAGTATTAACTTTTGAATTAATTGTTCAAAAAAATCCATATTTAAAGAGGATTTTATTACTTGAAATTGTTCCCAATGATATAATGATTTTATAGGACTTTTTCCATGTAACCAACTTTTCATTAATTTCATACCATAAACTAATCCCTTCGGCCTATTACCAAAGTCCTCTTCTTTCAAATAAAATTCCCATCTATTTAATGTTGCTTCAATCATTTTTTTATCTAATCCTTTTTGAACAATCTCTTGTAATGTATTCTCTATTGTTTCCTTAAAAATATTCACATTTTCTCTTTCTGACTTTTTGGCAATAATACTAAATACCATATCATAGCTCGAAGAGTCAAACCATCCTTCTACCTCTTCTGCAATTCCCAAATCTATTAGAGCCTTTTTTAAAGGAGAAGCATTTGTTTCTAACAAAATATAATTTAATACATCAAGTGCAAATATTAACACAGGATTTGTTGATTTTCCCACACGAATATTGTAAGAAAGAAATGTATTTCTTTTTTCTTCTTCTTTCGTATTAACAGAAAAAGTATCCTCTAACAATGCCATTTTTGAAAAGTCTTTTTCTAATAAAATATCTAAATTAAAATGTTTTTTTTCAAAATGACTTAAATATTCTTTATCAATCCACTCTAGTTGTTTCTCAATATTCATATCTCCATATAAATAAATATAACTATTCGATGGGTGATAATATTTTTTATGAAATTCTAAAAAATCTTCATACATTAAATTGGGAATATTTTCTGGATTACCACCAGATTCAAATTTATACGTAGTTGAAGGAAAAAGACTTCTTGATATGGCATTATTTAATATACTCTCAGGGTCAGACAATGCTCCTTTCATTTCATTATATACAACACCTTTTATTGATAAAGAAGCATTTTTATCTTCTAAAACATAATGCCATCCTTCTTGCATAAATATTTCTTTCTTTTCATAAATACGAGGATAAAAAACAGCATCTAAATAAACATCCATCATATTCATAAAATCTTTTTCATTTCTACTAGCAATAGGATACATTGTCTTATCCGCATAAGTTAAAGCATTTAAATAAGTATTAAGAGAACCTTTAGCCAATTCATTAAATGGGTCTTTTGCTTGATACTTCCTGGAGCCACAAAGCACAGAATGCTCTAAAATATGAGGTATACCACAATCATCTGATGGTGGAGTTTTAAAAGAAATAAAAAAAACTTTATTATCATCTTTATTTTTTATATAGAATAATTTTGCTCCACTTTGGATATGCTCAAATAAATAGCCATTTGAATGAATATCCTTTATTTCTGCACATTCTTTTAAATAAAAACCATAATAATATTTTCCAATTTGAAAATCTATCATATAATTCTCCTTTCTAATAAATACATAAATGGTTTAAAAAGCAAGTTCTAATTTAAACTATTTACATCAGTTTAACATATTTTAATAAAAATTGGAAATCATTTTACGAAAAAAGGTTGACAAGATTAAAAATGTAATTTATAATAATTATTATTTAACAATAATTAAATAAATATTATTACTTTTATATTCAAAACTTAAGGAGGATTTTATTATGAAAAAATTTGTTTGTTCCGTATGTGGTTATGTACACGAAGGTGACTCTGCTCCAGCACAATGTCCAATTTGTAAAGCAAGTGCTGACAAATTTACAGAACAAATTGGCGAAATGACATGGGCTTCTGAACACGTAATTGGAGTTGCTAAAGGTTCTAGTGAAGACATTATGGCTGATTTAAGAGCAAATTTTGAAGGCGAATGCACAGAAGTTGGTATGTATC
>CAOTKV010000048.1 GCA_948530865.1 uncultured Clostridia bacterium
GCCAGTAGGCTTTCTGGAACCACGCGACTATCGCGTGGTTTTCTTCACACAAAAAGGGCTACCTGCTTTTAGGTAGCCCTGAGGATTGTTAGATTATAATGGATAGTTTTCTGTTTGAGAAACACTTTTAATAAGAACTGCATATCTGTCATCTGGAACTGCAGTTAACTTCTTTTCTAATTGATGGATACTATTTGCTTTACATCCACAAACAACTGTCTTTAGAGAACCTTTACGAATACTGAAAAGAAATGGAACAGCAAAGATAAACAGGATGAATATTCCAGTCCAAGTAGTAAGGAATAAGTTTAATGCAAATCCAGTAGTAGAGAATATTCCTTGTGGAATGTTGATAGCATAGATGGTAATGTACATAAAGCCTAAAATGAAAAACCATTTTTCAATGAATTTAAACTCTTTAGAGAGGACTCTCATCCATTTTGTTAATGCTGGATAATAGAAAGAGTAATCATTGATTTTGTAATTTCTTAGATTGGAAGAAAAATGCAAAAGAGATAAGTAATGAATATAAAATAAGTCATGACTTTATATCAAAAATAAAAAAAGATTTATTATATTTCAGTATCTTATATTTTATTAGAAATTAGATTGAATAAATACTAGTTTTATGCTATATTTTGAAATGTATATTTATTGAATTTCTAGATTTAATAATAAATACTAGATAATTAAAAGCAAAATAGTATAAAAAGGGAGTATGATAACATGAGAGATAATTTCTCAGAAAAGACTAAAAAGGAATTAGCTGCAAGGGTTGGATATATATGTTCTAATCCAAATTGTAACATGCTAACAATTGGAGCTAAAAATGGGAAAAATGGATCAATTAATATCGGTGAAGCAGCACATATATGTGCTGCTTCACCAGGAGGAAAAAGATACGACAAACATATGACACCAAAAGAGAGAACTGATATCTCAAATGGTATATGGCTTTGTAGAAATTATGCAGCTAAGATAGATAGGGATGAAAATTATTATACAAAAGAATTATTACATTTATGGAAAGAGAATGCTGAAAAAAAAGCAAATCAAAAAATTACAAAATCTTCAACAGAAAAAAATAGAATATGTAAAATGGATTGTAAAGTAATAAGTAAAATTATAGACATAATAGAAAAGACACCAAATACAAAATATATGCTTACAGAATATGATTTTGGATGGGACTTTCAAAGAAAAAATTTAGACCCTCTTTTTAATTTGTTAGATTTTTTAAATAGCCCTATAAATACTATTCAAAATGATGAATTAAAATCAGTAACAAATATTTTAATTGAAAAAATAAAACAATTTAGATATATAATTGCATTTAAAGGTGGACCATCAGAGTATGGAAATGATTCATATATTATTGATGAAATATCCGATCAAAAAAAATGTAATAGTTTATGTGATGATATTTGGGATGCATATACAAATCTTTTAGATGTGTGGCATAATTTACAAGATTCATAAAAAATTAAACTTTTCTGAAAATAAATAAAGAGAACACGTTAGAAGGAAGAGTTCTAGTGTACTCTCTTTATAAAAAAAGTATTTGAGGTACAGTACAATGATGTGTTTGTATTTTAGATTATAACATATAAATTGGAATTTTTCAATAATGTTAAACAGGGTATTACAAGTTAAAGAAAGGAAATAGTATCTCTACAAATACAGTAAACCAGCTTTGTAAGCTGCTAAAATGCACTGTTTCAGAAGTAATAGAATATGTGGAAGATAATTAATGATAGTGGAAATCTCCTAAAATCTTGTATGATAGAGCAATAAAAATGGAAGGAGATTTTTATTATGGAAAATTTAAAAGGGAATGTTAGACGTTATTTAGAGTATTGTGAGGTACAGAAACGTTTAGATGAAAAGACACTGAAAGCATATCGAATTGATTTAAAACAATTTTTAGAGCAGATGGTGGATGCCGAGATTACTGTGGACTTATTAGAGTGTTACATTGGAAAATTGCATCAGAAGTTCAAATCTAAAACAGTAAAGAGAAAGATTGCTTCATTAAAGGCTTTCTTTCATTATCTTGAATACAAAGAAATGATTGAGAGAAATCCTTTCAATAGAATTCAGGTACACTTTAGAGAGCCTGTGATTTTGCCAAAGACAATACCATTAAATGTAATTGAAAAGTTTTTAGGAACAATTTATAAGCAGACGGATAATGCCGGAACGGATTATCAGAAAAGAAATGCATTGAGAGATGTTGCTGTTGTGGAACTTTTATTTGCTACTGGTATGAGAATATCAGAACTGTGTACATTGAAAAATGGTGATGTGGATTTAGAAAATGGAATTGTTTTGATATATGGGAAAGGCAGCAAGGAAAGAAGAATACAGATAGGAAATGAAGAAGTAATTGGTGTTTTAAAGAAGTATAGAAATGACTTTCGTGTTGAGATAAAATCGTGTGGGTACTTCTTTGTAAATCAAAGTGGCAGAGTGCTGTCCGACCAAGCAGTTAGAAGAATGATAAACAAGTATGCTACACTTGCTGCAATAGAACTACATATTACGCCACATATGTTCAGACATACATTTGCGACAGCCTTGTTAGAGGCAGATGTTGACATTAGATATATTCAGGAAATGTTAGGGCATAGCTCTATCAACATTACTGAAATTTATACTCATGTGACTACTTCAAAGCAAAGAGATATTCTTGCTACAAAACATCCAAGAAAGAATTTTAAGATATGAAAAAAGCAACCACCAGACAATCTGGTGGTTTTTCCTTTGCGGGTATAACCCTC
>CAOTKV010000049.1 GCA_948530865.1 uncultured Clostridia bacterium
AGAAGAAGATGATGATGAGAAAGATACTCTTATAAAAGAAAAATTAGTATGCAAGAAGATACATGAACATTTAAAAATTTGTTATTTAGAACAATATACAGAAGAAGATAGAGAAAATATTTTTGCAGTTATACAAATGATAGATGAATTACCAGATTTTGACACAATATTAGAAAAATTAAATAGTTTTGAAGAAGCAAGAGACGATAATGGTTATTCAGAATATTATTTAAAAATAAAAGAGCAAGTAAAATATGTTTATTCATATTATGCAGAATTAAAAAAAGAAGGAAAAGATTTAAGTGCATATGTTACAAATGCAGAAAAACTAATTAATTTGTATAATATATGTGGAATAAGTGATATGGCGTTATCAACAGAAGTTAATGCACAATATTATGCTTGGATTGAAAGAGTTGAAAGAGGAAATCCAATTGAAAATAAAGGTAATGTTGCATATACTGGTAGTAATTTGTTACCTGATAATGTATTGGCAATTATAGATACTTCTGCTGAAATGAATGGTGGACAAGTTTGTTTACCCAAAAATGGTACAGGAAGAGGAAATTCACCTGTTAATGCAAAAATTCAAAGTATTAAAAATACAGGGTCTAACCAAGGACAAATGACAGGAAAAATCAGTTATGTAAATGAATTAACAAAAATTTATACTGGCAAAAAATATGAAATAGATGGGCATACAAACATTGAAAAATTAAATAGATTTGATGGAAGAGATGCTGGATATTATAAATTAGCTGAATTATGGATTCTAAAAGATGGAAAATCAGCAGAGAGTATAGATAAAAATGATTGGATTGTATATAGTATAAATGAAAAAGGAATGTATTTTACAGATTATGACTCTGATACAAATTCTAATGCAATACATCTAAAAAATGGAGCTGTTGTTAGATATGTATGTGATGCTGAAAATAGTTCATATGAAAACGAAACTTTATTTTTTGATTATGATATTACTGATGGATATATTTATGAGACAGATGATGATGCTGATAAGCAAATTAATAAAAGAGAAACATCAACACAAACAAATAATAGAGTTTGGTATACACATACAAAAGAATCTGGTATAAATTCGCATGAAAATTATCTTGCTAATACTGGCAATTATACTCCAACTGGAACTAAATTGGCTTTTGGTAATAATAATACAGGAACAAATTTAGGAATGTTAATTTGGGAACAACGATTATTTGATATAACTTATAAAAACTCTTTAAATATGGCTAATGTGAATACTTATAATGGGAATCATTCTTATATGATTGCAACTTTTGGATTAACACAAGATTTAAGAATAGAAGAGATAAGAGATGAAAATAATAACCTAATAGAAACTAGAAGATTAATAAATTATTCACCAGGTATAAATGCACCTTTTTTATTTAATAATGGTGAGGCACAAGGTAAAACTGTATATGACAATATGTCTTTAAAATTTGCACGTAATGGTGATACATATGTTTTGGATTCAGTACTTAAAAATCCTACTGATGAAGAAAAAGAAGCAGGTGCACAAAGTGAAGAAATATTAAGTAATTTGTCAGTTTTGGAACACCCAATAGGTTTAGACAAAGGTGCAGAGGTTATACACAAACATATATGGACAAATAATTTTTGGCCAATGGATCATGTGACATCTTTTGGTGGAGATGGACATGATTTAAAGTTTGGGTATGCATATAGCCCTATTAGTGAAAACCGTAAATGGGATGCCGGTTCTGCTTTTCCTACCAGCGATGATAAAGAAGATCATAATGGATATTTTGGCATGCAATTTTCATTAGATTTTTACATGGTAGAAGATTACGAAGGACCACTTGAATATTATTTCTTTGGTGACGATGATTTATGGGTATACTTAGATGGTAAACTTATATGCGATTTAGGAGGAGTACATACGGCCGTTGGGGAGTACACAAATCTTTGGGATTATATTCCAAAAGGAGATAAAACAAAACATACACTTGCAATATATTATACAGAACGTGGAGCATCTGGTTCAACTTGTTGGATGCATTTTAACTTGCCTCATCCAATAGCAGAAACAACGCCTGATAAAGATAGAGGTAATTTAACAGTTGAAAAAAAAGTTGCAAATTTAGATTTAAACCAAAGATATTATTTCGAAATTACATTGATTTCTGAAGATGGAGTAATACTTCCAAAAAGATATGATTATATAACAAATTCTGGTAGAAAAGGACTTGTAGGTTCAAAAGGACTTGCAGGCGGATCTTCAGACGATGGAGAATTTTTCCTTTTACCAGGAGAAAGTATAACTATTTTAGGTATACCAAAAGATACAACGTATACTATAAAAGAACTTAGAACAGAACCACATAATGAAGGTGATAACTCGATTCCTCTTGAACATTTTGCAATATCTTCAGTGGGTGAAACTGGAACAATAATTGCTAAAACTGAAGTAAAAGCTAAATTTACAAATGTATACAATCATACATTTGCTAAGGTAGAAAAATTATGGGATGATGATAATAATAGTTCAGGAACAAGACCAGAACAAATTACAGTTAAATTAACTGCAAAATTGCCAGATGGTACAGATTGCAGTGATTATGTAAAATCTGTATTGCCAGACACACAATTTGAAGTAAACTTAAATCCAGATAATAACTGGCAATATGAATGG
>CAOTKV010000050.1 GCA_948530865.1 uncultured Clostridia bacterium
CATTTCTATTTTTTGGTCTAACAGACTTAAAAAATTAGCTATTTTTTCTTGTTCTTTTTTACTAGGGTATTTCATAATTACAGAATTAACAAGCTCACTACTTATATTAGAAACAACTCCACCCGCTGCTAAAGATCTGTATTGTTTCTGTATAATTTCAGAATTAAGTAAAAAACAAAGATAATCTTTATTAAATGTTTTTTCAAAATTTCTTAAAACAAACCAACCATCATGTATACAACCATCTATTTTCAATATGTATGCTTTTCCGTAACTCATAGAATTAGATAAAATAATTTCTCCAATTTTTACAGGTCTAGATTTTTTACTTCCTTCAATAGTTATTTTTTCTTCTGTTTTAGTAACATATTTTTCACTTTCAGCAATATCACCAATTTTTATCCAATTGATTCCTTTAATATCTTTAGTTATATAATTTTGAATTGGTCTAGGCGAACTACCACGATTTAAAGTAATCAAATTTTTAAATTTATTTTCATTCCATTCATCTTTGAATTCTCCAAATCTTAATTTAGGTACTAACAAATTATCACCTTCAATCTGTCCTTAATATTTAACCTTAATATACCAGGAAAGCAATGCTGTATAATATATATGGAGGTGAATGGAATGCTATTTAAAGCAAAAAATAAAGTATTATATAAAGATTGGATTTGGAATTGGCTAACCTATAAAAAAGACTATATTAAAGAATCTACATATGCTAATTATTCTAATATTATTTTTAATCATATAGTACCAGATTTAGGAAAATACTATTTAAAGGATATAAATAATAAAATTATTCAAGGATTTTTATTAGATAAATATAAAACAGGAAGATTAGATAATTTAGGTGGATTATCTAATAAAACTATTAGAGATATTGTTGCAATAATAAAAAGTAGTTTGAAATATGCAATGAAAGAAAATTTAATACAGAATTTAAATCTTGATTTCATTTATCCTAAGGCTAATATAAATGATAGAAAATATATTCTCTCAAGGCAAAATCAAGATAAATTAACCAATTACATATTACAAAATCAGTCTAGTAAAAATTTGGGAATTTTATTAACATTATATTCTGGAATTAGAATAGGTGAATTATGTGCTCTACAATGGAAAGATATTGATTTTAAAAATAATATTTTACATATAAATAAAACTATTCAAAGAGTATATATAAAGGATAAAGAAGTTAATAAGTCTAAAATCATAATAACAAAACCTAAAACTCATAATGCAGAAAGGGATATACCTTTAAATAAAGAATTTGCAAAAGAATTATCCAAATTTAAGACAAATTTAGATGATTATATATTGTCGTGTACCAAAAAATGGGTAGAGCCTAGAACATATAGAAGATTTTTTGAACGAGTTCTAATAAAATCAAATGTTGAAAAGATAAATTTTCATGGACTTAGACATACATTTGCAACTAATTGTATAAAATTAGGAGTAGATTATAAAACAGTTAGTGAATTACTTGGACATGCAACTGTAAATATTACGTTAAATTTATATGTTCATCCACAGATGTCTCAAAAGAAGAAATGTATTGATTTAATATGTAGAAAATTTTCTGAAAATTACCATTAAATTATTCACTACTTGATATTTTTATGATATAGTATATTTGTATTTTGTAACCTTTAAGGTTAAATATTAAGGACAGATTGAAGGTGATAATTTGTTAGTACCTAAATTAAGATTTGGAGAATTCAAAGATGAATGGAAATTTTATAAATTTTATGATGTAGTTAAAATTACTAATGGACAGGTTAATCCTAATGATAATCAATATAGAAATCTTCCTCATATAGGACCTGGAAATATTGAAAAAAGAACTGGTAGATTATTAAAATATAATTTAGCTAAAAATGACAATCTTATTAGTAGTAAATATTTATTTGATCAAAATTCTGTAATCTATGGAAAAATTAATCCACATTTTGCCAAAGTATGTTACCCTAATTTTATTGGATTATGTAGTGCAGATACTTATCCTATAAATCCTAATAATTCATTACTCATCTCTCAATTTCTTTTATATATGTTATTAACCAAAAAATTTACTAAATTTGCCATCTCAGTTTCTATGAGAACTGGAATGCCAAAAATAAATAGAAATGAATTAGGAACTTATAAATTTATTATTCCTCCAATTGTAGAACAAGAAAAAATAGCTAATTTTTTAAGTCTGTTAGACCAAAAAATAGAAATG
>CAOTKV010000051.1 GCA_948530865.1 uncultured Clostridia bacterium
TTTTTTAAAAATATCTTTGCTTTACCAGATAAAGGCGAATCTGTCCAAGAGAGTATACCGCTTTTTCCCACATTTTTTAAATATTCAATGGTATATTGGGTCAACTTGTAAGCCGCCCAAATATCATTGATGTCATTATTAATGTATAGTCCCTCCATTATCCACCAATTATAAAGTTTTTTACAACGTGCATACCCTACAAGTGATTGCTCTTTTTCCATGAGAATCCATAAAAAATTAAAAGTATTGTCTCCTATTAACTCTGTTTTTATGCTTTTTGCATAATGAAATTTTACTCCTATACTTTCTAATATACTTATATCATTTTCCTGAGCAATTCTGTAATTATACTTTAACATATGATTAATTCTCCATTAATTTTATATGTAAACATTCGTATAGATTTTTTAAGTTATCTATCTGATCAAGATCGTCAATAGAAAACCGAATATTATACATTTCTTCTATTTCACTAACTAAAGCTACAATCTGCAGACTATCAATTCCCATCTGTCTAAATGTAATTCCTAAGTTTTGATCATTTTCAATTTTTATCCCAAACTTTTTATACAATAATAAATCCAATTCTTTTAATTTATTTTCACCCATATATTCTCATTCCTTTACTATTCTCTTAGATGTCAAAATATCTTTTAAAATTATTTCGAGTTTTTTCCTATCAACTTTTTTCGATGGCAATAAAGGCATAGTTTTTAGATCTATAAGTTGATATGGTATATTTCCATTTATTTGCTTATTTATCTCTGTACAGTTTAATCCTTTCCCCTCTCTCATAACACAAAAAATTCCTAATACCTTTTCATCTTCTATCTCTATACATACTACTTCAACAAAAACCACACCATCTAACTTCCCAAATTCTTTCTGTAGTAAAGAAAGATTGACTTTTTTCCCTTTGATCTTAACAATATCATCAATTCGACCATGATATTGATAAACACCAAATTCATTACGTTCCACAATGTCGTCTGACATATAATAGCCATCTTCCGTAAAATACTTATTATTGTCAACATTACAATATCCATCGAAACATGCTAAGCCTTTTATTAATAACCTATTTGTTCTATCATCTACTTTTACCTTATATTCAGGTAGAGGAATTCCTATGTAATTATCTTCTTGTAATAACAAATCTTCCGGAACATAAAAGACTAACCCTGATGTTTCTGTACTTCCCCATACAGGTATAATTTTTTTTCCTGTTGCTTTAAAAAACTCCTTTCTTATAAAATAATTGGTAACCTCTCCGCCACTCAATAAATATTTAACATTTATCCAATTTGCTTTTGTCAATTTTATTTGTAATAAAATCTTATATATTGCTGGTACAGCGACCATTTGTGTAATTTTCTTTTCAAATATATAGCTATCCAACCGTGCTATACTATTTGAACGCAGCAAAACATTTCCACTACCTGCAACTAACGGACGAGCAAATAACTCATGTGGATGCATTCCTGTCGAAAATAAACAACAATAATTATCCTCTGATGTTAACGGAAAACATCTGTTAGAAGCAATAGCATTTAATATAATTTTAGACGTGCTTACATTTGCAATCTTAATTTTTCCCGTAGATCCAGATGTTATATTCCAATATTGTTTTCCTTCTTCTAAGTCATACAATTCATTATTTACTATATGCATTACTAGGGGAGTACATTTAAACTCTATGTTTTCATTTATTTTTATATTTTGGATCTTTTTATTAACCTCTTTTCCTTCTACCACATAATTAACAGCATCTTCATTATCTTTAAACTTTATTTTTTTACGAACTCCTTCATATATTATGCTTGTATTTTTACTATAAATTATGTATTTAGGTATTATTTCTTCGAAAATTTTAAGATACTCTTTTACTTCTCCT